>NZ_MUFE01000001.1:0-555631 GCF_001995415.1 Salinivibrio sp. AR647 | reverse complement strand
CAGTAGTGAAACGAAGCAGCGCCGATGGTAGTGTGGGGTCTCCCCATGTGAGAGTAGGACATCGCCAGGCTCTCATTGCTTATCTTGTTGATAGCTCGATGCTTTTGATATCTGCGATGCTCATGTATTGGCATACACTGCGCGTCTCGATTCAAAATCCTCATCGCATCAAACAAGATAATCTAATTAGAGCTTAATGTTGAGCTTTAGTTAGCAAAAATTTAAGCATCAAAGCAGATATGTAAGACTTTGATAAGTAGAAATACAAAGCCCTGACCTAACGGTCGGGGCTTTTTTGTATCTTTAATCTTTGATGAAAAACCAATAGAGCCCTGGCCTGACGGTCAGGGCTTTCTTTTTTTGATCGAGTGTCCCCGCCGGCGCGTATTAGTGCCTTAGGAGGTACCATTATGGTAACTGTGTTCTATGACAGCATGTGTCCTTTGTGTGTGAAAGAAATGCGTAAGCTCTCGCGTTGGGATGGCGACGATGCGCTGCGATTGGTTGATATCCACCAAGCGGATTTTTCCATTGATTTTCCCAACGTTGATCCCAGCTCGGCGAATCGTATTTTGCATGCACAAGATAGTGACGGGCAAATGGTGTATGGTTTAGATGCAACCTATGTAGCGTGGGATGCGGTTGGAAAAGGCGCTTGGGTGAGTTGGTTACGCTGGCCGGTTATTGCGTGGTTTGCAGACAAAGCCTATCTTTTCTTTGCCCAGCACCGTTATCGGATCTCGGCGATTTTGACGGGCCAAGCACGCTGCCAACAATGTCAGATTAAATAAGGAAACCTATGTCACTGAGCGTGTATGAGAAAGAAGCCATCGTTGCGATGGAAAAACGCTACCGTGCGACTTTTGTGAACAGCTTATCAGGATTTAAATCAGCCAACTTGTTGGGCACCAGCGATACAAACCAACAAACCAATTTATGTATTGTGAGCTCAGTGTTTCATCTCGGAGCAAACCCTGCGTTAATGGGGGTGATAATCCGCCCTGATACTGTGCCGCGTGATACGTTGGAAAACATTAGAGCGACGGGGTTTTATACACTTAATCACGTACAAAAAGAGATGATTGTGGCGGCTCATCAAACGTCAGCGCGTTACCCTCACGATATCTCTGAATTTGATCAGGTTGGTTTGACGCCTTTATGGCGTGAAAAGTTTGGTGCGCCTTTTGTACAAGAAGCCGCGATCCGCCTTGGTCTTGTTCTCCGTGAAGAGCACACCATGGCGATCAATGGTACTCACTTGTTAGTGGGGGAAATAATCGAAGCGCACGTGCCAGACAGTTGTGTCAGTGAGGATGGTTTTGTCGACATTGAGCAAGCAGGCACCGTTGCCTTGAGCGGATTAGATTGCTACCACACCTCCAGCCGTGTTGGCCGTCTGAGTTATGCTAAACCTGACTGCCAGCCAGAGTGGCTTGATTAGCGGGTACGAGCCATATAATAGGCATTAACAAACTCGCCGTTACGGAACGCAAACTGTTTGGCGGTGCCTTCAATTTCAAAGCCAAATTTTTGATAGAGATGGATAGCCGCTGGATTGTCGGTGTACACGGTTAGCTCTATCCGTGTCACATTCAGCCAGTTTTCGGCTAAGTCGATGGCCTTTTCCATCAGCGCTCTACCAATGCCACGACCTTGATAGGCATCATGAACGCCCATGCCAATATCTGCAACGTGGCGACGGCGAGGATTCGCGGCAATGACTAAGCCGAGGTTACCGACCACTTTTCCCTCTAGTTCGGCAACCAATGGGTATACGCCATCAGGTACCTGATTAAGTCGCTTTTCCCACATGGCAAGGCTCGGCATCGGCAATTGCAAGGTGCCCGCTTGGGTTTTGGGTTGCGCATAGATATCACGTATCGCCGGAATGTCGTCGGCGTGGTATTGACGAATAATCAGAGACATAACACATCCTTATGGTGAGCTTGCCTTTCTAATAAGCCATGGAATTAAAAATAAATCAACAGCTTATATTGAATGGGTTACTGATTATTCACTCTAAATGTAGATCCAGCGGCGTTTTACTTGCTCGGCCACCGGTTTCCCGAGTCAGTCGAGGGACTAAATAGCCGGAGAGCTGCTCGATAATCTCCTGCATTAAGGCGCGCGCTTCATCGTCTGAGACTAAAAAGTGAGCGGCGCCTTGGACTTTATCCAATACATGCAGGTAGTAAGGTAAAACGCCGGCATCAAATAGTCGTTGACTCAGTGCCACCAACGCATCCGCACTGTCATTCACCCCTTTTAGCAGCACGCTTTGATTGAGCAGCGTAATTCCCGCTTGTCGCAATGTGTGGAGCTTATCGCTTAACTCGGTATCTATCTCATTGGCATGATTGATGTGAGTGACCATCACCACTTGCAGGCGTGAGCGAGACAAACGTTCAGTAAGTGCCGAGGTGATACGCGCTGGGATCACCACCGGCAGACGAGAGTGAATGCGTAGCCGTTTCACATGATTCATCGGCTCAATGGCGCTGATAAGCCAATCGAGCTCCTCATCTTTGGCCATCAGGGGATCGCCGCCGGATAAGATCACTTCGTCAATTTCATGATGTGCAGCGATATAATCCAATGCACCTTGCCATACGCGTTTGCTGCCCTTGTTGTCCTGATAAGGAAAATGGCGACGGAAGCAATAGCGGCAATTTATCGCGCAGCCTCCTTTAACGATCAGTAATACGCGGTTGTGGTATTTATGCAATAACCCAGGAATCGCATTATCTTGCTCTTCAAGCGGATCAGCGCTGAAGCCCTCTACCTCATTAAACTCCTGCGCGATAGGTAACACTTGCTTAAGCAGCGGGTCGTTCGGATTGCCTTTTTCCATTCGGGCAACAAAACTGCGAGGAACGCGTTGTGAAAACAAGCGGCGCGCGGCAAAACCGGACGTCCATTCCTCAGGTGAAATTTCAAGCAGTTGCAGCAATTCACTGGGATCTGTGATCGCCTCTGCGAGTTCTTTGATCCAGTTTCGCTCAACAGCAGGCTGGATTCGGGTTATGATGTGCGACATTTGTGAAAACTCGAAGATGTTAAGAGGATCAAGATGGCGTCTTTCAGCACCAATGAATTCCGCGGCGGCATGAAAATTATGCTCGATAATGAGCCGTGTGTCATTACCGAAAATGAATTTGTGAAACCAGGTAAAGGCCAAGCCTTTAACCGGGTCAAACTGCGCAAGCTGATCTCTGGCAAAGTCTTGGAAAAGACTTTTAAATCCGGTGATACAGTTGAAGCGGCCGATGTGATTGAAGTGGATATGGATTACCTTTATACCGACGGTGAATTCTTCCACTTTATGAACAACGAAACCTTTGAACAAATTGCGGCCAATGAAAGTGCCGTCGGTGAGAATGTTAAATGGTTGGTTGAAAACAACAGCTGTACGCTTACCCTTTGGAATGGCGATCCGATTGTGGTCACACCGCCTAATTTCGTTGAACTAGAAGTGACGGAAACGGATCCTGGCCTAAAAGGGGATACCCAAGGCACAGGCGGTAAGCCGGCAACATTGACCACAGGTGCGGTTGTACGAGTGCCTTTATTTATTCAAATCGGTGAAGTACTCAAAGTCGATACGCGCTCTGGCGAGTATGTTGGACGCGTAAAATAATGACCGACAATAAAAAGCCCTGAGTGTGATTCACCAGGGCTTTTTGTTTTATTGCGTTTAGCACACGCTAGATCATCAATACTAAAAGCGCGGCGACGACACTGACCGTAAATGCAATCGCATAACAGACAACTTTGCCTGCCAAGCCGATATGCAGCTTAAGGTCGTGCAGGCCATGGTGAATGCGGTGCATCGCATGCCACATGGGTAGTGCTAAGGTGGCGAGGATAAGTAACTTGCCCAGCCAATGTTCGGCAAACATCATGACACGGTCATAGCTGAGTGCGCTGGGATCAATAATACCAAGCGGCACTAAGATCCCTAAAATCAGCACGGTAATAGGGGTGAACATGGCGAACCAAGTCCCCCCAGCACCAAATAAACTCCACCAAATTGGCTCATCGGAACGTTTTGGTTTGGGATCGATCATAACACCTCCTAAATGAGCACCAAGGCGATCAGTGATACTACAGCCACAGCGCCCCATTGTGCGCCAATCACCCATTTACTATCCAATAGCTTCCCTTTGATTCGAATTGGCATGACTTGTGGCATCATGCTGAAAAACGTCGTGGCGTGGAACAAGCTGGCGATTAACGCGACCAGATTGAGTAACACCACAACTGGATGGGCCATATAGTCAAGCCATCCCTGCCAAGCCTGTGGGCCTTGTACCAAGCAAATTAATCCCGCGGTTAGGCTGAGAGTAAAGAAGACTAAAGGCAGCACAGTTGCTTCTCGTAGCATGTAGAAGCGATAAAACGGGTGGTGCAGCCACCAAGTACGAGGCATAGGCCGTACATAAGGTTTACGGTTACTCATCCTGTTACCTCCTTCCCTTCTTTATTGGGATTAAACATGGCGATCACCATATCTTGCGTGGAGGCCACTTTTCCTTGGTTAACCGCACCAGCAGGATCGACCCCTTTAGGGCACACTTGTGAGCAATAGCCAACAAACGTACACCCCCAGGCGCCGTTATCACTATTAATCAGTGGCATACGCTCGTGTTGACCACCGTCGCGACTGTCCAGGTTATAGCGATGCGCAAGTGTAATGGCGGCGGGACCTAAAAAGTCAGGGTTGAGGCCAAATTGCGGACACGCCGCGTAACAAAGACCGCAATTAATACAGGCTGCGAACTGCTTGTAGCGCGCCATTTGTTCAGGCGTTTGCGTATTAGGCCCGTCTTCGGGGCGGCGGTCATTACCTAAAATATACGGTTTGATCGCTTCAAGGCGTTCAATAAATGGTGTCATATCCACCACCAGATCTTTTTCGATCGCAAAGTTAGCCAAAGGCTCAATCAGTACCCCTTTGGGGTAATCACGTAAAAACGCTTTACAGGCTAGCTTTGGCACGCCATCAACCATCATGCCACACGAGCCACAAATGGCCATGCGACAAGACCAGCGATAAGACAGTGACTTATCCAGGTTATCCTTGATATAACCCAGCGCATCCAGAACCGACATGGTTTCGTCACCGGTGACCACGAAGTCTTGCGTGAAGGGGGCCTCATCCGTTGCGGGATCATACCTGAGCACTGAGACCGGATAGGTAGCTTGCGTCATTTTGCGTGCTCCTCTTGTTGGTCGGCGCTGTCACGATTCGCTTGCTCTGCCGCATCACCATACAGTCGTGCTTGAGGTTGTGACTTGGTTATTTTGACATCGCCATAGTCGATGCGAGGGCCATGCTCTGCTTGATAGAACGCCAAAGTATGCTTGAGATAGTTTTCATCATCACGGCTGGTGCAGCCTTCATCAAGACGTTGGTGTGCGCCGCGTGACTCTTTACGCTGTATCGCGGAATGTGCCATGGCTTCGGCGA
The DNA here is from genome assembly GCF_001995415.1 of Salinivibrio sp. AR647. Lineage (NCBI taxonomy): Bacteria > Pseudomonadati > Pseudomonadota > Gammaproteobacteria > Vibrionales > Vibrionaceae > Salinivibrio > Salinivibrio sp. AR647. The sequence continues at coordinate 550,161 of NZ_MUFE01000001.1, read as the reverse complement.
CTTCTAGGCCATAGCCTACTTCAATGGCGTACAGCAGGTCGGTATTAAACACACTGCCTTTATCTTGAATGCTGATATTTTGGTAGCGAGCTTTCAGTTCGGCAATTTTATCAATCGTGGCCTGCATTAAGTCTTCTCGACGATAAATACCACAACCCGCTTCCATGGTTTCACCGAGCTCGCGACGAATATCCGCCCAGTTTTCTTCTCCTTGATTAGAGAGCAACTGATCAATGTGCGCTTTCACGTCTTGAATTTGAGCGTCGATGGCCGCTTGGTTCCAATCCGTGAAACTGCTAGCACGCTTGGCAGCGCCCTCGCCGGCTAAACGACCGAAGACAGCAAGCTCGGCGAGCGAGTTTGAACCAAGACGATTGGCGCCGTGTAAGCCAACAGAAGAGCACTCACCGACTGCAAATAGGCCTTTAACACGTGTTTCCGTTTGCGCGTCGGTTTCGATCCCTCCCATGGTGTAATGCACCGTTGGGCGGATAGGGATCGGCTCTTTGGCTGGGTCAACATTGACATAGGCTTTCGCCAGCTCACAGATAAAGGGTAGGCGCTCTTGAATATAGTCTTCACCCAGGTGGCGCAAGTCGAGATGCACCACATCACCGAGTGTGTGCTTGATGGTGTTGCCTTTTTGTTGCTCGTGCCAAAAAGCCTGAGAGACTTTATCGCGCGGGCCAAGCTCCATGTATTTATTCTTCGGTTGACCGACCGGCGTTTCTGGGCCCATACCGTAATCTTGCAAGTAACGATAACCGTCTTTGTTGACAATAATGCCGCCTTCACCTCGGCAGCCTTCGGTCATTAAGATACCTGTCCCCGGCAATCCGGTTGGATGATATTGCACAAATTCCATATCGCGTAGTGGAATCCCGTGACGATACGCCATGGCCATGCCATCACCGGTGACAATGCCACCATTGGTGTTACAGCTATATACTCGGCCGGCCCCCCCGGTTGCCAATACGACCGACTTGGCTTTGATACAGACCAGCTCGCCTTCTGCCATGTGTAAGGCAATCAACCCCTGTACCTGCCCCTCATCGATAATCAAATCGACAACAAAATATTCGTCTAGGCGCTGGATTTGTGGGTATTTGACCGAGGTTTGGAATAAGGTATGCAACATGTGAAAGCCGGTTTTATCGGCAGCGAACCACGTCCGCTCCACTTTCATACCGCCGAATCGGCGCACATTAATGCTGCCGTCGTCTTTACGGCTCCAAGGGCACCCCCATTGCTCCAATTGCACCATTTCATAGGCGCAATTTTTAACAAAGTAGTCGACAACGTCTTGCTCACATAACCAATCGCCGCCGCTGACGGTATCATTAAAATGATTGTCTAAGCTGTCCTCGTCCTTGATGACGGCCGCTGAGCCACCTTCGGCTGCCACAGTGTGTGAGCGCATCGGGTAGACCTTAGACACCAATGCAATATTAAGAGAGGGATCGGCCTCTGCAGCCGCAATAGCGGTGCGCAGTCCAGCGCCACCGGCGCCGATAACTGCAATATCTGTAGTGAGAGTCCGCACGTTCATCCTCCAGTGTTATAGGGAAAGCCAGTGCTTGGCTTGTTTATCGTTGTGCTGTCATAGTAGGCAATCTCGTCTGCGTAAAAATTGACTCAGTCGGGGAATTGCCGCGATTTTGCGGGCATGGGTGTTAAATTGCATAAAAGTGTGAGATGAATCGGTAAGTGTGCGATAGCGTTGAAAAAGCGCGCAAGACTTGCAATAGAAATGCGCCATGTGACACGCCAATATTGCGTAACAAGTAAGCAGGAAGGCGCTTGTTATTTTGCTTGCTGGCGATAGACTGGCGCCATGGTGCGAACAGAGAATTTTTTATGACCTTAACCACGCAATGGCCACCAACTGCGTCGCTAGAGCAACTGAAAAAGCGAGCCGATATCATGGCACGTCTTCGGCAATTTTTTGCTGACCGTGGCGTATGGGAAGTGGATACGCCAGCACTTAGCCAAGCGGCGGTCACCGATGTGCACCTACATAGCTTTAAAACGTCTTTGGTTGGGCCTGGTTTCGCTGACGGCGTGTCGTTGCACTTAATGACCAGCCCTGAGTTTCATATGAAGCGCTTACTGGCCGCGGGGAGCGGGCCGATTTACCAAATCAGTAAAGCGTTTCGTAACGAAGAAGCTGGCCGTTACCACAATCCGGAATTTACCATGCTCGAATGGTATCGCCCTGGTTTTGATCACCACCAGTTGATGGATGAAATGAACGCGTTGTTACAAGCTGTACTAAGGTGTCAGGCTGCGACACGGATGAGCTATCAAGAGGCGTTTGAGTCTACTACCGGGCTGTGTCCATTAACCGCGGATATTCCTCAGCTGCGCGCACTTGCGGCCACCCAGGGATTGGCCGATATCACCCAAGATGAGACAGATAAAGATACCTTGTTGCAACTGCTTTTCTCGGTGATGGTGGAGCCCAATATTGGCTTACAGGCGCCTGTTTTTGTTTATGACTTTCCCGAATCACAAGCAGCGTTAGCAAAAATCAGCCAAGCAGATCCACGTGTTGCGCATCGCTTTGAGGTGTATTACCAAGGAGTTGAGCTGGCAAATGGTTTTTATGAGTTGCAAGACGCTTGCGAACAGCGTCGGCGGTTTGAGGCGGATAACCAAGCGCGGATTGCACGAGGATTAGCGCCACAACCTATCGATACGCACTTGCTCGCCGCATTAGAGGCAGGCTTACCCGATTGTGCGGGCGTGGCGCTGGGTGTTGACCGCTTAGTCATGCTGGCTTTGGGGTGTGACCATATTGATGCGGTGACCGCGTTTCCTGTTTCGCGCGCTTAACAAGGCCGCACCGATAAAAACGCCGCTCGAAGGCGGCGTTTAGGGCAGACACCGGTTTAGACTTTAAATTTAGATAAGTCTTGATGCATGTCTTGAGCCGCCTGCGCCATGCTGTCACCTTGGTCGCCTGTGGCGCTCGCTTGTTGATGGATCTCGTAGGAGAGATCTTTTACCGCTTGGGTATTGCGATTAATATCGTCGGTGACCGCGCGCTGCTCTTCTGCCGCGCTGGCAATTTGAATCGCCATTTCTGAAATCCGCCCAATCGCGGTGGTGATTTGGTTGAGACGCTCACTCGCAGCTTCAGCACGATCAACGCTTGATGTCGCCATCTCATTACTTTGCGTCATATCATCCACGGCCCGTTGCGTCGTGTGCTGTAGGGTCTCAATCATATTGCGAATTTCTTCGGTAGAGTCGTGTGTCCGTTGGCTTAATACCCGTACTTCATCGGCGACTACCGCAAAGCCGCGCCCTTGTTCACCCGCGCGTGCCGCTTCTATCGCCGCATTCAATGCCAACAGGTTGGTTTGTTCCGCCACCCCTTGTATGGTCGCAATAATTTGGTTAATGCTCTGCGCGTTCTCATCCAGTTCACGGATCACATTGGTGGCGCGCTCGACTTGCTGAGCCAATTGGGTGATGGCGTCGCGGTTGTCACCCACCACACTTAACCCTTCTTGGCATGATTGCTCCGCTTGTTGCGCCGATGTGGCGGTATCCTCGGCATGGCTGGCCACTTCGTTGGCGGTGGTTGACATCTCATGGATCGCGGTAGCAATTTGGTCGACATCGTTTTGCTGCTTGTCGACTAATTGACTCGATTGTAACGCATGGGTTCGGCATTCCTCGGCGCTTTGCGACAATGTCATGCTTTGATTGACCGCTTTACCAACCATTTGCTGAAGTTGTGCAAGGAAGGCGTTAACGTACTCGGCCAATTCACCAATTTCATCGCGACGGGCTATGTTGATCCTTTGGGTCAGATCACCTTCACCGGCAGAGAGCGTCCGCACCGCTGCGGTTAATTCACCCAACGGCTTGAGTAATTGTTTAATCAGAGCCCCGGCGATAAAGGCGATCACGACAAAAAGAATGACTGAGGCGATCAGCACAAAAGTAATTTGCTCTGATACGGAGGCGTAAGCTTGCGCTTTATCTTCGACAATACCCAGCGTCCAATCGGTGTTGGGGACGGTTATTGCAGCAAGCAGTTTTTCTTTGCCGTTGAGCTCAAAGGTGGTGAGTTGGCGTTGCGCACTGGCATTGGCCATAAAGTTGCGAGTCAGCTCGTCATCCAGATCGGTGAGCGGTTGGCGACTTAAGTCCGTATCACGATACGCGACGATGCGATTTTCACCGTCGACCAAAAAGGCAAAGCCATTACTGAGCTTCAAATTGAGCACCTGCTCGACGATATCAGTCACGGTGACATCGGCGGCGATCACACCTTGGTATTGGCCATTAAAGGCCTTGGCTAAACTGACCACTAGGCTACCGTCAAAATCCTGATAGGGCTCAGTAATAATAAGTTCATTGACTCCACTCGCACTCTGGTACCAGGGCCGTGTGCGCGGATCGTAATCCGCTGGCCAGTCTTCACTTTTATCACCATAAGCAATGCGTCCATCGCTAAATCCAGCATAAACGGATAAAAAGTGCCCCGCACGCTTCGTCACTAGCAGTTCACGATCGACATTGGCGTTATTTGCAATCAGTGTCTCATTGGCCAGAAGCATATCGGCACGCGTACTTAACCAGCTATCAATGAACTGGGTGGTGGCATCACCGACATCATGCATTTGTTTGGTAATGCTGGTGGTGGTTTCAGTTTGGAGCTGACGCACAGAAATGCTGGCAAGCACCGCACTGACCAGCGCGACGATAAAGGCAATAGCCACAATGATTTTCAGCTTAATTGTCGGCTTGGGCATAGACACATTTCCATCTCATTAAAAAATATCTTTGAGTGTATACGCAAGGCTTACAGCAAAGTTAGATCAATGAGGCAAATCGCGTTGATAAGTGAGGATAAGGAATCGTTGAACGCAGAATTTGTGATCTTTCTGCCAATAGAGAGGCTGCCTACTGGTATAGGCAGCCTGGTTGCATCGCCGTGTTCATATCGTTGACGCGTTAGACTTTAAATTTAGACAAGTCACTGTGCATCGCCTGCGCGTCTTGCGCCATTTGCTCGCCTTGTTCCCCTGTTTCGTTCGATTTTTGATGAAGCTCCAGTGATAAATCGCGCACCGCTTGGGTATTGCGATTGATATCTTCAGTGACGGCACGTTGCTCTTCAGCCGCGCTGGCAATTTGTGCCGCCATTTCAGAGATATCGCCAATCGCGCGTGTGATTTGATTGAGTTTATCACTGGCTGAGGCGGCGCGATCGACACTGGAGGTTGCCATTTCGTTACTTTGGGTCATGCCATCCACCGCACGTTGTGTCGTGTTCTGCAGCGTTTCTATCATATTGCGGATTTCTTCGGTGGAGTCGTGCGTGCGTTGACTCAGTACACGTACCTCGTCAGCGACCACTGCAAACCCTCGGCCTTGCTCACCAGCACGCGCAGCCTCGATCGCGGCGTTAAGCGCCAGTAGATTCGTTTGCTCGGCAATCCCTTGGATGGTGGAAATGATTTGATTAATGCTTTGCGAGTTTGTGTCTAGCTCTCGAATCACATTGGTGGCTTGTTCGACCTGTTCTGCCAACTGTGTGATCGCGTCACGGTTACTTTCCACGACCTCTAAGCCATCCCGGCATGAACTTTCTGCTTCTTGGGCTGAACGAGCGGTTTGTTCGGCATTGCTGGCCACTTCATTGGCAGTGGTTGACATTTGGTGAATGGCGGTCGCGATTTGATCGACATCACCTTGCTGTTGTCCGACTAAACCGGTCGACTGATGCGCAAGATTTCGACATTGGTCCGCGCGTTCAGACAATCCCACACTTTGGGTGACGCTTCGACCAATCATGGCTTGCAATTGCGCTAAAAACGCATTGACGTGTCCAGCTAACTCACCGATTTCATCGTGGCGCACAATATCAAGACGCTGAGTAAGATCGCCACTACCTTGCGATAAGGAGCTTACTGCGTGCGTCAGCTGAGTCAGCGGGGCCAGCATACGGTGAATGAGGAAGCCGGCAATAAAAGCGATAACGACAAACAAAATCACCGACGTGACCAACGTGGAGACTATTTGCTCGGAAACGGAGGCAAATGCCAGTTGTTTGTCTTGAACCACCCCTAGACTCCAGTTAGCGCCTTCCACTTTTGTCACCGCAATGAGTTTTTCGCGGCCATCGCCATCGAACGTCACGGTGCCCAGTGCTTGGCTGTTTCGTGCATTTTGGATGAAGGCTGGTGTGAGCTCATCGTCGACCTGCGTTAAAGCTTTTCCACTCAGCGCGGTATCGCGATAGGCGACCACCTTATTGTTGCTATCAACCAAAAACGCGAAGCCTTCATTGGGTAGGCGTACGTTAAGCACCTCTTTGACAATGGCGTCGACAGATAAGTCAGCAGCAATAACCCCTTCGAACTGTTGATTAAATGCTTTAGCAAAGCTGATGACCATGCCAGCGCCATTGGCATCGACATAAGGAGGCGTAATAATTAAATCGTTTGCCGCATTGGCTTGCTTATACCAAGGACGTGAACGAGGGTCATAGTCGGTTGGCCAACTTTCGGTTTTATCACCATAGGCGATGGTTCCATCAGCAAAGCCGGCATAGACGGTAAGAAAATCACCCTGACGCTTGGTCAGTAATAATTCGCGATCAACATTCGGTTGGCTAGCAATCAAAGGCACATTCGCGACGAGCATTTTGCTGCGGATGTCGAGCCATTCTTCGATAAAGTTGCTCGTTGATAGCCCCACATCTCTCATTTGAGCGGTGACGCTTTGTTCGGTTTCTGCTTCAAGTTGATTGACTGAAAACCATGCCTGTACTGCACTGACTAAGGCGACGACCAAAGCAACCGCAAGTAATATTTTGGTCTTGATGGTAAATTTCATTAAAGATCCCTCGTACTACCACACTATGACGATACTTTCTTATTGAGTATCTACTTAATTGTAGAAAGCTTGAGCCTGGGAGGGGATAGAATTAAAAAAAAGTTTTCCTCTCAAGCTCGCTAACGCCTGCATCACTCGTGTTATCCCATTTTTAACCAATAAAAAATAGACGCTTATGTAAAATGGAAACGACTTATCGGTTTTTTGTCTCATCGATGAAACGCCTGTCAGGTTAATAAGATAACCCCGCCATAAACCAGCATCAAACCACTTACCCCGAGAATAAGGCCGACTTTGACCAGATCTTGACTACTGATAAACCCCGTGGAGTAAGCGAGCGAGTTGGGAGGGGTCGATACCGGTAAAATCATGCCGAGAGAGGCGGAAAAAGCGACAACAATGAGCAAGCCTTGCATGCCGCCAATGCTTGCTAACGCTGGCATGGAAGAGGCAATCGCCGCCGCAATCGGCATTAATAAGTTTGCGGTCGCTGTATTGGACATAAAATTAGCCATCAGCCAGCAAATCACCGATAAGGTAATTAAAACGGTCATGGCAGTGAGCAAGCTGTAATCCACTGCATGGGCGAGGGCTGCGGCGAGACCGGTTTGATCCAGTGCGATCCCCATTGCAATCCCGCCGGCGACCAGCCAAAGCACATCCCAGTTAATTTGCTTAAGCTCTGGCTTACCAATGATCCCTGTCAGGGTAAAAATAGCCAGAGGGATCACCGCGACGACATACGTATTCATGCCATGAGCGCCTGTGGTGAGCCACAGAACAATGGTCAGCGCAAAGGTAATATAGACGGTATAGGCTTGCCAGCTTTGTAAAAAACGGCCTTCTAACGCAAGCTCCACTCGAGTGTGTTGACTGCGAAAGAGGCGTTGTAACAGCCACCAAGCAAAACTGAGTTGGACGATCACGAAGGGGAGCCCCATCTTCATCCAGTCTAAAAAGGAGACTTGATATTCGCCGGTTAAATACTGTAGCGCGATCGCGTTTGGCGGTGTGCCGATAGGGGTAGCGATTCCTCCGGTATTCGCGGCGACCGGAATGCAAAGCACCATCGCTTTAATTAACGGATCGCCTTTGGGTAGCACACTGATAATGGGCGCTAATAGGGCCAACATCATGACAGTTGTCGCGGTATTGGACATAAACATTGAAAATACCGCCGTGATCAACATCAGCCCCAGCATAATGAACTTGGGGTGTTGGCCGAAAGGTTTGAGTAACACGCGGGCAAGGTTAATGTCGAGCTGATATTTAGACGCCGCGATAGCCAACGAAAACCCACCCATAAACAGGATGATAATAGGCGATGAAAAGGCACTTAATATATCGGTGTAAGGAATTAACTCGCCACGCGGATGATGAGGCGTTATGCCACGAAACCAGTGCAAGCCTTTGTCTGAAATCATGATCAGTTGCAGGGTGATGATGAGCAAGGACGTAGAAAAAACGGGAACAGGCTCAAGCACCCACAATAACGCGGCCATTAAAAAGATGGCTAATAAGCGGTGCTGAATAATCGTAAGATCGGCAATAGGCAACCAATCGGTGGGCATAAGCAGTAATAATAAGGGGAGGCCGAGTGCGACAAGTAGCTTGATAAAACGAGCATTAACCACAAATACGCTCCTTCGTCATTGGTGGGCGACCGCGTCATGCCTTACGGTTGGATAGGCAAGCGCTTTATTGCTAACAGAACACCTCCAATAATACGGACCTTGCCTGTTGATTAACGGGAAAAATCTCCGAATTTCGACACAAAAAAGGGGCATAAACGCCCCTTATCTCACAATTTTTTCGATTACGCCTGCCGATGCGCGTAGGGCTGCCCCATTTGCGTAGGCGTGCCAGGGGTAACTTGGTCGTCGAAGTGCAGGGCACCGTTTGGAAAGAGGTTAATCACGGTTGAGCCCAGTTTGAATCGGCCCATCTCATCACCTTGGACAAAGTGAATTGCTTGCTCGCCCTCGGTCGGGTATTGCCAACGACGAATGCTGCCGCCAGTTGGCGGTGTTACCGTGCCCGCCCACGTGGTTTCAATGCTACCGACAATGGTCGCACCTACTAAAATTTGCGCCATGGGGCCGAAATCTGTTTCAAAGAGACAGACAACACGCTCATTGCGTGCGAACAGGTTGGGAACGTTTTCTGCTGTTACCGGATTGACTGAAAAGAGATCGCCAGGAATATAGATCATCTCGCGCAGTACCCCGTCGCATGGCATATGGACGCGGTGATAATCACGCGGTGAGAGATATAAGGTGGCGAACGCTCCCTCATCAAATTGGCTGGCGAGTGCTGCATCGCCGCCGATTAATTCGGTTAATGAAAAGTAGTGGCCTTTGGCTTGGATTAATTGCCCCTGCTCGATGCGTCCCGCTTGACTGACGCAGGCATCGGCAGGAAAAACCAAGGTATCATTATCGCCTTCGATGGGACGTAACGCAGGTTTTAGCTCACGGACAAAAAAATCATTAAAGGTGCGATAGTAGCCAGGATCACTGACCTTTGCTTCGCCCATGTCGACGTGATACTGCTTAATAAACCACTTAATCACCGAGGTTGTGAACCAGCCGCCTTTTAAGCTAGCCAATTTGCCCATGACTCGGGTAAGAGCGTGTTTCGGCGCAAGGTATTGCAGCCCGACTTTTAAATCGTCTCGCACAGTTTCGTCCTGACAAGTTATTGAATGTTAATTACGCTCAATGCGTGCTATGGATTGGCACGCAGTGTAGCGAATCAATACGTGTAGTGACAGCGGCTCACAGTTGCTTATTTCGTGAGAACTGTCGGTTATCTTTTGCTTCTTTCATGCTTTCAATAATGCGGTGGTAGCTGTCAAAGCGTTCGACACTAATATGGCCATCTTCGACCGCCTGACGAAGCAGGCAACCTGGGTCGTCGCCATGTTTGCAGTCGCGGAATTTGCACCCACCTAAATACTCACGAAATTCGACAAACCCATGGGCGATTTGTTCCGGCTCAAGGTGCCATAAACCGAACTCGCGCACGCCAGGCGAGTCAATGAGATCGCCCCCTTGGGCGAAATGATACAAGCGTGCCGCGGTCGTGGTGTGCTGCCCCAGTCCTGAGTTTTCTGATACCTGATGCGTTTGCGCATGCACATCGGGTAATAAGGTATTGACCAGGCTTGATTTACCCACGCCTGATTGCCCCACGAACACACTGACATGTTGATCCAATTGTTCAACCAGTGTCGACATGCCCTCACCAGAATCGGCGCTCACCATCACCAAGGGATAGCCAATATCTCGATAGATATCGAGCAGCGTCTCGACCATTTCTCGGCCGTCATCATCCAGCAGGTCGACTTTATTGACCACAATGAGCGGGGCGATATTGAGTACTTCACACGCAATTAAGTAACGGTCGATAATATTGAGCGACAGCTCGGGTAAGATCGCGGCCACGATCACCACTTGATCGATATTGGCGGCAACGGGTTTAACGCCGTCATAGTAATCAGGCCGTGTCAGAACCGACATGCGATCATGTACCGCTTCAACCACGCCGGCAAATCCCTCGAGTGCTTCTTTGCCTGGGCGCCAAATGACGCGATCACCTGTTACCAGACTACTGACGGAACGACGGAGATTGCACCGGTGTATTTTCCCTGTTTGCGGATCTTCAATATCGGCATGTTGCCCAAATCGCGTGATCACTCGGCCTTCACGAGAAGACTCAAGGGCAGCATCTTCCCATTGGATGTCGTTATCATGCTGTTTGATCCGACGTTGCTGGTTCGATCGAACCCGCCGCAATTGGCCTTTAGTAAGCTTTTTCTTTTTTGCCACGTTGACTCTTATCAGTTAAGTTGGCTTTCATATCAAGCACAGTATGATACATGGTTTACCCATAAAAAAGGCAAGTTCAATGGCGTTCAGTGAAAACAATTTAATCTGGATCGATCTGGAAATGACCGGGCTCGATCCGGACACCCACAAGATCATTGAGATCGCAACGATTGTGACCGATGCACAGCTTAATATCCTGGCAGAAGGACCGGTATTAGCGATCCATCAGCCGCAAAGCGAACTCGATAAAATGGACGATTGGTGTACGCAAACGCATACCCAGTCTGGTTTGGTTGCGCGTGTGCAACAAAGCCAAGTCAGTGAGCAAGCGGCTATTGAGCAAACGATCGCATTTTTATCTCAATGGGTACCCGCGGGGGCCTCCCCGATTTGTGGTAACAGTGTGGGCCAAGATCGTCGTTTTCTCTATCGTCATATGCCGGTGCTGGAGCGTTATTTTCACTATCGCACGGTGGACGTCAGTACGCTGAAAGAGCTTACGCGCCGTTGGCAGCCCGAAATACTGAATGCGTTTTCTAAAAAAGGCACCCATTTAGCCCTTGACGACATTCGGGAATCAATTGCAGAATTGCAGTTCTATCGCGAAAGGATCCTGACGATCTGATTTTCTTTTCGTCGATCTGTTGCTCTTTTGAGCGATCAAAAGAAAAAATCATAATTTTGCTTATCAGCACTTGCAACCCGGTTTTTTCTTCGTATAATTCGCAGCCCTAACGACGTGAATCGTCTGTTGAAAGCGACATTAGCTCAGCTGGTAGAGCGCAACCTTGCCAAGGTTGAGGTCACGAGTTCGAACCTCGTATGTCGCTCCAAATTAAATATCGATCTGATAGTGATCAGGTCGATCTAAGCGACACTAGCTCAGCTGGTAGAGCGCAACCTTGCCAAGGTTGAGGTCACGAGTTCGAACCTCGTGTGTCGCTCCAATTTAAAATTCGATGTTACGCATCGGCAATGCGACATTAGCTCAGCTGGTAGAGCGCAACCTTGCCAAGGTTGAGGTCACGAGTTCGAACCTCGTATGTCGCTCCAAATAACAATTCGGTATAAGCGACACTAGCTCAGCTGGTAGAGCGCAACCTTGCCAAGGTTGAGGTCACGGGTTCGAACCCCGTGTGTCGCTCCAATCACTTGGTTAACCGCAAGTGTGGCGTTACATATAGCGCCGTCTTTAATGCTGTGAAGCATCATCTCTAGCATCAAATTCACACCTAACGTACTTCCTCTGGAAGCGGCGTATTGGCGTGCTTTTAATTACTAATGCACAGCTTTATCCACAAGACTCGTTTTGTGGATAACTTGGTTGATGAATTCTGTAAAGCCCGCCATGCCGGTGATCTTGTCAGCAAGCACGAGGACGATGTTGTACACCGGAAATAAACACCATTTCTCTCTATTTAGCTGAAAATAAAGGGGAATAGTGTATTTTTTTCCAGGTTAACTAATGCTTTTCCACAGTGTTATTCACTATCGTGATCTTGCTCGCTTAATGCCCTGCCTATGTGTTTAACTATCAAAAAGTGCACCATAAACACACATTGCTTAATAGTTTTCCACATAATGTGAATGGCGTCATCTTTCTGCTATTTAACAGTGCTAAGCATCTCGCGGTAACCCTTTTTCAATGATGCGCACCAGGCGGCGAGTGCCGGTGGGGAGTACGGCCACATCAATGCGCTGTCGTTTGCTTTCTTGCTCACCGAGCGCCCACTCTATATGTTCATCAACCAATGCATCCTCTCCATGCCGGGCTCGTAAGCTCGCAACGATCTCTGGATCATAAGGCGCGTTACCCATCGCGATAGCAAGATTGCGTCGCCACTTTTTAATCCCAATACGACGAATGGCCGACCCTTGCGTTAAGGATAAAAAAGTGTCCTCATCCCAATTAAAAAGTGTGGTGAGCGGCTGTTGATCAAGGCTAGGGCGACAGTGAAAGTCGGCTTCTAAGGTGAGTTCAGCCTCGCGGTTGAATGGACAAACGAGCTGGCAGTCATCGCAACCGTAAATGCGGTTACCTATCGCGTGGCGAAACTCCATAGGGATCACACCATCATATTCAATGGTGAGGTAGGAAATACAGCGCCGGGCATCGACCACGCCTTCCGCAACAATCGCTTGGGTTGGGCAGCTCGTCATACAAGCAACGCACTTGCCACACTGATTATCAACGGGAGTATCCGTCGGTAAAGGGAGATCAACCAATAGCTCGCCGAGGAAAAACCAGGATCCCGTTTCCTCGTTAAGGATCAATGAGTGTTTACCTGTCCATCCCAACCCTGCTTTTTCTGCCAACGGACGTTCTAAAATAGGTGCCGAGTCGACAAAAGGACGATAGCCATAGGGACCAACCTCGGCTTCGATTTGCTGCCCCAGCTTTTTCAATCGGTTGCGGATGAGTTTGTGATAGTCGCGCCCTAAAGAATAGCGACTCACATAACCTAAACGTGGATTGGCCAATGTGGTGGCAAATCCCGCTTCTGGTGGTAAATAATTCATGCGTACACTAATCACGCGTATCGTACCAGGCACCAACTCCTCTGGGCGCGCACGCATCATGCCATGTCGCGCCATCCACGCCATCTCACCGTGATAGCCATTGTCGAGCCAACGTTGCAGTTGCGCCTCATGTTGCTTGAGATCAACATCCGTGATCCCAACATGCTGGAAGCCTAGCGCTTGTCCCCATTGCTTGATACGTTGGGCTAATTGGTCGAAATTAATCGATGCATCGGGCGTGGGTTGCGACATAGCGGTAGATCCTGAGGCCTTAAGTGGTGCAGTACAATCAATGGAGGCAGTTGATGGCGACAAGTTTACCACAGAGTTTCTATCGTGCAGAGCAAGTTCGTGAAGGCGAACAGGCTGTCGCGCGTGCGTTGGATATTCCTATGTATCAGCTGATGTTAAGAGCTGGCCAAGCCGTCTTTGATAGTATCAATCAGTATTACCCTAACGCGGCACGGTTATTGATCGTCTGTGGTGCGGGCAACAACGCCGGCGATGGTTATGTGATTGCTCGGTTGGCGAAATCAGCGGGATTAAATGTCACCATATGGTCATTGGTCGCGCCAGAAAAACTTAGTGGCGACGCGGCAACCGCTTGGCAAGAGTGGCAAGATTGTGGTGGAAGCGTTATTAAGACCCAGCCTACCGTCACGCAGTTTGATGTCATTGTCGATGCCATGTTGGGCACCGGTTTATCGCGCGCGGTTGAAGGCGATTTTGCCCAAGCGGTCAGGGTGATTAATCATTGCCACGTGCCAGTGGTGGCGGTTGATATTCCGTCTGGCTTATGTGCCAACAGTGGCTGTGTAAAAGGTGTGGCAATCGCAGCGGATATAACGGTTACCTTGATTGCATTAAAACAAGGCTTATTAACCGGGCAAGCGGTCACGCATCGCGGTGAACTTATTTTTGCTGGTCTCAATGTAGCAACAGCCTTTGCACGTCAAGCGGAACCGGCTGGGCAGCTGATCAGTGACGATATCAAAACGCAATGCCTCCCGCCCCGAGCGCGCAGTGCACATAAAGGGCAATTTGGTCGCGTTCTTTGTTTAGGCGGCGACCATGGTATGGCCGGTGCCGTGACGCTTTGTGCCCAAGCTGCGTTACGCACTGGCGCCGGCCTCGTCAAAGTTGTGACGCAAAAAGACCATACCTTGATGCTCGTCACGCGTCAGCCTGAGCTAATGACGCAAAGCTGGGCGCCGGGCCAATCATTAGGTGATGCCTTGTCTTGGGCCACCCATATTGTTATCGGCCCTGGACTTGGCCAGAGTGCGTGGTCGGATGCACTCTGGACCATCGCCCTCTCGGCACGGTTGCCTAAGGTTGTTGATGCGGATGGATTAAATAAATTAGCGCGGCAACCCCAACACCGCGACGATTGGATTCTCACGCCTCACCCAGGCGAGGCCGCTCGCTTATTGGGCTGTGAAGTAAAAGAGGTGGAACTCGATCGTTTTGCCGCCGTCAAAGCGATACAAACACGGTATGGTGGTGTCGTTTTGCTTAAAGGGGCAGGAACGATCGTATATGATGGCACAGATTATGCTGTTGCAAATGTGGGCAATCCTGGCATGGCGTCTGGGGGGATGGGCGATGTTCTCTCGGGGGTAATCGGTAGTTTGTTGGCGCAAGGCGTTGATTTATTCTCGGCGGCAACATTGGGTTGCTACCTTCATGGTAAAGCGGGTGATTACGCCGCTCAGGCCGGTGAACGAGGATTGCTCGCCAGCGATTTGTTTCCCTATTTGCAGCAGTTAGTGGATTAGAGAAACGCGCCTGGTTCAGTAATCAGAGCAGTTTATGACATAAATAACAGACGAGATCCCAAAGTAGTATGACCCAGACTTTTATCACTCAGTTGACCGATGCGGATCGCACGGTGGCTTTTGGCGCGGCACTGGCGCGTGCTTGTACGCAAAGTACAACCTGCTATCTACATGGAGATCTTGGTGCGGGAAAGACCACGTTTTGCCGCGGTTTTATCCAGGCGATGGGGCATACCGGTAATGTCAAAAGTCCAACCTATACCTTGGTTGAACCTTATGAGCTAACACCTTGGCAAGTGTATCATTTCGATCTCTACCGTTTGGCGGATCCAGAAGAGTTGGAGTTTATGGGGATCCGAGATTATTTTAATCAACAAGCGCTGTGCTTAATTGAATGGCCAGAAAAGGGAGAAGGCTGGTTACCGCATGCCGATCTGGATATCACTCTGCGTTACGACGGTGAGCAGCGCAACCTTATTATTGATGCCAATAGCGCGGCAGGCCTGGCTATTATCGACCGCCTAGAATGGGAAGACTAGCATGATGTGGCAGCGGCTTTGCATCTTGATGATCGCCAGTTTGTTGAGTGCAACAAGTTGGGCCAACAAAATCGAAAATATTCGGGTGTGGCCGGCACCGAATGAAACCCGGGTGGTGGTTGATCTCGCTGAAAAGGCGGATTTTAGTTATTTTTCTTTAACACGTCCGGACCGACTTGTGGTCGACTTGAAACAAAGTCAGCTCGCCACCGGCTTGCCAAAGCAGGTTAAAGGCAGCGATATTCTGACTAAAATCCGCAAGAGCAGCCCCCCTGATGCCAGCACGTATCGACTGGTTTTTGAGTTAAAAAATGGTGCTAAGCCGACGATATTTTCTCTCGCACCGGGAGGCGAGTATGGCCACCGTTTAGTGGTTGATTTACCGCACGCGCAAAAAGTGGATAAGAACAAACCGACACTCTCGGTAGCGGAAAAGAAGCGGCGTGAGACGGTCGCGGCTTTACCCTTTGGCACTGAAGACATTGTCGTCGCGATTGACCCCGGGCACGGCGGTAACGATCCCGGCGCCATTGGGCCGCGTCGCAAGCAGGAAAAAGATGTCAATCTTGCCATTGCTAAACAAGCGGCTGCACGCATCAATGCGGTGCCGGGAATGCGGGCCGTCTTGACCCGTACCGGTGACTATTTTGTTGATTTGAATCAGCGTTCTGAAATCGCACGCAAACACAAAGCCCATTTACTCGTCTCAGTGCATGCCGACGGTTTTCATCAGCCACAACCTCGTGGTGCCTCGGTGTGGGTGCTCTCACGCCGCCGAGCGAACAGTGAAATTGGTCGCTGGATTGAAAAACATGAAGAGCAATCCAACTTGTTAGGTGGTGGCTCTTTGCTCGCACAAAATAACGAGGACGAATATTTAAGCCGTGCGGTGTTGGACTTGCAGTTTAGTAACTCGCAAAAAGAAGGCTACAACGTCGCGACTCGGGTGCTTAAAGAGCTGGGTAAAGTGACCAAGCTGCACAAATCGAGCCCTGAGCATGCGAGTTTGGCCGTGCTCAAATCGCCGGATATCCCGTCTTTGTTGGTAGAGACCGGATTTATTTCTAATCCGCAAGAAGAGCGTTTGTTATTCCAACGAGGGCATCAACGTGGTTTGGCGAATGCCATTTATCACGGTATTCGTAATTATTTTGAACGCTTTCCTCCTGACGGCACCTTGTTTGCCGCGCGCAAAAACGGGGTAAAACACAAAGTCAGCCCGGGACAGTCCCTCTCAGTTATCGCCAAACAGTATCAAAGCTCAATAGCTGCGATAAAATCGGCGAACGGCTTAACCTCAAGCACGCTGCAGGTGGGACAAGTGCTATCAATTCCAAATGTCGATGTGGCTAAGTTAGCCGGTAAAGCCGAGCGGGCATCCACACAAACCCTGACTCATACCGTGAGCCGAGGCGAATTTCTCGGTAAAATCGCCGAGCAGTATCAAGTCTCACTGAGCACGCTTCGCCAAGCGAACAATCTCAAGTCCGATACCCTTTGGGTCGGGCAAAAACTGAAGGTCCCTGGTGCGACATCACCGGCCATCAAGCACAAAGTGAAACGCGGTGAATACCTCGGTAAAATTGCCAGTAATTATGGGGTGACGATCGAAAGCTTACGTCGTGCCAATGAACTCGGCTCAGATACCCTGGCGGTCGGACAAACCTTAATTATTCCAGGAAGCTGATATGGCGATTGAGATATTACCCGCTCGACTCGCCAACCAAATCGCCGCGGGCGAAGTGGTCGAGCGGCCAGCATCGGTGGTTAAAGAGCTGGTGGAAAACAGTATTGATGCCGGCGCAACCCGTATTGACGTCGATATTGAAAAAGGCGGCAGTAAGCTCATTCGTGTCCGTGATAATGGTGTTGGGATCAGCAAAACAGATTTACAGCTGGCATTAAGTCGCCATGCGACCTCCAAAATCCACAGCCTGGATGATTTAGAAGCGATCATGAGCTTGGGCTTTCGGGGAGAGGCGTTAGCGAGTGTGAGCGCCGTTTCGCGCCTTACCATTACCTCTCGCCCCGCGGAACAGCAAGAAGCGTGGTCAGCCTTTGCTGAAGGACGCGATATGGTCGTTAGCGTGAAACCGGCAGCGCATCCGGTGGGTTGTACCGTGGAAGTGGTGGATTTATTTTTTAACACGCCAGCCCGACGTAAGTTCTTGCGTACCGATAAAACCGAGTTCAGCCATATTGATGAGTTGCTGCGACGTATCGCTTTGAGCCGATTTGATATTACCATTAACCTGCGCCACAACGGCACGCAGGTTCGCCAATATCGGCGTATCCCTGAAAGGGGAGATCCTCTACGTCGCCTAAAAGCCGTCTGCGGGCAAAAATTTGTTGATCATGCGCTGCGGATTGACTTGACCCATCACGATATGGCGCTGCGCGGTTGGATATGTACCCCTGACGGCGCGCGGCAGCAAAACGATATGCAGCATTGTTTTGTGAATCAGCGCATGATGAAAGATAAATTGATCAACCATGCTATCCGCCAAGGGTATGAGCAAAGCTTGGCGCCCGATCAGTATGCCGCTTATGTGCTTTATATCGATGTGGATCCGCATCAGGTAGACGTGAACGTTCATCCGGCGAAGCATGAAGTCCGCTTTCATCAAGCACGGCTGGTGCATGACTTTATTTATCAAGCGATTTATGACGGGCTGCAACAATCATCGTTACCCATCGACGAGACGGTCAATCCAGAGACCGGCGAGGTCAGAGAGACAGTGTCTTATCAACCTCGAGCATCGGCCGTGGCAACCGACCATTCCTACCAGCAAGCGGTGAATGCCTTTCCCGCTTATCCGGGGAAACAGTCAACCGAGTCGCCACGGCCAACAAAAGGGCAAGCTTCGCACGCTGACCGTTCGAGTGCGCCTTCCAAGCAAGCGACCCAAGCCTATCAAAGGTTAATGACGCCGCGAGCCGCCGTTCACACTGACGATGCCAAGGATAAGGCGACATCGAGTGAGCAGTCGCCTTCGCCGGTTAGCGTAAGTACGTGTATGGCACCAGCTAAGATAGTGAGTGGCCAACCTGGTTTGGGAAAAGTACTCGCGGTGATTGACCAGCATTATGTGCTGATGTCGTGGGGTGAGGATTTATGGTTAGCTGATCATCATCGGTTAGAAAGCTGGCGTCATCAAGGAGCGTTACAACCAGCCTTGGCGGAGGGATTAGTGACTCAGCCTTTATTAATTCCACAACGTTTATCCGCGTCTGCATCCGAATGTGATGCGATTAGCCACTATCAAACGTTACTGGGGCAATTTGGTATTCATATTCGGGTAAAAGGCCAGCAGTTAATGGTGATGTCTGTGTGCCAACCACTGCGGCAACAGAATCTGCAAGCCTTTGTTCCAGCCCTGCTGAACTTTTTAGGCGGCTTAGACCCCAGCCAATCTAATCCGGATCACTGTGCGAACCTGTTGGGTTGGCTGGCAAAGCAGTTGACAGTTGCATCGGATCCAGTCAGCCTTGCGCAAGCGGTACAGACCGTATCGGAAATTGAACAGTATTGGCAGGGTGAGGCGTTGGAAAAAGGGCGACAACGCTTGTTTACGCGCCTCGACCTAACCTCAGCAATAGAAGCATTACAACATGACTAATCCGCTGCCTAAGGCCATTTTTTTGATGGGGCCAACCGCCTCGGGAAAAACGGATCTGGCCATTGCATTACGCAATACCATGCCGGTTGAAATTATTAGTGTTGATTCGGCCTTAATTTATCGAGGGATGGATATTGGTACCGCCAAGCCAACCGCTGACGAATTAGCACAGGCGCCGCATCGCCTCATCGACATTCGAGATCCCGCTCAGGCTTATTCCGCAGCCGACTTTCGTGAAGACGCCCTCACAGAAATGAAGAAGATCGTGTCGAATGGCAAGATCCCTCTGTTGGTTGGGGGCACCATGTTGTATTTTAAAGCGTTATTAGAAGGGTTATCGCCATTACCCAGTGCGGATCCTAGTGTGCGTGACGCATTAGAAAAAGAAGCGCAGCAGCATGGCTGGGAAGCGCTTCATGCACAGTTATGTGATATTGATCCTGTTTCTGGTGCGCGGATCCATCGCAACGATCCGCAGCGGATTATGCGGGCACTTGAGGTGTACCGTATCAGTGGACAAACCCTGACCGCATTGACGGAAAAAAAAGGTGAACCTTTGCCGTATCAGGTACACCAATTTGCAATAGCGCCTCAGGAACGAGGTGAGTTGCATCGCCGCATTGAGCTCAGATTTGACAAAATGGTTGAAGCGGGCTTTGAAAAGGAGGTACGTACACTGTTTGAGCGAGAGGATCTGCATCCCGATCTGCCCTCGATCCGCTGTGTTGGGTATCGCCAAATGTGGGATTATTTGGCCGGACGTAGCACCCATGATGAAGCCGTTTACCGTGGGATTTGCGCGACGCGCCAGTTAGCCAAACGTCAGATAACTTGGCTGCGAGGCTGGGAAAATGTGACGTGGCTTGACAGTGACGCGCCGTCACTGTCTTTACAAACGGTGACAAAAGCGTTGACGGCAGGGACGGAAACTTGATGTATACTGTCACTGACAAGGACGCTGCTTAACCGCGACATTGACTACAATTACAAACAAATAAGGAAAAGAACTAATGGCTAAGGGGCAATCATTACAAGACCCATTCCTAAATGCGTTACGTCGTGAGCGTATTCCTGTTTCCATTTACCTTGTGAATGGCATTAAGTTACAAGGGCAAATCGAATCGTTTGATCAGTTTGTGATCTTGCTGAAAAACACCGTGAATCAAATGGTGTACAAGCATGCCATTTCTACTGTGGTGCCGGCACGTGCCGTGAGCCATCACAATAATAACCAAGGGGCTGGAGAGCGTCCACAGGGCGATCGTCAGCAAGAAAAACCTGAGGAGTGAGTATTCAATTGCTAAGGAGTCTTTCGCTTGTTTGACCGTTACGAGGCCGGTGAACAGGCTGTACTCGTTCATATTAATTTTACCCATGATGGCGAGTGGGATGATCTCAGTGAGTTTCAAATGCTGGTTTCGTCCTCGGGTGTCGACGCCTTGCAAGTTGTTGTCGGCAGCCGTCAGTCTCCTCACCCGAAATATTTTGTCGGCGAGGGAAAAGCCCAAGAAATTGCAGAGACCGTGCAGCATGTCGGGGCCGATGTGGTGATCTTCAATCATACCTTGTCTGCCGCCCAAGAGCGTAATCTGGAGCAGCGATTTAAATGTCGAGTATTGGACCGAACAGGCCTCATTCTCGATATTTTCGCGCAGCGTGCACGTACGCATGAGGGTAAATTGCAGGTTGAATTAGCGCAGTTACGGCATCTTTCTACCCGACTCGTGCGTGGCTGGACCCACCTTGAACGTCAGAAAGGGGGGATCGGTTTACGTGGCCCAGGGGAAACCCAGTTAGAAACGGATCGTCGATTATTGCGTGATCGGGTAAAAGCGATTTTGCGTCGGTTAGACAAAGTGGCCAAGCAGCGCGAGCAAGGACGACGTGCGCGAGCGCGTGCCGAGGTACCAACGGTATCGCTGGTGGGGTATACCAATGCGGGTAAGTCGACGCTGTTTAATCGGATTACCGAAGCTGGCGTTTATGCAGCCGATCAACTGTTTGCTACTTTGGATCCGACCTTACGTCGGATTGAAGTCGAAGATGTCGGCACCGCGATTTTAGCCGATACCGTCGGTTTCATTCGCCATTTGCCACATGATTTGGTGGCGGCGTTTAAAGCGACATTGCAAGAAACGCAAGAAGCGAGCTTATTGTTGCATGTGGTTGACGCCAGTGATGAGCGATTGAGTGGCAACATTGAGGCTGTTGACAGCGTGCTCGAAGAGATTGAAGCCGATGATGTGCCACGTCTACTTATCATGAATAAAATAGATAGTCTGGATCAGGCTGAGCCTCGTATTGAACGAGACGACGAGGGCGTGCCGAAAGCCGTATGGGTATCAGCCTTGTCGGGGCAAGGTATTGCGCTCATCTTTGACGCGCTGACCGAGCGTTTGGCCGGTACCATGGTGCGGCATCGATTACGACTACCGCCAAATCTAGCGGGTCGGATGCAAAGTAAATTTCACCAGATGCGATGCATTGTCAGTGAAGAATACCAAGACGATGGGCATCTATTAGTCGATGTTAGGCTGCCGCAAACAGACTGGCATCGGTTAGAAAAAAGAGAAGGCAACCAGCTTGGCGACTTTATCGTCAGTGAATAGGCTGCTAGAGTAAAAAATTATCGTCAGATCAATTTGATGGAGTGCGCGAATGGCGTGGAATGAGCCAGGAAACAATGGCGGTCCCGACAAAGACCCCTGGGGGAATCGTGGTGGCCGTAATCAAGGACCACCCGATCTTGATGAATTGTTTAATAAACTAAGCCGCAAACTGGGTGGCTTTGGTGGCCGGAAAGGCAAAGGACCTTCTTTCGGTGGCGGAATGGCGGGGCTAGGTGTCCTCGCACTCATCGGTATTATCGTATGGGGTATTTCCGGTTTCTATACCATTGGCGAAGCGCAGCGTGGTGTGGTGCTTCGGTTCGGTCAGTATGATCGTGTCGTGCAACCTGGCCTTAACTGGAAACCGACGTTTGTTGATA
This sequence comes from Salinivibrio sp. AR647, assembly GCF_001995415.1. Taxonomy (NCBI): domain Bacteria; kingdom Pseudomonadati; phylum Pseudomonadota; class Gammaproteobacteria; order Vibrionales; family Vibrionaceae; genus Salinivibrio; species Salinivibrio sp. AR647. Next base: position 528,027 of record NZ_MUFE01000001.1, on the reverse strand, counting down.
CCGTGAGAACGGTTGATATGGAATCAATCCGCTCGCTAAACAGTTCAGGTTTGATGCTGACCAAAGATGAAAACGTGGTCAACGTCGAAATGGATGTCCAATACCGCGTGATGGATGCCCAGCAGTATCTCTACAGTGTCACCAATGCTGATGACAGCTTGCGTCAAGCGACGGATTCAGCGCTTCGTGCGGTCGTGGGTGATTCTGTGATGGATGATATTATCACTCGAGGTCGTCAAGAAGTAAGAGAGCGCACCCAAGTTGAGTTGAATCAGATCATTGATAAATACAACATGGGCTTGATTATTGTCGACGTAAACTTCCAGTACGCACGACCACCAGAGCAGGTAAAAGATGCCTTTGATGACGCCATTGCAGCACGTGAGGATGAAGCGCGCTTTATCCGTGAAGCAGAAGCGTATCGTAATGACGTCTTGCCAAAGGCAACGGGTCGAGCCGAAACGCTGAAAAAAGCCGCATTGGGTTACAAAGCTCGTACGGTCAATGAAGCAGAAGGTGAAGTCTCTCAATTCGAAAAATTGTTGCCTGAGTATATTGATGCGCCACGCGTGACACGTAATCGCCTGTATATCCAAACCATGGAACAGGTGTACAGCAGTACAAGTAAGGTGATGGTGGATTCGCAAAGCGGAAACAGCAACCTCTTGTATCTCCCGCTGGATAAGTTGATGGGAGGGGCAGCCGTTGGGCCTAACCAGCGTAAAGAAACGTCGAGCAGCCAGTATGGCATTGAGCTGGAGCAAAGCTCTCAGCCAAAACAGCCTGAGTCGGCGCCGCGTTCTGGTTCATCACGTGAAGGGAGATACTAAGCATGCGTAAGATGATGATCCCGGTTATAGTCTTAGCGGTCGTGATATTTTTGATGTCGATCTTCGTGGTGAGTGAAGGTGAACGCAGTATTGTGATTCGCTTTGGACGTGTCCTGAAAGTGGATAACGAGATCGCGAAAATCTATCAGCCAGGTTTGCACTTTAAGTTGCCGTTGTTTGACCGAGTGAAGACCCTCGACGCGCGCATTCAAACCATGGATGACCGTGCCGATCGCTTTGTTACTGCAGAGAAAAAAGATGTCATTATCGACTCTTATCTGAAGTGGCGAATTAAAGACTTCGGTCAATACTACCTTGCCACAGGGGGCGGTAATAAGATCACCGCTGAGTCGCTGCTGCAACGTCGTATTTCTGACGGTCTGCGTGCCGAAATTGGTAACAAGACCATCAAAGAGATAGTGTCTGAAAAGCGCGACCAAGTCATGGAAGGTGTGTTGGAGCGTGCCGCGGGTGAGGGGATACGTGATTTAGGGATTGAGCTGATTGATTTGCGTATCAAGCGTATCAATCTTCCAAGCGAGATCAGTGAATCCATCTATGCCCGTATGCGTGCAGAGCGTGAAGCAGTGGCGCGTCGTCATCGTGCTCAAGGTCGTGAGCAGGCTGAAATTATTCGCGCACAAGCAGAACTTGAGGTAGCCACGATTCTTTCTCAAGCAGAGCGTCAGGCGCGAATCACACGCGGTGAAGCAGACGCTGAAGTGGCGCAGCTTTTTGCCCGTGCGTTCAAGAAAGAGCCTGAGTTCTATAGTTTTGTACGTTCGCTACAGGCCTATCGCGAGAGCTTTGACAGCAAGGGCGATATGCTGATTGTTGATCCGAAAAGTGACTTCTTCAAATACATGAAGCAGCCAGATGTGATCGACCAATAAATCGTTATCACCGACAGAAAAGACAAGGCATCGTGCCTTGTCTTTTTTTTATCGGGTAATGGTTGCGCACAGTAGAGTTCAATAAAGGAGAAGGAATCATGATGACATTCTGGGGGGCGCTCGCGCTGGTATTAATTGTTGAGGGGCTGGGGCCTATGTTATTCCCCAAGCAATGGCGACAAATGGTGACCGAGCTGAGTCAGCAGCCGGATAATCAGTTGCGACGTATCGGAGGATGTTTAGTGGTGATTGGCGCCGTATTCGCCTATTCCATCTTAGGTTAACAACGCGGCTGTCAGCTTGACGTGACAAACCCATGGAAAGAAAACGACAATACGGTTAAAAAATAACTGCAACCGAGTTTTTAAGGTGCTAGAATCCTTTTTTAACTAGCTGCATATCGAAGAAGATGGGTAATAACGTAGTCGTTCTCGGCACCCAATGGGGTGACGAAGGTAAGGGAAAGATCGTTGATCTTTTGACTGAAGATGCAAAATACGTGGTTCGCTATCAAGGCGGTCACAACGCAGGTCATACTCTTGTCATTGACGGTGAAAAGACCGTCCTACACTTGATTCCTTCTGGTATCCTCCGCAACAACGTTAAATGCATTATCGGTAATGGTGTGGTGCTGTCGCCAGACGCTTTACTGAAAGAAATGGGTGAGCTGGAAGCACGCGGCGTGCCCGTGCGTGAGCGCCTATTCCTATCAGAAGCGTGTCCTTTGATCCTGCCTTATCACATTGCGTTGGATGCAGCGCGTGAAAAAGCGCGTGGCAAGAAAGCCATTGGCACCACAGGCCGTGGTATTGGCCCAGCGTACGAAGACAAAGCGGCGCGCCGTGGTTTGCGTGTGGGTGACCTATTCGATAAAGAAGCCTTCGCTGAAAAGCTGAAAGAAGTGATGGAACTCCATAACTTCCAGCTAGAGCACTTCTATAAAGTCGAACCTGTAAGCTATGAAGACACCTTAGCCAAGGTCATGGAGCAAGCAGACATCCTCACTGGTATGGTGATTGATGTCACCCAAGAGCTCGATGATGCGCGTAAACGTGATGACAAAATCATGTTCGAAGGCGCACAAGGCACCTTGCTAGATATTGATCACGGCACTTATCCGTATGTGACCTCCTCAAACACTACCGCTGGCGGTGTGGCTGCAGGCTCTGGTTTTGGTCCTCGTCATCTTGGTTATGTGCTAGGTATCGCCAAAGCCTATTGCACGCGAGTAGGAGCAGGTCCGTTCCCAACAGAACTTGATGACGACATTGGTATGCATCTAGGCACTAAGGGTGCGGAGTTTGGTGCAACCACGGGTCGTAAGCGTCGTTGTGGTTGGTTTGACGCGGTGGCTATGCGCCGTGCCGTGCAGATTAACTCGGTCTCGGGTTTTTGTTTGACCAAACTGGACGTGATGGACGGCTTGGAAGAAATCAAAATTTGTACCGGTTACAAGATGGCTGACGGCACCATGGTAGAGGTATCACCACTGGCTGCGGATGCGTACGCAAACATCGAGCCTGTTTATGAGACTATGCCGGGTTGGAGCGAAAACACCTTTGGGGTGAAGTCACTCGACGAGTTACCACAAGCTGCACTTGATTACATCAAGCGCATTGAAACCTTGACTGGCGTGCCGATTGATCTGATTTCAACTGGCCCAGACCGTAATGAAACCATCATTAAGGTTCATCCTTTCGAGAGCTAATGCTTGCGCGAAGACAAACCATGAAGCCAGCGTTTAACGCTGGCTTTTTTTATCGCTATTGGATGAGGTTGGAACCCAGATCGCCTGGAAAGCGGAAAAAACTTGCCGCCTTTGCTAAAGTCACTAAGCAGGGTGCCGATACAAAAAAGCACACGGTTAGCGCGCGCGTTGCTGTTGGGTTTCTTGGTTGAATAGCGAGTAGGCATGAAGTTTCGAACGCTGAGTTTTTCACTTTTACTAACGGTAACGACGTTGGCAACAGCAACCGCTAGAGCGGATGTGGGGCCAGCGGTGCCCTTGTATGAAGAAAGTGAACTGATCGCCTTATTCGAGACCAACTCACACCTTGAGCGTGTGGAACAAGATGAATGCCAACTCGTACAAGACATCGAAGTACGGGCAACACGTGTGGGATCTCCCGCCTATGAGTTCTTGTACGGCGATATGTTGGCGTGGGGCGTATGCGTTGATCAAGATGCCGAGCTCGGTGTGTATTACATGAAACAGGCTGCGCAGCAAGGGTTACCTGCGGCATTGGAGCAGCTAGGGCGATACTATGCGAATGGGACCTTGGTGCAGCAAGATCAACGACGCGCGATTCCTTACCTGCGCGAAGCCGCCTCATTGGGGGATACCCGCGCGCGAATTCAACTGGCCGAGTTGCTCGTGGATGACGTCGGTTCACCGCTTGATTATGAGGATGCTTATCGCTGGTTATATCAGACCATTACCGCAGACTCTGGCACGCGTGATCGTATTGCCGAGTTACGTTCAGCGCTTGAAGCGCGAATGCCTCAGAATATTATCGCTCGCGCTAAAAGACGCACCAGTTACTGGTAACCGCTAGCCTCTGACTGTAGGCGATTTTATCGTCAAAATCCGCTATACTCCCTTTACTCATCTGTTCCCAATCTGATTTGATATGGCCAGTTCGCCATGTTCCTCTCGTTGCCTACAAGCAAAGCGCTGAAACAAAACGTCAAACTGCGATCATCGCGGCGCAATCGCGACAGTTAACAGATATAATGAAATCAACATACGCCAATAGGAAAAGGTCTATGTCGCAAGACACAGGTTCGACAAATAATACGCCAAACAACATCGCTGCGGATCCACACCAGGCCCGTGAAGCTGAAAAATATGAAAATCCGGTTCCCAGCCGAGAGCACTTGCTGGAAGTGATCCGCAGCTTTAAGGCGCCAGTGAGCCGCGACAATCTGTTTACCCATCTCGGTTTAGACGGCGATGATCAGTATGAAGGTTTACGTCGACGCCTGCGTGCGATGGAGCGAGATGGTCAACTCGTGTTTACTCGGCGTAAGTGCTATGCCTTGCCCGAGCGTCTGGATCTGATTAAAGGGACCGTCATTGGTCACCGTGATGGTTTTGGCTTCTTGCGCCCTGAAGGGAAAGGCAATCATGACGATTGGACGTTACCGTATCATCAAATGCGTAGCGTGATGCATGGCGATGTCATTTTGGCGCAAGGTGTTGGCACCGATAAGCGCGGTCGCCAAGAAGCCCGTGTCGTGCGAGTGTTGGAAGCACGTCAAGGCCAAATCGTTGGGCGTTATTTTGTCGAAGACGGTATGGGCTTTGTCGTGCCAGACGATAGTCGCCTGGGCCAAGATATCGTGATTGATAAAGATCACACTCAGGGCGCGCGTATGGGCAATGTAGTGGTGGTTGAGATCATGCAACGTCCTACTCGCCAAACCAACCCAATGGGTAAGATTGTTGACGTGCTGGGCGAAAACATGGCGCCGGGCATGGAAATTGAAATCGCGATGCGCACCCATGATATTCCTCATCAATGGCCGGATGCCGTGCTCAAGCAAGTTAAAAGTTTGAACGAGGAAGTGCCGGAAAAAGCGAAAGAAGGCCGCGTTGATCTACGCGATCTGCCGCTGGTGACCATCGACGGTGAAGATGCCCGTGACTTTGATGATGCGGTCTACTGTGAACGTAAACGTTCTGGTGGCTGGCGTTTGTGGGTGGCAATTGCCGATGTTAGTTACTATGTGCGACCTGATTCTGCGCTGGATAAAGAAGCGCAAAACCGCGGTAACTCGGTGTACTTCCCCAATCAAGTGGTGCCCATGTTACCAGAAGTGCTTTCCAACGGCCTATGCTCGCTCAATCCACAGGTTGATCGTCTATGTATGGTCTGTGAAATGACAATTTCTGAGTCAGGCGCACTATCCGGCTACAAGCACTATGAAGCGGTGATGAACTCACATGCGCGTTTAACCTACACCAAGGTGTCTAACATCTTAGAGGGTGATGAGACCTTGCGAGAGCGTTATCACACCTTGGTTCCACATCTAGAAACCTTGCACGATATGTACAAGGTGCTCAGTGGGGCTCGCCAACAACGCGGCGCCATTGAGTTTGAGACGGTGGAAACCCAATTTATTTTCAACGCACAGCGCAAAATCGACCGTATTGTGCCGGTGGAGCGCAACGATGCGCACAAGATCATCGAAGAATGTATGATCCTTGCCAACGTCGCCTCTGCGCGTTTTGTCGAGAAGCACAAAGAGCCAGCATTATATCGTGTTCACGAAGCACCGGGTGAAGAACGTCTTAGTGGCTTTAAAGATTTCTTAGGCGAGTTAGGCTTAAGCCTGAGTGGGGGCCTAGAGCCGACGCCGAAAGATTACGCGGCACTGATGCACGTGGTCCATGGTCGCGCGGACAGTGAGCTTATTCAGACCATGTTGCTCCGCTCGATGAAGCAAGCGGTGTATCAAGCGGATAACCAAGGTCACTTTGGTTTGGCACTAAAACAATACGCCCACTTTACCTCGCCTATTCGTCGCTATCCGGATTTGCTGTTGCACCGTGCACTCAAATACTTGATTGCCAAACAAGCGGGTAAAAACCAGGATCGCTGGACCCCTACAGGGGGCTACCACTACTCATTTGACGATATGGATGTTTTAGGCGAGCAGTGTTCGAAAACCGAGCGTCGCGCCGATGATGCCACCCGTGATGTGTCGGATTGGCTTAAATGCGAATATATGCAAGATCACGTTGGCGATGAACTGGAAGGTGTGATTGCCAATGTCACCGGTTTTGGCTTCTTTGTTCGCCTCAATGAGCTGCATATCGATGGTTTGGTTCATATCTCCAACCTAGATAACGACTATTACCGTTTTGATATGGTAGGTCAGCGTCTGGTGGGCGAAGGCTCTGGCCGCGTGTTCCGACTTGGCGATCAGGTAACGGTTAAAGTGCTGTCAGTGAATCTTGATGAGCGACAAATTGACTTTGAACTGGTAGGCTCTGAGCGCAAAGCCCGTCGCCCGGGTAAAACCGAACGCGATAAGCGCAAAAAAGGTCGTGCGGAGTCGAATAAAGATCCGCAAGCGCGCCGTGAGCGAACCTCGGTACGCCAACAGCTTAAACGTGGCGCAGTGCCAAGTGTTGAAGGCGATAAGGCGCCGGCGGATAAGCCAAGCAAAAAGAGTAAAGTAAAGTCGCCTGCGCAAAAAGCACGCAAGAAAAAGGCGAAAAAACAAAAAGCCGAAGCGGGTAACAAAAAGAAGTAAATCATGAGTAGTGAAGTTATTTACGGCATTCATGCCGTCCAAGCGATTTTAGCAACCGATCCTTCCCGCTTTATTGAAGTGATGGTATTAAAAGGGCGTCAAGACGAGCGTTTGGTCCCCGTGCTCAATGACATTGCGATGCTGGGCGTGAGTATTCAGCAAGTGGGCCGCAAAGCGTTAGACGATAAAACTCAAGGTGCGTCGCATCAGGGGATTGTTGCCCGTGTCAAACCGGGTCGTCAGTACAACGAGAATGACTTGGAGGCGATCCTCGCTAATACCGAGAACCCTTTGTTGCTGGTACTTGACGGTGTCACCGACCCGCATAATTTGGGGGCTTGCCTGCGCACTGCCGATGCAGCCGGAGTGAGTGCGGTCATCGTTCCGAAAGATAAATCTGCTCAGCTTAACGCGACGGCACGCAAAGTGGCCTGTGGCGCAGCTGAAGTGGTGCCTTTGGTGCGTGTTACTAACTTGGCGCGTTCTATGCGGACGCTCAAAGAGCAGGGCGTGTGGTTTGTGGGCACCGCCGGTGAAGCCGATCATGATGTCTACGACACCAAATTGGTGGGGCCGCTAGCCTTAGTGATGGGCGCGGAAGGAGACGGCATGCGCCGTTTGACCCGTGAAACCTGTGATGAGCTAATTCGTATTCCCATGTCAGGAAGCGTATCGAGCTTGAACGTATCCGTGGCAACTGGTGTCTGTTTGTATGAAGCGGTGCGTCAGCGTCGTTAAGTGCCTTGTCTCTTGTCCACCGTTGAAGAAAAACGCCCCTGTTGGGGCGTTTTGTCATTTTGGGAAGTGAACAATCGTTACAGTAATTGCCAAACTGCGGTACTGCCCGGCTTTTCGCCTTGCGTCCACCACTTGGCTTGGTAGCGTTGATTATTATATTCAACCTCATCGCCGCTGGAATAAGCGACGTTCGCTTGCCATTCACTGCTTTGGTTGGCTTGGCTATCCCCAACGCGCTCCCATGGCCCGCCTTGGTCTGGGCGCTGGCCTTTGGTCCACCACTTGGCGCGATACTCAACCCCTTGATACAGGACGCGATCGCCGCCGACATACACGGTGTTTTCATCCCACATTGGCAAGCCACTGGTCGGCGTCACGGTCACTGTGAATTGCGCTTGCGTGGTTTTGTCGCCATCGCTGACCTCTACTGTAACCACATAGTCGCGATTCTCCGTCACTGTGGGCGCGGTCAGCGTCACCTGATCATCGGTGCCAGAGACGGCCAGATCGCCGGATGCACGGTAGGTGTAGCTGAGTGTATCGCCATCTGGATCGTTCGCCTCAATCGTCACGCGGGTTTGCTCACCGCTTTTCAGGCTCACTGGGGCGATAGGCGCCACGGTAGGGGCTTGGTTTTCACCCGGTACCACTACCTTAATAGTAGTGCTGGTCTCGGCATTGGCTTGACCATCCGATATCGTCACCGACAGGGAATAGTCGGTGCTGGTGCTCACATCGGGGGCGGTCACCGTGACCGTGTCTGTGTCGCTATTGGTCAGGGCCAACGCGGCGTCACCTTGCCAGCGATAGGTCAGGGCATCGCCATCCCGATCGCGCCCATTGGCCGCAATGGTTAATGATTCTCCCGGCGCCAGCGTATAGCTTTGTTGTGCGATACTCACAGTTGGGGCGTTGTTGACTGGCGGCTGACCATCCTGTGCTAAGCCCTCGTGCATCGCGTTGAGGATATCGCCATTGTCGGCATCTATTTCCCAGGCAAACAAACCGGCGAAGTTGTGATTACGCACATACTGGCCTTTGGCTTTGACCGATCGTGGGTTGTCGTAAGTGACCAGCTTGCCGTTGTCAGGGTTCCAAATGTAGGCCGCTTCAGCTTGCTCATCATAACCGGTTTGAAAGCCATTGATGCCGTTACCCGCGCTGCCGAGCATTGATTTGACGACGCCTTTGTAGTCAATCACGCCCGCTTCCCAAATACCATCAGCGGTGCTGCCTTTGATCGGGCCGTTACCGGGCGCGGTCATCGGGTTGCTAGGATCGGTTGCATTGGCAGGGAAAACGCCTTCCCAACCACGACCGTACATCGCGGTACCGATCACCATTTTTTCCGGTGGCACGCCGCTTTCTAGCAGTAATTGCACGCCATTATCGAGCGTGTAGGCCGGGCCTTTGCGAGGTTCGCCGTTGTCATCGACACCGGTACCATCACATTCCCCCGCGCTCATATGGCTGCCACAGTAAATGGCAGTTTGGTGGCCGGTGACATTATTCCATGCACCGAAAAAGTCGTAGGTCATGGCAAAGATGTAATCCATGTACGGCGCGCTGGCGCTGTAATCGACGTTAGCGATTTTGTCATAACCGGCACCGACGGCCGAGGTGAGTTGGTACTCACGGCCGGTGTCGGCCTCGAGCTCATCCAACATCGAGCGCAGCTCACGCATTAAGGCCGCGTAGGCTTGGCTGTCTTTATCTGGATTGCCCAAATCTGGGTTGGCACCACCACCGCCTGGGTATTCCCAGTCAATGTCGACCCCGTCATAGAATTTCCAGGTTTGTAGGAACTCTTTCATCGAGGCGACAAAGACGTCACGGTTGGCCTTGTCGGTGAAATCATAGAAGGGGTCTGATAGGGTCCAGCCGCCAACGGAGGGGAGAATTTTCAGATCAGGGTAGCGCTGCTTGAGCGCCATCATTTGCGCGTAGGTGCCACCTATCGGATCTTTGGCCGGTGTGCCGGGCAGCTTTTTCTGAATCGCCGCCCATGGGTCATGGATTGCCACTTCATAGTCTTCTGAGCCTTGGCAAGCGAGCTCAAGTGCGCGCAAGCTGTTGCCATTTTCGATGTCGCCCAATGACTCATTGGGGCCACAAATGGGGATAAAGCCATACAAGATGTGGGTGAGATTCCCCGCGGGCACCTGACTGACATCGAAGTTACGACCATAAATGCCCCATTCGACAAAGTATGCCCCCACCACGGTATCAGGCTGTTTGGGATAGTCATTGTTGTTGGGGTCGACATTCATCGGCAGTGGGTCAAGATGGACGCCGTCGGTGTCTGCGATCACGATGGGTTTGGCGGCACTGGTCGCACACTGACCATCGACGCCCCCTTCACACAAGGCGAGTTTAAGCTGGTGACGACCGCCTTTGTCATAGGGGAAAGTGACTGTTCCGGATTGGGTGCCTGCCGGTAAAGTGCCTTGATTGACCACCTGATCGTCAAAGTACACCTTGTAGCTGTCACCGCCATCACCGGACCAGGCATTCCATTTAATTTCAATTTGGACTTCATCCACGCGCTGCACCAGATCTTTGTACGATCCGCGGCCATATTCATCGACTTCAACAAAAGAATAGTTTTGTGGCTTCCAGTCCAAACTTGGGGTTGAAGGGGCCGCCACGGCGTGGCTGGCGCCCAGTGCCCCAGCAATCGCCAGAGAGAGTAGGGTTATTGGCTTCATGTTTGCTCCTTATTGTGTCACGCGTTGCCAAACAAGGGCAGCGCCGGGTTGCTCGTTTCTAGTCCACCATTTTGCTTGGTAGATGTTGTCGCCGTAGCGCACGCGATCCTTGGCCACATAGACCTCAGATGCGCGCCATGCGGGCAGGTTGCTGGTGGGTTCGTCGGTAGCCGGGATCACCGACAGGTTGAAGCTATAGCTATCGTGATGGCTAAAGACTTGGTTTTGCACCACGTCATCGGCATTAAACTGGATCTCGCCGTGGCGCATCACCCCGATACGCAAGGGCTCGTTAGCTTGTTTTTCGATAAGGCTCGCCAGTGCGTGTGGCCAATTCGCCACATTTTGGTCCGTCAGGGTGAGAGTGACATCCACCACTTCTTGGCCTTGGCGGTTGTGCAAGCGGGCCCGCACGCGATCGCCCAATGCTGCCATTTGTGGATGTGGGACAAAGTATCCTAGCTCGTGCCATTGGGCGGGGGCGGTCTGACTAGGGGTGATGGTGATGTCGGCACAGTTGTAGAAGCCTTCTCCGGCCGGATCAATACGTTGCCAACGGCTATAGAGAATGGCATCACCTTGACGATCGGCGGGCAGGGTCACGGTCATCTCGTAATACCGGTTACCGTCATCGCCAACCACAATGGGCAGGTCGCCAAAGGTGTCGATCTTTTCGAGATCGTCCCACGTCAGCGCATCGGTCGCGCCGTTGTAGTCTGGCTTGGTCAGATAAATTTCCCAAAAGCTTGGGTTGTGCGGTGTGGTGGCGCGAAAACGCACGTCAATTTGCCCATTGCCATCTGGGGTGACTTCGGTCCGTTGCCAATCTGGTGAGGGCAAACTGATCCCGGCTTTATTGGGATCGCCGGCGCCACATAAGTTGCCATCGGTAACGGCCGCTTTCACCGCATCCATATTGCGATAATCCGCCACCAATTGCGCCGATTCATGGTGTTGTACAAACGGGTAGTGCCCCGACTCTAAGAACGCAGCGCGACAGGCGGCGTTAGGGATACCTGACCCATCTGAAGGCCACCAATAGCCCCCTTGCTCATGGCAAATCGCCTGGCGGGCTTTGGGGCTTTCTAAATAGCCATGTGCCATCACCTGTGTACTGCATGCCGCCAATGCAAGGGCGATGGCGGTACGGTAGGAAAGTTGAGTAAACGAAGACTTGAACATAACGACTCCTTAACGGGGGCACGAAGCCCCCGCATTCAAGACCAGAAATGGATTAGAGGCTGCAGACTTGGCGCCAAGCTTGACCACCGGGTGCCGCTTGGGTCCACCACTTGGCTTCCCACACCGCCTCTTGGTAGATAAGTTGGTCGCCACCGCTGGCATGATTGCCCCCGTTAGGCCAGTTGGGGTAGGTACTCAGGCTGGCGATATCGACGTCAGGACACTGAGACTCTCCGCCACTTTGGCTGGTGCTACCGGGGAGCGCAGGCGGAAGGCTTGGATACTCCTGCTTCACCGCATAGCGCTGGCCATTTTTTTCGATGGTGATATTGGTTGGGTTGGTGATAGGCATGTAGTACATCACCTGAGCGTCCAAGGTTTCACCCGGCTTAAAGCTTTGCTCTATACCACCCCATTCGTTAATCAAGGTGATGGCAAAGCGATGATGGGTGGCATCAAACCCGCCGATGTTGTTACCACTGGCATTGCTGCTATCACGCACGACTTCCATGCGCAGCTTTTTCTGGGCGTTCCAGTCAGATTTAAAAATGGCCGAGGTAGACACTGGCACATCAAAGCTGATGGTGGCGCCCGATAAGTCCAGATCGGAGTGGTTGGTAAAGCGGAACGTGGGGCGAATAGGGTAGTTGTCATCGCCCACTGGGAAGTTCAGCGCGTCAAACGTGACATCCACTTGCTCGCTTGGCACTTGGAAGTTGGCGTCGCCACGTTGTAGTGAGTAGTCGCTGCCCGCTTGCTTAAAGGTTTGGTACGCCAGAGAGGTCAGGGTGTCACCCATAAAGTAGGCTTGACGCTGATCATCATAGCGATAATCCCCCGCCAGCTCCCAGAACATCACCCCGCCTAGGCCCCTATTGACCACGTAGTCGACCTTTTCGGCCATCGAGGTTTCGTCTTCCATCGATAGGAATACGCGTTTTTCTTCGTTCCAAACCCACGGCGCTTTGGCGATGTCATCGTAGTAACGCTGATAACTACCAGTAAGGCGATCAGTGGGGTCTTGCTCAGGATCAAGTCCGTATTCCGCCGCATAGGCCGGTAGTTTGCCGTCGAGCAAGTTTTTCACATGCCATAAAGGGTTGGAGCCGGCAGGCACTTCGTTGCCGAGCTCGTCCACATCATGCCAAAGGTTATCTATCCCGACTGCACCGTTGCCGCATTTGTTTTTCTCACCGACACCGGTGCCGGCTGGGCACTCGCTTTGGTTTGGCAATGGCGCGCGTCCCCAAAGGCCTTTGTCGCCACCTTGCACGTCTTTAAAGCCGCGGGTGTAATACGGGATACCGATATTGATACGGCCGGGTGACATACCGCCCATAAAATAGGTGGCTGCCCAGTCGGCATTTAAATAACCAATCCCTTCAAATTCAGGGGTTTGGTAGACATTCCACTGTTTAAGCTCCGAGTCTTCGCCGGTGTCGTACAGCGGCGCTTGATGGCCAACATGATCGTTCCATGCCCCGTGCAGGTCATAGCTCATGATGTTTACGTAATCTAAGTATTGGGTGGTTTGGAAGGTTTCCATGCCGCGTAATAAGTAACCCGATGACGGTGCGGCGATGGTCAGCATATAGTGCTTGTCATCTTGCGCACTGGCTTTATCGAGTGCTTCACGCAGTGACTTCATCAGCACTTGATAGGATTTATTCAAGTGCGCACGACGTAGGTTGGAGTACTCGAAATCGTCAGGGTGGCCAGAGTCTTTCATTGATGATGGGTATTCATAATCAATGTCTAGACCATCAAAGCCATACTGGCGCAAGAAGGCGACGGCACTGTCGGTGAAAGCTTTAATGCCAGCTTGGTTGACGCTGCCATCGGCATTGGTGGTCATGGTGTAGAAGCCACCACTATCAACGCGCTCGCCGTTTTCATCGAAGTAGCCCCCGGTTTCGGCCCAGCCACCCACGGAGATCAGTGTTTTCACGTCGGGGTGCTGCTTTTTATACTTGTTGAGTAAGTTAAAGTGGCCTTTGTACGGCAGGGTTGGATCCATCTCTGCGCCGGCCACGCCCGGCCAGGTCATTTGGGTCGCGGGGTTATCGGGGGCATTGGGATCGCCGATAGACAGTTGGTTGTCCGCGTTGATGTGGGCAAAGGCGTAGTTAATGTGGGTGATCTTGTCCCAAGGAATATCGCTGACTAAATAAGCGGGCTGGCCGTTGGCGCCGTTTCGCCAGCTGGTGAAATAGCCAATGACACGGCGAGGGTGATCGGCGCCCATGTCTTCAAGGCCGTTTTCGTCATACACAGAGCAATACGGCACCTCGACATCTGGGGTGGTGTATAAACCAGCCGGACGACAGGTATACTTATCGCCGCCGGTTTGGTCATCACCCACCACCTGTTGCAATGTCTGGATGTCGGTAGCGCCTTTGTCGTCGGTCACGGTGAGAGTAAATGTAAAACGACCCGTTTGTTCGGCTTGCCAGCGAATGGCGGTTGCTTCTGCACCTTCATACAATAGGGTGTCGCCTTGTGAGAGCGCGAATGAGGTCACTGTGCCATCAGTGTCTGTCCCGGCGAGGGTGAAGATGAGTGTGTCACCAACCTCAATCGGTCCAGACGGAGAGACGGTTAAGGTTGCGGTAGGGGCTTGGTTGACGCTACCAGCGCACTGGCCGAGGATTTTCCACGCTTTCCATTCGCCAGATTGGGTGGCCGGGTCGGCTTGCGTCCACCACCTCGCTTCATAGGCGGTGTTATCTGTTTTTACTTGATCCCCTTTAGTGTAGGTATTGCCATTCTGCCAATCGGATAATGGCTGGCAATCAACTGCAGCGTGTACGCTGGGGCTACTTAATGCGAGCCCTGCCAAACCAAGTGCGACCATACGCGATGGTGTTACTATCTTCATATTTTGCTCCAAAAATTTTTGAAACGAATTTCATCAATACAGTCAGTGATTGATGAGGTCTTCCCCTACGCTTTTTGCACTAAAAACGGCTTTTCCGCTCAAGCATAGGCAWTAAAAAGATTATTTTGGGCATTAACTGCCAAGAAAAGGAGGCGGGAATGTCATAATTTGAGCGTGGGTTCATAAATTAATTATTGGTAAAAAAGAAGTGCATCCATAGCGTGATGTTGGTGGTAATTCGCACATAATTGACAGTTTGCAGGCTTGATTTCTTATTTTTTTTGAAATTGGTCATTCTTTTTCGGGGGTTCATGGAACAACCAACTGATAAAGACAAAATCCGTTTGCTTATGACGCTGCAATTCTGTACTATCTCGCGCCTGATTCTCGGTCTTTTCTTTTCCGTTCCTTGCTTCCGCTGGACGACCGAGCCAATTGTGGAAGCTGATTAATCCGTAAGGAGCAACTCAATGCGTCATTACGAAATCGTATTCATGGTGCACCCTGATCAGAGCGAGCAAGTTGCTGGCATGATCGAGCGTTACACTGCGTCTATTAAAGATGCAGGCGGTCAGATCCACCGTCTAGAAGACTGGGGCCGTCGCCAACTGGCTTACCCAATCAACAAACTGCACAAAGCACACTACGTTATGATGAACGTAGAAGCCGAGCAGGCTGTGATTGACGAGCTAGAAAGCATGTTCCGCTTCAACGACGCAGTGATCCGTAACATGATCATGCGTACTAAAGACGCTATCACTGAGCCATCTGTCATGATGAAGGCTAAAGAAGAGCGTACTGCTAAGCGTGAAGATCGCCCTGAGCGTGAAGAGCGTGCGGAAGCGAAGCCAGAAGCAAAAGCGGAAGCTGAAGCTGAAGGCGAAAACGCAGCTGAGTAATTGCTGTGATGACCAATCGGTTGGAGCTTGCTGGTGTTATCAGTAAAGGTCCGGTCCGTCGCCAAAGCCCTGCAGGCGTTCCGCACTGTCACTTTGTGTTAGAGCATCGTTCCACGCAGGTTGAAGCTGACTTCCCTCGACAAGTTTTTTGTCGTTTATCTGTGGTTGTGAGTGGGCAAGGGTCAACACAACAAACGCAAAATTTAGCTTTAGGTAGCCATATCAAGGTAAGCGGTTTTATCGCTTACCAGACCAGCCGACAAGGCGAGGGAAAATTGGTATTGCATGCCGACACTATTATAGACATTTAGATCAGGAGATAAGCCCATGGCACGTTTCTTCCGTCGTCGTAAATTCTGCCGTTTCACTGCAGAAGGCGTCACAGAGATCGATTACAAAGATGTAGCGACTCTAAAAAATTACATTACCGAATCAGGTAAAATCGTACCTAGCCGTATCACTGGTACTCGTGCTAAGTATCAGCGTCAACTGGCTCGTGCTATCAAGCGCGCTCGTTACCTGGCCCTGCTGCCGTACACTGACAAGCATCAGTAATCGGAACTGTCCAAGTTAGAGAGGATTGAAGAATGCAAGTTATTCTACTTGATAAAATCGGTAACCTGGGTGGCCTAGGTGATCAGGTAACTGTTAAATCTGGTTATGCACGTAACTTCCTTATCCCTCAGGGTAAAGCTGTTATGGCAACCAAAGCCAACATTGAACATTTTGAAGCACGTCGTGCTGAGCTAGAAGCAAAAGTTGCTGAGCAACTGGCTGCTGCTCAAGCGCGTGCTGAGAAAGTTGAAGCACTAGAAGCGGTTGAAATCGCTTCGAAAGCGGGTGATGAAGGTAAACTGTTTGGTTCTATCGGTACCCGTGATATCGCTGACGCTGTGACTGCAGCGGGCGTTGAAATCGCTAAAAACGAAGTTCGTCTACCAGAAGGCGCACTGCGTCACACTGGCGAGTACGAAATCAGCGTGCAACTGCACTATGATGTTTTCGCGACCGTCAACGTGAACGTTGTTGCTATGTAATTAGCAACAAGGTTTCGATAAAAAGCCAGCCTTCGGGTTGGCTTTTTGTTTTTCAGCGGTTTATAACCATTGATAACGAATACCGACCGTGAACATACTGTCGCGATTTTTTAGTCCCGGAGGGACATCTGTCATGTAAGTCTGTTTGCTGGTTATTTTTATCGATAACTTTTCAGTAATGGTCGATGCCAAAGTGAGTGATCCTTCGACACTGGTATTACTGCTCCCTGAAATAATAATACTTCTTCCTTCTAAACTGACATTATCGAGCATATGCCACTCTCCTCTTGCCTGTCCACGTATCACTGATTCACTGACTGAGTAAGGCATGATCAAATCGTCATCATCAATTTCATCGACGTTCGGTTGTTGGTAACGAAAACCTGGGCCTATCTCGGTGCTTAATGTGACCTTAGCGTTTTGAAGCCAGTGATAACCTAAACCCGTTGCCAGCATAAAATCGTCATAATAAGGGCCGTAACGGTCGGCGACATAAGTGGCATTGAGTAGCGCATAGCTTCTGTCACCAAGTAGCATATTAGCTTGCGACTCTAGCTCTGTTTTACGTTTGTCCTCTTCACCATCTTTTTCAACTTGCAACAGGCTAATGCTGGCTTGATAACTGTATTGCTCAACTTGATATTGACCTGTGAGCGCATTATTGATGGTTTGAGAATCTGAGTTACCACCGAGGCGCTGATAACCGAGCGAAATATCGGCTGACCAAGGTGATTCTGATGTTTTATTATCGTCACTTGCATAGGCAGGGACCCCGCATACCATCCAAATTGATAACCACACGGGCTGACAAAAAGACTTCACTACTTTCATCTCACGCAATCTAAGGCGCCGCTATGCTAAGCGCTGTTTGCATTGTGATAGTCAAATTTGGGTTAGAATTCGAGGAGGTCATTCAGCGCTTGGAAAAAAATGTCTCATGGGGCAGCGTCCCACGAGGACAGCGGGTATAATGACCTCCATTAGCAATAGGTGAGTTTTTATGGCAGACAATCGTAAACCCGCAAAAGATCAGCAAGTCGCTAACCTCAAAGTGCCACCACACTCGATAGAGGCCGAGCAGTCGGTTTTAGGTGGTTTAATGTTGGATAATGAACGCTGGGATGCGGTTGCGGAAAAAGTCGTCGGCCATGATTTTTATAGCCGACCCCATCGGTTGATTTATGAATCGACCAAATCGCTACTGGATGAGGGGAAGCCGCTTGATCTCATCACCTTGTCTGAGCATCTCGAAAAGGCGGGAACGCTCGACGATGTGGGCGGCTTTGCTTACTTGGCGGAGCTGGCGAAAAACACCCCGAGCGCCGCTAACATTGTGGCGTATGCCGACATTGTGCGTGAGCGCGCCATGGTACGGAACCTGATCGGGGTGGCCAATGAAATTGCCGATGCGGGCTATGATACCCAAGGGCGAAGCTCAGAAGATTTGCTCGATATGGCGGAGAGTAAAGTCTTCGCGATTGCTGAGTCTCGGACTAGTGAAACCGAAGGTCCACAGCACATTGACTCGGTACTGAGTCGCACCCTAGAGCGCATTGAAGAGCTGTTCAAGTCACCGCAAGACGGGGTTACCGGCGTATCGACGGGTTTTACCGATCTTAATAAGAAAACGGCAGGCTTACAGCCTTCTGATCTCGTTATCGTCGCGGCACGACCATCGATGGGTAAAACGACCTTTGCGATGAACTTGTGTGAAAACGCAGCCATGGATCAAGAAAAGCCTGTATTGATTTTCTCGCTCGAGATGCCGGCTGAGCAGCTGATGATGCGTATGTTGGCCTCGTTATCACGGGTTGACCAAACCAAGATCCGAACCGGCCAATTAGATGATGAAGATTGGGCGCGTATCTCGTCCTCGATGGGGATCTTGATGCAGAAAAAGAACATGTACATCGATGATAGTTCCGGCCTAACACCGACTGATGTGCGCTCGCGAGCCCGCCGTGTGGCGCGCGAACATGGTGGCGTGAGCATGATCATGGTCGACTATTTGCAACTGATGCGCGTGCCAGGGTTACAAGAAAACCGGACCTTGGAAATTGCTGAAATTTCGCGTTCACTGAAAGCGCTCGCGAAAGAGCTGAATGTGCCTGTAGTGGCGCTATCGCAGCTTAACCGTTCGTTGGAGCAACGTGCTGATAAGCGCCCCGTTAACTCGGACCTGCGTGAGTCGGGTGCGATTGAGCAAGATGCTGACTTGATCATGTTTATTTATCGTGACGAAGTCTACAACCCAGAAAGTGCCATGAAAGGGATTGCAGAAATCCTGATTGGTAAACAGCGTAACGGCCCGATTGGTAGTGTGCGCTTGACCTTCCAAGGCCAATACTCACGTTTTGATAATTATGCAGGACCCGCGTTTGATGATGAGTGATCTGTCTACCATGACCAATGCGGCTCGCGCCTTCATTGATCCCGAGGCCATGGTGCACAACATCCAAGTGATGCGTCGCAAAGCCCCCGATAGCAAAGTGATGACAGTGGTCAAATCGGACGGTTACGGTCATGGGCTAACATCCGTTGCGACGACGTTGGCGCCTTATAGCGATGCCTTTGGGGTGGCGCGGATAGAAGAAGCTCTGACGCTGCGTCAAGCGGGCATTACCTTACCCATTGTGCTACTCGAGGGTTTCTACGAAGCGGATGAGCTGCCGTTATTGGTTGAGCACCAACTGACCGCCACGGTGCACTGTGATGAGCAAGTGGCAATGCTGACACAAGCGACCCTGCCTTCGCCTTTGTCGGTATGGCTAAAAGTGGACTCAGGCATGCATCGGCTAGGCTTTGAACCGGATCAGGTGCCTGGTGCACTTTTTGCCCTGCATGCTTGCGACAATGTAGCGCCTGAGATTGGTTACTTGAGTCATTTTGGCTGCGCGGACGAAATGGATAATCCGATCACCCAAGCGCAAATTGACACCTTCTCGCGCGTTACGGAAGGGCTGCCCGGTGAACGCTCATTGGCTGCATCTTCCGGCACGTTATTTTGGCCGCAAAGTCATTTTGATTGGGTGCGCCCAGGTATTTGCCTGTATGGCATTTCCTCTCGTATTGAATTAACAGGCGACGCACTTGGTTTGAAGCCGGCAATGCGCCTGACATCGCGGGTCATGGCTGTGCGTCGTCTCAAAGCTGGCGAGCCGGTAGGTTATGGCGCGCGTTGGCGCAGTTCGCGCGATACCTTGATTGGTGTGATTGCGATCGGCTATGGCGACGGCTATCCGCGTTCTGCACCTGACGGCACGCCCGTATGGCTCAATGGTCGAGAAGTACCGCTGGCTGGACGCGTCTCAATGGATATGATCACCGTTGATCTGGGTCCAGATGCGACCGATAAGGTGGGTGATGAAGCGGTGTTGTGGGGACCCGAGCTTCCGGTTGAGCGCATCGCGCGCTTGGTTGATACGATTGGTTATGAACTTGTCTGCCAGGTGACAGGCCGTGTCCCACGTCAATATCTAACCAATCCCTCCCCGAGGGGGATGAGCGAAACGCAGTGATACGCTAAACGCCTCGGGGCTGCTTTGTCTCGGTTGATTAGCCTGCGGTAGGCGCGCCTTGAAGTGTGACGACCAGCGTACGTGAACCGCCCTGATCACGGTGTTCGCCTAGATAAATCCCTTGCCACGTACCGAGATTGAGGTGTCCTTGAGTGATAGGGATAGTGACACTTGCCCCCAGTAAAGACGCCTTAATATGTGCCGGCATATCATCATCCCCCTCATAGGTATGACGGTAATAGGGCGCACGCTCGGGCACTGAGTGATTAAAATGGGACTCCATATCTTGACGCACAGTGGGGTCCGCATTTTCATTGAGGGTTAAACTGGCTGAGGTATGTTTGATAAATACCTGCACCATCCCCATCTCAATATCATGCAATACAGGTAGTGCGTCGACGATCTCGTCGGTCACAAGATGAAAGCCTCGAGAGCGCGGGCGTAAGCGAATTTCAGTTTGGTACCACATAAGCAATCCTTGTTGTGATCTCTATCGTGATCAGTTAGCCCAAAGGCGATCCAACTATTCTATGATTAATCGCAACCTACTCACAGCGATTGCATGTGAGAATCGAGCCATGATTATGTAATATTACACCAATAACCGCTGCGTACAGCATGGTGGTGCTGACGTTATACAGGACTCCAGCCTGCTGTGATACCCACAGCAGCACTCACAACGCGATTTGGATGACATGATGCTAAAGACAACGAACCCCACACAAACCGTGGCGTGGCAATCACTGACCGCCCACTTTGAAGAAGCACAGGACTATACACTGGCGGATCTGTTTGCGGATAATCCAGACCGATTTGCCCATTTCTCAACGCAATTTGAAGACAGCATTCTGTTGGATTATTCCAAAAACCTGATCAGCGAAGAAACCCTGACCAAGTTATTGGCATTGGCAGACGAAACGGGCGTCTCAGACGCGATTACGTCGATGTTTAATGGTGAGAAAATCAACCGTACAGAAGACCGAGCCGTGCTTCATACTGCGTTGCGTAACCGTAGCAACCAGCCTGTTATGGTGGATGGCGAAGATGTCATGCCGCACGTCAACGCAGTACTCGCGCAAATGCAATCATTCTCTGAGCGTGTGATCAGCGGTGAGTGGAAAGGCTATACCGGTAAAGCAATTACCGATGTGGTGAACATTGGTATCGGTGGCTCAGATCTTGGCCCTTACATGGTCACTGAAGCGCTGGCAGCCTACAAAAACCACCTCAATTTACACTTTGTTTCTAACGTTGATGGCACCCACATGGCCGAAACGCTAAAAGCCCTTAACCCTGAAACGACGTTGTTCTTGGTGGCTTCAAAAACCTTTACCACCCAAGAAACCATGACCAATGCGCACACGGCGCGTGACTGGTTTATGAAGGCTGCTGGAGATGAAAGCCAGGTGGCGAAGCATTTTGCGGCGCTTTCAACCAATGCCGATGCTGTTGCGAACTTTGGGATTGATACGGCCAACATGTTCGAGTTCTGGGACTGGGTTGGTGGCCGTTATTCACTGTGGTCGGCGATTGGTCTATCGATTTGCTTAGGCGTCGGCTTTGACAATTTTGTCACCTTACTCGATGGCGCACATCAAATGGATAACCACTTTAAAACCGCACCCATGGCGCAAAACATGCCGGTGTTGTTGGCGTTAATTGGTATCTGGTACAACAACTTCCACGGTGCTGAATCAGAAGCTATCCTACCGTATGATCAGTATATGCATCGCTTTGCCGCTTATTTCCAGCAAGGCAACATGGAATCAAACGGTAAGTATGTCGACCGTCACGGTAATCCGGTCGATTATCAAACGGGCCCAATTATCTGGGGTGAACCTGGTACAAACGGCCAACATGCTTTCTATCAGCTTATCCACCAAGGCACTAAGTTAATCCCGTGTGACTTTATTGCCCCCGTGCATAGTCACAACGCGATTGGCGATCACCACGCTAAACTGATGGCGAACTTTTTCGCTCAGACCGAAGCATTAGCCTTTGGTAAGAGCCGTGAGCAAGTCGAAGCCGAGCTAGTGAAAGCGGGCAAATCGGCCGAAGACGTGGCCGCGATCGCACCCTTTAAAGTGTTTGAAGGTAACCGTCCAACCAACTCTATTTTGGTTGAGAAAATCACGCCTTATACACTCGGGGCTTTGATTGCAATGTATGAGCATAAAATCTTCACTCAGGGTGTGATTTGGAACATTTTCAGCTTTGATCAGTGGGGTGTTGAGCTGGGTAAGCAACTGGCAAGCAACATTTTGCCTGAGCTGAGTGATGATCAGCAGGTTGAGAGCCATGATAGCTCGACCAATGGACTGATCAATGCATTCAAGCAGTGGCGCCAAGCGTAAGCTGACCGACTACTATTAATTGAGAAAGCTAAACGCCGCGATGCTTATCGCGGCGTTTTTTATCTTAATATACGTGGGTTGACTAAGCTGCGCATCGTTATTTAATGATCGAAGCAGATCTCGATAAACGCTGTGCCATGTGGGGACTTAAACGGCATGATAATTACTGGGCCATCACTTTTGTGGTTGATGGTATGGCCTTTGCCTGAGACAACCACTGGGGTCGCCATTTCAAACTCAAAGCCTTTTTCGGATAGGATCCGCTTAGCGCCGCCTGTCACCATATTAGTAATTTCACCGACCATGTCGGTCACTTCTTCATCAATGGATTCTGAACGCTCGCCCAGCATGCGTTGCATGATTTCCAGTGCCATATCTTCATCAAATGTGACTGAAAATGATCCTTTGGTTTGTGGGCCAACCATGCCTATTAACCCAGAGACGTCACCTTTTGCGATCTCTGACTTTTTTAAATGAGGCTTCTCTGGCTGGATGTCCAGCTGTGCCATGGTTTGTAGCACATTAATCAGTGAAGTAAGAAATGGGTTGACGAATTGTGCTTCCATAAAGAGTGTCCGTCCTAATCAAATCAGTGTTAGTGAGCCAAGCATTGTGCACAAGTGCCATGGGTTTCAATCACATGATGTTGCACATCAAACCCCATTTTACGCGCTTTCTCACGCAATGCCTCTGATAGCTCTTCAGTGTGACACTCTTCCACGGTGCCGCATTGATCACAAATCAGCAGTTGAGAGCAGTGCCCCTGATGCCCTAAGTGGCAGCAGGCAATATAGCTATTGGTCGACTCTACCTTGTGCACAAACCCCTGTGCTAATAGAAAGTCTAGCGCACGATACACCGTTGGGGGTTTCGCTTGTGGCTCGGTTTCACGCAATATATCGAGCAGCTCGTACGCGGTAATCGCCCTTGAGTTATTGGCGATAATTTCATAAACGCGGGTTCGTTGCGGCGTTAATCTCACACCACGTTGCTCACACAGCTGCTGTGCGCGGTGCAGTAAACCAGTGATCTGGGTCATAGCGCCTCAAAGTACTAACAGTCAGACAGTTATCTTATCATAGCTGTATACCAACGCACCCTGCGTATCTTTATCCTATGCGCTTTGCCACAAGTGTAAATAGATAGTCTATGACCACTTGATCGCGATCAGCTACCTTTAGGTAATGATAGAAGTAAAAACAATAAACAATCAGTCGATTTTTGAATCGGCTAACTGTTTTGCGCTGTTATGTCAGTATGATGGCAGTGTGCCACAGGCATAAAAAACATACCTTTACATCCATAACAGGAGTATGTACCGATGAAAAAACTGTTAGCCCTCGCCGCTTTGGCATTCGCGTCTGTGTCTACGCAAGCGGCTGCCAATGAGTGTGAGTTAACTGTCACCACCGGCGATAAAATGGCCTACGACCAGTCATCGTTGTCCGTACCAGCAAGCTGTAGTGAAGTGACGCTCACGCTGGAGCATCAAGGCTCAATGCCTGTGACCTCGATGGGCCACAACTGGGTGCTGTCGGAAACGTCTAACTTGCAAGATATCGCCATGAAAGGCGCGGGTGCGGGTGCCGATAACGATTACCTACCACAAGGTGATGATCGTATCTTGGCACATACCAAGTTGGTTGGCGGCGGCGAAAGCACCACCATCACCTTCTCAACCGATGGGTTGCAAGGCAAAGACTTAACTTATTTCTGCTCTTTCCCCGGCCATTGGACGGTAATGAAAGGCAAATTCACTATCGAATAAGTCTTGTTGCGAGAGAGCGCATCGTTCGGCTCTCTCGCTTGCCAAGGTCTTTGTGATTTGGCATTCTACCCGTAACCTTTCTGATAAGTCATTAAACGTGAAGAAGTTTCAATACTACGGCTATAATATTGCGATAAATACTATCCCTAAGTTTTTATATCGTAAGATAGTAGACAGAGACTTCGATGAGCTTTATCGCCAACACAAAGATTATATTGATGATCGTGTCGCGTATTATAATCGCATGGCCCAACCATTCTCCTTTGTTCCTTCGCTCATTAAACACCAAACAGGTAACTTGAAACGAGACTGTGGCTCAGCCTACTTTTTCGATATGTTACGAGTCATGCGCCGTTTTCCAGATGGGTTATTTTTGCACTATATAGGTGGAGATGTCATCAATGTACCTGTATGTCCTGCGTTCGTGAAAAGTCGCCCGATTCATGGCGATAACCAAAATGCTGTCCTACTGAAACTCAATGCTATCCGTCATTTTCAATTTATGGATGATCCTGTGCCTTTTTTGCAAAAGCGGGATAGTGTGGTGTGGCGAGGACGATGCTTTAATGATAAGCGTCGTCAGCTCCTTAAGCGCTTTTACGCTCATTCCACGATTGATGTAGGGGATACGCGTCCTGTGAGTACTGATGATCAGTTTTATCGAAAAGCCCCGCTTACACATCAAGAGCAGCTTCAACATAAGTTTATCCTCAGTGTGGAAGGGAAAGATGTCGCGACCAACTTAAAATGGGTCATGTCATCTAACTCGCTTTGTTTATCACCACCAATGGAGTATGAAACTTGGTTTATGGAGGGCCGATTGATTCCCGGTGTTCACTATGCCGAGGTTAATGCGGATTTCTCTAACCTCGAGGCGGTGATGGACCACTACCTTGCTCACCCTCACGAAGCACAGGCGATTATTAACAACGCCCATCAATGGGTAAGTCAATTTTTTGATCACCAACGAGAAAGTGTGATTAGCTATCTTGTCGCAGAAAAATATTTCCGGTTATCGCAGCAGTCACCTTAAAGCTAACCGTTCAACTTTCTTTTTAGCAATCCCTATAACGGTCTCCATACTGTTATCTTACCGATTTCTTTCTCTAAGCCTGCTGGTGAACCGGTTCTGCTTAAATCTTACCGATGCAATGTGTATAATCCGCGTCCGCCTGTCGAAAACGACTGTCGTTTAACGTAATTTGCAGAGATTCGAGACCATGACTATCCCCAGCAAAACCGCCGCCAGCCCTGATGTGACGCCAAAAACGGTGATGCAGCGTTTCTCTGTTGCACCCATGCTCGATTGGACGGACCGACACTGCCGTTACTTTCATCGTTTATTATCTGGGCAAACCTTGCTGTTTACCGAGATGGTGACCACGGGGGCGATCATTCATGGTAAAGCGGATTACCTTGCTTACAACGAGCAGGAGCATCCGGTGGCGTTGCAGCTGGGGGGATCGGATCCGGCGGATTTGGCAATGTGCGCCAAGCTGGCGGCCGAGCGTGGCTATGATGAAATTAACCTCAACGTAGGTTGCCCGTCGGATCGGGTGCAAAACGGGCGCTTTGGGGCGTGTTTAATGGCGGAGCCTGAGCTGGTGGCGCAGTGTGTGGCTGCCATGCGTGAAGTGACCGATGTGCCTATTACGGTGAAAACGCGCATTGGTATTGATGAGCAAGATAGCTATAAATTTTTAACCGACTTTGTTGAGACAGTCAGCGAAAAAGGTGGCTGTGATATGTTCACGATTCATGCGCGCAAAGCGTGGTTAAACGGTTTGAGCCCAAAAGAGAACCGCGATATCCCGCCACTGGATTACCCACGCGTGTATCAGCTCAAAAAAGACTTTCCGCACCTGACGCTTGCTATCAATGGCGGGGTGAAAAGTCTTGAGGAAGCGGAGCAGCATCTTGAGCATCTTGATGGGGTGATGGTTGGTCGCCAAGCTTATCAGAGTCCTTTTATGTTGGCCGAGGCCGATCAGCGTTTATTTGGTATGACAACGCCTCGCATTACACGTCGTCAAGCGGTTGAAGCCATGTTCCCATATATCGAAAAACAGCTCTCTCAAGGGGCGCAACTGAACCATATCAGTCGCCATATGTTAGGTCTGTTCCAAAATATGCCTGGCGCGCGGCAGTGGCGTCGCTATATCAGCGAGAATGCGCACAAGCCGGGAGCAAGTATTGAAGTACTGACCACGGCGATGAGCCACATTCCTGACGATTGGCTTGATGCGTAATTGAGTGAAAATGACTAAATTTAGGTTTACATTTAACCACCACGTTGACATCGACCGGAAAGCCAATCCTAATGTACTGAAATAATGAGAATATATAGAGTGACAAATTGGCTTAAAACCTGCAGAGTCTGTCTCGCTATCAAGACAAGGAGATCGTAATGATCGAACTACTTTTTCTGATTGGCTTTGCGGTGGTGTTATTCATGACCGGAGTCAGCATTATGGGCATGGTATTGGCGATGCTCGCGGGTTTTGCTGTGATGATGTTGGCCGGGATGATCGGTACGCTGCTCAAGCTACTGCCATGGCTTTTAGTCATTGCTTTGGTAGTTTGGTTAGTCAAACGTCAACGTCGCAGCCGTAAACGTGAGCCTGAAGTGATCATCAATGAAAAGCGCTGGGCACGATTCCGTCGCCGCTAGAGCGTGAAAACTTGCGCGTGTGCACAGCAAACGGACAGCATAAGTTGTTTTTGGCTTCTTCTCGGCACAAAGCTTGCTATCATTATCAGTTACCGGCGACAAGGCATGGCTTTGCCGCCTCCGCGTGACGACACTTTTTTATCGACAATGTGGAGACTTTCATGAAAACCACTTCAATGACGCTTGCCGCCGCAGCGTTTACCGCGCTACTGGCCATGCCCTCTCAAGCAGCAACCCTTGCCGGGGGAAAAGTCGGCGCCGATGCCTGGTTTATGGATGCTGATGTCAACAATGTAGAAGCCGATGATGCCAGCACAGCGGGTTCTTATTATGCGGCACTCGAGCACCCGCTTCCGTTAATCCCGAATGCCAAGATCCGTCAAACCTCGGTGAGTGTTGATGGCACTCGCTCGGGCAACGTTGATTTTGACCAAATCGACTTCGTGGCGTATTACGAGTTTCTCGATAACGATCTTGTATCTGTGGATGCTGGCGTTAATTTACAGCGTTTTCAATCTGGTAAGTTCCAAGGGCAGAGCTTCGACGAATGGCAGCCAAACCTGTATGTCGATGCGCGCGTTGGTTTGGTAGGCACGCCGTTAAATGTGTTTGCCACCGTAAGCAAAGGCGAATTTGATGGCACCAGCACCCTAGATGCCGAGGCGGGCCTTATTTATCAACTGGGCTTGATCGCCGCAGATTTGAATGTGCGTGGCGGCTATCGGATGATTGACCACGATTTCGATTATTTTAATAAAAAAGCTGAGCTTGATCTGACCGGTTTCTTTGTCGGTGCTGAATTAGACTTTTAATCTTGCTTTTTATCAGCCTTATGCCCTAAACCGCGCGTCTGCGCGGTTTTTTAATGCCTTCCTGCTTTTTCCCAACTCTGTTGCATATGTCTCACTGCGACTTTCGCCTAATATCCAGCAATAAAAAACTCTGCCACGATTTTTGAGTCATAACGGCAAGGAGAGGGCAGTACGTGCTCCGCCATCGACTCAAACACGGAATAAGGAAAGAGTATGATTTACGCAAAGCCAGGAACAGAAGGGTCAGTGGTAAGTTTTAAATCACGCTATCAAAATTTTATTGGAGGTGAATGGGTTCCACCCGTGAAAGGGCAGTATTTTGCTAATACCTCGCCCTGTACCGGCGAAACCCTAGCAGAGATACCGCGCTCGAGCGCCGAAGACGTGGATCTGGCATTGGATGCTGCCCATGGCGCGAAAGACGCGTGGGGAAAAACCTCCGTCACTGACCGTGCGAATGTTTTGTTAAAAATTGCCGACCGGATTGAAGCTAATCTTGAGATGCTCGCGGTGGCAGAAACATGGGAAAACGGAAAAGCCGTACGTGAGACCTTGGCGGCTGATATTCCGCTTTGTGCTGATCACTTCCGTTACTTTGCCGGTTGTATTCGCGCCCAAGAAGGCACTGCGGCGGAGCTGGATGCAGGGACCGTTGCTTATCATATTCATGAACCACTGGGTGTGGTGGGGCAAATTATTCCGTGGAACTTCCCTTTGCTGATGGCGTCATGGAAACTCGCACCAGCACTGGCGGCGGGAAACTGTGTGGTGCTCAAGCCGGCGGAGCAAACGCCGACGACCATCTTGCTGCTGATGGAGTTGATTGGTGATCTGCTACCGGCCGGGGTCGTTAACGTAGTCAATGGTTATGGCGCTGAAGCCGGGCAAGCTCTCGCCACGTCACCAAGGATTGCCAAGTTAGCGTTTACTGGCTCCACTCCGGTGGGACACCATATTCTGCGCTGTGCGGCAGAAAACCTGATCCCTTCAACCGTTGAGCTTGGTGGTAAATCGCCCAATATCTATTTTGAAGATGTGATGCAGCAAGAGGAGGCCTATATCAATAAAGCGGTCGAAGGCTTGTTGTTAGGCTTTTTCAACCAAGGCGAGGTCTGCACCTGTCCATCACGCGCATTGATTCAAGAGAGCATTTACGATGCGTTTATTGAAAAAGTGATTGAGCGCGCCGGGATGATCAAACAAGGAAATCCGCTCGATACCGAGACCCAGGTGGGCGCCCAAGCGTCTGACGAGCAGTTCGATAAGATCATGAATTATTTGAAAGTTGGACAGGAAGAGGGAGCCAAAGTATTAATCGGGGGCAGCCATAAAGACCTGGGTGGCGGCTATTACGTGCAGCCGACATTACTGCAAGGGCACAATGACATGCGTGTGTTCCAAGAAGAGATTTTTGGCCCTGTGATAGGGGTGACCACCTTTAAAGATGAAGCCGAAGCCTTGGCGATTGCCAACCACACCGAGTATGGCTTAGGGGCGGGGTTGTGGACGCGAGATATGAACCGCGCCTATCGGGTCGGTCGCGCGATTGAGGCGGGACGTGTGTGGACCAACTGCTATCACCTCTATCCGGCGCATGCGGCGTTTGGTGGCTATAAAAAATCGGGAATTGGCCGTGAAAATCATAAAATGATGTTGGGTCATTACCAACAAACAAAAAATTTATTGGTGAGCTATGACATTAATCCTTTAGGCTTTTTCTAAGCTAGCATATCTTGATATCCGGTGCGGCGACTATGCCGCACCACGCTAACTCCGTTTTACGTTAAGGCCATGCATGGCACCCTCGTCTATCTGATCCTAAGCTCAATTCAAGATGTGGATTTTATCGATAGGCAAATGACGATGACAGCCGAACAACTCCGTGCGTTATACCGCCAACAGCTTTTGATTGAAGCGCTTGTTGAGCCGTCGTTAGATAATGAAGGATGGGTGGTTGAATGCCGCCATGCTGCGGGAGGCTTGATGGCATTGACGAATGCCGACGGCGTTGAGCAGTGTTTTCTCGATATCGATCAAGCGACCTTGAATGCATTAGAGATTGGTTTTCAGCAAGTGCGCATTGTCGACTAATCTCGCGATCCCGTTTAAGCACTCCTTTCTACACATGGTATCTTACAAAAAGTTATAAAACATTCACATCTATTCTTTATTGTTATTAACTGGTGAGGTTACGCTAGCATTTACGCAATGTTAGCAAGGAATGTCGTCACCATGTTACTCAAGGATCTCTCCGGGTTAACCAGCCCGCTTAATGATCAGCAAATCGGCCAGTTGCAACAAGCGGTGGCGGAGTTGTCACCGCAGCAGCTGGCCTGGATCAGTGGTTATTTTTGGGGGTTAAGCCAAACACCTGCCGGTGAAGCGGTGGCACCCAAGACCATGCCACAAACCAGTGCCGCGCCCAACCACACCCTGACTATTCTGTATGCCTCGCAAACGGGTAATGCCAAAGGCGTGGCGGAGGCGTTGCATCAAGAGGCCGAGGCAGCAGGGATCCCAGCCAAGTTGGTTGCGACCGATAACTATAAAGGCAAGCAGCTGGGCAAAGAAACCCACTTGGTGATAGTGGCTTCCACCAATGGTGAAGGCGAGCCGCCTGATAATGCCATTGAGCTGCATGAATTTTTACAATCTAAAAAAGCGCCTAAGCTTGACCATCTTCACTACGCCGTTTTGAGCTTAGGAGACTCGAGTTACGAGTACTTTTGCCAAACAGGTAAAGATTTTGACGCCTTTTTACAAAAACTCGGTGCTAAGCCCATGGTCGCCCGTCTTGATTGCGATGTGGATTATGAAGCCACAGCCAGTGCCTGGCGCGAGCAAACCTTAGCCGAGGTCAAGCAACAATTTCAGGCCAGCGGGGACGCGCAAGTGGTGCCACTCCATCAAGCCACCTCGCACGCTAAATATACTAAGAAGTCTCCTTACACAGCCGAACTACTCACCTGTCAGCGTATTACTGGACGTGGGTCAGACAAAGCGGTTTACCACATTGAATTTGATCTGGATGAGTCCGGCATTCAATACCAACCGGGCGATGCCTTGGGGGTGTGGTATCAAAACGATCCTGTATTAGCCGATGCCATTTTAGCCCAAGTAGGACTGAGTGGTGACGAGTCGGTAGCGGTGGATGGCAGTGCCGTTTCGTTGCGCGAGGCGCTGATCACTGACTATGAAATCACCGCTTCTAACCCGCAGCAGATCACTGCGCTGGCGGCGTTGTCGGAAAGCGACACACTCACCGCCTTGACGGAAGACAAAGCTGCACTGCGTGAGTTTGCCAATCGCACTCAGCTCATTGATGCATTGACGCTGGCCGATGTCACTCTCAATGTCGAGCAATTTCAATCGATATTGCGCCGGCTTACCCCGCGTTTGTACTCAATTGCTTCCAGCCAGGCAGAAGTAGAAGACGAAGTGCACCTCACCGTCGGGCTGGTGGAGTATCAGCATGAGAGTGGAGCGTCACGCCAAGGCGGCGCATCGAGCTTTCTCGCCCACCGCGCGGCGAAAGCGGAGACAGTAAAAGTGTTTGTTGAGCATAACGATAACTTTAAGCTTCCTGATAACGATGCCACCCCGATCATTATGATTGGTCCAGGCACCGGTATTGCGCCATTCCGCGCCTTCTTGCAAGAGCGAGAGCAACGGGAAGCACAAGGTGACAACTGGTTGTTCTTTGGTGATCGCACATTTACTGATGATTTTCTCTATCAGGTTGAATGGCAGCAATACCTTAAATCTGGCCTACTCACGCGGATGGATGTGGCCTTTAGCCGTGATCAGGCAGAGAAAGTGTATGTCCAGCATCGGTTACGCGAACGCGCTGAAGCGGTATGGCAATGGCTATCAAACGGTGCCTACCTCTATGTGTGTGGCGATGCTAACCAAATGGCGAAAGATGTCCATGAAGCGTTAATCGAGATTGCCCAAACACAGGGTCAGCAAAGCCGTGAGCAAGCCGAAGCCTTTATTAACGAATTGCGCAAAGATAAGCGCTATCAAAGGGATGTGTACTAATGAGTGAGCAGAAATTTGCGGGCGATACACTGGGCCCACTGGCCGATAATGAACGGCTAAAAAAAGACAGTGATTATTTGCGTGGCACCATTGATCACGACTTGCAGGATCCGATCACGGGTGGTTTTACCGATGATAATTTCCAGCTGATCCGTTTTCACGGCATGTATCAGCAAGATGATCGCGATATTCGCGCGGAGCGGCAAAAACAAAAATTGGAGCCACTGCATAACGTGATGTTACGCGCGCGGATGCCGGGCGGGATCATTACCCCTGAGCAATGGTTAGCGATTGACAAGTTTGCCCGCGAAAGCTCGCTCTATGGCAGCATTCGCCTGACCACGCGACAAACTTTTCAGTTTCATGGTGTCCTAAAGCCTAACATCAAGCTCATGCATCAGACCTTGCATGAATATGGTATTGACTCGATTGCTACTGCTGGGGATGTGAACCGTAATGTGTTGTGTACCTCTAACCCAGTGGAGTCCGAGCTCCATCAGCAAGCCTATGATTGGGCAAAACGCATCAGCGAGCACTTGCTGCCTAAAACTCGCGCTTACGCAGAGATTTGGCTCGATGGTGAAAAAGTCGAAGGCAGCCAAGATAAAGAGCCGATTTTGGGTGAGCGTTACTTGCCGCGTAAGTTCAAAACCACGGTGGTGATCCCGCCACAAAACGACGTGGATGTGCACGCCAACGACCTTAACTTTGTCGCCATCGCCGAACAAGGACAGCTGATCGGCTTTAACGTCTTAGTCGGGGGTGGGCTGGCGATGACCCATGGTGACACCAACACCTACCCGCGCCGCGCAGATGATTTTGGTTTTATTCCGCTTGAACATACGTTGAAGATTGCTGAGGCCGTGGTCACCACCCAACGTGATTGGGGAAACCGTTCGAACCGTAAAAATGCGAAAACCAAGTACACCCTTGATCGTGTTGGCGCGGATGTATTCAAAGCGGAAGTGGAAAAGCGTGCTGGTGTAATATTTGCGCCAAGCCGGCCTTATAGCTTTACTGGTCGCGGTGATCGCTTGGGCTGGACCAAAGGGATTGACGGTAAATACCACCTCGCCTTATTTATCGAAAATGGCCGCTTGCGTGATACACCAGAAAAGCCGCTCAAAACCGGCATGGCAGAGATCGCCAAGGTACACCAAGGCGATTTTCGAATGACCGCCAACCAAAACCTGATCATTGCCGGGATCCCTGAAGCGCAAAAAGACGAGATTGAGGCGTTAGCGCGTCGTTATCGGTTAATTGATGATGCGCACAGTGTACAGCGCACGAATTCGATGGCGTGTGTTTCCTTCCCAACCTGTCCACTTGCCATGGCAGAAGCGGAGCGCTTTCTTCCCGATTTTGTCACCGAAGTGGAAGCGATTCAGAAAAAACACCAAGTAGAAAACGATCCGATTGTTTTACGGGTAACCGGCTGTCCCAATGGTTGCGGCCGCGCGATGCTGGCAGAAGTGGGTTTGGTCGGCAAAGCGCCAGGGCGCTATAACCTGCATTTAGGCGGAAATTGGGAAGGTACCCGAATCCCCAAAATGTACAAAGAGAACATCACCGATCGTCAGATCCTTGACGAGTTGGATCAGTTGATTGGTCGCTGGGCAACGGAGCGTGAAGTGGGTGAGCACTTTGGTGATTTCTTGATCCGCCGCGAGGTGATTGCCCCCGTGCATGTATCTAAGAGGGATTTTTATGCTTGAAACCGTTCAACCTAATGCGACGTTAGCCTTGGCTGACATTGCCGCAATGAATAAAAGCCAGCAAGCCTTGGCATTGGCGGAGGTCAATGCCACCTTGGAGTCACTTTCGGCGCCTGAGCGTGTGGCCTGGGCACTGGAGCATCTCGAGGGGCAATGTGTTCTGTCGTCCAGCTTTGGTGTACAGGCAGCGCTTATGCTTCATTTAGTGAGTCAGGTTAAATCGGAGATTCCGGTGATCTTAACCGACACGGGCTACTTATTTGCCGAGACTTACCGGTTTATCGATACCTTAACTGCACGGCTTAATTTGGATTTGCGCGTCTATCGTGCTGAGCTTTCCCCCGCGTGGCAAGAAGCGCGTTACGGCCAACTCTGGGAGCAAGGTGTGGAGGGGATCAGCCGATATAATCAAATCAACAAAGTTGAGCCGATGAAGCGTGCGCTGCGAGAGCTAAAAGCCGGGACCTGGTTTTCTGGGCTCCGCCGAGGTCAATCTGACTCGCGTGCCAATTTGCCGATACTCAGTGTCCAGCATGGGGTGTTTAAGTTCTTGCCTGTGATTGATTGGTCGAACCAACAGGTCGATGATTATCTGCGCGAGCACGACTTGCCTTATCATCCATTGCGCGAAAAAGGCTATGTGTCGGTGGGGGATGTCCATACCACCCAGCGGTTAGAGCCGGGCATGCGTGAAGAGCAAACGCGGTTTTTTGGTCTCAAACGCGAGTGCGGCTTGCATGAGGACGACTTAAATGATGGTTCGGGGATATAGCCTCGTCGAGAATAGCCTCGTCGAGAATAGCCCCCGCCGAGAAAGAATGTAACCAACCCGCGGTCTTTAAACAGTGTCACCTTGTGGTGGCATTTTTTTTGTTCAATTTCACTGAGTTTGTCTACTCTTTAACTGAGTAACTCATCAGCCGTGGCGTGTTTTGTGCTATACATAGCGGGTAAAGCTAGGAGGCAGTGAATAAGAGCCTAATACTTTTATTCGCAACGTGTCACGGAAGCACCATTAATGTGACCAACAGTGAAGCTTATGAACAAAAAATTATCTTTAGTCGCGCTTGCCGTCGCCGGTGTCGTTGCCATTGGCGCCCCGGCGGTCATTGACTATACATCAGCAGCTCCCTCCACGTCTGATACTAACCAGCGTTATATGGGGCACGGCAACGGCTGGCTGGAAGTGAACACGGCCACTTTTGCTAACAATATTCAACGTGTTCAACAGCAAGTCAGTGAAGGGACGAAAATCTGTGCCGTCATGAAAGCGGATGCCTATGGCAATGGCATTGCAGGCTTATTGCCCACCGTGATTGCAAGTGGTATTGACTGTGTTGGTATTGCCAGTAATGAAGAAGCTCGGACGTTGCGCGAAGGCGGCTTTACCGGCGAGATCATGCGTGTACGGACCGCGACAATGCAGGAAATGGAAAGTGCATTAGCATTGAACATGCAAGAGCTCATTGGCTCGGCAGAGCAAGCCGAGCAAATGCGTGAGTTAGCCGACAAGCATGATATTACCATTCCGGTCCATATGGCCTTTAATGCCGGTGGTATGGGGCGTAATGGTATTGAGATGAACGAGGAATCTGGCAAACAAGTTGCGATGGATATCGCTACTGACCCACGCTTTAACGTCGTCGGTATCATGACTCACTTTCCTAACTATGAAGCGGAGTATGTTCGTAGCAAGTTAGGACAGTTTACTGCGAACAGCGAATGGCTAATAGAGGAAGCTGGGCTTCAACGTGAAGACGTATTACTGCACGTAGCGAACTCTTTTGTGACCCTGAATGTTCCTGAAGGCCATCTTGATATGGTTCGTCCGGGTGGCGCCTTGTATGGCGATCAGCCCACTAACCGTGAACTGCCACCGATCATGAGCTTTAAAACTAAAGTGGCCTCTGTGCATCACTTGCCTGAAGGCAGCACCGTGGGGTATGACAGTACCTATACGTTAAAGCGTGATTCGGTGTTGGCGAACCTGCCGGTGGGGTATTCGGATGGTGTGCCACGTAAAATGGGCAACAACGCTGATGTCTTGATTCAAGGTCACCGAGCCCCCGTGGTCGGTGTGTCATCGATGAACACCATTATGGTCGATATTACCGAGATTGCGGATCAAGTGATGCCAAACGATGAAGTGGTGCTCTTTGGTCAGCAAGGGGAGGAGACCATTGGCGCTGAAGAATATGAATCGAGTGCGGATGTGATCTTCCCTGAGATATACAGCTGGTGGGGCGCGGTCAACCCACGTGAATACGTGCAGTAATCAGTACAAAAAAAGCGATGCCGATTGGCATCGCTTTGCTTGTTATTCAAGCGCTGATCCGTTTTACAGGATATCAAGCAACTCTACTTCAAATACTAATGCAGCAAATGGCGGGATTGCTGCGCCAGCACCACGCTCGCCGTAGGCCAGATCTTGTGGTACATACAGCTTCCACTTAGAGCCAACCGGCATCATTTGCAGGGCTTCTACCCAACCTTTAATCACGCCAGTCACTGGGAACTCGACCGGTTCGCCACGCGTAACTGAGCTATCAAAAACGCTGCCATCGATCAGTTGGCCATGATAGTGCACACGTACCTGCTTATCGCTGGTTGGGATGTCACCGTCGCCTTGTACCAGCACTTCGTACTGTAGGCCTGATTCGGTTACCGTCACTTCATCACGTTTGGCATTATCAGCCAAGAAAGTATCGCCTTCTGCGGCTTGTGCTTTTGCAGCTTCTTGACGAACTTCTTCCGCTTTTGTGTGAAGCTCACGCAATGCGTTATTAATGTCATCAATTTCGATCTCTGGCATTTCGCCAGCTAAGGCCGTGCTGATGCCTTTGGCGATCGCATCGACGTTTAGACCTTCAAGGCCACTGCCCGCAAGTTGTTGGCCCATTTGTAGGCCGATGCCATAGCTGGCCTTCTGTTCGACGGTTTCCAGTTGTACGTCAGACATAACGTCTCTCTTTTGTGGGTCAATAAAGTGTGAAAGGATAACAGGTGATGGTTTCGTGGGTAAACTTTTGTGCCAAAAAGGCGTCCAATATGAGGACAAAACAACAATATATGCGCGGAGTGGCAATGAAGTTAACAGCAATACGAGCGCTCTGGGATAAACTGCGTGCGAAAGGTGGAGACAAACTCACCACTGTTTTAGAGCAAGCGGCGACGTTAAGTCGTCACAGTGCGATGCTAACGCGAATACAACACGCGTGGCGCCACCTGCCTCGTCTCCACCGGCGACTGTTGATGATCCTGGTTCCCGTCGTTGTGGTATTGGCCTTACTTCCTAGTCCCACGCCGCCTGAGTCGTCATCGGATAAACCTGTGCGCCAGGCGCGACAGCCGGTTGCGATCAATCCAGATGCGAGCCGTTCGTTATCATCGTCAGCGGCTCCATCGTCAACAGCGTCACAAAACGCATCGTCAGTGGCTGACTCTGCGACGTCACAGGAGGCCTCAACCGCAGAAGAGAGCGCTTGGACACGTCATCAAATTGAGTCTGGCGATACCTTGGCCAAAGTGTTCCGACGCTACGATCTCGCCTTAACGGATTTGTATTCGATTGCCAATATTGAAGGTGAAGGCAAACCTATCAGCCGCATTCAGCCTGGCCAATGGATTCGTTTTAAACGGACACCCAGTGGCGCGCTAGATATATTGCAGATCGAAACGGAGAAAGGTCAATCCGCACTGTATTTTCGCCTTTCTGATGGCGGTTTTGCCCGTCAACGTTAGTTTCTTGAAACCGTCAATCTAACCGAAGGCATTGATAGGTGGTGCTTTCGGTCTCTTCCCTGTCTTTTATAGTCCTTACTCTGTCTGTTTTTTGCGCAATTTTGTGATTAAAGTCGCTGCAGCACGATTTTTAAGCTATTTTTTATAAATCAGTCAATACGGCTGGATACATTGCATCATTGAGGCGGAAAAGGGACAAATTGCGGTTAAGGGTGTGAATGCCTGCCAAACAAGCCAGTGTTGTATGACATACTTTTTACGAAAATAATGAGTCTTTCATCACACTTTGGTTATTTTTTGTGCTAGTATTTGCGCCGCTGTGTAGGACAGACACGCAAGCCCGCCTCAACATGGATGTCTAGGCATTAACACGCTAATCACTAATTTGTTGAGGACTCGCTTTTCCATGTTGAAAAATCTATCTATTGGCAAAAAGTTTACCGCGGCTTTTTCCCTCATTGGTATTGCTGTCGTGATCTTTGGGTTTTACATCTTCACCCAAGTCAGCGGCATGCGCGATAATATGCTGAACTTTACTGACGATACCCTTCCCGCGGTGCTTGAGATCGAACGACTCAATGAAGAGATGATACGGATTCGTCAGGATCAGTATGCGGTTCTTACCTTTAGTGATCCGGCAGAACGACGTGAAATCTTGGGCGAGATAGATGTTATGAAGCGCGATTATAGCCGTGCTCTCGACGCCTACCAAGAAAGCCTTTGGTACGATGATGAAAAAGCAATTTTCAGTCGTATCCAGAACAATTGGGACAAATATAATCAAGAGCTAAGTGCTTTTCCTGACCGTGTTGAAGACGGGCAACTGACCGCAGCACAACAAATTTTATCTAAGTCGTTTGGTACCTTCGGACAGTTAGATAAGTCCTTAACGGAAATGTCTGAGTTGATGCAAGGCTTTATTGGTAAAAACCGCGCCTCCATGCTAAGCCAAGTTTCTACTGTGAGTATGACCATTATTGGGGTACTGCTTGCAGTGATCGCCTTTATGATTGTGGTGGCAGTGGTGTTCACTCGAGCGATCATCAGTCCGTTGCGCTTAGTGATGGAGCAGTCTTCTGCAATCGCCAAAGGAGATTTAAGTTATCAATTGGATCGCAGCCAGATTGGTAATGATGAAATGGGTAAATTGGCGGACTCGAGCATGGCGATGCAAGACAGTCTGCGCACGCTGATTGAAGAAGTGATTGCCGCGGTCACCCAATTGAGCAGTGCAGTCGAAGAGGTCAGTGCCGTATCGAGCCAAACCTCGACTGGGATGCAAAACCAGCAACATGAGGTGTCGCAAGTGGCGACCGCGATGGCACAAATGAAAGCCACCGTGGCGGATGTGGCGCAGAATACCGAAAGCTCATCCACCGCAGCCAACGAAGCGAGCGAGCAGTCTCGTATGGGGGCGCAAGATATTGATGGGATGGTGGCATCGATTCGCAAAGTAGCAGAGGACATGCGTCAAACGGGCAATACCGTGAGTGAGCTCGATCAGCAGTCGAAACAAATCAACATGGTGGTGGATGTTATTCGTGATATTGCCGAGCAAACCAACTTACTGGCGTTGAACGCGGCGATTGAAGCAGCGCGTGCCGGTGAATCGGGCCGTGGCTTTGCGGTGGTGGCCGATGAAGTGCGTACCTTAGCGGGCCGTACCCAAGACTCAACGGGCGAAATCACCACCATCATCGAAAAACTGCAGCAACACGCCACGCAAGCGCGCAATGCCACCACGCAAAGCTGTGAGAGCATTGAGCAATGCGTAGAGCAGGGCGACCAGGCTCAACAGCTGGTGCGTGGGATTGAAACCTCGGTTGAAAACATCGCTGATATGGGCATGCAAATTGCCAGTGCCTGTGGCG
Organism: Salinivibrio sp. AR647; assembly: GCF_001995415.1. Lineage (NCBI taxonomy): Bacteria > Pseudomonadati > Pseudomonadota > Gammaproteobacteria > Vibrionales > Vibrionaceae > Salinivibrio > Salinivibrio sp. AR647. The sequence goes on along the minus strand of NZ_MUFE01000001.1, from coordinate 489,109 downwards.
AGCAAGACTCGGTAGCGGATGAGCTAAGCCGTAACATCGAGCGCATCAATGATTCGTCACAAGAAGTCGCTGGCGGTGCTGATCAAACCGCACAAGCCTGTAGCGAGCTCAGCCAGTTGGCGCAATCACTGCAAACGACCATGCAGCGCTTCCGTCTAACCAAATAGGTCTTACCGCCAATAGATGAAAACAAAATCCCGCTGATTCAGCGGGATTTTTTGCTTTAAACGGCGGATGCGTCACTCACCGATAAACGCATATCAATATGGGGGATCCCATCTTCTAAGTAGGCGTCGGAAAACGCCGAAAAGCCATGGGTTTGATAAAACCGCTGTAAATGTGTTTGTGCGCCAATCTCAATATCATCATGTGGCCAATGTTGCTGGCAAGCCTGAATCGCGTGGCGAACCAATTGATGCCCCCATTGACCGTTTCGGTGAGCGGGCGCAACGATCACACGGCCAATGCTGGCGCCTGAGTAACTTGCACCTGGTGCCAGCACACGGGCATAAGCCGCCAGCTCGCCATTCAGCCAGCCCATTAAATGCAGCGTCTCTGGCGCGGTGTCGAGCGCATCAAGCTCTGGGTAGGCACAGGCTTGTTCCACTACAAACACATCTACCCGTAATTTCATCAGTGTGAATAAGGTGCGCGTATCAAGCGCGTCAAATGTCACGATTTGCCAATCCATACCAAAACTCCAAAGGGGAAAGTAAAAAAATACCGCAGACAGGCTGCGGTATTCAAAAGCTATTTAGTGGGTGTCGTTAACCAGCTACTGACGAGGCTGGCTTAAATCAACATGATAAACGCCAAATCCCACTTCATCAGTGCCTTGGCGGCGCATTGACCATTGGCCTTTTTGCTCGATAAATTGCGCCGCTTTCTCGCTTGGTGAGGTTTCAAAGCTGACCACAGCGTCGCCTTCGATAGGCGCGATGGACCAGTTGTTATCCGCACTCACTGTGACTTGGCCTTCTTCTTGACTCACACGGCTGATGTAGTTGGCGACCACGGTACGGTTTTCATCCGGCGCGGCAAAGGCGATATGGTCGCTGCCGGTGCCTGGGAACTTACCACTATAAGCACGGTAATTGTTGGTCGCTATCAGGAAGGTTTGCTCAGGGTCAACCGGCTCACCTTGATAGGTCAGGTTGATGATTCGCGACGCGTCTGGATTGACCTCATTGCAATCTCCGTCGTAGCGGGCAGGCTTGGTGATATCAATCTGATACTCGACACCGTCAATGACATCAAAGTTATAGGTGCGGAATCCATCCCAGTTCACCAGTGACTGGGGCTGCTCTGTGTTGGGATCGATTTGGTTAAACTGGCCGGCACTGCACTCTAGCCATTGGGTAAGCTCGGCACCAGAGACTTTCAGTGCCACCAAGGTATTCGGGTACAGATAAAGATCGGCGGCGTTACGGAACGTCAGTTGGCCCGCCTCCACTTCGGTAAAGTTGCTCGGATCGTTTTTGCGACCACCGGCTTTAAAAGGCGCGGCGGCAGACAGCACCGGCAGATCGGCTAAGTCAGGGTCCCCTTGAATCATGCGCTCGACATAGTCTTGCTGTGCGAGGTTAACGATTTGTACGGTCGGATCGTCTTGAAGCAGGGCCAAGTAGGAATACATCACATCATTAGCTTGACCAATTGGCTGATTGACGAAATCTTGTGTGGCTTTATGGTCTGACTCCACAGCCTTAAGCAAAGCTTCATCGGCCTCGACTAAGGCCTTGTTATTCGCCTGATCAAAAATCGGACGCGCCTGAGCCTGACTGTCGGTGACTTGCCATTGACCATCGACTTGCTCGAGCGCCAGATCTATCACTCCGACATGGCTGCCCCAGCGGCCGGCCATCACACTGGCCACACCATTGATCGTGCCTTTATCGATATCCGCACCGGGAATATTGGCGAAGTCTTCTCCAGGGAAGACGGCATGTGAATGACCAAAGGCAATGGCATCAATGCCGTCGACATCCGTGAGGTAATACACAGAATCTTCTGCCATCGCTTTATAAGGCGCTTGTGAAATACCTGAGTGAGGAATAGCCACGACCACATCGGCCCCTTTGGCTTTCATTTCCGGCACTAACTTTTCTGCGGTTTGTTTAATGTCTTTGGCGATCACCTTTCCTTCGAGATTGGCTTTATCCCAAGTCATTATCTGCGGCGGGACAAAGCCGATGTAACCGACTTTGATGGTGTGGCTATCACCGTCTTCATCTTTGAGTTGGTATTCTTTAATTAAATACGGGTCGAAGTAGTGCTCGCCGCTATCGGCATCAAACACGTTGGCGTTGATGTACGGGAAGTTAGCGTCGTTGATTGACTCTTTTAAAAAGGCCAAGCCATAGTTGAATTCATGGTTACCGATGTTTCCCACTTCATAATTGAGCAAGTTCATCGCTTTGTACACTGGGTGCACTTCGCCAGGTTGGATACCTTTGCTCGCCATGTAATCGCCCATTGGACTGCCTTGGATCAGGTCACCGTTATCGACCAATAGCGCGTTTTGTGCTTCATCGCGAGCTTGTTTGACCACGGTCGCGGCGCGGACCAAACCGATTTTTTGTGACGGCTTGTTTTTGTAGTAGTCGTAATCCATCACATTAGTATGAATATCGGTGGTTTCAATCACACGCAGGTTGATGGTATCGGCAAAGGCACTGCCAGATGCGGCAAACAGACCGGCAACCACCGCGGTGGCGACAGCAGAAGGGAGCAAACGCATAACAGGATCTCCAAGTGAAAAGTGTGCGTTAGTTATCAAGCAATTGAATTATGCCGTTTATCATTCATATGAAGCTGTGCGCTTGATCGGCTTTATCGAACCGTTTCAAGGCTCTGAGGCGGCAATTGAGCGCTTTGCGATCGCAGTCATTGTTTTATTGACCCGATGCCTTACCCATTCCACTCCCTCCTAAAGCACTAAAAAGAATAAAAAATGAATTTATAGAATTTCAGGTAATAGTTGTGGGGCGATATAGTGGCGGTATTGTCATCAAGGAAATGCGCGATCATGGATTATCTTCCTCTTTTTGCTCAGCTGAAACATCGTCCTTGCCTCGTGGTGGGCGGCGGCGAAGTGGCATGGCGAAAAACCCGCATGCTACTCAAAGTCGGGGCGGCGGTCACCTTAGTGGCCCCTGAGGTCGACCGTGAAATTGAAGAGGCGCAAGCGCAAGGAAAGTTGAGGGTGTTGCGCGAGGCGTTTCGTCCCGAACACCTGGATGGAAACATGCTGGCAATTGCGGCGACCGATAATGCCCTCGTCAACGAGCTGGTCTCCACGGCCGCTGACAGCCGCAATATTTTGGTCAATGTCGTCGATGACACCCCTAAATGTAGCTTTATTGTCCCTTCTTTGGTTGATCGCTCCCCCATTATCATTGCTATCTCGTCGGGCGGTAAAGCACCGGTATTGGCACGGATGCTACGTGAAAAAATTGAAACCTTGGTCCCCCAACATATCGGCAAAATGGCAGCGATGGCGGGCGCGTTTCGCGACAAACTGAAAGCACGCATTCCGACCTTAACGGGGCGGCGTAAATTCTGGGAAGCCGCTTTTAGTGGCCGGTTTGCTGATTTAGTCGCGGCGGGCAAACACCAGCAAGCCGAGCAGGCGCTTGAACAGCTTAGTGGACAAATCACCACCCAAGGCGAAGTGGCCTTGATTGGCGCTGGGCCAGGGGATCCTGGGCTATTGACCTTGCGCGCGTTGCAATTGATGCAGCAAGCCGATGTGGTGTTATACGACTACTTAGTCGCTGAGCCGATTATGGAGTTGTGTCGCCGAGATGCAGAGCTGGTTTGCGTGGGCAAACGGGCGAGCTACCACAGTGTTAGCCAAGACGACATCAATCGTCTATTGGTGGAGCATGCCCAAGCGGGAAAACGGGTGGTGCGCTTAAAAGGAGGCGATCCGTTTATGTTTGGCCGTGGTGGCGAGGAGTTACAAACACTGGCCAACGCCGGAGTCTCGTTTCAAGTGGTGCCTGGTATCACCGCCGCTGCAGGGGCAACGGCGTATGCCGGTATTCCGCTAACCCATCGCGATCACGCCCAAACGGCGCTGTTTATTACCGGCCATTTGAAAAAAGAACAAGACACGCTGGAATGGGCCACCTTGGCACGCGCGCAGCAAACCTTGGTGATCTACATGGGGCTAATGAAGTCGGCCCATATTCAAAGCCAGCTTTTGGCTCATGGCCGTTCACCGGAGACGCCAGTGGCGGTGATTGAAAACGGCACCCGTCCAGAGCAAAAAGTCTTTACCGGTCAACTCAATAATTTACCGTCGCTGGCTGAGCAAGCGGCGTCGCCAGCCCTAATCGTAGTGGGCGAAGTCGCGGCCCTCGCCGGTCAGTTGACTTGGTTTGGTGATGATAATGTGGCAACCGATGCTGATCCCACGCAAGCGCCAACCGCCGTGGTTAACTTCGCTTAAAGGATAATGAAGATGGACGCAAAAACACTGACTCACCTCCAGCAGTTGGAAGCCGAGAGCATTCATATACTGCGGGAAGTCGCAGCGGAGTTTGATAACCCCGTGATGCTGTATTCAATTGGTAAAGATTCGTCGGTGATGCTGCATTTAGCACGCAAAGCCTTTTACCCCGGCAAGATCCCGTTTCCGCTGTTGCATGTCGATACCGATTGGAAGTTTCGCGACATGATTACCTTTCGCGATCGCACCGCTAAAGAGCTGGGGCTAGATCTGATTGTGCACAAAAATCCAGAAGGAATAGCACAGGGGATTAATCCTTTTGATCACGGCTCCGACAAGCACACCGACATCATGAAAACCCAAGCGCTGAAGCAGGCGCTGGATCAACATAAGTTTGATGCGGCGTTTGGCGGCGCGCGTCGAGATGAAGAAAAATCCCGCGCCAAAGAGCGCGTCTATTCGTTTCGCGATAAGAACCACCGCTGGGATCCGAAAAATCAACGGCCAGAGCTGTGGCGCAACTACAACGGCCAAGTGAACCCGGGCGAGAGCATTCGTGTGTTTCCGCTCTCTAACTGGACCGAGCTCGATATCTGGCAATACATCTATCTGGAAAATATCGATATTGTCCCGCTTTACTTGGCGGCTGAACACCCGGTGGTGGAGCGTGAGGGCACCTTGTACATGGTCGATGATGCGCGGATGCCGATTGGACCCGAGGAAACCGTGATGCATAAATCGGTACGTTTCCGCACGCTGGGCTGCTACCCGCTCACGGGGGCGATTGAATCCACCGCGACCACTTTGCCAGAGATCATCGAAGAGATGTTGGTCGCTACCTCAAGTGAACGCCAAGGGCGGGCGATCGACCACGATCAGTCCGGATCCATGGAGCGCAAAAAGCGTCAGGGTTATTTCTAAGGAGCAGTCATGAATCCAGCAATTCAACAACAGGTGGCCGATCTGGGTATTGAGGGTTATCTGCAACAGCACCAACACAAAAGTTTATTGCGCTTTTTGACCTGTGGCTCGGTCGATGACGGTAAATCGACCTTGATTGGCCGCTTGCTGCACGACTCGCAACAGATCTATGAAGATCAGCTGGCTGCTGTCCATGCCGATAGCCAGCGTGTCGGTACCACGGGGGAGAAACCGGATCTGGCGCTACTGGTAGACGGCCTGCAAGCCGAGCGCGAGCAGGGGATCACCATTGATGTGGCGTACCGGTATTTCTCCACCGCCAAGCGTAAGTTTATTATCGCCGATACCCCAGGCCATGAGCAGTACACCCGTAATATGGCCACCGGCGCGTCGACCTGTGATGTAGCGGTGATCTTAATCGACGCCCGTCACGGCATCTTGGATCAGACCCGCCGTCATTCGTACATTGCTAACTTGCTGGGTATTCAGCATTTTGTGGTAGCGGTGAACAAGATGGATTTGGTGGCATATAGTCAAGCTCGGTTTGATGAAATTCAACAGCAATATCTGGCGTTTGCCGATCAGCTCAATCCCGGCTTGTCAGTGTCTATGGTGCCCTTGTCGGCGCTGGAAGGCGACAATGTGGTCAATGCCAGTGACGCGATGGCGTGGTATCAAGGCGAGCCGCTACTCAGCCAGCTAGAAGCCATCGACATTGAAAAATCGCGCGGGACGGGCGCGTTCCGTTTTCCGGTGCAGTATGTCAATCGACCGGATCTGAACTTCCGTGGCTACGCAGGTACCCTTGCCAGTGGCGAGTTGCATGTGGGCGATGAGGTTAAGGTACTCCCTTCTGGGCTTACCGCGAAGATCGCGCGCATCGTCACCTTTGACGGTGATCGTGAATTTGCCTTTAGCGGTCAAGCGGTCACCCTCACTTTAGATAGAGAAATTGATATCTCGCGTGGCGATCTCTTGGTGCGAGCGGATGATGACGTGGCGGTGGGTCAACGATTTGACGCCGACGTGGTGTGGATGACGCAAACCCCACTGGCACCGGGGCGCGAATACGATATTCAGTTGGCCAGCAAGAAAACCTCAGCGCAGGTTGAGGCGCTGTCGTATGGGGTCGATGTTAATACGCTTAACACTCATGACGCAGACACCTTGCCGCTCAATGGCATTGGTCGTTGCACCTTGACCCTAAGCGAAGCGGTGCCGCTGGATACCTATCACGACAGTCCGAATACCGGTGGCTTTATCCTGATTGATCGTCTCACCAATGTGACGGTCGGCGCGGGGATGATTCGTCATGTCGCTGAGACGCAGCCGCAAACCACCTCGTCGTTCTCAGCGTTTGAGCTTGAATTAAACCAGCTTATCCGCAAGCACTTTCCGCATTGGCAAGCGCGGGATCTTGGTCAGCTGGGATAGATAATACCTGAGTGTTAATAAGCCCTATATCGGGCTAGCCACATCATTCGCTAGCCCGATACGAGGCCTCATCAAGGCAATGATAAGAGAATAGGTGAATCGTGATAACACACGTATTTTGGCATGGCGGACGGAGAGACTATTTATGACGCAATCTTTTATATCGTCTTCCGATCCCAACGTGATCTGGCATGCACATAGTGTTGATCAAGCAACGCGCAGTGAACAAAAGCAGCAGCAGCCCGTGGTGCTTTGGTTTACTGGCTTGTCTGGCTCGGGAAAATCGACCATTGCTGGCGCGCTAGAGGCGGCCTTGGTAGCCGAAGGGCACCATACCTATTTGATGGATGGCGATAATATTCGCCATGGCCTATGTCGCGATCTGGGTTTTTCCGATCAGGACAGAGCCGAGAACATTCGCCGAATTGGCGAGGTGGCTAAGTTGATGACCGATGCTGGTCTGATTGTCCTCAGTGCTTTTATCTCACCATTCCGCGCGGAGCGAGAGAGGGTGCGTGAGCGTTTGCCTGAGGGGCAGTTTATCGAAGTCTTTGTCGATACGCCGCTGGCGGTGTGCGAGCAGCGCGATCCAAAAGGGCTGTACAAAAAAGCGCGTGCTGGCGAGATCCCAGCGTTTACCGGCATATCGTCAGATTATGAACCACCGCACGCACCGGCGATTCATTTAACTGGCGATCAGCGTGTTGCTGAGCATGTGGCGGTCTGCCTTGATGTGTTGCGCGATCGGGGAGTGCTGCGCACCTAAAGGTATCACGCATGGGTGTTGACGGTATCGCCAATGTCGCTGTGCATCTCAAAGCCTTCGGCGAGCAACGCACAAATGGCGTGGTGGTAATCGGGATGCACGCGTTTACCGACCAGTTTTGCTAGCTCATGGCCAGTGGGGCTAAAGCGGTAATAATAAAGACGCATCCCTTTGTGGAGCGGAGTGAGCATATACTGGGTGTCTTGCAGTGTAAATGGCATGGCAGGATGCATTTCAATCACGCCGGATTCGAGCTCAGTGCGCAGGATCAGCCCCAAGTCCATCAACAGCATTAAGTCGGTGTAAGACAGTTGATAGTGACCCAGAGAGAGCTTATGGGGCGGCTCTGGGCGTAGCAGTTGCACCAAGCCTTGACGACGACGAAAACCGGTGACTAGCTTTTTGGTGCTGTCTTGGCCAAAGGTGCTGGACAATGCACAGGCGCGTTGCAGTGCTTGCGCTTCGCGTTGGGTCATGGTTTCTAAAAGGGTGAGTGCTTTGATCGAGGTGCTTCCCGGACGCAATATTTCCTGTTTAAGGATCTTGGCCCAAAGCTGTTGCATCGCATAGCCGTGAATATTGCGGGCTAAGTCGAAAAAGCGTACCAGCCAATCCGGATCGGGGGTTTGTGCCGTTTCACTGTGACAACTTTCATAGGTATGAGCAATGATCGCTTCGAGGTTGGCTTGTTGCTTTTGCATCACCTGGCGTTGGCGGTTTGCGCTGCGATGGGCGAGATCCTCTTGCTCCACGTCTTGTAAGCGAGCATCAACTTGATACTCGCTCGCAATCGCTTTTAGTCGCCCTTTACTGCCGCGTAGATCGGCATCTTCTTTATAGCTGTGATCTTGGTGTTGCCGTTTCTCTGGGTGGGCGTCGACGACCACGGGTTTGTCTTGCTCTGCCATGCGGTTCTCACACTGATTGTCAGCAAAATTTTATGCTGGCAAATATGTTAATTAATGATTAAATTTGTTAACATTATGGTGTTATCTATTAAGCGTAGGGATGCGTGTGCGAAGGCAAAAACCTAACTCCATCAATTTACTGTTGATCGCCATTTATATCGGCGCACTGGCGATATTGTCTCATTATATTGTCTGACAATGGTGTCGGCGCCGATCAAGCTCACTGATTGATAGAAATCTATCCGTCGTCGTAGGCGCTTAGCGTTGTACCTTGCAGTACATATCCCACCTCTGCCAAGTCATGACTGACATGCTCAGTATTGAGTGTCCCTTCGACATAAACCACATCCCATAGTTCTTGAATCGGCGCGCCATCGGCAAACTTTACGTAAATAATTTGATTGGGCGGTGGGGGTGGCACATGGATGCAGGCGCCAAGAAAAGGGACCAGCAAGAATTCGGTCACCCGTTGATCGTCACCTTCTAACGGGATCACAAAGCCGGGGATTTTAACTTGGCTATTATTGAGTTCAGGGCGAACCGATCCGACCAAGCTTTGCGGGTTATCACCGTCGTGGCTAATGTCTGGCATGCCGCGGCTATCAAACTGTGCCCGTTCGTGCTCAGGAATCAAATCTATCCAATCGAGCATGAGTGGTTCACTGCTTGCCCAAGCAAGCGAACTCAAAAGGCCGCTAAGCAAGGCGATAAGATGGAGCGTTATCCGTTTTTTCATGGGTTATACCTTCATTGTCATGCCGTCGGACAGTGTTTGTCGGTACGCGCGCCAAGCGGGAATTAAGCCGACCACGAGACCAGCGATAAACACGCCGACCATTAACAAACATTCATAATAAGAGGGCCAGTCGAGCGGTAAGAACAGGCCAAATTCACTGATAATATAGGGCTGGGTGAGCGCAAGACCGCCATAAAGCAGTAGCACACCTAAGATGATACCCGCCAGGGTGATGGCAACCGCCTCACTGACCAACAGCAGAATAATATGTACCGGACGTGCGCCCATTGCCCGTAAAATTGCCATTTCTCGTCGACGCTCGTTCAGGCTGGTGAGCAGACTGGAGAGCATGCCTAATAATCCAGCAACGACGACAAATCCAGCGATCACTAATAGCGCTTGCTCGCCCACGCGCATCATGTCCCATAGCTCATGCAAGGCAATACCGGGCATGATGGCAGTCAATGGCTCGCGTGGATAAGTATTGACCCAACGCTGGACGGCAAACGTTTTGATTTTACTGTTCAGACCCACCATGACTGCAGTGAGTTGCTCGGGCTGTAATTCACGCTGCTGTGCTTGGGCTTGAGTGAGGCCTTGGCCAAGTCGTGCGCCACTTTCCCAGCCGACATGAATCGCTTCTATGGCTTCGAGCGACACATGCACACTGCGGTCGACGGGCGTGCCGGTGGGCGCCAAAATACCGGTGACAGTAAATGGCAAATTGTCGTGTTGATTAAAGCTTTTATCGGCCAGTCCATGAGCAATCACTAGGTTATCGCCCATTTTGTATCCCAGATCTTTCGCCACTTGGGCGCCAATCACGGTATCAAATAGACCGGAAAATGGGCCGCCTTGGCGAAAGACGAGTGGTTGTTTTTGACCATATTGATAATGGGAAAAGTAATCATTGCTGGTGCCGAGTACGCGAAAGCCACGGTGAGAATCCCCGAGTGAAATGGGGATGGTCCAACTCACATCTGAGTGCTCGCGAAGGCGCTGATAACTTTCCCAGCCGATATTGTTGGTGGCGTTACCAATTCGAAACACGGAATAGAGCAGCAAATTAATGGAGCCAGAACGGGCGCCCACAATTAAATCGGTGTTGGAAATGGTGTTGGCAAAGCTGGCCTTCGCTTGCGTGCGCACCTTTTCGACGCCGAGTAACAGCACCACGGCGATGGTGACGGTCAGCAAAGAAAGCAATGCGGTGGCGCGGCGATTTTTCAGGCTTTTCCCCGCAAGTCCCAATAGCGAAATCATTGCTGATCCTCCTTGCGACGCATGGCGCGATTCAGCGCGGGAAGCGAGACATCACGGTCAAACAAGGGCGCTAATTGACTGTCATGGCTGACAAACAATAAGCTGCTGTTGGCTTCTCGGCAGCGGTCTTGAAGCAACTGAATAAAGGTGTTGCGGGTGTCAGCGTCGAGCGCAGAAGTCGGCTCGTCAGCGATAATTAACGCCGGCGCACCAATCAGCGCCCGCGCCGCCGCGACCCGTTGTTGCTGGCCGATACTCAGCGCGGTGACCGGCTGGTGGTGGCAGTTTGTGGGTAAGCCCAATTGGTCGAGCAAGGTGGCGGCCTCTTGATGAGGCGATCGTGTCAACGCCTGACGACGCAGGTGAGAAAAGCGCAGCGGCACGGTGACATTATCGATCACCGATAAATAAGGCAGCAGATTAAATTGCTGAAAAATATAACCAATGTGGTTAGCACGGAATTGATCACGCTCGCGATCATTCAGTGCCGTTAGCGCTTGATGATTGACCGTCAGCGTACCCGTCTGGGGGATATGAATACCCGCAATCAGGCTTAGCAGGGTGGATTTACCACTGCCGCTGGGACCTTGTAAAAATATATGCTCGCCAGCATTGACCGCAAAACTGTCGATATCAAGGATCGGTTGCGGCTGGCCCGGCCACGTAAAACCTAGTTGTTTGATGGTTATCATGCCTGACAGGGGCACTGGATGCGCCCCGCCTCCTTTTTTCACTACCACTGGATGTGCGACTTAGCACGAATCAAGGTATCAACCCAGACCTTATCATCGGTAACGGCCTGAATTTTGATGGCTTCTGTGTTGGGGAACAGGCTAAACCAATCCGTTTTCAATTCGGTGAAGGCTTGTGGGTTTTGGCAAACGAATTGGTAGTTCACGGATAAAGTGTTGTGGTTACCCTGATCATGCTCGTCATGGCCGTAGTGCTCGTCGTGGTTATGGTGCTCGTCATGACCGTGGTGTTCATTGTGGCCGTGATGTTCGTCGTGGTCATGGTGTTCATCGTGACCATGATGCTCCTCATGGTTGTGATGCTCGTCGTAGTCGTCAAAACTGCTAGTGACTTTGGTCTCGGCAAGCTGGCAATTCGCTGCTTCAGCAAGTTGGAAGCGTTTCCCACCATCACGCAGAAGCGCATAGGCATCTTCGACCGCTTGCTGGTCGGCGGCGTTTTTAGGCTGGTGTTCAAAGCCGACCACATCATTGCCGGGGGCCGTTAACTCAATGAATACGCGCTCACCGTCTTGGGCGAGGCTCAGTGCTACCTCCCCGTGGACGTGGGCATCGAACGACTGATAGCTGGCTTCATCGGCTAATGTTGCTGCAGAGGTGGTCGCGATGGCCATAGTGATAACGCTGGGTAATAAACGAGCTTTCATGTGGTTTCTCCTCGTGAATAAATGAATTAGATAATGAAGGCATTTATTTCACTCGGTGGGGCGCGCGCCGAAAAGGCTATAGCGGTACGATAAGCTCGCTGAGGTTTTGACCAAACGATGAGGGTATTGGCAGCATAGGTGGGCGTCGGTGTCACGATACTGGAAGCCAGTATTGCTGGTGGGATGAGATGACAGACACCACAATGCTCACTGTGATGGCTCGGAGCTAAGGTGTCGACTTGATGGTGCGCCCACAGTCCGGCTTGGCTAAGCACCAATACAAATAGCAGGTTGACGAGCACTCGCCGAGTCATCCAGACGTCCATGAGGTTATTAAGTAATGTGATAACATAACAATTGTAGCCTTGAACGCCAAGTCTGAAATGAAAGCGCGGGCCTTGCCCGCGATATGATTATTGGTTTACCAGCTCTGTCACCAAGCTGACAACTTGATTCACTTCATCCTCGTTTAGCTTGCCTTCTTTTACAAAACGCACCATGCCTTTGTCATCCAGTACGGCAATCAACGAGCTCTCTTCTTTTAAGCGCCATGCCTCTGCGACTCTGCCATTTTCGTCGAGCACAATCGATGACCAGCTAAATTCGCGTTTACTGTCTTCGGCTGACGATTTTACAAAGCCGCCAGTTCCCCACATGGCATCATCTTGATTGATGATGGTGGTGGTTTGATAGCGTGCATCGTCAAAATCCGCGGCGGTAATTGCCGCCATGAGGGGGGCGTTCATTTCTTTGGCGCTACTGCGTCCAGCAATAGCTTGGATCACGCGTACTTTTTCCTGCAACTGTTCGGTTTGCCAAGCTTGATAAACGATATCGTCGCCATTCAAGGTTAGTTCGCCGTGCTCGGCGACCTTGGCTGACGGTAAAGGTGCACCGTTTTGGATCGTGTGCGCCCAACTGGTGCCTGTGAATAACGCAAAAGTGAGAGCAAGTAGGGTTTTGTTCATTCTTTATCATCCATGTCTGTGGTCATTATTTGGCATTCGGTGCCAAGTTATCTATGGTTACGCCAGACAGTGCGTTGTGCCAAGTGCCAAGGGTTAATCCGTGCGCAAGATCGGACTTTTCTTCGTCGATCGAACTTGTGCACCAAAACGTATTTTTCTAAAGCGGGAACTTCTATTGGTAAGCAGGCTCTAATACTGTGATTGTCATCAGAATAAGATGGCACTTTGCTTGCTTAGCTTTGTACGTGGAGATTGCCAGATAATATTCGGTGCTCCAAGGTGGTAACACATAATTTACCGAGAAACGGTGAAAGTGCGTTGTTACTGTTTCGGTCTGTTCATCAGACTTGGTTGAGAAATAAAGGGATCCCTATGCTTCGCATCTTTCGTCAATATCGACCAACCCAGATTGCGCGATATGTGAAACGATTTTTTAAGGGCCGACTTTATATTGAAGGTGTCGGCGCGTTTGAGTTTGATGGTGGGCGTTTGCTACCTCCAGGACACAGTGATAAACGTGCACTCTCGGTCATGACCGAAGTAAATAAAGAAATTAAATCGATGGCCATCACCGCATAAAAAACGTGCGATGCAGAAAAAACACGTCTAATGACGTGTTTTTTTTATCTCTGAGTTTGCGTGTCTTCAGACTTTTGCGTGCCTTCAGACTATTGTGGCGGGAAGCAAACGCCGGTGCCACCCAAGCCGCAGTAGCCTTGGGGGTTTTTGTGCAGATACTGCTGATGGTCTGTTTCTGCTAAGAAATAAGTACCTGCGGGGGCGATCTCTGTGGTGACGGCATCCGACTTGCCCGCTGCTTTTAAAGCGGCTTGATAGGCGGCAAAGCTGGCTTCTACCGTCGCGCGATCGGCAGGATCACAGTAATAAATGGCTGAACGGTACTGTGGGCCCACGTCATTACCTTGGCGCAACCCTTGAGTTGGATCGTGGTTTTCCCAAAAGATCGTCAATAAAGCGTCCAGACTGGTGACACTCGGGTCAAAAATGACATTAACCACTTCGGCGTGGCCAGTTTGACCCGTACAAACATCTTGATAGCGCGGGTGTTGTGTTACCCCACCGCAGTAGCCAACAGAGGTCATGACTACTCCTGGCTGTTGCCAGAGTTTGCGTTCCGCTCCCCAAAAACAGCCCATCCCTAAAATGACCTGTTTCTGACCGTTCGCTGGGGCCGTTGTGATAGGTTGCCCAAATACGGCATGTGGCTCGGTGGGCGTGATGGCATCAGCACGATCCGCAATCGCATTATCGGGTTGGCTGAACGAAGATTGCATCGACATAGGCATCCTTTTACTGCTGTGATGAAAAGCGTTATGTGTTATATGAAACCGCTTTGGGTGTGGACTGATGTGAATGGCGCTAGCATCAAGCCCAGCTCAACGCGTAATATGGCAAGATATCATCAATTTTGTTGAGCGGCACCCTAGTAATGGTTCTCATTGCATGAAGATACGTAAACTCTCCCTTATTGCGATCGCTTTTTTACTGCTACCTAGCTGGGTACGCGCGAGCCTTGACGTTGAGCTCCAAGGACTCGAGGGGGAGGCGCAACAAAATGTAGCAACCTATTTGGCAGCGATCGCGCCCGAAGAACGCGATGGGTCGTATCGGTTTAAGGCGCGTGTCGAGCGCGATGTCCGACAAGCACTCCAGGCAGTAGGCTACTATCAGCCAAAAATCACGCTGAACGAGCCAGAGGGCGATACCCTGGTTGTCTCCGTTAATCCTGGCCCCCCGGTCAACGTGGCGCAAGTCGATGTCGTCTTTTCCGGTGAAGCTGCGATGGATGATGACTTTCATTCGCTTAAAGCGAAAGGACCGCAACCTGGTCATCGGCTCAATCACGGTGATTATGAGTCACTCAAAAGTCAGATCCAGAACTTAGCCGTGAAAAAGGGCTATTTTGATGGTCGTTTTACGCAAGCCCGGCTCGAAGTTGCGCCTGACCGCCAGCAAGCCTTTATTCGTCTGCATTTTGCCAGTGGCAAGCGTTATCATTTTGGTGCGATCGATTATCAAGGCTCGCAAATCCAGCATAAGCGACTTGATACACTGCGAGATTTTTCACCAGGTGATCTCTATCAAGTTACTGACTTAGGCGAGTTTAACCAAGCGTTAGCAAATACGGGCTGGTTTGCCAGTGCGTTAGTCCAAGCGGATATGGAAGACGCCGAGGGCAATGAAGTGCCGATCAAGGTGACGTTGACGCCGGAAGCACGCAACAAGTTTGAAACTGGGGTGGGGTATTCCACCGACATTGGTCCGCGTCTTAAGCTTAATTGGCGTAAGCCTTGGTATAATTCAAGGGGGCATAGCCTGAGCACATCACTGGCGGTTTCTCAGCCAGAGCAAACCCTTACTTCTACCTATAAAGTGCCGCTTCACGATGTTTCACGGCAATATTATCAAGTTCAGCTGGGGTTAAAAAATACAGACCAACGCGATACCACCAGTTTTGAAGCGACGACCTCTGTCTCCCGACACTGGCTTTATGATACCGGCTGGCAGCGCAGTGTATCGCTGCGCTGGCTGTACGAAAACTATAGCCAAGGGCAAGATGAAGATATCGTCAGCGTGGTGCTGCCGGGCGTCAACGTTACCCGAACGCGCGTGCGTGGTGGTCTGATGCCGCATTGGGGAGACAAGCAATCACTGACGCTGGAGGCAGCCGATCCCGCGTGGCTGTCGGATATTAGCTTGCTGCGACTTCAAGGTCGTAGTGCTTGGATTCGCAGTTTAAATAAGAATCATCGTGGCTTACTCCGGGTCGATGGTGGCGCCCTGATTTCCGAGGAGTTTCGTGAAGCACCACCATCATTACGCTTTTTCGCTGGGGGGGATAACAGCATTCGTGGTTATGGCTATGAAACCGTCTCGCCTGTCGATGACAGCGGTCAGTTAAGTGGTGCACGCTATATGTTAACCGGGACTTTAGAATATCAGTATCGTCTTGGTGGCAATTGGTGGTGGGCGTTGTTTGCTGACGGCGGCGATGCATGGACCAACCATTTGTCATGGAAGCGCGCAGCCGGGACAGGCATTCGTTGGTCATCACCGGTGGGCCCGATTCGCCTTGATGTCGCCCATGGTTTTGATAATGACGATGACGACTTTCGTGTGCACCTGACGTTGGGGCCTGAATTATGAGCCGGTGGTTGGTTAAATTAACTTTGATTCTGTTAATCACGATATTTGCGCTGGTAGGTTTGGTGTCCACCACCTTATTTACGCCGATCGGGTTACAAATTGGAGTGTGGGGGGCACAGAAAGCTGTACCTGCATTATCGCTTGATCAAGCCGAGGGCACTTTGCTGACCGGCTTTGAGCTTCGTGGTCTGCAATATCAGGATGAGCAAATCCAATTGGTCGCTAATAAGCTGGGGATTGAGATAAAAGGTAAGTGCTTACTTACTCCATCAATCTGTGTCGAACAACTGGCGGCTGAAGGGGTAACGCTTGCACTTAATTTCCCGCCAAGCGATGACAACACCGCCGCCGAGCCGTCTACCGCGAGGATCCAATCGCCGCTACCGATACATATTAACGCGTTTGCATTCAATGATGTGGCGATTCAGGTGGCGGGACAGGCGATTGACTGGCAGCAGCTCCAAGGCGGTGTGCATGTCGAGGGAGACACCTTAACCTTATCGCCCACAGAGTGGCAGCAGCTGGTGGTTACCCTGCCCACCAACGACAGTGATCAAGAAAACACCGACCGTGCGGTTGGTAAACCTGATAGCGACGCCTCGAGTGCCCCTTTTCATTATCCAGGGCTCCGCTTGCCGTCTATTCATGTGCCGCTAAATATCAATGTTGAGCAATTTAGCCTACGCGATACTCGTATAGACGCCGGTACAGTCCATACCTTTTCTTCGTTAGATCTCGTCGGCGCCGTCAAGGGCAGTGCAGTGACGATTGACCATTTTTCGGTGGCCGCCCCTCAGGGCACGGCTAAGCTTTCTGGCGATATTCTGTTGGAAGGTGAGTACCCACTGACCTTAGAAACACAGTTGACCACGAACTTGGCATCGCTCCAAGGCCAAGCTTTATCGCTGTCGGCCTCAGGAAGTCTTGCCGCGCTTAAGCTAAACGCGAGCGCGCGCGGCCCGGTGACGGCGACGCTTGAGGGAGAAGCAAACGTGCTGGCACCGAACTTACCTTTTGCCGTGCAATTGGATAGCGAGGCATTGGCGTGGCCGCTGACGGGGAAAGCGATCGCGGCATTACGCGAGCTACACTTTCACGCCGATGGTGACTTATCTGACTATCAGCTGGGGCTACAAAGTGACGTCGACGGTCCTGAGGTGCCGAAAACACAACTAAACCTTGCCGGGCAAGGTAGCCTCTCGGCGCTCAAGCTCTCGCAATTTGAGGCACAAACACTCGGTGGTACTGTTGCTGGGCGCGCCAGCGTGGATTGGTCCAGCGTGCCTTTTTGGCAAGCCGAGTTAGGCTTTGCCCATATTCAGCCTCAGCGGCAATGGCCTGAGGTGAATGGTGATCTCACCGGCGCCGTGAGTCATCGTGGGCGCTTAACGCCACAGGGTGGCTGGGATGTATCTATGCCAACCTTGGTTGTTCATGGTGAGCTTGAGCAACTCCCCCTTTCGGTATCTGGCGCGCTCAATGCCCATGATCGTGATGGCGATGGACAACCTAGCGTTTCTACCTCCGGTCTGACGTTTTCCCACGGCCCTAACCGTATTACTGCACAAGGACAAGTGCGTGACGAGTGGCAAATGGGGCTATCGGTGGATATTGCTGACCTGTCTCAATCATTACCGATGTTAACTGGTGTGATTCGTGGCGATGCGCGTCTGAGCGGGCCCTTTGCCCATCCCAATGCCAAACTGGCCGTCGATGCCAAGCAGTTGCGCTGGCAAGATCTTCGCATCAATCAGCTTACCTTAGACGGCGCCCTGGCCTTCAAGGATACCTTAGGTGGCAACCTGAATGTGTCTGTACTGGGAGGGCGCTATCAAACGCTGCGTTTAGAGAACTTAGATCTTACCGTCCGCGGTGATGAAGCCGAGCATCAGCTGGATTTACGCTGGCAAGGCGTTCCTACCTCTGGCGTGCTGAGTATTCAAGGTGCGCTGGCGCGCGAGTCCGGTTGGCAAGGGCAACTGCTCGATACGCGGGTGAATGTAGAAGACATTGGCGACATCGTGCAGCAAACCGCGGCGCCCATTGCGTTTACTTTCGCCGATAAGCAAACCCAGGTCGGCGAGCATTGCTGGCAGTGGCAAGCCACTTCTTTATGCTTATCACAACCGGCCTATATTGGTGAGCAAGGAGAGGTCGTTGCCAATATTGAAGGGTTTGATGCGAAGCAAATTGSGGCGTTCATGCCGCCGGAATGGCAAGTTGAAACACGTGCCAATGCAGCCGTTCACGCTCGATGGCAGCCTGACGCCTCGCCAGATGTACGCGCCTCGATTGATATCACCGACGGTGCACTGCGTCAGCAAGCAGAAAGGCCACTAGTCATTGACTGGCAACACGCGAACATGGATGCACGCTGGCACAATGACCAATTACAAGGGGCGCTTGCTCTGACGTTGGATGATGGTGGCACCCTTGCGTCTGGCTTTACCCTAACCGATTTATTGGCCCCTACACCTACGATTACTGGCGACCTTACCGTGACTGCTGTGCAATTGGCCAAGCTTGAGCCCTTGCTCGGAAACGATAAACAAGCGGATATGAATGGTGAAGTGAATGCGAATTTACGTCTTGAAGGCCCACTAACGTTACCGCAAGTGTATGGCGGCATGACGGTCAGTGGGCTGCGGATGAAAGGCTTATCGTCACCGGTGGATGTAGATAACGGGCAATTGGCTCTGACGGTTGATGGGCAACAAGGGCAACTGGATGGGCAGTTAATCACGCCTGAGGGTCCGCTAACACTAAAAGGCGATGGCCAATGGCCCCGCATTGATGATTGGCAATTTGGCTTGAATGTATCGGGTGATACGTTACGTGTTAACCTTCCCCCAATGGTAAAGCTCGATGTCGCGCCAGATCTTACCGTCTCTGCGACGCCTGACCAGGTCGCGATTCGTGGTGATATTCATGTGCCTTGGGGACGGATAGAAGTCGAAAACTTACCTGCGTCAGCGGTGACGGTGTCAGACGATACGGTGCTGTTAAACCAAGACTATACGCCAAAAAGTGCAGAACAAGACGAGCCGATGCCGTTTAACCTAGTCACCGATGTAAAGTTAGCACTGGGGGATGACGTTAGTCTCGCAGCCTTTGGTTTAAAGTCGCGCTTATCCGGTGAACTGAATATCAAAAACAACCCGCAAGGTGTATTAATTGTCGGGAATGTCAGCTTACTAGACGGAACGTATCGCTCGTTCGGACAAGACTTGATTATCCGCAAAGGGGAAATCTTGTTTAATGGCCCTGCCGACCAACCCTACCTGCAAGTGGAAGCGATTCGTAACCCAGAGCGAATAGAGGGGGATGTGATCGCAGGTATTCGCTTGAGTGGCCCGGCCGATGATCCGGTTGCGGATATATTTATGGATCCGGCTGGCTCGCAGGCGAATGCCTTATCTTATCTATTGCGTGGCCGAGCGCTGGATGCTGGCGCCGGCGATGCCAATATGACCTCGATGCTGATTGGTATTGGGTTAGCGCAAAGCGGAAAATTGGTAGGAGAGATCGGCCAAGCCTTTGGTGTTGAGGATCTCACCTTAGATACCGCGGGTGCCGGCGACGAACAAAAGGTCGAAGTGTCAGGCTATATTTTACCGGATTTGGAAGTGAAATATGGGGTCGGGATCTTCGATGCGATTGGGGTATTTACTGTGCGCTATCGTTTAATGAAAGACCTTTACCTAGAAGCGGTGTCGGGTGTTGACCAAGCGGTCGATGTGCTTTATCAGTTTGAGATTAAATAAAAAAGCCCGCTGATAGAGCGGGCCTTTACTGTCTCAGTTACACGCTCGATTATTTCTGTGCGCGCTCAAAAGAAGACAGGATTTCGTCTTTTGCGGCTTGTGCATCGGCCCAGCCATCGACTTTGACCCACTTGCCGGCTTCAAGCTCTTTGTAACGCTCGAAGAAATGCGTGATTTGTGCTTTGAGTAGCTCAGGCAGATCGTTCACGTCTTTCACGTGATCGTACTCTTTGGTCAGCTTGCTATGAGGCACTGCGACAACTTTGGCATCTTCACCAGACTCGTCGGTCATTTTTAGCACACCCACTGGACGGCAGCGGATTACTGAACCGGGTACGAGAGGGAATGGGGTTGGAACCAGTACGTCTACCGGGTCACCGTCAAGTGACAAGGTATGGTTTACATAACCATAGTTACATGGGTAAAACATTGGGGTAGACATAAAGCGATCGACAAATACCGCACCGCTATCTTTGTCCACTTCGTACTTGATTGGATCAGCATTCGCTGGGATCTCAATCACCACATAAATATCTTCAGGCAGATCTTTGCCCGCAGGGACCTGGTTCAGGCTCATGGAATGTCCTTTTGTTAAATCAAACAGTGTGTGCCAATTATAACCGCCAAGCGTGAAAATAACAGAGGCGACCTACCAGGTCGCCTCGTCATCATAAAAAAGCGCGGCATTCTTTTTGCTAATACGCGTTAATTGTCTTCATGATCAGGATAGGTTTCCAGGTATTCGCCGACTTTATCCACCATATTACTAGAGCCAACGAAGAAGGGAACGCGCTGATGAAGTTCTTTGGGTTCAATGTCCATCACTCGCTGCATCCCATCCGTGGCTTTACCGCCGGCCTGTTCGATAATAAACGCCATGGGGTTGCACTCATACAGCAACCGCAATTTACCATTTGGATAAGCTAGGGTACTCGGGTACAAGTAAATGCCACCTTTTAGCAGATTACGGTGAAAATCGGCCACCAAAGAGCCAATGTAGCGTGACGTATACGGCCGTTTCTCGTCAGGGACGTTTTCTTGACAGTATTTGATGTATTTTTTGACGCCCTGCGGGAACTTGATGTAGTTGCCTTCGTTAATCGAGTAAATCGTTCCCTCTTTAGGAACGGTCATATTCTCGTGAGAGAGGCAAAACAGACCCAGCGATGGATCATAGGTAAAACCATGCACACCATCACCTGTGGTGTAAACCAACATGGTGGATGAGCCGTAAATGATATAGCCGGCAGCCACTTGGCGATGACCCGGTTGCAGGAAGTCGTCTTCGGTAGGGGGGGTGCCGACCGGTGAAACACGGTGATAAATGGAGAAAATGGTGCCGACGGAGACATTGACATCAATGTTTGATGAGCCATCAAGCGGGTCAATCAATACCACATATTTAGCATTACGATTCAGTTGCTTGTTGAAGATGACCGCTTCATCTTCTTCCTCACTCGCGACACCGCAAACGTGGTCGCGAGCCTCCATCGCAGCTTTAAACTTTTCGTTGGCGTAAACGTCGAGCTTTTGTTGTTCTTCACCTTGTGCGTTTTCTGTGCCGATAGCGCCGGCGATGTCGACCAAGCCCGCTTTGTTGATCTCACGGTTGACAATTTTGGCGGCGAGACGAATCGAGGCAAGCAAAGAAGATAAGTCGCCGCTGGCATGCGGGAACGCGTGTTGCTTCTCAACAATATATTCGCCGAGGGTCTTAATGTCGGGCATTCTCAATCCTTAGTGATGATGAACTGTCTTTCTAATTCAATGGCATTTAAGTGGGCAGTGGTCTGCCTCTTGAAATCGTTGTCATTCTAGCGCTCGTGACTTTTTAATCGTACTGAAGAAATGGATGAGGCCAGGGAAGTGTGATCGCGACATAAAAAACCATGTCATATGCGCGCAAGCGATAAGACCCAAGCGTTAATCCAAGGCATAATAATGGCCCGCGTCCAACGGCTGGGTAACCAACAATACAGTGAAGGCCATGCATATTCATATTTTAGGCATTTGCGGCACCTTTATGGGTGGAGCCGCCATGCTGGCAAAACAATTGGGGCACAAAGTGACAGGCTCAGATAGCCAGGTTTATCCCCCAATGAGTACCTTACTCGAATCCCAAGGGGTTGCCATCATTGAAGGCTATGATCCTGCGCAGCTTACACCTAAGCCGGATTTAGTGGTGATTGGTAATGCCATGAGCCGCGGGAATCCCTGTGTTGAAGCCGTACTCAATCAAGGTTTGCCTTACACGTCTGGTCCGCAATGGCTGCATGATTTTTTACTCCAAGACTGCTGGGTGTTAGCGGTTTCAGGGACACACGGAAAAACCACCACCGCCAGCATGCTAGCGTGGATTTTAGAAGACTGTGGTTATCAGCCTGGATTTTTAATCGGTGGCGTGGCCAGCAATTTTAATGCGTCAGCCCGTTTGGGGGATAGCCCGTTTTTTGTGGTCGAGGCCGATGAATACGACAGTGCATTTTTTGATAAGCGCTCCAAGTTTATTCACTACCAACCGAAAACCTTGGTTATTAACAACCTTGAGTTCGATCATGCCGACATTTTTGATGATCTAGCCGCTATTCAAAAGCAATTCCATCATGTGATACGCACCGTACCTGGGATTGGCCAGATTATTGCGCCGTCCGATGATCCCAACGTAGCTGAAACACTCGCAATGGGGTGTTGGAGTGAGTGTGTGTATGCGGGGCCTGATGGCCAGTGGCAAAGCGTGAAAAAAGACGCAGCTGGCAGCCAATTTGATGTGTACTTTGCCGGTGATCTCGTGGGATCGGTTAACTGGGATTTGGTCGGTGATCATAACGTGCGTAATGCCTTGATGGCGTTATCAGCGGCGCGTCATGTGGGAGTGACCCCGGGTCTGGCTTGTCAATCGCTCGAGAGATTTATCAATACTAAGCGTCGGCTTGAGTGGCGTGGCGAGCGGGCTGGCGTCACGGTATATGACGATTTTGCCCATCATCCGACCGCTATTCGACTGACCTTGGAGGGCTTGCGAGCCAAGGTCGGCGCAGGGCGTATTCTCGCCGTATTAGAACCGCGCTCGAACACCATGAAACAAGGGGTCCATAAAGACACGCTTGCCGCGTCGCTGGCGAGTGCGGACAGTGTGTTTTTATATCAGCCTCAAGGGCTCGATTGGTCGCTCGATGCGGTGGCGGATCGTTGTGCTCAACCTACGCAAATTCACACTGATATAGGCACACTGGTTGTCGCGTTGAGTGAGCAAGCCTTGCCGGGCGATACCGTGTTGATCATGAGTAATGGGGGTTTTGGTGGTATTCACGATAAGTTGCTCAGTGCGTTGAGTCACAAAGGAGAAAAGCATGACGGATAAGCGTATCACGCTGGCATGGACAGGAGCGTCAGGCGCGCCATACGGCCTACGGTTACTGGAGTGCCTGCTTGCGCAAGATTATCAGGTCTTTTTACTGATATCCTCGGCCGCTCGCGTGGTGCTGGCGACCGAACACGGGTTGAAACTCCCGTCAGGCCCGCAAGCGGCACAGAAAATATTAGCCGAACATCTGCAATGTGATAGCAATAAACTGATCGTTTGCGGTAAAGAAGATTGGTTTTCGCCGGTCGCCTCGGGCTCGGCAGCGCCGAAGAAAATGGTTGTTTGTCCCTGCTCGGCCGGATCCTTGTCTTCGATTGCCCATGGTCTATCCGATAACTTGATTGAACGGGCGGCGGATGTGGTGCTCAAAGAACGGGGGCAATTGTTACTGGTCGTTCGCGAGACGCCGTTTTCAACGCTGCATTTAGAAAACATGCACAAGCTATCGCAGATGGGCGTCACCATTATGCCTGCTGCGCCGGGTTTTTATCACCAACCCCAGTCTATTGACGACTTGGTCGATTTTATGGTGGCGCGCATTCTCGACCACTTAGGGGCGGCGCAAACCTTGGTGCCGCGCTGGGGGTATGACCAACGCCCTCGCGATAAAGCATAATCAATCAGGTTCAGGCAAGGCCTGAACCTTCACTTTACGAGGGAGGCCCTAAACGAGCAGCCAGATATCGGCTAAGGTTTGAGTACCATCACATGCATGGTGGCGCCTTCAAGCACTTTCGCGGCCACCGATCCTAACATCATCTTGTTGACGCGAGAACGCTTATGACTTGGCATGACGATCAAGTCGCACCCTAAGCGCTCGGCGGTTTTGATAATCCCTTTGTAAGGCTTGCCTTCTTCAACAGACACCTGGCAGGCCACGTTTTTCGGAACATATTTATCCGCAAATCCTTGCAGATTTCGCTTCATATCACGTTTCATTTTATTGGCAGCTTCTTCAGGGAAATAAGAGGCCACCATGGAGTTATGAATCCCCGGCAGTACCGTCAGTAGGTGGAGCTTAGCGCCGGATTGACTGGCCAGCCATGCAGCGTGATCGACCGCCTTATCCGCGAAGCTCTCATCATTTAAATCGACCGGAACCAGAATGTGTTTATACATAGCGATATCCTTTGCTATCAAAAAAAGAAAAGGGCACGCGCCGCGCACGTGCCCCCTGTCATTAGGCTTGGCGGATACGACGGCGTTGATTCCAGCCTAGCAATGCCAAGAGTAATAGTGTCGGCACAAAGACCCATTCTTTCCACGGGCGAATGTTATCCACCGTGACGGTTTTAATTTGCCAATCAAAGTCGATCCCCGCCTTATCGGCATCGCTTCCAAATTGAACTCTATCAACCAGTAATGAGTCATCCTCTTCGCGCAGTATCAAACCGGTATCACGTACCCGTGCATCGCCGCTTTCGAGGCGACTATCTACCGACAAAACCACATGTTTGGAAATCTGATCGCCAAAGAAGTCTTCCCCTTCCACAACCAGTTGCAGCGGTTTTCCTTCAGGCAGTTGCTCGGCTACGCGCATAATTTCTGTTCCTGGGTAGCTGGTGGTGGGTGGATAGACTTCATCCCACCAAAAACCAGGTCGAAATAGAGAGAAGGTGATAAGCAACAGCAACACGGTTTCCCACCATTTATTTTTGGTCATCCACCACCCTTGGGTTGCGGCAGAAAAAGCCAGCATCGCAATGGTCGCGGAAATAATGGTCAATATCAGGTGGAAAGGACCGTCGAGGTCGAGCAACAACAACTGAGTGTTGAAGATAAACATGAAAGGTAAAATGGCGGTACGAATATCGTAGGTAAAGCCTTGTACACCGGTACGAATCGGATCCGATTTAGCAATGGCCGCGGCCGCGAAAGCGGCGAGACCGACCGGTGGCGTGTCATCGGCGAGAATACCGAAGTAGAACACAAAAAGGTGCACGGCAATAAGCGGAATAATCAGCCCTTGTTGTGCCCCCAAGGTCACAATGACAGGGGCCATCAGTGTAGAAACCACAATATAGTTTGCCGTGGTCGGTAGCCCCATGCCTAACAGTAAGCTGATCACTGCCGTAAAGAGCAACATCAAGAAGATATTACCGCCAGAAATTAGCTCGACAAAATCAGTCATGACCAAACCAATGCCGGTTAGAGTCACGGTGCCGACAACGATCCCGGCAGCCGCCGTGGCGACACCGATGCCAATCATGTTGCGCGCGCCAGTGACAAAGGCTTCGAGCAGATCAACGCCCCCTTCTCGAAGTTCTTCTTTGAAGTTGGTGCGTTGATTAAAGTAGGCGATCAGTGGACGCTGGGTCACTATGATAAAAATCATAAAGATAGTTGCCCAGAACGCCGATAGGCCGGGTGAAAAACGCTCGACGGTCAAACACCAAACCAGCACGCCAATTGGCAGCAAGTAATACAACCCGGAGCGAACGGTAGGGCCTGGCTCTGGCACCTCTGATAAATCCGTGGCCGCTGGATCTTCGGCGGCTTCAGACTTGTAGCGGGCGGAATAGCGCACCAGAAGAACATACGCAATTAGGGTCAGTATGCCGATCACCACGGTGGCCATGACGCCAAATACGTCCTTGGTCCAGCCAATGCCGTAATAGACTGCTGCGCTGAGCACTAATAGCCCAACAAATACCGTCATAAAGGAAAAGAGCTTTTGCAATACCGTACTAGAGTGGCGGCGCGGCAAGCCTTCCATACCCGCTTTACAAGCTTCCAAATGAACGATGTAAATCAGCGCAATGTAGGAAATCAACGCCGGGAGCAGGGCAGCTTTGATCACTTCGACATAAGAAATCCCTACGTACTCCACCATCAAGAAGGCGGCGGCCCCCATTATCGGCGGTGTGAGCTGACCGTTGGTGGACGCGGCCACTTCTACTGCCCCCGCTTTGTGGCTTGGGAAACCAACCCGCTTCATCAGTGAAATGGTAAAGGTGCCGGTGGTCACCACGTTAGCAATCGAGGAGCCTGAGACTAACCCGGACAGGCCCGAGGCGACCACTGCGGCTTTCGCGGGACCGCCGCGCATGTGGCCCAGTAAAGAGAACGCCACTTTGATGAAATAGCCCCCAGCGCCCGCGCGATCGAGTAAGGCACCAAAGAGTACAAACAGGAAAACGAATGAGGTAGAGACGCCCAATGCGACCCCGAACACCCCTTCAGTGGTTAGCCACAGATGCGACATCGCCTTATTAAGGCTGGCGCCTTTGTGGGCAATGACATCGGGCATGTGAGGGCCAGCAAAGGTGTAAAGCAAGAAAACGGCGGCTACCACCATTAATGGTGGCCCTAAAGCGCGTCGTGTTGCCTCGAGCATCAATACCATGCCGATCGCGGCAACACTAATATCGAAGGCAGTATAGGCGCCGGCACGATCGGCCAGTTGATTGTAAAATAAGAATAAATACCCGGCGGCTAGGCTGCCGATAAGGGCAAAAATCCAATCTAGAAGAGGTACACGGTCGCGAGGCGATGTTTTACGTGCGGGGTAGGCAGTGAAGGCCAAAAACATCGCGAACGCTAAGTGGAGTGAGCGTGCTTGTGTATTATTGAGGACGCCAAAATCGAGCGCAAAGGGAAGTGGCGACGCATACCAAAGCTGAAAAAGGGACCAGATAAGTGGTACCAGCCAAAGAATACGTCCTGATAGTCCATGTGGTGAGCGCGCACCCGTATCTGCTTGCGCCACCATGTCTTGCACATCAGGAGACGGTTGATGTGTCTTCGTCATGCAGTTTGTCCTTATTATCATATGCACCGCTGATGCGGCGGCAGTGTCCCGAGAAAAGCCTACTTGGCCTATTTCACTGGTGTGGTGATTGGCCAGTCTGCAGCTCACTGCTCCCCGCGTTTTCATTGACCCTCAACGAAAGCGTGGACAGTGTGTTAGCAGCTAAAAACAGATAGTACTAAAAACCGATAGTAACAGAGCGGTACAGAAAAATTAAAAAGATGTTATCGCTTTTGTCTTAGGGAGGGCGCTTCAAATATGAGACAAGGCAGACAGGCAGCGGTGTCACGCTGCCTGATAAAAAAATCAATAATGGTATTCGAACAAGTCACAAATCGCTTCAAATAGCGCTTCTGTGCTGGTACCTCGGGTGGGGGTGATAAAGATCGTATCGTCCCCGGCGACAGCGCCTAAAATGCCTTCGGCCTTACCGAGTGAGTCGAGTAGACGCGCAATTAATTGGGCGGCACCTGGACCGGTATGAATCACGACCACGGCCTCGTTGTAGTCGATTTCCATCACCAGCTCTCGCAACGCGCTGCCAGTGGTCGGAACACCGAGCTCAATCGGCAAGCAATAGACCATCTCCATTTTGGCGTTACGGGTACGTACAGCGCCGAATTTGGTCAACATGCGCGAGACTTTCGATTGATTGATGCCCTCAAATCCTTGAGCACGTAGGGCTTCGACTATTTCGCCTTGAGAACTGAATTTTTCTTCTTTGAGGATCGCTTTAAACGCTCGAACTAATTGGTCTTGTTTTTCTGAGTTACGCATGACGGCAGACTCGTAATGACAAACGAGTAGCTATTTTGCATATACATGCAATCAGGAGCAATCATTGCGCGCCTAAAATGGCGACAATATCACTGTTGTTACGTCTCGGCTAAGCCTTGAACGCACACCGGTTTCGAGGGTGAGCGAAAAAATGAGAGCTTAGGCTGATCATCACCGCCCGAAGCTTGAGTGGGGGTATACCCGGGCATATGATGAAGCAACAGTTCGCACCATTGATGGGCGATTTGTGCCCGAACAGAAGCCGGACCGGATCCGGACAATAAGAAATATCGAAAGGAGAACGACATGAAAGTTGCTGTGATTGGCGCTGCGGGAGGCATTGGTCAAGCCTTAGCCCTACTACTTAAAAATAACCTGCCAGCCGGTTCCGACTTGGCGTTATATGATATCGCACCGGTGACGCCCGGTGTGGCCGTCGATTTGAGCCATATTCCGACCCCCGTGAGCATTAAAGGGTTTAGCGGTGAAGATCCAACCCCGGCGCTAGAAGGGGCCGATGTTGTGCTGATCTCTGCAGGGGTAGCACGTAAGCCGGGCATGGATCGCTCTGACTTGTTCAATGTCAATGCAGGTATTGTTAAGTCATTGGCGGAAAAAATCGCCGATGTGTGTCCAAAAGCCTGTGTTGGTATTATTACTAATCCAGTCAATACCACGGTAGCGATTGCTGCGGATGTCTTAAAAGCGAAAGGCGTCTATGACAAAAACAAACTGTTTGGTRTGACGACGCTGGATGTGATTCGTTCTGAAGCTTTCATCGGCGAGCTTAAAGGAATGGATCCTCGTGACGTCTCCATTCCCGTGATCGGTGGCCACTCAGGTGTGACGATCTTGCCTCTATTATCGCAAGTTAAAGGCGTTACCTTCAGTCAAGAAGAAGTGGAGTCACTGACGCCACGTATTCAAAACGCAGGGACGGAAGTGGTTGAAGCGAAAGCAGGGGGAGGCTCAGCAACCCTATCCATGGGACAGGCGGCATGCCGTTTTGGCCTGTCTTTAGTGCGAGCGTTGCAAGGTGAAGCTAATGTGGTTGAATGTGCGTACGTTGAAGGCAGCGGTGAACACGCACGCTTTTTCGCGCAGCCTGTACATTTAGGTAAAAATGGTGTCGAGGCAATCTTAGACATCGGTGAGCTGAGCGCCTTTGAACAGCAAGCGATGGACAAGATGTTAGACACCCTGCATAACGATATCCAAATGGGTGAAGAGTTCGCCGCAAAATAAACCGCAAGAACGAAAAAAGCGGCGTCCAATTAGGGCGCCGCTTTTTACATGTAGGCACAAGCGTGATAGCGAGGCATCACTGCGGTGAAGTCTGCGCTGACTAAGCTCTGCGTTGCCTAAGTTCTGTGCTGACTAAGTTCTACGTTGACTTAAGTATTGCGATCAACGGCCAACTTGGCGAGCGCGACTAAGGCTTGTTTGTAGGGCGAATCAGAAAGGCTATCGAGGGCACGGACCGCTTTTTCTGCTTCTTGCTCTGCGCGTTCACGGGTATAAGCGAGCGAGCCACAGACGTCCATACACGCTAAAATAGCGTCGAGTTTGTCGCGTCCGTTCCCTTTTTCGATCGCGTCGCGAATCATCGCCGATTCAGCGTCACTGCCGTGCTGCATTGCATGAAGCAAAGGCAGCGTCGGTTTGCCCTCAGCCAGATCATCACCGGTTTGCTTGCCCATCTCATCATCTTTACTGGTGTAGTCAATGACATCATCAATGAGCTGGAACGCAGTCCCCAGGTAACGGCCATAATCTTGCAGGGCTTTTTCCGTATCAGTATCCGCTTGGTTGAGAATCGCCCCTATCTGTGTCGCAGATTCAAACAAACGCGCTGTTTTTGAATAGATCACCTGCATGTAACTGCTTTCACTGGTGTCGGGATCGTTACAGTTCATTAACTGCAACACCTCACCTTCGGCAATAACATTGGTCGCTTCACTCATCAAATCAAGAATTCTCAGTGAGCGTAAGCTGGTCATCATCTGAAATGAACGCGTATAAATATAATCCCCCACCAAGACGCTTGCCGCATTGCCAAATAAAGCATTGGCGGTGGCATTACCACGGCGTAAGTCGGATTCATCGACCACATCATCATGAAGCAAAGTGGCAGTGTGGATAAACTCAATGAAAGCGGCTGCGGTGGTGTGTTTATCACCTTGGTAACCCAATGCACGCGCGGCCAAAATGGCCAACATGGGACGTAAACGCTTGCCACCGCTGTTAACGATGTAAAAACCAAGCTGATTAATCAGCGCGACATCAGAATTGAGCTGAGCGAGTATTTTTTGGTCGACCTGCGCCATGTCATCACTGATCAAGGCTTGGATTGATTTGAAATCCATGTATATATCCGGGCGTTGTCCTAGTTACTTGCCTGCCGAGCTAACGATACACAACTTACCCCATGTAAGGTAAGAGTCACGATCGCTAATACGTACAGACGGTGATGGATCTTTCGTCAGTATCGGCACTAGAGCGGGTATTAAGACGGACATGGTACACCAGATAACGTATGACGAGATAGCGATCACACCGGTAAAATGTGTGGGAATGAATGCTGAGCAGCTTTTCACCAATTTTCTTGCGTTACCCTCTTGCCTCTAATTAATTTCTACCGTAGAATTCGCGCCCTATTGATGAATTATATGCGCACCCCTTGTTGTTCATAAATGCAGCAGGCCGTGCGGAAATGCGGAGTAAAACATGTACGCAGTTTTCCAAAGTGGTGGTAAGCAACACCGAGTAAGCGAAGGCCAGACTATTCGCTTGGAAAAGCTAGACGTTGAAACTGGCGCAAGTGTAGAACTTGACAAAGTATTGCTAGTGGCAAACGGCGAAGACGTTAAAGTTGGCGCGCCTTTTGTTAGCGGTGCAACCGTAACAGCAGAAGTTGTTACTCACGGTCGCGGCGATAAAGTGAATATCGTTAAGTTCCGTCGTCGTAAACATTCTCGCAAGCACATGGGCCACCGTCAGTGGTTCACTGAAGTCAAAATCACTGGCATCAGCGCTTAAGAGTAGGAGAGAGAAGAGATGGCACACAAAAAAGCTGGCGGTTCCACTAAAAACGGCCGCGATTCAGAAAGTAAACGCCTAGGTGTTAAGCGCTTCGGTGGTGAGTCTGTACTAGCAGGTAACATCATCGTGCGTCAACGTGGCACTAAGTTCCACGCAGGTAGCAACGTAGGTTGCGGTAAAGACCACACTCTATTCGCTCTGTCAGACGGCAAAGTGAAGTTCGAGACCAAAGGTCGTCATAACCGTAAATTCGTTACTATCGAAGCTGAATAAGCTTCAACGCAACGCGAATTTTTGAAGCCCTGCCTTATGGCGGGGCTTTTTATTGTGTCTGGGGATCACCGATCAAGCCACCGCCTCATCACGGTACGCAGATAATCGGCCAACGCTGAAAAATGATCCTAAGATCGATATGATCACCATTCACTAATCTGGGATAAGGCTGGTTGTGAGACGCCATAGGCATTCATAACTGGTGCGGAGAAGTTAGCATGAAGTTTGTAGATGAAGCGATTATTCGCGTCGATGCCGGTGACGGGGGCAATGGTACCGTCAGCTTCCGGCGTGAAAAGTATGTGCCTAAAGGGGGCCCAGATGGCGGCGACGGCGGTGATGGTGGTGACGTTTACCTGCTTGCCGACGAAAACCTGAATACCCTGATTGACTATCAATTTGAACGTTTTCATGCCGCGGCACGTGGTGAGAATGGTCGAGGCGGCAACTGCACCGGGAAACGCGGTGAGGATCGCGTCTTGAACGTGCCGGTGGGGACGCGCGCAATCGATGAAGACACGGGCGAAGTGATCGCAGACCTTACCGAGCATGGTATGCAGGTTATGGTGGCGAAAGGGGGCTTCCATGGCCTCGGAAATACACGCTTTAAGTCCTCGGTCAATCGTGCACCTCGACAAAAAACCATGGGCACGAAAGGTGAAGTACGTGCACTGCGTTTGGAGCTATTACTGCTTGCCGATGTTGGTATGCTTGGCTTGCCGAATGCGGGTAAATCGACCTTTATTCGTGCGGTATCGGCTGCCAAACCGAAAGTGGCTGACTACCCATTTACCACCTTGGTGCCAAGCCTTGGGGTGGTTCGTGTCGCCGCAGACAAAAGCTTTGTCGTGGCTGATATTCCCGGCTTGATTGAAGGCGCGGCAGACGGCGCAGGGCTAGGGATTCGCTTCTTAAAACACCTTGAGCGCTGTCGTGTGTTGTTACACATGATTGATTTGCTACCCGTTGATGGTACCGATCCGGTTGATAATGCGTTTACCATTATTGATGAGCTAAACCAATACAGTGAGAAACTTGCCGATAAACCGCGTTGGTTGGTGTTCAATAAAGTCGATCTGATGCCGGAAGATGAGGCCCAAGCTCAGATTGAGCGTGTGCTTGATGCGCTCGCTTGGGACGATAAGCATTATGCGATTTCGGCGATCAATAAAGCGAATGTGCAACCGCTTATTTATGATCTGATGGCGTCGATTGAGGCACTGCCTGCGCCGAAGCCAGAGGTTGAGCCTGAAGATGAAACCGTCGCCTTTAAATGGGATGATCATCACGAACAACAGCTCAAGCAAGACGACGATAACGATGATGACTGGGATGATTGGAACGAAGACGACTACGACGTCGAGATCATCTACAAGCCATAATCAGACTCACGCCGCTGCCGATTGCAGCGGCTTTTTTTTGTCCGTGATTGAGCGAACAATTGAAGAGACTTTTATTTGCATCAAAGACTGGCATGAACCAATCGCCAATACTGAAGGCGTCGCAGAGAGAGAAGAGGGATTTTGGGTGACAAAACGACTTACTGAGCCAGAGCAACGCGCGATATCACGTTTAGTGATTGAAGTTGGGCAACGGCTATTACAGCATGGTGCGGAGAGCAAACTTGTCAGTGATGTAAGTATCCGGCTCGGTCGTGCGTTAGGGTTAGACAGTGTTGAGCTGTCGTTATCCGCCAGCTCGTTGGTGGTGACCACCTTGAGTCATGGTCATTGTATTACCACGGCAAGACGTAGCCCAGATCGTGGTATTAACATGAAAGTTGTCACAGACATACAGCGGACCGTGATCTTAGCAGAGAAGGGCTTTCTCGACGCGTTAGCGGTACGTAAACGCTTAAGCCGTATCAAACCATTCCGTTACCCTCCTTGGCTCGTTGTTGGGATGATAGGCTTGTCATGTGCCGCCTTTAGCCGGTTAGCTGGCGGCGATGCCGTGGTGTTTGCGCTGACCTTTGTCGCCTCTGCCACCGGCATGCGGGTTCGGCAACTTATCGCCCACCGTCACTTTAACCCTTTTTTGACCTTTGCAGTGACCGCGATGGTGACCACTCTCCTATCCAGCACGGGAACCATCATGGGATGGGGCAATGAGCCTTTTTTGATCATGGCATCATCTGTCTTGATGCTGGTCCCTGGGTATCCCTTTATTAATGCCGTCTCGGATATGATGAAAGGATTTGTGGATATGGGGATCGCACGTTGGACCATGGCGTCATTACTGACCCTTGCCACGGCAATGGGTATTGTGGGGGCGATGAACTTGGTAGATGCATGGGGCTGGTTATGAGCTTACTTGTGGCGTTATTGCAAGATATGTTCTTTGCGATGATCCCTGCCGTGGGATTTGCGTTAGTCTTTAATGTTCCGGTGAAAGCGCTTAAGTATTGTGCTTATGGCGGTGCGGTTGGGCATGGTTTACGCTTTGTTCTGATGGAGTCGGGGGTGGCGATTGAGTGGGCGACACTGGCCGGTGCGACCACGATTGGTTTTCTGGGCGTGTATTGGTCTCAGCGCTTCCTGGCTCACCCGAAGGTTTTTACCGTCGCTGCAATTATTCCCATGATTCCAGGGGTGTACGCGTTTAAGGCCATGATCGCGCTAGTGACGATTAATAACCAAGGTTACAGCCCGGCGCTATGGGCCAGTTTGATTGAAAACTTACTCAGCGCTGGCTTTATTCTCTCCGCGTTGGCAATTGGTCTTGCGATGCCTGGGCTATTGTTTTATCGTCGCCGACCAGTGATCTAATCGAGGAAGGCGAGCGCAATGCGAATTAGTTTAGTGGCCGCAATGGCAAACGACCGCGTGATCGGAAAAGACAATCAAATGCCTTGGCACTTGCCCGCTGATTTAGCGTGGTTTAAGCGTACAACACTGGGCCACCCTGTGGTGATGGGACGTAAAACCTTTGAGTCGATTGGACGCCCGCTGCCTAAGCGTGTCAATGTGGTGATCAGTGGTGATGCGGACTTTGCGCCCGAGGGCGTGACTGTGGTGCGCTCTCCCGAGCAAGCGCTTGAAGTGGTGGCCGGCTATGAAGAAGTGATGGTGATTGGCGGCGGTACTATTTATCAAGCGTTTTTACCTCAGGCTGATCGTTTGTATCTCACCTTTATCGATTTAGACGTTGACGGTGATACCCGTTTTCCAGAATGGGGAACCGGATGGTCAAAAACCGAGGTCGGCACGCATCCCGTGGATGAGAAAAATGCGCACCCTCTTACCTTTACGATTTGGGACCGCGCTTAATCTTTTGTCTATTCGGCGGGAACGGTAAAGCAGGCTTTGTCTTCCCAACGCAGGAGCGTCAACTTTCCTCCCCAGACACAGCCGGTATCTAGCCCATAAAGTTTGGGCTGAATAGTGCCATTCAATGCCGCCCAGTGACCAAAGACTACGGCTTGCTCAAGCGGTTGGCGATTAGGTACCTCGAACCATGGTACTAAGCCACTGCCTAAGGCTTGATCAGGGGGGAGTTTGCACTGCATATCCAAACGCCCGTCAGGGGAACAAAAACGCATCCGCGTGAAGCTATTAATAATATAGCGATAACGTGCTATCCCGGTCAGCGTAGCATCCCATTGATCAGGGCTGTCATGGTACATATTCTCCAATAACCAAACTTGGTCTTCACTCCGCAGAATCGTTTCCACCTCACGGGCGCAGGCGACGGCAGTCGATTTATCCCACTGCGGACTGATGCCGGCATGGGTCAGCAGAAACCCGCCGTCTGGTGCGGGTACATCGCGTATTAGCGGCTGTTGAGCCAGCCAGTTTAATAGTCTGTCTGCGTCTGGTGCATCAAAGATAGGTTGCGTTTTATCTTTTGCTTTGACGGGTTTAATCCCATTGGCGACCGCCAGCAAATGGAGATCATGATTGCCCAATACCAACTTTGCGGATTCACCAAGCTGATAAAAATACCGTAAAACTGCGAGGGAATCGGGACCGCGTGCGACGAGATCGCCGACCGAGTAAAGCGTATCTCGGGCCGGCGAAAAGTCAGCTTCAGCCAATAAAGCATGTAGCGCTTTATCGCAGCCGTGGATGTCCCCGACAAGATAGGTAGCCATATGCCTCCTTGGAGGAGTTAGTGAAGAATGTTGGGGAGCGCGAGACGGAAAGGTGCAATATTGACCTTAAAAGACTGCGCATCTTGATCTTGCATGGTATAAAACCCTTGCATCACCCCAACAGGCGTTTCAATGATGGTACCACTGGTATAGGTATATTTTTCGCCTGCGGCAATCTTAGGTTGCTCGCCGACAACACCCTCACCTTCGATTTCCAACTCCTTGCCATTAGCGTCAGTGATCAGCCACTTTCTTCGCATCAACTGTGCGGGGGCGTCTCCTACATTTTTAATCGTGACCGTGTAGGAAAAGACAAAGCGTTCATGGTCTGGTTCCGATTGGTCTTCCACGTATTGAGTGGCGACGTGGACCTCGAATTGCGCGGGTTCAGTGGCTTGCAAGTCAAGACTCCTGTTTATGATGAGTGATTGGCATCTAACCAATTTGCGAGGCTAGAGAATTGCGCCAGTGTCATGTTCTCTGGACGTAAACTGGGATCGATTCCGAGCTCGGTTAAGGTGTCAACATCGACCAGCGATTTGAAACCGTTCCGGATAGTTTTGCGGCGTTGATTAAAACCTTCACGACAAACACGTTCCAACCACGACAAATTAGTGACTGGATGCGGTAAGGTTTTATGTGGGACGAGGCGAACGACCGCAGAATCAACCTTGGGCGCTGGCTTAAAGGCGCTTGGCGGTACTTCCAGCACGGGCACCACTTTACAGTAGTATTGTGCCATGACCGTGAGGCGGCCATAGGCTTTAGTGCCTGGGCCTGCGGCCAAACGTTTTACCACCTCTTTTTGTAGCATGAAATGCATATCCTGTACGTGGTCAGCAAAGGAAAAGAGATGAAACATCAATGGGGTGGAGACATTGTACGGTAAGTTACCGAAAATGCGCAGAGGCCCCTGCTTTGCCAGCTCAGCGA
Organism: Salinivibrio sp. AR647; assembly: GCF_001995415.1. Lineage (NCBI taxonomy): Bacteria > Pseudomonadati > Pseudomonadota > Gammaproteobacteria > Vibrionales > Vibrionaceae > Salinivibrio > Salinivibrio sp. AR647. The sequence goes on along the minus strand of NZ_MUFE01000001.1, from coordinate 453,093 downwards.
AATCAAACGCCATGGCATCGGCTTCATGAACCGTCAGCTTTGGTCCCATAAATGGATGGCTTCGCAGGCGCGCGGCAAGATCGCGGTCGAGTTCGACCACGTTGAGGTGATCGACTTGTTCGGTCACCGGTTCGGTCAATGCGCCTAAACCCGGGCCAATCTCTACCAGGTTTTCACCGGATAAAGGATTGATTGCCGCAACAATACCGTCGATGACATACGGGTCGTTTAGGAAGTTTTGTCCGAAACGTTTTCTGGCACGGTGGCCTTGATGGACTTTATCGCTCATGCTTTGCTATCTACTAATTCAATGGCGTGGGAGATGGCCGTCCGCAGGCTTCCTGTATCCGCCGTACCGGTACCCGCTAAATCCAATGCGGTACCATGATCTACTGATGTTCTAACAAATGGGAGGCCCAAGGTGATATTCACCGAGCGTCCAAATCCTTTGAATTTTAACACAGGTAAGCCCTGGTCGTGATACATCGCTAAGACAGCGTCGGCGTCTTGCAAATATTTATCCTGAAAAAGGGTGTCGGCGGGCAGTGGGCCAATAATATCCATACCTTGTTGGCGCAACTCATCAAGCGCCGGCTCAATGATGTCGATTTCTTCTCGACCCAAGCAGCCGTCCTCTCCCGCGTGCGGATTGAGACCGCAGATATAAATGCGCGGTTGCTTAATGGCGAATTTTTGTTGTAAGTCTTGATGCAAAATCGCAATGACGTCATGCAAGCGCTCACGGGTAATGGCTTTAGCCACATAGGCGAGTGGGATGTGCGTCGTCACCAGCGCGACACGTAAGCCTTCGGTGGCCAGCATCATCACCACTTGGTTGACGTTGGCGTGTTGGGCAAAAAACTCAGTATGACCGCTGAAGGAAACGCCGGCGCGATTAATGATCCCTTTATGGACAGGCCCGGTGACAACCGCTGCAAATTCGCCGGTCATATTGCCTTCTGCCGCACGAGTCAGCGTGTCGAGCACATAGCGACCATTGGCCTCATCTAACTGGCCTGGCACAACATCTGCGCCCATCGGGGTATCTGCAACGACCAGCTCCCCTGCTTGATGAGGGCGAGGCCGTGCTGATGGGTCATAGTCCCGCAAACTCACGGCGAGATTGAGCGCTTCGGCTCGCGCTGCCAGCATCTGTTTATTGGCGATAGCTACCAGCTGATGTGGCCAAGAGAGCAGGGCCATTGCTAAGACCAAATCCGGACCAATGCCCGCCGGCTCGCCAGGGGTGATCGCGATACGCTCAGCTGTCATCATTGATCACCTCAACATAGGCACCCGCGCGCAGCTCTTGCAGCCAGGCTTGCGCTTCTTCATTAAATTTGCGGTTAAACAGCATACGGTAAGCACGGTTTTTAACCGCCGCATCGGTTTTATCGACATCGCGACGATCGGTCACTTCAACCACATGCCAGCCATGCACGGTCTTAAAAGGCTCACTAATTTGACCTTTTGGCAAACTATCGACTTTGGCTTTAAACGCGGGCACATAAGCTTCTGTGGTTGACCAGCCTAAGTCCCCCCCGTTAACGGCAGAGCCCGGGTCATCACTATATTGTTTGGCGAGGTCGGCAAAGGTTTGTTCGCCACGCTCGATTTGTGCAATCAGCTGATTGAGCTCTTTTTTCGCCCCTTTATCACTGAGTACGATCGAGGGTTTGATCAAAATATGGCGGGCTTTGACTTCGGTAACGGCGACCGTTTCCAAACCTTGCACATCATCGATTTTCAAAATATGAAAACCCACACCACTGCGAAATGGCCCGATAATAGCGTCTTTCCCTTGGTTGGTGATTTGGTCGGCGAAAATCGTTGGCATTTCTTCTAGGCGCAACCAGCCCCAATCACCGCCATCAAGTGCTTTGGGTCCCTTAGAATATTCCATCGCCAGCTCCGCCACGTTGCCGCCATGACGTAATGTATCGACTAAGCGATACGCTTGCTTTTTCACCGCGTCACGTTCAGCTTTGTCCGCGTCATCATCCAATTTGAGTTGGATATGAGAGAGCTTATAACGCACTTTTTGCATCTGCTGTTCGTTAAGCTGACTGGCTAATGTCTCAACTTCTTGCGGCAAAATGCTAATACGGCGGCGTACCTGTGCATTGCGCGCTTCTGAAATCGTGAGCTCTCGGCGAACTTGCTCGCGATATTGATCCCATGCGATCCCTTGCTCTGCCATTTTGTCGCGCAGAGCACTCACACTGACCGATTGCTCTTTAGCAATATTTTTGATCGCTTGTTGTAACTGGCTGTCGTCAATTTGGATGCCTAGCCGCTTTGCTTCCTGTAGCTGTAGTTCTTCAACAATGAGTCGCTCGCGCATCTGCTCTTCAAGAACGTCTTGAGGCGGTAATTCACGATCTCCGTTGGCCGCATTACGGGTGACCGTTTGGCGCATGGCCGTCATTTCACTGTTCAGCACCACACCATCATTCACAACGGCGATGACGCGATCTAGCTCTTGAGGTGCTGCTTGGGTTAAGGGGGTCAGCAACACTAAAACGCCAGTGATGAGGGCGTGACTCCATTTGTTCATGCTTTGTCCACTTTTTTTCATAGGTTCAACAGTCCAGACCACAATAAGGCGTGTTAGTTCTTTAATGCAAAGGGATCACGATAACCCAGAGCGTTGCCTGAGTCAGTGCTAAAGTTAAAGCCACTGTCAGCTCCCAATCCGAGTAAGCTGAATGACAAGGTAACATTGTTGTCGTAAACCGGATCGGCGTTAATATCAGCGCGCGACATTAAGTACTCGTTGTAACTTAACCCGACGACCCAACAGTCTGAGCGATAGGTGAGGCTAACTTGGTTTTCCAACATGACATCTTGGGTCAGGTCGCGCCAGTATTGGCCTGTAAAACTTAGCCCGCCGCCGAGAGGAAACCCAGTGACGACGCCAGCTTGTGAGAGGCCATCATCGGTGAGCCGGCTGATGTCTCGGTTTGGCAGCGTCGAGACAATATATTCCTGTGCGACGTAGCGATAACTGGTTTGTGCATAAAACTGGCCGCGGCGATATTCAGCAATCGCGTTACCAAACTGCATTTCGCGTAAGTTGCTGTCATATTGCATCGATGCGCGGACAAACAAGTTGTCATCAATGTTGGCTTCCCCTTCTAACGCCCAAGACGAATAATCAAAGGTTTCTGCATCTTGGTTAGACGGTTGGTCAAAGTAGTAAATTTGCCCAAAGGACAAATTCAGACGCTCTTTATATCCGCCATCATAAAAGCGGGTCGTCGCGCCGTAGGTGAGTTGGTTGGCCGGATTAATGTAATCAATGCTACTGAATTGATTACCGCGAAATAGACCGTAGTAGTCGGTCTGCAAGCGTGCGGTATCATAACCGCCGCCACTAAAGTTGACCGGATTATAGATACCGTCTTGATCCACATCTTTAATATACAAATATTGGACTTGCGGCTCGATAGTTTGGCTGAAATGACCGCCCATGGCCCAGAAGTTACGCTCTAGGACAACGCCAGAGTGCAGGCGCAGAGTGGGGATTTTTCGCTCGACTGAATGACTCAGCTCCGCATTAGATTCTGCATCTCGGATGGCGCTATCAAAGCGCTGATCATAGTGCGTATACAGCATGCTGGCTTCCGCCGTGGCATTAAACCAAGGGCGGGTATATGGCAGCGTTAGGGTTGGGGCTAAATGTGTCCGGGTGGCTTCGGGTTTATTGGGATCATCGTTAGCAAATACACTAAATTGCGCAGGCACACTAATATCGAGCCAATCCGTGACTTGTGGCGCGTAGTAGTTAAGATCCACTTGTGGCATCAAGCGATAGACACTGGTGCCTTCTGTTAGCGCTTGGAAGTCGCGAACACGAACTGTACTGTTCCAATCTAAACCGCGATAACTGATTTCGCCCGTTTGGAGTAGCGTGTTGTCTTCTCGTTTGCCCACATTAGAGTCGATGCTTTGGAAGTAAGCGATATCACTGACTTTGCTGTAATCCGCTTCGTAGCGCCAGTGACCTTGTACACCGCTATGTTGCCAGTTGAACCCCCAACGTGAATCGAGCTTGGGGTTGAGCTGGTCGTCAGGCAGGTATTCAGAGTAAAGCGACCCGCTTCCTATTGGCGTAAGGTAGCGAATATTGGTCTTTAATTGAACGCCTCGCTCAGACATATATTTGGGTGTCAGTGTGGCATCCAGTTGCGGATGGATATTCCAATAAAACGGCGTTTCCATCTCGATGCCATCACGATCACTCCAGGTAAGCGACGGATACAAAAAACCTGTCAGCCGACCCTCTTCGACCGGTACACGCAAATAAGGCAGATAAAAGATCGGGACGTCCATTACCTCAAATCTAGGGTGGTAAAGATCAGCAAATAAGCTGCTGTCTTCTTTCTCAATTTTTGAGGCAGAAAAACGCCAGCTTTTATCTTCATCTGGACACGTGGTATAGGTGCCATCCTCAAGCTCGTAGAAGGTGGTGCCGTTTTTAAACACCCGTTTCGCCTCGCCCCGTCCTGGGGTACATAGCATCTTATACTGGGCGTTATTCAGCGTGGTGTCTTCGCTTTCGAGGTTGGCTTGTAGATAATCTGATGTCACCATCATCTGGCCATCATTGAACACCACATCCCCTTGTGCAGTAACGATCCGCTCTGGATCGCGTAAGGTTGCGGTATCGGCCGTCATCTTTCGATGGCCTTGCGTGACTTCGACATTGCCACTATAGATGGCTTTGTCGTTGGTCTGCGCCTCAGCACGATCTGCGACCACACGAATGGGGGCGTTATTCACATCCTGTGTCTGCTCGCTGGCCGGAACGCACTGGGCCTCCTTGTCAGAGCAAGGCTGAGTCGTTGGGTCTGTGTTGGCAAACACAAGGGCTGGGCCGTAGAGCGCCAAGCTGATCATGGTGGCTAAAAAGCTACGTGCAGTCGGTGACATTGAAGAAGACATTCCTGTTTTATCTGATTGCGTGGTGTACACGAAGGCAACGCATCAGTATGCTTTGGCTGCAAAATGCGATTATCATAAATCAATTTGCGCCCGGCATCACCTTTAAATGTGCAGGGTGTGAAACTAGCAATGAGACCATGGCATGCGACTAAATGGCAAGGTAATTGGGGCAATTCTCGGCACATTGTTGGGAGGCCCAATCGGTTTTCTTCTTGGCCTTTTCTTAGGTCATCAGTTTGATAAAGCGAAACAGCGCGCGCGTTTCGGCGGTTTGGGTGGCCAAGGGCCACAAGCACAACGTGTTTTTTTCCATGGCACCTTTGCCGTGATGGGACATATGGCGAAAGCTAAAGGGCAGGTGACGCAACAAGAAATTCAGCTCGCCAGCTTATTGATGGATCGCATGCAGTTGCAAGGTGAAGCTAGGCAACTGGCCCAGCAGGCGTTTCGCGAGGGAAAAGACAGTGACTTTCCGCTGGATGAAACCCTCAACGGTATTCGTGCCTTAAGCCAGGGGCRACGTGATTTATCGCGTGTCTTTTTGGAAATGCAGATACAAGCTGCGTTTGCTGATGGTGAGATCCATCCTAAAGAGCGTGAACTTTTGTATGTAATTGCCGAAAAGTTGGGCTTTTCGCCACAGCAACTGGAACAGCGCCTGCGAATGCAAGAAGCTGCGTTTCGCTTTAGTCAAGGCTATCAAGGCGGCTGGCAGCATCAATCCGATGGCCCCGGTGCGCCGCCGCAGCAGAATGAAATCGACGATGCCTATGATGTATTAGGTGTTGACGCTTCTGCTTCCTCTCAGGAGGTGAAAAAAGCGTATCGGAAACTGATGAATGAGCATCACCCCGATAAATTGATGGCGAAAGGTTTACCGCCAGAAATGATGGAGATGGCGAAAGAAAAAGCGCAAGAAATCCAAAAAGCGTACGACGTAGTGAAAAAAGCCCGCGATATATAGCGGGCTCGTTAGGTTGATTAATCGTCGCGATCATCAATCAAGCGCATCAATCAGGGTGTGTTGTGGTGCACCACGAAAGAACCCATCAATATTGGCGATCAGCTGTTGTGCCAGAGTGTGAACGGCTTCGTCAGCGCCCCAAGCAATATGCGGGGTGACAATAAGGTTGGGTAATGATGCTGCAACTAACGGATGTGCGTCGGGGGCGGGCTCTTGACTGAGTACATCCAAGCCAGCACCACCAATTTGGTCGCGTTTTAACGCATATAACAGGGCCTGTTCATCCACGAGATCGCCGCGGCCAGTATTAATCAAAATGACATGCTGTGGCATCTTGGCCAACACATCTTGATTAATCAGATGTCGGGTTTTGTCGGTTAACGGGCAATGCAGCGACAGCACATCAGCCTGTTGAATCACCTGTTCAAAGGGCTGATAGCCTGGCCGGCAATGGCTCGCCCCTTGATGCTCGGCAAACATGACTTTCATGCCAACGGCCTGGGCCAATTGCCCGACCGCTTCTCCTAGTGCGCCTTTGCCAATAATCCCTAAGGAACTGCCAGCGACACTGCCTATCGGGTGAGTAAAAAAGCAAAACTGGCCCCGTTTTTGCCATTCACCTTGACGCACATCGGCATGATAACCCATCAGCTGACGTTTCAAGGCATAAATCAGAGCCATGACATGCTCGGGCACGGATTGGGTGGCATACCCTTGTACGTTGCAGACTTGTACGCCGTGTGCCTGACAAGCCGCTAAATCGACATTGTTGACCCCGGTTGCGGCGACCGCGATCAGTTTTAGCTTGGGAAGTGCAGTCAGTATTGCTTCATTGATCACGACTTTATTGGTGATTGCCACATCGGCATGTTGCAGGCGATCGATCACGTCACCGGGAGCGGTGGCAGGGTAGGATTGCCAATGATGGGGGTGATGAAGCGTTGGCAGCGTAATGTGAGCAGGAATGGTGTCTCTATCGAGAAAAACCACCTTGATGGGGGTGTGATGAGCCATGTTGATCTCCGTGTCTCAATGCATGGCCCTAGAATGTGAGATTAGTAGCTTTTCTGCAAACCTTAATGGTCAGCCTGTGAGGTTAGCAGGCGCAAGCTGATACTCACTCGCTAGTCGATTATCCGGCATCTGCGGATAAAATGCGCAGGGCGCTTGAAAGTGCATCGGCGTTTCAGTGACAGGATGCAAAATGCTTAATTCTGCGGCATGCAAATGAAGGCGAGAGGCATACTCAAAAGCTTCTGGCAGCGCATAAAACTCATCGCCGACAATCCCATGCCCAAGGGCCTGCATATGCACACGGAGCTGATGAGAGCGGCCGGTGAGAGGATACAATGCCATTAAGCTTGTCTGTGCATGCTGATGCAAACAGCGGTAGTGCGTTTGCGAGGGCTTGCCGTGTTCAAAACAGACCTTCTGTCTGGGGCGATTGGGCCAGTCGCAAATCAAGGGCAGATCGACATTTCCCTCGTCGTGTATAGGGTGCCCCCACACTTCGGCGTAATACAACTTGGTGGGCACGCGCTCGCGAAATTGCGCTTTAAGGTGTCGCTCAGCGGCTTTGTGCGCGGCAAACGCCATGACGCCAGAGGTCGACATATCTAAACGATGGACCAGCTCTGCGTCCGGGAATTCGGCTTTAACCCGTGACCACGCACTGTCGTAATGCGCAGGATCACGGCCAGGGTTAGCCAATAATCCACTGGGTTTATTAATTACCACCAGATCGGCATCTTGATACAAGATATCGAGCCAAGGTGTGGTGGGAGGATGATACTCAATGATTGCCATATAAGGGTTCGGGGCCGGTTGGCCCCGCCTTCGTTCAAAGGGTGATTATTGGTGGCTGACCACAATCAAACGCAGGGCGTCTAAATCGACTTGTGCGTGTTGAATATGATGCGACAAGGTACTGATCTGATCGCGTAGTGCGTCGAGCTCATCATCACGAATATTGGGGTTAACCGTTTTCAGTGCGTCGAGCCGTGCTAAGGCCTGATTCAGCTCGCTGTCCATCTCTTGGTGGGCGGCCGTTTGAATCTCAGACAAGGCTTTTTGGGCCAGCGGTTCGCTTTTCTCAATCAGCTGGTGGACTTGGGCTTGAACCGAGTTGACCATTTTACTGCCTAAATGACGATTCACCGGGCTGAGCTGGCGATGAAACGATTCAAACTCAACGTTGGCTGAGAGATCATTGCCGTTCGCATCCAAAAGCAACCGCACCGGCGTTTGCGGTAAAAAGCGATGAATACCCGACGATTTAGGGGCTTGTGCATCAATGGTGTAAATCAGTTCAACAAACAGGGTTCCCACAGGCAGCGCTTTGTTTTTGAGCAAAGAGACCGCGGTGGTGCCGATGTTTTCGCTCAGCAATAAGTCGATACCGCCACGCACGATCGGGTGCTCCCAAGAGACAAACTGCACATCTTCGCGACTGAGTGCCGTATCGCGGTCGAAGGTCAGTGTGCACCCATCCGTTGGTAGGCCAGGGTAACTGGGCACCATCATCTGCTCCGACGGCTTGACCACGATGGCGTTTTCACCTTTGTCATCTTGATTAACGCCGATGGTATCAAACAGACCGAGCGTGAAGGTGACAAGGCCCGTATCGCCATCTTGATCGGCGATGGTTTGCGCCAGCTGCTTGGCAGCCTCCCCGCCGTGTGAGTGCATCTCGAGCAGTTTATCGCGGCCTTGCTCCATTTCTGCTTTAAGGAGTTGATTCATGGCGGCGCTATCGTGAATGAGCGTATTTAGCGCATCATCATGTTGATTATTGGCTAACAGTGTTAACAATGTCTCGCCATACTGCTCAAACACCGCACGGCCGGTTGGGCAGGTATCCTCAAAGGCATCAAGCCCTTCGTGATACCAACGCGCTAAAATGGTTTGCGCTGTGCCTTCTAGGTAAGGAACGTGAATGGCAATATCTTGACGCTGACCAATACGATCAAGGCGACCAATGCGCTGCTCGAGCAAGTCGGGGTTCATCGGTAAGTCGAACATCACCAGCTGATGGGCAAACTGGAAGTTCCGGCCTTCTGATCCAATTTCAGAGCAAATCAAGACTTGAGCCCCGCCTTCCTCTTGGGCAAAGTACGCTGCCGCTTTATCACGCTCAACAATCGACATGCCTTCATGGAACACGGTGCCACGGATCCCCTCACGCTCGCGCAAGGCCTGCTCAAGCGTCAGTGCGGTTTGCGCGCGTGAGCAAATGATCAGTACTTTGTCGCGACGGTGGGTTTTTAAATAATCCAGCAACCAATCGATACGTGGGTCAAAGCCCCACCAGCTGGCACTATCGCCCTCAAACTGCTGATAAATATCTTCAGGATAAAGATTTTGTACCGCTTTTTGTTCGCTTGAGCTTGTGCCTCCCATCATGCCCGCCACCCGCATGGCAGTTTGATACTGGCTCGGTAACGCCATAGGGTGCATGTGCAGATGCCGGCTCGGGAAGCCACTGATGGCAGCCCGCGTGTTACGGAACAAAACGCGCCCGGTACCGTGGCGATCCATTAAATCATCAATCAGCTGTTGGCGAGCGGTGTGCTTGGTTGCATCATCATCGCTATCAATGGCGCTGAAGCGTTCATCAAGCTCGTCACTTTGCAATAGCGCCCGAATGCTACGTTGGGCATTATCACTTAACGGGGCATCGGCAAGTAGCGCTTCAACCGCTTCGGCGACAGGGGCATATTGTTCGGCTTCTTCAACAAAGGCGTCATAATCATAAAAACGATCAGGGTCGAGCAGGCGTAAACGCGCAAAATGACTTTGCTGACCTAACTGCTCAGGGGTCGCGGTGAGTAACAACACCCCAGGGGTATGCTCAGCAATGCTTTCGATAATCTGATATTCACGGCTCGGTGTCGTTGGCGTCCAGGTTAAATGGTGTGCTTCGTCCACCACTAATAAGTCCCAATGGGTGTCACAGACTTGCTCGACGCGACGCCGGTTTTTGCGTAAAAACTCCAGTGAACATAACACCAGTTGCTGAGTATCAAATGGGTTGGGTGAGTCAGCAAAGGCCTCGACACAGCGCTCTTCGTCAAAAATAGAGAAGTGCAGGTTAAAGCGGCGCATCATCTCGACCAACCACTGATGCTGCAAGGTTTCTGGAACCACGATCAGTACCCGCTCGGCTTGGCCTGCAAGCACTTGCTGGTGAATGATCATGCCCGCCTCAATGGTTTTCCCTAAGCCGACTTCATCCGCGAGCAAAACCCGCGGTGCGTGACGACGACCCACCTCATGGGCAATGTAAAGTTGGTGAGGAATTAATCCAGCACGCATCCCCGTCAACCCCCGTAGAGGGCTACGCAACTGCTGATGCTGATTGGTTAACGCCCGATAACGCAACGCAAAACGTTCCATTCGGTCAAGTTGACCGGCAAAGAGTTTGTCTTGCGGCTTGTTAAAGCGGATCTGATGGCTGAGTAAGATTTCGCGCAGCGGGACTTCGTCTTCCTCGGTGTCTTCGCGATAGCCGTAATAGGTCAACACCCCGTCGTTTTCTTCAACGCGCGAGACGGTCATGGTCCAGCCCTCGTGACTTTCTACCTCATCGCCGGGGTTGAACATCACCCGAGTCACGGGCGCATCATGGCTGGCGTACAGCCGTGTTTCATCACTAGCAGGAAACATTAGGGTCACGGTACGGCCATCAACGGACACCACAGTGCCCAGTCCAAGATCATGCTCCGTATCACTGATCCAACGTTGTCCAAGCGCAAATGACATAAGGGAAAACCTCTGAATTAACTCGATTGTCGAAAGACTCGGTGCCGCGCAAACGCAACCCGATTAAATAGTGTGTTATTCAGTGTGGCACTGAAAAAATTGGTCGCCAATAGTACTCGAACTTGTGAGGAGGGTCACGATGAAACTCCATCAATCGCGGCAAAGATCGTCTTGACATACAAACGTCATCAACGCGCGGCAAAGATGAAAACGTGAACTGGCACAATCAAACAAGTTGGGCGATGCGCAACGGCCAGGTCTATGCTTACTTTAAGCGCTGTCATCGACAGTGAATTGCCGACACAGGAGGTGCCTATGGGCGACGCCGACCGGAAGCTGTTTGTATTAGACACTAACATTCTCCTCCACGAACCTTTCGCCATCTATTCCTTCCAAGAACACGATGTCGTGATTCCTATGACCGTCCTCGAAGAGCTTGACCGTATTAAAGATAGCAAGCGTGATGTCTCTCGGGATGCCCGTGTGGCGATTCGTGCCTTGGAAGATATCTTTAAAGAAGCCACACCCGATGAAATTGGCGAGGGTATTGTGGTCGGTAAAGGTGATGCGACGGGTACCGTCTCCATTCTGGCTGATTTTGAGATTAAAGAAACGGTCCATGCCTTTGCCGATAAAGCGGGCGATAATCGCATTTTAAATGCGGTGTTATACCTTCAAACCAAACGCTCACCGCGCAAAGTCGTGCTGGTGACCAAAGATATCAATATGCGCCTGCGCGCCAAAGGGGCGGGGGTGATGTATGTCGAGGATTACCGTACCGACCAACTGATTGATGATGTTCGGTTGCTCACCAAAGGCTTCCATCAATGTGCGGGCAGTTTTTGGGATAAAGTGGGGCAATGCGACAGCAAGGCCTATGGCTCCGAAACACGCCACACATTACCGGCTGAGCTATTAGAAACGCCTTTTGTGAACCAGTACTTATTGGATGAAAGTGACGACTTCGCCGCACGAGTGCAAGCCATTGATGGTGATAAAGCGATCATCAAAGATCTCAGTCGAGAGCGATTAATGCACCGTGCTGCTTGGGATGTTAAACCGAAAAATATCTATCAAGGCATGGCAATGGATGCGTTGCTTGATCCCACGATTGATTTAACCATTCTGACAGGGCCTGCAGGCTGTGGGAAAACGATTTTAGCCATGGCTGCGGCATTAGAGTTAGTGGTAGAAAAGGGCATGTACGATAAGATTATCGTAACCCGTAATACGCCAGATATTGGCGAGTCGATTGGTTTTCTCCCCGGGACAGAAGAAGAGAAAATGCTGCCATGGCTCGGCGCAGTGACCGATACCCTCGAAGCGTTACACATGAATGATGAATGCACCGACGGTTCGATGCGCTACATTATGGAAAAAGCGAATCTGCAGTTTAAATCGATTAACTTTATGCGCGGGCGCTCGATTCAAAACGCGTTTGTGATTTTGGATGAGTGCCAAAACCTGACCGCCTCTCAGCTTAAAACCATTATCACCCGTTGTGGGGAGGGGACTAAGTTAGTGTGCTCGGGGAACTTAGCGCAAATCGACTCTTCCTATTTGACACCTGTAACATCCGGACTGACTTACATTGTTGAGCGGTTTAAAAACTTTGAAGGCAGTGCGTGCGTGTACCTCAATGGTGTGGTGCGAAGCCGGCTGGCTGAGTTTGCCGAAGAGAACCTTTAACCATCAAGGTGGCGGCCTCTATGCCGCCACTGATAGGGTTATGCCGTGACACCGATATAATCACGCATGATGGCTGGCGGTGTCTTGAGCGTATCAACCGGATCGTGAAGCTGTATTCGGCCATTATCGAGATAGATAAATTGATTGGCGATCGCTTGTGCATCGTCTGGATGGTGGGTGACCATTACCACCGTCGTGCCTTGTTCTTGAGCGGTACGTTTGACCAAGGCTAACATGTCTTGTTTTAGCGCCGGATCAAGTGCCGAAAAGGGTTCATCGAGCAGTAATAAAGGCTGGTTGCGTGCGATGCTTCTCCCCAAGGCGATGCGTTGGCGTTGGCCGCCCGATAGTTGGCTGGGTAGACGAGATAAATAATCGGTCAACCCTACTGCGTGTGCAGCATGGCGCACGGCCTCTTGCTGTATGGCCGTGAGTTTAAGCGAGGGAGACAAGCCAATTGCCATGTTGTCGAATACTGACAAATGGGTAAATACGTTGTGCTCTTGAAACAAGATAGACAGTGGCCGCTGGTGGGCGGGCGTCGTGGTGACAGGCTTGCCATCAATAGTGATCTCGCCACTATCTGGCGCGATCAGCCCAGCAATCAGTGATAATAAGGTGCTTTTGCCTGCACCGCTGGGCCCGAGCACAGCCACAATCTCTCCAGGGGCTATTTGGGCATCAAAGATCATCCAATCTTGCTGGTAACGATAGTGGACATTGGAAAGCGTCAGCATGCGTGTCTCCATTGGATCAGACGAGTGATTAGGGCATAGCAACCCAAACTGGTAAGCAGTAATAGCATGGCAGCGGCAGCGCCTGCGTCCATTTGGTAGCTCCCCATCAAGCGAAACAAATAGAGCGGCAGGGTTTGAAAATTTTGGCTACCAAAAAGTGCGATCGCACTAAGATCGCCCATCGATAACACAAAACTTACCGCCACGCCGCGCGCGATCGGGGCGCGTAAACACTGCCATTCGATAAGACGTAGACGGTTGACACCTTTTAGCCCCAAGGTAGCGCAAAGATTGTGATAGGACTGGGCAAGTTGATAGGCGGGCGCGCTCAGTACTTTTATTAAATAGGGCAACGCCATCAGGGCGTTCACGGCCATCACCAACCACAGCGCCAAGCTGAATACATCGCTAAACTGGCGAAACAGTAAAAAAAGCCCGGTACTGAGGACAATACTGGGTACCACTAAAATCATCGCCCCTAACGTTTCAATGCCATTCGCTTGTTTCTTACGCCCGTTCAAGCGCCAATAACGACTGGCTAAGATGACAGAGGTGGCCAACACGAAGGCCAAGACGGTTGCTCCGGTAGCGATAAGCAGTGAATGCATGGTGGCTTGCCATAATGCCGTGTCGCTCAGCACAATTAACGCGCTAGGGTTAAGGCCACGCGCGATCACAACCCCGAGAGGTGGTAGAACCAACAATAAAGTCAGCGCAATCCAGAGACTGTCCCAACACTTCGCCGTGCGACTATCGAGTGCCGATGGAAGCGGTTGCACTTCGCTGGGGGTGTTGGCAATCGGCCGAGTCAGTGTTTGCACAATAAAAGCAAAGGTGCCGCACAAGAGCATTTGCCACAGCGCCAGAGCGGCACCGGTTTGTAAGTCAAAATCAAAATGAATGGCTTGATAGATAGCCAATTCAATGGTGGTCGCTTTGGGGCCACCGCCTAATGCCATCACGGTGGCGAAGCTGGTGAAACACAGCATGAATACCAGTCCGACGACATGGGGTAGACTTTGCCGCAGATAAGGCCATTCAAGGTGGCGAAAACGTTGCCAGCCTCTTAGACCAAGCTGGGTTGCCAGGCGCCTTTGATCCGCCGGGATCCCTTCCAAGGCCTGCACCATCAATTGGGCCGAAAAAGGCAGGTTAAAGAAAACATGCGCAAGCAAAATGCCGCTTAAGCCATAGAGAGAAAATGGCATCGCCGCATCAAAGTACGCGAAGGCTTGTGCAATCCAACCGCTACGGCCGTAGATGGCAACCAATCCAAACACGCCCACCAATACCGGCAGCACCAGGGTCATGGCAAACAGTTTGAGTAGCCAAGCTTTCCCTGGAAATTGTCGCCGAGCCAGCGCATGGGCCACAGGAATGGCGAGCCCAACGCTGAGCACCACAGATAAGGTAGCCTGCTTAAAGCTAAACAGCGTGACATGGCGCAGATAGGCATCTTGCCACAGGGCGGACAGCTTCAAGTCTTGACTGTGTAAGAACAGCGCCCAGAGTGCGCTGCCAATTAATAACACGACCAAGCTGGCCGCGAGACTGCCCGGCCAGGTTCGAGAAGGGTTAAGCATCGACGTTATTCAACCAAAGCGGTTTGCCAATCGCGCACCCATTGCTGACGGTTACCCATCACTTCATCGGGCTGGTACAACAGGCTCTCTTCTGGTTTGTTCAGCGTATAGAAGGCGTCAGGCAAGCTAACATCGGTGACCGGGTACATCCACTGCGTGGTTGGGATCACAGACTGTGCTGCGTCACTGAGCATAAATTGTAGAAACGCATCGGCGCGTTCTGGTTGGTCGGTATAAGCAGACTTCGCCGCCACTTCAATTTGCATATAGTGGCCTTCTTCAAACATGGCGGCGGCAAAGCGGTCATCATCGTCAGCGACCAGGTGATAGGCGGGCGAAGAGGTGTATGAAAGCACCATATCTGCCTCTTTGTTGAGGAACATGTTGTACGCTTCGGTCCAGCCTTTGGTCACGGTAATAGTGTTGTCGGCAAGGTCGCGCCATGCCTGCTGGCTTTGATCGCCGTATACTTTTTGGATCCACAGCATCAAGCCTTGGCCAACTGTTGACACACGTGGATCTTGGTAAATCACACTGATATCGTCACGCTCCTCAATCAAAGCCTTCAAGCTTTTGGGCGGGTCGAGCAAACGCGTGGTGTCATACACAAAGGCAAAGTAGCCGTAATCGTAGGGGATAAAGTAGGGATTATCCCAACCGCCGGGTACCTGTAGGCGCTCCGTATTCACCGCGTGCTCGGCGACAATGCCGCTACGCTCAGCTTCTTTCATCAAGTTAGTATCCATACCGAGTACAATATCAGCCTTGGTAGTATTGCCTTCGATACGTAAGCGATTAAGCAGAGCAGCACCGTCACTAAGAGACACAAACTCTAATTGGCAGTCACAGCGTTTTTCAAATTCGGCTTTGATTTTTGGCCCTGCGCCCCAATCGGCGATAAAAGAATCATAGGTATAGACCGTCAGAGGGTCGGCGGCACGGGCGCTGAGTGATAACAGCGATAAAGAAACCAGAGTGAGAACAGAGGTAATAACTTTCACAGCACGCTCCTAAGTTGGGCGTGGGTGTTGAGGCAAGTTGATGGCAACATCAAGTCTCAATCCCTACGCCAGTGTTAGCTGGATCAGGTTCGATGGGTTTAGCGCCGCGCGCAATCTCAGCCATGAGGCTCCCCAATGAGTACGGTGCTATTGTACTGATTGGCTTAGTGTTCACCAAGCCTTTTAGTCCGCGAGTTGGTTAAGCGTCCAGTCGTAGTCATAATCCAAGCGTGCATCCTTGGGAAGCTTGATGTCTCTATATTGATTGATATGGGTGATCACCCCTTGTTCACTGCCGCCAAAGTCAGTCTCAAACCACTCATAGATAGAAGAAAGCTGCCACTGATTACCCTGCTGAYTCACGCCTTTATCACTATTAATAAAGGTGTAGGCGGCTTGTTCTAATTGCGCATCCAAGGTGTCGGCTTGAAAGGCTTGCGGTTGCAGGTTAGGGCAGCCAAGGCTGGCACAATTGACCGCATAGTGGGTACGCGGATCTTGCCATAGCGGACGCAAAATACGGTGTTCGATTTCATTGAGCGTGAGGGCTTCGCCCGCCACCGTCACTACGTCATCATCCCACGGACCAAAGCTAAAGAGTCCGCCTAGCTTGGTGATCGAACCGATTGGATAGGCGTCCAAAATTAGCTTTACGGTGACTGAGTTGTAGAGATTAACCCAATACGCGTATTGTTCGTCTTTGCTCAGGGTACGCGGATCGCGCTTGGTAAGCATGCGAATGTAATGATCGAGGGTCGCTTTTTCGGCCTCGGTGACGGCTGCGTAGTTAAATAAGGTGTGCTGCCCCTGAGGCTGTAAATACTTATCGAGTAATACTTGCCAACTGTGATGCGTGAAGGTGGCTTGGCTGTCAGGATTATGTGCATCCCACATTGCCCAGTAGTCCGCTTTGGGCGCGGCTTGGCTGATGAGCGGAAACACTAGCCCGAACAGAAGTATCAAATGTTTTTGCATTGTCAGTCCTTAATGCGATCAAACCTTCTTTGAGACTAGACCAAGCGAGTCAGCGGTTGGTTTCATTGAGGATAGAAAAATGGGAAGGAACGCCAATAAATGCGGAATAATCAGCACTTATTGGCGAGAGATGAGTGGATGGTATTACACCAAAAAATCAGGTATTTGCTGCTCAAAGCGCGAAATTTCCGCTTCGTGCTGTAACGTCAGCCCGATACTATCCAAACCTTCGAGTAAGCAATGATGGCGAAAATCATCCATCTGGAAGCTAAAGCAGTGTTCACCGGCACGGATGGTTTGGGCGGGCAAATCTAGCGTTACCGTCGCACCTTCATTTTCGGCCACATACGTAAATAAAGCATCGATTTGGCCTTCTTCAAGGGTCACCGGCACCATTTGGTTATTAATGCAGTTGCCATAGAAAATATCGGCAAAACTGGGGGCGATAATCACTTTAAAACCGTAATCATCCAGCGCCCAAGGAGCATGTTCGCGTGACGAGCCACAGCCAAAGTTTTCGCGGGTGAGTAACACGCTCGCCCCTTGGTAGCGAGCTTGATTGAGCACAAAGTCAGGGTTCGGTTGCTTGCCCGCATCATCTAAAAAGCGCCAATCGTGAAACAGGTGCTGACCAAAGCCAGTACGGGTGACTTTTTGCAAAAACTGTTTGGGAATGATCGCATCGGTGTCGACGTTCGCCGCATCCAATGGAGCAACAATGCCGGTGTGAGTGTGTATGCCTGACATAAGGCCTCCTTATAATTGGTTAACGTCGACAAAATGACCGGCAATCGCCGCCGCCGCGGCCATCGCCGGGCTGACCAAGTGGGTACGTCCTTCACGGCCCTGGCGGCCTTCAAAGTTACGGTTGCTGGTGGACGCGCAGCGCTCTTTAGGGCCTAAGCGATCGTTATTCATCGCCAGACACATCGAGCAGCCAGGCAAGCGCCACTCAAAGCCCGCTTCGCGGAAAATCACATCCAGCCCTTCTTGCTCTGCTTGGGCACGCACTTGCTCGGAGCCTGGCACCACCATGGCATGGACGCTATCTGCGACGTGCCGACCTTTGGCGACCGCCGCGGCTGCGCGCATGTCCTCAATTCGAGAGTTGGTGCATGAGCCAATAAAGACTTTATCAATTTGGATATCTGTTATGGCTTGGCCTGCGGTTAGCCCCATATATTTCAGCGCGCGCTCCGCCGAGTGGCGCGCGATCGGATCTGCCATGTGCTCAGGGGCCGGCACGCTATCGTGCACACTAACCACTTGGCCGGGGTTGGTCCCCCAGGTGACCTGATGATGAATTTGACTGCCATCGAGTGTCACGACACGATCAAATTGCGCATCGGCATCCGAGTGCAAGGTTTGCCAAAAATCGACCGCTTGCTGCCATTGTTCACTTTTAGGAGCAAATTTCTTGTCTTTTAAATAGGCAAATGTGGTCTCATCGGGGGCGATCAGGCCAGCTTTTGCACCCAATTCGATCGCCATGTTGCAGACCGTCATTCGCCCTTCCATGGACAAGTCGGTAATGGCGTCACCGCAAAATTCCACCACGTGTCCGGTGCCGCCGGCATGACCGACTTGGCCGATAATCGCTAGGACAATGTCTTTGGCGGTGATCCCGGGGGCGGTTTTGCCCGTGACTTCAATTTTCATCGTGCGGGCGCGGGATTGCTTGAGTGTTTGGGTGGCCAGTACGTGTTCGACTTCGGAGGTACCAATACCAAAGGCCAGTGCACCAAAAGCACCGTGAGTTGCCGTATGAGAATCACCACAGACGATGGTATTGCCAGGCAAAGTAATCCCTAACTCGGGCCCCATCACATGGACAATGCCTTGGTAGGGGTGATTCAAGTCGTACAGGGTGACGCCAAATTCTTCGCAGTTTTTAGCCAAGGTTTCCATTTGGATGCGCGCCATTTCCCCTGACGCGTTAATGTCTTTGGTTTCGGTGGAGACATTGTGATCCATGGTGGCGAAGGTTTTGCTCACTTGGCGCACCGGACGGCCTTTCTCTCTCAGGCCGTCAAACGCTTGTGGCGAGGTCACCTCATGCACCAAGTGACGGTCGATATACAGCAGCGGCGCTTCGCCTGGTTGCTCAGTGACCACGTGAGACTGGTGAATTTTTTCGTACAAGGTCTTGGCGCCTTGCTGGGTGTTTGCATTCGACATAGCTCGTATCCTTACGGGTAATGATTATGCGCCTTGGCGGATATAGGCGGCGATACGATCGCCCATCTGCTCGGTGCTCAGTGCTGGATGATTACCGGCCAGATCGGCCGTCAGTTCACCGGCTGCCAGCGCTTGGCTCACTGCGTGTTCAATTGCACAGGCCGCGTTTTCTTCGCCCAACGAGTAACGCAGCATAAGTGCCGCCGATAAAATTTGCGCCACTGGATTAGCAATGTTTTGCCCGGCGATATCGGGCGCGGAGCCACCGGCGGGCTCATACAAGCCAAATTTACTCGCGTTCAAACTGGCTGAGGGCAGCATGCCCATGGAGCCTGTGATCATCGCGCACTCATCAGAGATGATGTCGCCGAAAATATTTGAACACAGCATCACATCAAATTGCGACGGGTCTTTAATCAGCTGCATGGTCGCGTTGTCGATATACATATGGCTTAAGCTGACATCCGGATAATCTTTTGCCACCGCTTCTACCACCTCGCGCCACAGCATTGAGCTTTGCAGTACATTGGCTTTGTCGATTGAGCACACTTGTTTGTTGCGAAGCTGGGCGGATTGAAAGGCGATGTGTGCGATGCGCTCAATTTCATAGCGATGATAGACTTCCGTATCAAACGCCTTTTCCTCGCGGCCTTCGCCTTCGCGCCCTTTGGGCTCACCAAAATAAATCCCGCCGGTCAGCTCTCGTACCACCACGATATTAAAACCTTGGTCGGCAATATCGGCGCGCAGCGGACAAAAGCTTTCGAGACCGGTATGGATTTGTGCCGGACGCAAATTACAAAACAGACCAAAGTGCTTGCGTAGCGGCAGTAAGGCACCGCGCTCCGGTTGTTCGGTTGGCGGTAAATGCTCCCACTTGGGGCCGCCGACTGAGCCAAATAAAATCGCATCGGCTTTTTCACAGCCAGCCAAGGTGTGTGCGGGCAGCGGCGAACCATGGGCGTCGATTGCAGCACCGCCAACCGGATAATGCTGACGCTCAAAGGTGACAGCGAATCGCTCGCTAACCGCATCAAGAACTTTTTCGGCTTGCGCCATCACTTCGGGGCCGATACCGTCGCCGGGTAAAATTGCAATTTGGTGTGCGCTAGCCATGTTTATACTGTCTCCTGTTTTAAATGGGATTGTTCCTTAATCTGCGCAATTTTGTTGGCGCGATAAATAGCATTGATCACGTTTAATAAAGCTTCGCCGGAGGCCTCGATAATATCGGTTGATACCCCGGTGCCGTGATATTTACGGCCTTTGTAGTTGGCAATGATATCGGCTTGGCCGAGGCCATCTTCCCCTTCTCCTTTGGCGGTCAGATCGAATTTATCCAGCTCAATGTCATAGCCGGTGATCCGATATATGCACTGGTACAAGGCGTCGACGGGACCGTTTCCAATCGCCGCTTCGCGTTTTTCTTCATCGCCACATTGCAACTTGATGCTGGTGGTCGCCATTAGGCTGCCCGATTGCACGCCTAGATAGTTGAGCTTATAAAAATCGTCCTCTTCTTTGAGGTTGTTGAAGAACATTAAAGCTTCTAAGTCGTAATCGAACACCTGACCTTTACGATCTGCTAACTGCAAGAATGATTGATACAAGGTCTCCAAATCATAGTCTTGCTCGTTGTAGCCAAGGTTATCCATATGGCTTTTCACCGCCGCGCGGCCGGAGCGACTGGTGAGATTCAATGATTTTTTACCCAATCCAATCGACTCTGGCGTCATGATTTCGTAGGTATTTTTGTTTTTCAGCATGCCATCTTGGTGAATGCCAGAAGAGTGGCTAAAGGCATTGGTACCGACCACGGCTTTGTTGGGCTGGATTGGCATGTTGCAAAGTTGGCTAACCAGCTTACTGGTGCGGGCGATTTCAGTATGATTTAAGCCTGTCTCCACGCCTAACAAGTCAGCGCGGGTTTTTAAGATCATTGCAATTTCTTCTAGCGCACAGTTACCGGCGCGCTCGCCGATGCCATTAATCGTGCCTTCGACTTGGCGGGCGCCGGCCTGTACAGCGGCAATAGAGTTGGCGACCGACATCCCCAAGTCATCATGGCAATGAACAGAAATCACCGCTTTGTCGATATTGGGTACGCGGTTGAACAGGTTGGCAATGATATCGCCAAACTCACTGGGGACCGTATAGCCGACTGTATCTGGGATATTGACCGTGGTGGCGCCAGCATCAATTGCTGCTTCGACCATGCGGCATAAATTATCAATCGGGGTGCGTCCGGCATCTTCGCAGGAAAACTCCACATCATCCGTATACTGGCGCGCATGTTTGACCGCACGCACGCCCATTTCTACTACGTCATCGTAGCTGCGGCGAAGCTTGTCTTTGACATGAATGGTAGAGGTGGACAAAAAGGTGTGGATACGAAAAGCATCGGCGGCTTTGAGCGATTCCGCTGCCACATCAATGTCTTTAGGAACAGCGCGAGACAAAGCACAGACACGGGCATGCTGCATATGCTGAGCAATGGTACGTACGGACTCAAAGTCGCCCGGAGAGGACACAGGAAAGCCAGCTTCAATGATGTCTATTTTCAAACGATCCAAAGCTTGCGCGATTTGCAGTTTCTCTTTGACCGTTAAGCTTGCCGACAACGCCTGCTCGCCGTCACGTAATGTGGTGTCAAACAGAATGACTTGGCTGTTCTCGCTCATGAGTAACTCCCTGTTGTGTTTGCTGGCCGCCGTCATGGCTCTTTAATTGGCGATATGTTTTATTTTGGCGACATTAGATACAAAAAAACCCGCGTCTGGCGCGGGTTTTTGAGATTTGGCATTCACTGTTTTCTGCCCAAAACCTACCCGCGCGACTGGGTCACGATAAGGAGGAGAATGAGGCGTAGGTGAAACAGTGTCATGCTGATGTCCGTCAGTAAATATTCTGTTACCAGAAATAACAGAGCGATGGGGAAAGCGTCAATCTGAAAAAAACAAAACCCGTTTTCTGCGCAATACAAAGGCGAGAAACCGGTTAATTAAACTGCTTTTTACACTAAAAGTTAGACTTTTGTGCTGTGGTCTGGGGCGGCTTTGTCCACCCTGCATTATTTTACTTACGCCAACACAGCTGATCTTAAGCGGCGACGGGGCAGAGTAAATTCATTGAGATGTCCCAATAACGTCACCGACCTGTCACACCGGCTGGCTAATGTTTAATCATCAGCTCGCTGTATTGGGAGATACCATGAGACGCTTTGCTGCGATTCAACGCTTTGACCACTCGGTATCGACACTTTGCCTATCGCATCGCTTTAGCGCTGACACCGCCAAAGTGGCCCGTGCCGTTTCCCACTCGGGCGATGGGCCTCTTTATATCGTGGTGGGGTTAGCTGCTTGGTGGCTGCAAGAAGCCGTGGGGCTCTGGTTTTTACTCACGGGGCTCACTGCATTTGCCATTGAGCTGCCAATTTACTGGGTATTAAAACGCAGTTTCCGGCGCACACGTCCTTCGCAGCTACCCGCCTTTATCACGCCGTCTGACCTATACAGTATGCCATCAGGCCACACCGCAGGTGCCTTTTTAATGGCCTCTTTGCTGAGCATCTTTTTCCCATCGCTCACGCTGTTTGTATTTATTTGGGCGAGCTTGATTGGCATTTCTCGGGTGTTACTGGGTGTGCATTTTGTGACCGACATTATTGTGGGCGCAGGGTTAGGGATAATGTGTGCCAACTTGGCGCACAGCATCACCGCGGATCTTTACGGAATGGCAGGTCTTTCATGAAGCTTTTATACGGTGTTCAAGGAACCGGTAACGGCCATATATCGCGAGCCCGAGCGATGGCGCGTGCTTTGGCAGAGTACGATGTCGAGGTTGATTTTATTTTTTCTGGTCGGCCGGCAGAGCACTATTTTGATATGACGCCATTCGGTGACTATCGGACCTTTACCGGGATGAGCTTTGTGAGCCGCGATGGCAAAATTGATATGTTGGCCACGGCGAGACACAATCACTTGGCACAGCTGCGACGCGATATACGCCAGCTTGATGTATCAGACTATGATAAGGTCATCTCTGATTTTGAACCCATCAGTGCGTGGGCGGCGCGCCAACAAGGAATACCCTCGGTAGCCATCAGTCATCAAGCCGCGTTTTCTCACGCGGTGCCCAAACACGGAGAAACTTGGATTAATCGTCTGATTATGCGCCACTTTGCGCCAACAGACTATGCCATTGGCCTGCATTGGTATCACT
This sequence comes from Salinivibrio sp. AR647, assembly GCF_001995415.1. Classification (NCBI taxonomy): domain Bacteria; kingdom Pseudomonadati; phylum Pseudomonadota; class Gammaproteobacteria; order Vibrionales; family Vibrionaceae; genus Salinivibrio; species Salinivibrio sp. AR647. The sequence continues at coordinate 430,037 of NZ_MUFE01000001.1, read as the reverse complement.
TTAACCAAGCGATTTTACCCCCGATTATTGATACCAGCCTGCCGAATGCAACAACGGTGTCGCCCGTTGCGGAAAAGGCGGTACTGGTCTATTTACCCTTTGAATCTTTATCTGCGGTCAGTGAGTTGTTGTTGCGCTTTAGCCAGCCTTTTGTCTGCTTTCACCCCGAGGTAAGCGCGCCCGAGCAGCGAGAAAACCTTACGCTTATGCCGCTGGGCAAAGAAAGCTTTCACTCGGCGCTACATCAGTGCCAGGGGGTAATAGCGAATGGGGGCTTTGAACTTCCGTCTGAAGCGCTGACGTTGGGTAAAAAACTGTTATTAAAACCACTGTCTGGTCAGTTTGAGCAGTTAAGTAATGTCGCGACACTCGCCCAGCTTGGCTTGGCGCACACTATGAATAGCTTGGATGCGCGTGCTGTCCGAGAATGGCTACAGACACCTGCAGTGGACGCGATTGCATACCCAGATGTTGCTAAAGCTCTGGCGGAATGGCTAGTCAAAGGTGAGTTGGGCCAGACGCGCAGCCTATTTCACCATTTGTGGGCTCAGGTTGATTATCCGGAAACAGTCGAAGAGTCGATCTTAGACTTCAACCGCTTATCAACACGCGTTGAGCCGAACCGATTGAGGTTACAGCGGCTGAACCGTTAATAGGATCCGTTATGCACAAGGTGACTGATTAACGCCTCAACGCCGCTGAATCACGTTTTTACATTTTCACTAGAGTATTCGCTCGATTTTGCTTGTTTTTACCCGAGCGGTCAGTAGACTCGCTTTATTATTTGAGCGTACAAGTGTTCGCCTAAAGGTGAGCCCAAGAGAAGCATAGTGAACACCCAATACCATATTGTTACCCGCCTTCGTGAGCAAATTCGCACTCAGCATCAGCGAGAAGCGATTCGCTTCCAGCAACACAACCAGTGGACAAGTATTAGCTGGCGTCAACTCGGCGAGCGTGTTGATCAACTGTCTCGCTGTTTACTCAAAGCCGGCTGTCAGGTTCAGCAAACCGTCGCTATCTTCGCGCCAAACAGTGAAAAGTGGGCAATGTTAGATTATGCCGCACTGCAAATTCGCGCTGTGCCGGTGCCGATTTACGCGACCAGCACGGCCCAGCAAGCGGCATACATTATTAACGATGCCGATGTGCAATGGATTTTCGCGGGTGACGATCAATTGGAAATGGCGGTAGCGGCGTTGGAGCAATGCCCAAACATCAAAGGTGTGGTGGCGTTAAGCCAAGAGACGCCGGTGCCAGCACATCCTAAAGTGTGGGATTGGGCGAGTTGGTTATTGCAAGACGATCGTGGTCATCAAGCCGAATTAGAGACGCGCATTGACGCACGCTGCATGGACGATCTGATCACCTTGATTTATACCTCAGGCACTACTGGGGAGCCCAAAGGGGTCATGCTCGATTATGCCAACGTCGCGGCGCAGCTTGATGTACATGATCAGGTGCTCGCCATTGAACCGCATGACGTCTCTTTGGCGTTTCTGCCCTTATCACATGTCTTTGAGCGTGCCTGGAGCTATTACGTCTTACATCGTGGGGCGGTCAATGCCTATCTCTCAGACCCGCAAAAGGTGCGATCGGCATTGGCGTCGGTTCAGCCAACAGTGATGTCGGCCGTACCGCGTTTTTACGAAAAAATCCATGGAGCTATTCACGACAAACTCAGTCGAGCCACCGGCGTTAAACCGCATTTATTCCGTTGGGCCCTGCGCCAAGGCGAGCGTCATGCTGCTCAGTTACGTGCTGGCCATTCACTGTCGCGGCGCCAGCAATGGCAATTGGCGTTGGCCGACAAGCTGGTACTCAGTAAGTTGCGTGCGCTGCTGGGTGGCAAGATGCGCTTGATGCCATGCGGTGGGGCGCGTCTTGACCCTGACATTGGCGCGTTTTTCCATGCAATCGGTATTAACGTGAAGCTCGGTTATGGCATGACCGAAACCACGGCCACCGTGTCTTGTTGGGATGATACCTGCTTTGACCCCCAGTCGATTGGTTCTCCGATGCCCGGCGCCCAATTGCGCATCGGTGAGGATAATGAAATTCAAGTGCGTGGGCCGATGGTGATGCGTGGCTACTTCAATCAGCCCGATGCGACGGCGGCCACCTTTACCGCGGATGGTTTTTTGAAAACCGGCGATGCGGGGTATCTCGATGCTCACGGCAATGTATTTATCACTGACCGAATTAAAGAGCTGATGAAAACGTCAGGCGGTAAGTATATAGCACCACAGCGGGTAGAAGGCGCTTTGGTGCGTGATCATTTTATCGATCAGATAGCGGTGGTGGCCGAGGCGCGTCATTTTGTCTCTGCCTTGATTGTGCCTTGCTTTGATGCCTTAGAAGAGTGGGCGCGAACGGCTAACATCGAATATCAAAATCGCAAAGAGCTGTTAAAACATTCTGATGTGGTGGCCTTGTTTGAAAAGCGTTTACAAAGCTTGCAACATGAATTGGCCAAATTTGAGCAAGTCAAACGCTTTACCTTGTTGCCACAGGGCTTTTGTATGCACAGTGGTGAGCTTACGCCAACCATGAAGTTGCGTCGTAAAGTGATCCTGTCGCGTTACCAGCATCATATCGACGCCATGTACCAGCGTTGACGGTTTCTAGCTAGGGGGCTCATTGGTGAGCCTCCTCATACGCTGTTTTTATCCCTTTTCTCCTCTTTATCGCCTTTTGTCGGAATAGCAAATCTCGCAAGCCGATGCTTTTTTAGTGAATGTTGTCGATTTACTCCCTTCTCATCAGCGTAATCCAGCAACATACACTCAACATCTAGTGATTAAATGTAAATACTGGTTAGCCAATGGACAGTTTTGCAAATAAAACGTTACATTGGAGGTCGTTTCTGTCGAGGCGGGCCAACGAACAATCTAACGCTACCTTACCGCCAGTATTTGGTTTTGATGTCCGTGTGATCACACCACCAGTACATCCAAGTGTAAGGAGCTGGATTAGGCTAAAAGTAAGTCCTAACTATGCAAACAGGGAGGCGTAGAGTGGAAATGTTATCTGGTGCCGAGATGATCGTGCGTTCCATGATCGATCAAGGCGTAAAACATATTTTTGGCTATCCAGGCGGGTCGGTGCTGGATATTTACGATGCATTGCATGAAAAAAGTGGTATCGATCATGTGTTAGTGCGTCACGAACAAGCGGCCGTGCATATGGCGGATGGTTACGCGCGCGCAACCGGAGAAGTAGGCGTGGTGCTGGTGACTTCAGGCCCAGGCGCAACCAATGCGATTACCGGTATCGCCACCGCCTACATGGACTCGATTCCCATGGTGGTTTTTTCTGGGCAGGTGATGAGTAGCTTGATTGGCAATGATGCCTTTCAAGAGTGCGACATGGTGGGGATTTCTCGTCCTGTGGTGAAACACAGCTTTTTAGTCCAGCGTGCTGAAGATATTCCCAATATTGTCAAAAAAGCCTTTTATCTTGCCTCGACTGGACGTCCCGGCCCTGTGGTGGTGGACATCCCCAAAGACATGGTCAATCCGGCGCAAAAGCATCCGTATCAGTATCCTGATAGTGTGCGTATGCGCTCCTACAACCCGACAACAACCGGCCATAAAGGGCAGATTAAGCGCGGACTAAAAGCACTACTGGCGGCGAAAAAGCCGGTGCTGTATGTCGGCGGTGGCTCTATCATGGCTGATTGCGGCGAACAAATCCGCCAGCTATCAGAAAGCTTGAACATCCCGGTGGTTAGCACCCTGATGGGGCTGGGTGCCTTTCCCGGCACCCATGAGTATTCGCTGGGCATGCTGGGCATGCATGGTACCTACGAAGCCAACATGGCGATGCACCAAGCCGACCTGATTTTTGGTATTGGTGTCCGGTTTGACGATCGCACCACCAATAATCTCGAAAAATACTGTCCCGATGCCACCATCATGCACATTGATGTGGATCCCTCGACCATTTCCAAAACTGTCTCGGCCGATATTCCTATTGTCGGCTCTGCGGATGCTGTGCTCAGTAGCATGCTCAAATTGCTGGTGGAGCAGGGAGGCAGCAACGACAGCGATGCGATCAGCACCTGGTGGCACAATATTCAGATTTGGCGTGAGCGCCAATGTTTGCAATATGTCGCTGATCCTGAGCGGATTAAACCGCAGCAGGTGATTGAAACCTTGTACCGCCTCACTCATGGTGATGCCTATGTGACCTCGGATGTCGGCCAGCATCAAATGTTTGCCGCACTTTATTATCCGTTTGATAAGCCACGCCGTTGGATTAACTCGGGTGGCTTGGGCACCATGGGCTTTGGGCTTCCCGCCGCCATGGGGGTCAAGTTCGCGCTCCCGGACGCTCAGGTGGTGTGTGTCACCGGTGATGGCAGTATTCAGATGAACATTCAGGAGCTCTCCACCGCGTTGCAATATGACATTCCGGTGGTGATTGTGAACCTCAATAACCGCTTCCTCGGGATGGTCAAACAATGGCAGGATATGATTTATCAAGGCCGTCACTCGCACTCTTATATGGACTCGGTGCCGGACTTTGCGGCGATCACTGAGGCCTATGGGCATGTAGGGATGCGCATTAATCATCCGTCTGAGCTGGAAGCTGGCCTAGAAAAGGCGCTGGCAATGAAAGATCGTTTGGTGTTTGTCGATATCCATGTTGATGAAACCGAGCATGTATATCCAATGCAGGTACGCGGTGGGGCGATGAATGAAATGTGGTTGAGCAAAACGGAGAGAACCTAATGCGCAGTATTGTATCGGTTTTAATGGAAAACGAACCAGGTGCCTTGTCGCGGGTTGTGGGGTTATTCTCTCAGCGTGGCTACAACATTGAATCACTGACGGTATCACCCACCGATGATGCGACCTTGTCGCGCTTGAATATCACCACCTCGGTGGTGAGCGACGCGGACCGCGAGCAAATCGAAAAGCACCTGCACAAGCTGATTGATGTGCTGAAAGTGAGCAATGTCACCGAGAGCGATCACATTGAGCGTGAACTGGCGTTGGTGAAAGTAAAAGCCAGCGGCTTTGCCCGCGCGGAGGTAAAACGCACCGCCGATATTTTCCGCGGGCAGATTGTCGATGTCACGAACTCGCTTTACACCGTGCAGTTGACCGGTGACAGTGACAAGCTGGATGCCTTTATTCGCGCGGTGGGTGAAATTACCGAGATCATTGAAGTTGCACGCAGTGGTGTGGTGGGCATTGCTCGCGGCGAAAGAGCGCTGCGCCAGTAACCAAAGCAACTGATCGTGGTAGAAAAATGGCACGCCAAGGCGTGCCATTTTTGTGTCGGTTAAGCGGGATTAATCAAATACACCAAGGCTTCATAGGGTGCCAGTTGCATTTCTGGCATCAATGGCTTGGCTTCTGGGTAATTATGGCTCACCAAGTCTGCGTTCGGAGCAGGGGCGATAGGCAAGGTCGCTGTGACCGGTTCGCCATAAAAGTTACACACTACTACCAGTTGGCTATCACCGTTGTCGCGACGATACGCGAGCAATTGTGGGTGGTCAGGCAGCAAGTCCTGATAATCTCCCTCACGGATCACGGGTAAGGTTTTACGTAGGGAAATCAGCTGCTTGTAGTGATAGAACACCGAGTCTTTATCCGCCAGTGCGGTGTCGACATTGACGTCAACATAGTTAGGCGCAGGTTTTAGCCAGGGTGTGCCTTGAGTAAAACCGGCGTTTGCTGAGCTGTTCCACTGCATGGGCGTGCGTGAATTGTCGCGTGAGCGTGCAGCGAGAATGGCCAACACTTCCCCTTCAGGCATGCCTTGGTCGCAAAGCAGACGGTGCATGTTGCGACTTTCGACGTCTTGATAGTCATCAATATGTTGATAGCCAGGGTTGGTCATGCCAATTTCTTCCCCTTGATACACGTAAGGTGTGCCTTGCTGCATATGTATCGCAGTGGCGAGCATTTTGGCTGATTCGACCCGGTGGTGGCGGTCATCACCAAAGCGGCTGACCACACGTGGTTGGTCGTGGTTACACCAAAATAATGCGCCCCAACCTTGATTATGCAGGCCGTGCTGCCAAGTGCGGAACAGCTGTTTTAGGGCTAAGAAGTCAAACGGCGCCAGTCGCCACTTCTCACCGCCCGGGTAATCGACTTTTAAGTGGTGGAAGTTAAACACCATGGAGAGCTCTTTGCCATCTGGCGCGGAATACTGCTGACAGTGCTCTAAGGTGGTCGAAGACATCTCGCCCACGGTGACGCTGCCGTAACGCTGGAAAATATCGCGGCTGATCTCTTGCAAGTATTCGTGAACGCGGGGGCCGTCGGTATAAAAACGGCGACCATCGCCTTGGTGATCGTCGGGGAACGACTGATCTTTGGAGATCAAATTGATCACATCGAGTCGAAAGCCATCCACGCCTTTTTCTGCCCAAAAAGCCATCACGTCTTTGACGGCGGTCCGCACCGCTGGGTTTTCCCAGTTAAGATCGGCTTGCTCGGTGGCAAATAAATGAAGGTAATACTGACCGGTCGGTTCATGCCATTGCCACGCGCTACCGCCAAATTTTGATTGCCAGTTGTTTGGAACGCCGCCGTTAACCGGATCTTTCCAGATGTAATAGTCGCGATAGGGGCTGTCCTTGCTGGCAAGCGCTGATTGAAACCAGGGGTGCTCGGTTGAGGTATGGTTAATCACAATATCCATGATGATGCGGATGTCGCGTTTATGCGCTTCGGCCAGCAAGGTGTCGAAGTCGTCCATGGTGCCTAGGCTAGGATCAATCGCGTAATAATCGGCAATGTCGTAGCCGTTATCGACTTGTGGCGATACATAAATGGGGGTGAGCCACAAGGCGTCGATGCCCAAGGTCGAAAAGTAGTCCAGCTTTTCGATAATGCCTGGCAGATCACCTGTCCCTGTTTGCGTGGTATCACGGAAGCTCTTTGGATAAATCTGATAAATGGTGGCCGTTTTCCACCAGGGATTTGCGTGCATAATGTCTCTCTTAACGCTAAAAAAAGCGGGGAGCGTTCCCTCCCCGCAGACTGAAGGGGAATTAGATGACGGCCAGTTTGCCTTTGCTGGCTTGGCGGCGATACATAAAGGCGGTGAGTGCAATGGGCACGATAATGGCTATCAGCATCGCGACCGCATAAACACCCCAGAACTGTGGCTGAATGGATAAAATACCTGGCAGGCCACCCACACCAATGCCGTTGGCCATCACGCCGGAAAGACCACACACAATCGCCGCTAGGGCCGAGCCAACCATGGCGCATAGCATCGGGAATTTGTAACGTAAGTTAATCCCGTACATGGCCGGCTCCGTGACGCCAAGGTAGGCAGAAATCGCGGCAGGCACCGATATTTCGCGCTCGTTTTCTTTTTTGCTCATCCAAATGATCCCGACCACCGCCGAGGCTTGTGCAATGTTGGACAGGGCAATCAGTGGCCAAATAGGGGTACCGTTCATTTCTTGCATCAGCTGCAAGTCCACCGCGTTGGTGGTGTGGTGAACACCTGTGATCACTAAAGGTGCATAAAGGAAGCCGAACAGAGCCGCACCTATGTAAGCGTAATCGCCGGTCATCGCCGAACGGGCTAAGAAGGCGACACCATTACCGATTTCGCGGCCAAATGGGCCAATCAAGGTGTGTGCCAAGATCACGGAAGTCAGCAGCGCGACAAACGGCACCACCACAAGATAGAGGTAATCTGGAATAATCCGTTTTAACTGGGTTTCGATAAATGCCAACGCCATCCCCGCAAACATCGCCGGGATCACCTGCGCTTGATAACCGACTTTTTCAATCGAGAACCAGCCAAAGTCCCACACTTCGGGGATTTCTTTACCGATAAGGTAAGCGTTCATCAACTGGGGTGATACTAGGGTAATACCGAGCACGATACCCAAGATTGGCGTACCGCCCATTTTTCTCACCGTCGCCCAACAGACACCGACAGGCAGGAAGTGGAAGATGGCTTCGCCAAGCAGCCATAAGAAGCCGTGAGCGGTGGCCCAAAACTCGCTGATCTCGGTCAGGGTTTTGCCATCGAACATGCGGATATCACCGATCACATTACGGAAGCCGAGGATCAGACCGCCGGTGATGATCGCGGGAAGAAGGGGAACAAAAATTTCCGCGAGGTGTGAAATCGCACGTTCAGTTAGGCTCATATTTTGGCGAGCCGCTTGTTTGGCTTCGTCTTTTGATTGGCCCTCGACGCCGGTGGCTTGTTGTAACAGCGCGAAAGCTTGGTCGACGCTGGTGCCGATCACCACTTGAAATTGACCGGCACTGGTAAAGCAGCCTTTCACCATGGGGATCGCTTCAATCGCTGCGACATCGGCTTTCTCCGGATCGTTTAACACGAAACGTAAACGGGTGAGGCAGTGGCTTACGGTTGCAATGTTGTCTTTGCCGCCAATATGAGTAACCAATTGGTCAACGGCTTTTTTATCTATCTGGCTCATAAGCAATCCTGTATTGCTGTAGGGTATTCATTGGTAACGTTCCCACTGATTATGGATCGTACGATCGAATTTATCAGTGGAATCGTTCCCATTATTTGAAAACCATCACACAGAATTTTTTAACTGCTTGATTCATCGTGTGGAGAAAAGGTTAGGGCACCACGAGATGACACGGTTGTGTCCAATGCGTGATCTCAGTAGGCGTTTCATCAAGCTGCTTGAGCAATAGCTCGGCTGCATGCTGACCCGCTTGATGGTAACCCAGCTCCACACTGACTGCGCGTGGGAACATAAAGCGTAGCATGTCATGATTGCCAATGCCGCCAATGGCGATGTTTTCTTGATTTAGGGTTTGTAGGCGTTTTGCGACTCCCAAAGCGAGGGTGTCGGAGGCGCAGACAATGGCGTCAGTCTGCGGGGTTAACAAACAATCCGTCGCGGCATAGGCGGCATGCAGACTCATCTCACAACGATGGAGTTGTGGTGAAAGCTGGTGGGTTTGGCAGAAATGCTGATACGCATCAGAGCGGGCGAGACCTGTGGTTTCATCGCGCTCATCAATCCCCAAGAAGGCAATATGACGACATCCTTGATGATAAAAATGGTTCATCACTTGTGTGACTGCGCCTTGGTTGTCGTAACTGACACTGGCGTATTGCTGACTATCAACAGCCAGTACGACGCAGTTTGGAGCAAAGGGCGCTAACGCATTGAGATCGCAGCCAGAAAAACCAAAAAAGATAATTCCATCGACATTACGGCGTTTTAGTACATCCAGATGCGCTTGCGCTTTTTGTTGCGAAAATTGCGTTTCCATAATCGCGGCGTCATAGCCTCTGGCATACAAGGTATTGAGCAAGCCAGTCAGCGCGGTATTTTCGGAGTTGGAGCTCAGCTTAGCTACAATCACACCCACAACACCACTGCGTTGTGCTCGCATCGCCCGCGCGGATTTAGAAGGGAGAAAGTCGTGTTGGTCGATCACCGCTTGCACTTTAGCGCGTGTGCTGTCTTTAACGCGTGCGTCATTGTTTAACACACGGGATACGGTCGATTTCCCGACCCCGGCTAAGCGGGCAATATCCAAAATGGTTAATGGTTTTGTCATCTTTTTCTCTGTGATAGCGTTAAATCAGTGGCTTAGACACAGCGCCTTTACTTGTCATGATAACAGCCGTGATTGGCGCTTGCGATTTATTGATTAATTTGTAAACTACAGCCTGATTTTTGAACAACGACCTTTTTAGACTGAAATGATGATGAGCCATCCTGTCGTACAAACCATCAATAAGTGCCTAGTGCGCATGACCACCTTGACGCTCGCGGTATTGGCATTAAAGCTTAGCGCGATTTATTTAGTGCCGTTAGCGGTATTGATCAAAACGCACTTCAAAGAAATTGTCCACTGGTAAGCGCAGATAAAAAAACGCCCCGACATAGTCGAGGCGTAAATTTTGTTATCGCTTTTACTATATAAGTACGATCAATTACAGCACGTGCACTGATGTAGTATTGGTTGTGCCTGAAGGAACTAAAGCACCGGACACCATCACGACGATATCGCCTTTGTTGGCCAAGCCTGATTCGAGAGAGATGGTTTTACCGCGACGGTAGAACTCATCCGTGCTGTCGATGCTTTCGATCATCACGGGCGTCACCCCTTTAGTCAGACACAAGTGTGCGGCTGTTTTCGGATTAGTGGTTACCGCGATGATATTAGCCGTTGGGAAGTACTTACGTACTGAGCGTGCTGATTTGCCCGCTTCGGTCGCAACGACAATCAAAGGTGCGCCCAGTTTTTGAGATGTATCGACAGCGCCTTTACAGACCGCTTCGGTGATGCGCAGACGGCTGCTATCGAGACGAGAACCCAACGCAGGTGACATTTGACGGTCTGTACGCTCACAGATTTGCGCCATGATGCTTACCGCTTCTAATGGGTACTTACCTTTTGCAGATTCCCCTGACAGCATGACGGCATCGGTACCATCCATGATAGCATTCGCCACGTCACCGGCTTCAGCACGGGTTGGACGTGGGTTTTTGATCATCGAATCCAGCATTTGTGTTGCGGTAATAACCAGCTTGCGAGCACGGTTACATTTTTCGATCATCATCTTCTGCGCGAAGATCACTTCTTCAACCGGGATTTCTACACCCAGATCACCACGAGCAACCATGATGCCGTCTGAGGCCTCTAAGATAGCGTCAAAGTTGTCGACACCTTCTTGGTTTTCGATTTTAGAGATGATTTTGATGTCGCTGCCACCGTTTTGGGCGAGTAGCTCGCGGATTTCTTCCACGTCTTCTTTTTTACGGATAAATGAAGCGGCAACAAAATCAACACCTTGCTCACAGCCGAATTTAAGATCAGACTTGTCTTTTTCTGCCAATGCCGGAAGGCTAACGGAAACGCCTGGCAGATTAACGCCTTTGTTTTCACCTAGCTCGCCATTGTTCAGTACTTTACAAACCACTTCTTTTTCAGTCGTTTCTAGTACTTCCATCTCAAGCAGACCATCATCGACTAAGACAGTATTACCCGCTTTTAAATCCTGAGGTAAACCTTCGTAAGTGACCGCAACGCGATCTTTATTGCCCACGACAGAGGTATCTGTGGTGAAAGTGAAGGTTTGACCGGCTTCTAGCATGACATCGTCGCCATTTTCTAGTTTTACCGTACGGATCTCTGGACCTTTAGTATCCAGCAAGATAGCGGCTTGTTTACCCGTTTGCTTCATCACGTTACGTAGGTTAGCAATACGAGCACCGTGCTCTTGATAGTCACCGTGTGAGAAGTTAAGGCGCATAACGTTCATACCAGCTTCAACAAGCTGAGTCAGCATCTCTTCAGATTCGGTTTTTGGGCCAATCGTACATACGATTTTGGTCTTTTTCATCGACACATTTCTCCGGTCAAAAATTGAAACATAAGCTTGGTGCTTTCTCACAACACACTGAAAAAGTGTAATTTTACCACGCACTTTTTGCTCAAGTAGCTGTGAAAGCGAAACCTCTGCATTTTTCAATGGCGTTACCGCAACTAGGATAGCTGGGGTAACATCACTGTTTATCGCCTGTGAGTATAGATGGTCTGCGGTGATCTATGTTGATCACGGGCAATAAAGCCGCTATCGATTAGAAGACTTAAAGCACGCGATCTGAATATCCAAGCCCCTTTCTCCATTTGGGCGCGTAAATTTACCACAACTACCGATTTAAATCATTACAACAGCATGACAGGTTAATGAGGGGGGTAAGATATTTTTGTATTGATTACGCTTTCTGTTGACGCGCGCTCCTTTACCATACGACGTATTCCTTTTTGATTAGTTTCTATACCGTTAATGTCTAACTTGACATTATATGGTGTGATCTGGCTTCCAATTTGAACTGGATCATGCTTTTTTATTAAGTCTTTTGCGTTCTGTAAGAATTTATCTACCATCAAGACTCTTTTCATGGGCTGCCTAACAATGTTTGCGCGTATTTTACGGTTTTTGACAGGGATGCTGCTTATAGCCTGCACGTATGCAAGTACGTTTGCATGGGCTGACGACGCGTATCTGTCAGAAGAAAAAGACATACTAGTCGTTGCGCATTCGTCTGAATGGAAACCCTACAGCTACATACCGGGTAATGGTCAACCCAAAGGCTTATTGATTGATTTTTGGCAGGCTTACGCTAAATACAATCACGAATCGATTCAGTTTATGCTGCTCGACTGGGCTGACTCCCTTTCGTATATGAAAGAGGGAGGCAATCGCGTTCACGCGGGGTTACTCAAGTCTCCCGAACGTGAAACCTATTTGGATTATGTGGCGCCTATCTTCAATACTAATGGGTCTTTATATGTGCAAAATCAGGCGGGACAAGTTAGTAAAGATCCGTTAGCCGCAGACAAAGTGGTTGGCGTGGTGGCTGGCAGCTACGAATCTTGGTTTTTAGCTGAACATTATCCTAATGTGAAGCAAAGACGCTTTCGGCGTAATGAAACGTTATTTAGTGCCGCGCTCGATGGCGAAATCAGTGCACTCGTTGCCGATAGCCAAACCGCAAACTTTTATTTTTTGACGCAAGGTAAGCCGCTGGCGTTTGTTGCCGATCAAGTGCTGTATACGCGTCCGATTTATGCGGCGGTACCTAAAGGTAATCAAGCACTACTGAACGAGATACGTGCCGGCATTGATAACATCCCCGCACAAGAGTTACTGCGTATTAAACAAAAATGGATTAATACCGAACGCGTCGAAGCCTATCCCACTTGGCTTATCCCGAGTATCGCTCTTGCGGTGCTATTAGGCGCGGTGACCTATATTTTTATTCTAAAGCGTATGGTGTATAAGCGGACTGTTGCGCTGCGCCAAGCCAATTCACGTCTGCGAGAGTTTGCTAATACGGATCCTTTAACGCAGCTGTTAAACCGTCGTGGTTTAGACGCTTACTTTTCACGTCAAAAGCCCAAACTTAGCCGTCAGCAAGAAATGGGATTGATCCTGATTGATCTTGACCATTTCAAACAAGTCAACGATACCTACGGGCATATGCAAGGCGATAAAGTGTTGGTGCACCTTGCCAGCTACTTAAAGCGATTAGTCAAAAAAGGCGCTGCAGCACGTCTGGGAGGCGAAGAGTTCTGTGTGCTCTGTCCAACACCAAATTTAGATGCCTTGATTGAAATAGCGAATCATATTCGCTGCGATGTGGCGGATAGTGTATTTGAGTTTGACGGTGCTGATATACGGGTAACGGTCAGTATCGGTGCAATCATTGCCAGTGATGTTACCGATGATATGGACGCGTTAGAGCTTGATGCTTTGATTCATGCGGCAGATGTGTTGATGTATCGCGCTAAGCACCGAGGACGTAACCAAGTAATGCTCGCCTCGTCTCAATCGGTGAAGACGCCTATTTCAGCGATGTAATCCCCTTAGCGCGTTATACCTTATCAGACACAACATCCCACCAAGAAAGTCGGCTCCTTTTTAGGGGGCGTTTTTTTATCAACCGGTTATAGGGCGTGCACTGGTTTTTCTTTTGCTTTCTCTTGCAGCGCGACGAAAGTTAAATATACTGTATATATATACAGGTATTTTAATGATGAAAACGCTCGAACAATTAGCCCAACAACACGGCCTATGGCGTGCTAGTCAGCGTCCGCTAATGGCTGAGTTACCCGATAAGCAAGCGACCGGTTATGCCGCGTTTGATCAGCGTCTGGGTGGGATCCCTACTCCAGGGGTTACGGATATCATCAGTGATTTTGGCGTTGGTGAGCTGCGGCTAGTATTGCCTGCGCTGTATCGCGCTACCGGTAAAGAGATCGCCTGGATCCGTCCTCCGGTCGGCATTAATGCGGCAATGTTGCATCAGCAAGGTTATCCGACAGAAAACACCTTGCTAGTGTATCCCGACAGCGATCAACATGCGCTGTGGGCAGCCGAGCAAGCGGCGCGCAGTGGTGCGTGTCAGGCGGTAGTGTTATGGCCATCTTCGCTCACGGTGGGGCAAGTGAAGCGTCTAAAATTGGCGGCCGAACATGGCCAATGTGCGGTGGTACTGTTACGCCGCCAGCAGACGTATTCATTGAGCTTGCCGGTCGATTTAAGCATGGCGCTAGCCCCTTCTGCATGTGGCGTAACGGTCACGGTGCGCTATTGTCGCGGCCAATGGCCACCGGCCCCGTTTACTCTCGATTGGTGCGAGCAATGGTCCGCTTTGGTGACTTGGCCGAGCAGCGCAGATAATTTGCTCGCCTTCCCCTCACGGCAACAGCGGGAGCAAGCGTGATGACTCTGTGGCTGTACCTACATTGCCCGAGCTTGTTGTTAGATAGCCTCTATGTGCCGTCACCTGAGCAGGCGGTGGGGCTGGTTAGCGAGCAAGAAGGCCGTTTAGTGCAGCTCTCTGTGGCGGCTAACACACACGGTCTGAATACCGGTATGGGGTTAGGGGCCGCAGCGCTTATGTGTCATCAGCTCGCGGTCTACCCTTATTGCGCGAAGAAAGAGCAGTCCGCGCTTGAGCAGATCGCCACACAGCTTTATCCGTTGGTCGCGGAAATCAGTCTTAATCCGCCTAAAGGTTTATGGCTACACGTGTCACCGATGTTAGCGCTATATCAAGGGTTTCCCCCGCTATGGCAGGCAGTGACTCAAACGTTGGTTGAAAATGGCATCCGTTATCAGGCTGGTGTGGGCCAAACGCCGCGTGCCGCCGAGCTTATGGCGTATGGCTACGCAGGCAAGGTCAGTACCGACCCCGAGCATTTGCAGGTAGCGTTGCAGCAATTGCCGTTGGCCGCTGCCCCTTTACCGGAGACGGTGAAACCCCAGTTTACGCGTCTAGGCTTCTCTCAGTTAGGTGAGCTTATCGCCTTGCCTACCGCTTCGCTGATGCGACGTTTTCCCCGCACAGTGGTGGATTATCTTGCCGAAGTGAGTGGCGATAAGCCGACGCCACTGAATTATTTTCAGCCACCGCTGCAATTTTTTCAGCAACGGATTTTGTTGTTTGAGCTTAGTGAGCAAGCTCATTTATTGCCGATCATCGATAACTTGGTATCGGCACTGTGTCACTTTCTTGAGCAACGTAGTGCTTGCACGCCTGCGCTGACGTTGGGGTTTAGCTTGCGTGATAATCGCGAAGAAACCCTTTCCGTGGTGGCCGCGCATGGTGAGAAAGACCCCGATCGCTGGATGACGTTGGTGCGTTTACGCCTGGCGTCATGGCAAGTAAGCCAGCCAGTAACGGCGGTGAGTGTGGCTGCCACGCACATCGATTGCCACCAACCCGGCCAAGTGGATCTGTTTAGCCCGCAGCAAGGTGATCAAAACCGCGATGAGTTGGTTGCGACTCTGGCGGCCCGATTAGGGGAGGAGGCGGTCATGCGGTTAGCGTATGTGGATCATCACCGTCCCGAGGCCGCGAGTCAGCATCTACCGCATCATCAACGCGTTACTCAGCCAACGTCGGTGCCGACGCGCCCGCGTCCAAGTTTATTATTGCCGCAGCCTACGCCACTGGTGGGTAAGGTCACTTTACGTGAAGGGCCGGAGCGGATTGTCACGGGCTGGTGGGAAGATGCGCCTATCCAGCGCGATTACTTTATTGCCCAAAATGCCCAGCAGCAATGGTTGTGGGTGTTTCGCACGCCAGAGCAAACTTGGTTTTTACACGGCTGGTTTAGTTAGGGGTGAAGCGATGAGTACGTATGCCGAGCTGGTATGTTGTAGCAATTTCTCCTTTCTTGTGGGCGCCTCACACCCGGAAGAGCTGGTGGCGCAAGCGGCGGCATTGGACTATCAAGCGCTCGCGATCACCGATGAATGCTCGGTCGCAGGCGTGGTGCGTGCGTATCAAGCTCAGCGTGATTATCCGCAGCTTTCGCTGATCATAGGCAGTCGCTTTCGTCTGCAGGCGTTAGATGTTGTTCTACTGTGTCCCACCCAAGCGGCTTACCAAGAGCTGTGTCGGATTATCACCAATGCGCGGCGGCGCAGTCACAAAGGCGATTACCAGCTGAGCGAGTGGGATCTGATGTCGATACGTCATGGCTTGGTGCTATGGCTACCCAGTGGCGCGGAGAGTGATCATCACTGGGCGACGTGGCTGCTGCGTTATCATGCTGAGCGCTTGTACCTGGCTGTGCGCCGCGATTTAGCAGAACACGATCATCCGTATCTGGCGCACTGTCGCATGCTGGCAAGCCAGTATCAACTTTGTGTGACAGCGTGTGGTGATGTGCAGATGCATCACCCTGAGCGACTAGCATTACATCATACTTTAACCGCGATTTGGCATCGTCAGCCTGTGGCTGAATTGGGGCAGACTTTATTGCCCAATGCAGAGCGGGCTTTACGCCCGCTATCTAAGTTACAGACTCTATTCCCACCCGAGTGGCTAGCGGAAAGTGCCAAGATTGCCGCTCAGTGTCAGTTCTCCTTGGCGAGCCTCAAATACAGCTACCCCAAAGAAGTGGTGCCAACCGGCGAGTCTGCGATGGCGTATCTGCGTGACGCGGTCAAGCAAGGTGCACAGCAGCGTTTCCCCAAGGGGGTACCCAGTGACGTGGGAGCCATCATTGAAAAAGAGCTCGCGCTTATCGAGGCGCTCGATTACCCGTATTACTTTTTGACCATTTACGATCTGGTGCGCTTTGCTCAATCGCGTGGGATCTTATACCAAGGACGCGGCTCGGCGGCGAACTCGGTGGTGTGTTATTGCTTAGGGATCACCGCGGTGGATCCGTGCAAAGTCGATGTGCTGTTTGAGCGCTTTATTAGCAAAGAGCGCGACGAGCCGCCGGATATTGATGTCGACTTTGAGCACCAGCGTCGTGAAGAAGTGATCCAGTATTTGTATCAAAAATATGGCCGTGAGCGGACTGCCTTAGCGGCAACCGTGATCCGTTATCGGCTTAAAAGTGCACTGCGTGATGTGGGCAAAGCGTTGGCGATCCCCGCTAGCCAGATTGATTTTTTTATTCAAAACCTCAATCGGCGCGATAAAACTCAGCCTTGGACGCAGCAACTTCAACAGTTGGGCCTGGATCCTAAAAGCGCGAAAAGCCAACAATGGCTGTCGCTTACCCAGGCATTGATCGGCTTTCCGCGCCACCTTTCTCAGCATGTCGGTGGCTTTGTGATTGCAGATGGGCCTTTGTATGAGTTGGTGCCGGTGGAAAATGCGGCGATGGCAGAGCGGACGGTGATCCAGTGGGATAAAGACGATCTGGAAACACTGCATCTGATGAAAGTCGACGTACTGGCGCTGGGTATGCTCACCGCGATTCGACGTACCTTTGATTTGATTGCCCAAACCGGTGGCCCTCGCTTGAGTTTGGCGGCGATCACTCAACAAGGCGATGATCCGGCGGTGTTTGCGCGCATTCAGAACGCCGATACCGTAGGGGTATTTCAAATTGAGTCACGGGCACAAATGAGTATGCTACCGCGGCTCAAACCGGCTTGTTATTATGATTTGGTGATCCAAATTGCCATTGTCCGCCCSGGCCCGATTCAAGGTGACATGGTGCATCCGTATTTAAAGCGCCGTGATGGGGAAGAAGTGGTGAGCTACCCGTCCAAAGCGGTTGAGCAAGTGCTGGCGCGTACGCTTGGAGTGCCCATTTTTCAAGAGCAGGTGATCAAACTGGCGATGGTTGCAGCCGGTTTTTCTGGTGGCGAAGCGGATCAGCTGCGTCGTGCGATGGCCGCATGGAAGAAAAAGGGTGGACTGGCGCCGTTTCGCGACAAATTGATTACTGGGATGACCGCGCGTGGCTATCGCGTCGACTTTGCCGAGCAGCTTTACCGGCAAATCTGTGGGTTTGGTGATTATGGTTTCCCAGAAAGCCACTCGGCGTCGTTTGCGGTCTTGGCCTATGTATCGGCGTGGCTGAAGCATTATTATCCCGCCGCGTTTTATACCGCCTTGCTCAATAGCCAGCCGATGGGGTTTTACTCGCCGTCACAACTGATGCAAGACGCCACGCGCCATCAGGTGCCTGTGTTGCCGGTTTGTGTGCAACACTCGGGGGCGGATCATTGCTTAGAAAAGGTCGACGATCACTGGGGCGTGCGGCTGGGATTGCGATTAGTCAAAGGGTTGAGTGCGGCGGCGATAGACCGATTGCTGGTCCATCGTCCAGAGTCGGGGTTTGCGTCTTTGTCGGCACTGCAAGAAATTAACCTTGACCGCGATGCCTATCAAGCCCTAGCCAGCAGTGGCGCATTGGCGGCGCTGGCTGGCAATCGCTATCAGGCGCGCTGGGCACTGATGGATCAGCAGCGGCAACTGCCGCTACTGGCCACCAGTGACGATGAGGTTGTCTTGCCTCATTCGCCTTCCCAGTGGCAGAACTTGATTGAAGATTACGCGGCCTTGGGGCTGTCGCTCACCGATCATCCTATTCGTTTGATGGCGCAAGCCGGCACGCTGGGCCGTTTTACCCGCGGCGTTGAGTTATCACAGTGTGCGCCGCAAAGCTGGGTCGCGGTGGCGGGCGTGGTGACGGGCAAGCAATCACCAGGTACCGCCAGTGGTGTAACCTTTGTCACCTTGGAAGATGATACCGGCAATATTAATGTGGTGGTCTGGGCGGGGACGGCACGGGCGCAATCCCGTGCTTTTATGCAAGCCAAGGTGTTGAAAGTGCATGGCATTGTCGAGCGTCAGGGCGAGGTGGTGCATGTAATTGCCGGTAAGTTGATTGACCTTACCCCTAAGCTCACCACCTTGTCGGTCACGTCGCGTGAGTTTCGTTAATAGGGTGTGCCCGCGATTTGCTGATCGCTTGGCGCAGCGCATGCCGCAATCGCCTGAATGCGTTGGCGATGAAGCTCATCACGGATCGCTGCCCCTTTAAAGCCAGCGTCGACAATCGGCTTTACATCGACGTTCTCGGCACAGGCAAAGCGCTCACGTAAGGCATCGGCTTGCGGGTAATGATAATTTTCACGTCCCTTGCGGCCACGCACATCGGCTAAACATGCCAAGGCCAATTGCTCAACCCGTTCAGGTTTTCGCCACGCATCAATTTGATTAAATAATGCCACCCAATGCTCGGGGCTGAGTTGATCGCATTTATGGATCTTAGAGTGATGTGCACTGACTACCAAGGCTAAATCTCTGCATTGATTGGGGATTTTAAGCCGCTCGCACAGCTCTTTTATCACCGGCAGCCCGCGATCGCCATGGCCGCGATGGCCGGGCAAGATGGAGGAAGGGGTGAGGGCTTTACCGAGATCATGGACTTGTGCAGCAAAGCGAATGCATTTGTCATCGGTCAACGAGGCGGCATAACGGCTGACCATTTCAGTGTGGATGCCGGTATCGATCTCAGGGTGCCAGTTGGCAGGATTCGGCACGCCGTACAGGGCGTCGATTTCAGGAATCACTACCGCAAGTGCACCACAATCGCGCAGCACAGCAAGAAACACATCGGGACGATCACTGCCAAGCGCTTTCTCCCACTCCCGCCAAACTCGCTCTGGGGTGAGGTGGGCAAGTTCGCCCTTGGCGACCATCGCTTTCATCAGCGCCAATGTATCGTCGGCAATGGTGAAGCCGAGAGGCGCAAAGCGGGCGGCAAATCGTGCCACACGTAGCACGCGCAATGGATCTTCGCTAAAGGCGGGCGATACATGACGTAACATCCGGTTGTGCAAATCTTGCTGACCGCCATAAGGGTCAATCAAGGTGCCATCTTCATCTTGGGCAATGGCGTTTATAGTGAGATCACGCCGCTGAAGATCGGCCTCTAACGAGATATCTGGCGAAAAGTCACACACAAAACCGGTGTAGCCTTGGCCCGATTTACGCTCTGTGCGTGCTAATGCGTACTCTTCATGCGTTTCTGGATGCAAAAAGACTGGGAAGTCTTGGCCAACTTGTTGATAGCCTGAGGCTTGCATTTGCTTCACTGTCGCGCCCACCACGACCCAATCTTTGTCCGTGACCGGTAAACTTAACAACGCATCGCGTACCGCGCCGCCGACAAGATAGTGTTTCACACAAAGCTCCTTGGTTGCAGAAAGTGAAGAAACAGCAAAGATGCTGAGTCATACCTTCATAGAAGTATACATATAGCGTAGCAGCACGCCCACCGTGTGCTGATAATGGTTACCGTTGGATGGCTAATCGTTAGCTAGCCAATGAAAGATGGGGTTGCTCATCAACGACGGGATTGCTCATCAACGACGGGATAGTAAAAACGCGGGATAAAACGTAAACGATATAAACGTGGCGATCTAAATAAAATAGGCTGCAAACGCAGCCTATTTATCGGAGATTGATTATGCCCAGCCGTCACGGCGACGTTTTTTACGTGGGATAAGATGTGRCAGCACAAGGCCAAACAGTAAGCCGCCGCCGGCCACCATGCCGCCGTAGGTGAACCAGCGCATTAATAAGTCATCTTTTTGCGTATCAATTTTTGCACGCAAAGCACGAATTTCATTTTGTGCATCAATCAGCTTTTTATTGAGTTCGCTGCTGTGTGTTTCTAGCTTCTCGATTTGCGCATTACGCTTTTTAAGCGACTCAACCAACCCTTTTTGTTGTGCTTTGGCATCATCCTGTGCACTCGATAAGGCTGTTTTTACTTTTTTGAGCTCGGCTTCAAGCGCAGGTACACGTTCTTTCAAGCCAGGTTGAGTGGTGACGAAGTCACTTTTCACCCAGCCTTTACGGCCGCGACTATCGACAATTTGCGAATAGCCCGCATTTTGGTCGCGCTTGAGTACAGTGATTTTATCGCCTGCATCAACACTGCCGATAATGCGATATTGTGTACCAGGGCCAGAGTGCATATAGGTAAATAATTCATCAGAAATATAGTTCTCCGCCATGGCTTGCGGCGCGGTGACGAGAACGAATAGCAATATGAGAGCAGAATACAGGTGTTTCACGTCTGGGGTCCTTTGCATTATTCAGTGTGGGACACATCGGCTTTGCTAGGCATAGTGCCATAGGCTAAAAAGAAAGGGGAGCCATGCCCCCCTTTTTTTAACCGTGATTTGACATCGCTGCCGACTGTTAGGCAAAGAAGGTGATCATTACTTGGTAAAAGATCACAGCTAATAAAGCGCCTGCTGGAAGCGTGATGAGCCACGAGGCAACAATATTGCGCACCACGCCGAGGTTGAGTGCGGCAATACCGCGGGCAAATCCAACACCTAGCACCCCACCGACCAGTGTTTGCGTGGTCGAAATCGGTAAGCCTGTTCCCGAGGCTAAAACGACTGTGCTCGCGGTGGCTAATTGCGCGGCAAATCCGCGGCTTGGTGTGAGTTCTGTTATTCCTGAGCCAACGGTCGCCATGACACGATGCCCCAAGGTCGCAAGGCCGATGACAATGCCGGCACCGCCCATCGGAAGAATCCACCAAGCAATGTGTGCTTTTTCTGCCACAGTACCGAGGTTTTGCACGGTCGCCACAATCGCTGACAGGGGGCCAATGGCGTTAGCTACGTCGTTTGAACCATGCGCGAAGGCCATGGCACAGGCAGTGACGACCATGAGTAAGCTGAATATCCGCTCAACGCCTTGAAAGCCTTGGCTCTCATCGCCGCGATATTTTCTAGAGATGTAATACACGCCAAAAAACATCACCAGTGCAGACAAGACAATTGACGCACTGACTGACTCTAACGTGGTCAAATGCAAGCCAACATGCTTGAGCCCTTTTTTAATGGTCACCATCGCAATAATAAATGCGGTGAGGAACATATAAATGGGGACAAAACGTTTTGCATTGAGTACGGGGCGGTCAGTGTCAAAAATGAGGCGCTGGGCGCTAAGAAAAATAAAGTAGGCAAAAAGACCGGAGATAAAGGGGGTGATCACCCAACTGCCAACGATACTTTGGACGGTATGCCAATCGACCGCCTCAGAGCCAACCGATAGGCAAGCAAAGCCAATGATCGCGCCGATTATCGAATGGGTGGTGGAGACTGGCCAGCCCATAAATGAGGCAAGGAGTAACCAAGTACCGGCGGCGAGTAAGGCCGACATCATACCAAAGACCAATTCTAGTGGTTGATCAGCATATAAGTTGGTATCGATAACCCCTTTTCGTATGGTGTCTGTGACTTCACCGCCGGCTAAATACGCGCCAGCAAATTCAAAAATCATCGCCACAACAATGGCTTGCTTGACGGTCAGCGCTTTGGAACCAACGGAGGTCCCCATTGCATTGGCGACGTCGTTGGCACCAATACCAATCGCCATTAAAAAACCAAAAGCCGCGGCGACCATGATCAGTATAGTCCCGTGATTCATCAGGATTTCCATTGTAATACCTTGTTGTTACATCACTCGGTTAAGAACGGGAAAGCATGACCTCTAAGCGCGCACCGACACGTTGCGCTTGATCAGCAATTTCGCCGACCCACTCGAGGATTTTGTACAAGAACATGACGTCAACAGGGTTGTACTCCTGCTCAACGGCCATTAATGCCTGGCGAAGCTGGATTTGCATTGAGTCAGTATCATCTTCAATCACATCCAACTGATGAATCATTTCGGCCACTAAGGTGACTTCGCGTCCTTTAAATCCAGTCTCAAGCAGTTCTTCGAGCTCATTAATCACCCGACGTGCTTGAGCGGCTGCATCTAGGCACCGTTGTACATAAGCAATGAAAGCGGTATTCATTGTTGGGGGCATACGCAGCTGACGACCAATGACTCGGCCGGCAATATCTTTGGACAGATTGGCCAATTTATCTTGCTGCGTCAGTAACTCGAGCATATCCGTGCGATCGACGGGCATAAATAAGCCTCGAGGTAACTTAAGCCGAATATTACGCTTCAGGGTGTCAGCGTCTTTCTCTATTTCAGAGATTTGATGACGGAGTTGGTTTGCTTTATCCCAATCTTGTTGCTCGCAAGCATGAAAAAATGGGATCAGTAGCTCACAGCAATCATTGACACGATTGACGTGGCGTTGCAGAGGTTTTATAGGGCTTTTTGCGAATAGCCCAACAATTGTATTGACTGGCATAGCCGTAATCTACCTGGTTGCCTCACGCCCAAAGGGCAAAGAGTGGAGGCTAAACGTTCAACGATGGTATATCGGAGCGGCGAATGGTAGCGCAGAACATTGGCTAAAGAAACAGCTTTTGTGATCTATGCCGCAGTGCGTTTGATCAAGACTGGTGGTTATAGTCCTTGCCGACAAGATCAATTGTTCATATCCTTGTCAGGCAATTGGCTATAGGTACCCGTATGGACACTGAGATAGAGCTCAAATTTTTTGTCTCTTCTGACTTTCCTCACCGCATCCGCGATAAGATTGTCAGTGTAAAGCAGCTACAGCAAAGCCAGCGTGAGCTGGGCAACATCTACTTCGATACGCCAGATTTTACCCTACGCGAACACGATATCGGTTTGCGTGTGCGTTGTTTTGATGGTGTTTATATTCAAACGCTCAAAACCGCTGGCCGGGTGGTAGCTGGGCTGCATCAGCGCCCAGAATACAACGCTGAGCTTAATGGACCTGAGCCCGACCTTTCTTTGATCCCGGTCGATGCATGGCCTGATAGTGTCAATATTGATGCACTGAGTCAGTCGATTCAGCCGCTCTTTTCCACCGACTTTGTCCGCCAACAGTGGCTCTTAGCCACTGACGACGGGAGTCAAATAGAGTTAGCCAGCGATCAGGGTGAAGTCTCAACCGAAGCCGGTGATAAAGATGTGATTTCTGAGGTCGAGCTAGAGCTTATTTCGGGTCAAACCGATGCCTTATTTTCATTGGCGCGCAACCTTGCCGATGAGGGAGGACTGCGACTGGGAAATTTGAGTAAAGCCGCGCGAGGCTACCGCTTAGCCACGGGCTATCAAGGCGATCCGGTCAAAGCGCTGTCTATCGTCAAACTGAGCGCCGACGATACGCAAGAGAAAGCGCTCATTCGAATTCTTGAGCACGCGCTCAGCCACTGGCATTACCACGAACAAATCTACATAGAGCGAGAGTCGCTTGATGCGCTGCAGGAAATTCGCTACGCGGTATTACTGATCCGCCAAGCCTTCGTTCTATTCGGCAGCGTGTTGCCGAGACGAGCGAGCACATTATTGCGTCAAGAGTTGCAATGGTTTGATGGCGAACTCGCTTGGCTGGATGATGCGTGGGCGAATGCACGCTTGTGTGAAGATAAGGGCCAATACCTGCGCAAACTCAATGCCCGAAAAATGATGGTCAAAACGCTGAAAGCTGAGCAAACTCAGTTGCCGGAGCGCGAGGATATCGTGGCGTTACTTCATACCTCTCGCTACTGCAATCTGTTGCTTGATTTAAGTCGTTGGATTCTCTCTAAAGGTTGGCAGCCGTTTTTAGATGAAAAAGCAGCGGATAAATTAGCGCAACCGATTCAAACCCTGGCCGATAAGGCATTACCTGAATCTTGGCATGAGCTCCTTGATGCCTTTGACGAGAGTAAGACACTGACAAGGCATGAGTATTTTGATCAGTATCCACGTCTGCAACGCAACTTGGTGTTAGGGACCTGCTTGGCGTCACTCTTTGATAAAAGTCGCCGTAAAGCGTTCCGACTGCCTTGGTTAGATTTACTGCAAGGTATAGAGGAACTTCGGCTACTTGAGCCAGTACGCGATTTAGTTGCAGCGATTGACGATGACGACGATAAGCAACAAGCGGAAAAGTGGTTAGCGAGAAAAGAAGAATCACTTTTTCATGCGATGACGCAAAGCCGTCAAACAGGCTTACGCCTCACGCCTTATTGGCAAGAATAAGCGACGCTAAAAAGTGTAAGAGAATAAGTAGAAGCAGCCAGATGGCTGCTTTTTTTAACCGAATCGATTATGCAAATAAGATGTGTCTGTATGCATCACCATGGCGCCTTTGGTCTCGACGTTGACTCGGTAAAAACCCAGTCAAGATCAATCTATGTTGGTGGTTTTTGCGTTATAAACGGTTTACGCGTCACATGATAATTTGACTAAGTTATCATTATGGGCAATGTTTGTGGTTAAATTTCACAAATACGGTAAACAAGGATTCAGCCTGCGTGGTGTTTGTCGATATAACATCACCTAGTATCAATAATCGCCCGTTTGTTTGGGTCACTCAGTTGGCTTGATAGCGGTCATGGAGCTTTCAGGATTATGGCTAAACATACCTTCTATGCGTGGGAAAAACCCGTTACCAATCTGCGCTTGATTCCAAAACTCGTGATTCTTATGGTCTTTAGTACCATTATTTTGGTCGGTAAGCAGATGTGGGACGCCAATACATTTCGCCAATCCGTCATTGATTTCACCTTAAGCCAGACCCAAGAACTTGCCCGTTCCAGTGCCGCAATGACTGGCACATTAATCGAGCAACCGGACGGAGAGCGTCTGATGCGAGAGACGGTCGACACCATGAACAATGAGTTCAGTGAAGGCGCGTATTTATTTTTAGTCAATGGGGAGACGCGTCAGATTTGGGCGCACCCCTCCATGCGACAATTTGATCAATTGCGTGTGCCGGATGACACCTCAGGCGCTGATATTACTGAGCTTTTTATCAATCAGTCACAGCCGTTCAGTTACACCGTCTATGATGGCGGGCGACATGGGTATGCCGTGCCTGTAGGCAACAGCGACTGGTGGTTAGTGGCCTCGCAACCCACATCTGAAGCGCAAGCGTATTACCAAGATTATATCATCAAAGTGGCGTGGCAGACTGCGGTAATGATTGTGTCTTTTATGGTGATCTTGCTGGGTGGATCTAACATCATGCTGCGCCAAATCAACTACCTGACCGATAGGATTCGTGCGTTGGCGAATCGCGATTTGAGTGAGCCGATTGAAATGAATAGCCAAGACGAGTTTGGCGATCTTGCGCGCGAGCTGGAAACGTCTCGTCGGCAATTGGTCGACGTGATTCAAGCGCAGCGACAAGCGTCAGACGWTCTGTCGTCTCTGGCCGAGATCATGACCATCAGCATGTCGGAAACCAAAGAATCGTCGAAAGAGCAGTTCGATGAAATGGATCAACTGGCGTCAGCCATGAGTGAAATGAGCGCCACCGTGCAAACGGTCGCAGAGCATACCCGAGAAGCAGCTAAAGCGACTGAAAGCTCCAGTCAGCAAGCCAGCAGTGGCCAAGCGCATGTTAGCACCACCATTAATACCATCAATGCGCTGTCAAATGACATTAGTGAGTCATCACAAGTCGTCGGTCAGGTCGACGCGCAAGTGGAGAAAATTGGTACTGTGGTGGTGACCATTCAAGGCATCTCAGAGCAAACCAATCTATTGGCGCTTAACGCCGCGATTGAAGCTGCCCGGGCGGGGGATACAGGACGCGGCTTTGCGGTTGTGGCGGATGAAGTGCGTAAGCTGGCACAACATACCCAAGAAGCGACGGTTGAAATTCAAGATATGATCACCCAACTGCAGCAAAGTGCACAAAAAGCGGTGGGACTGATGGATCGCAGTGTGACGGAGGCGAGTGCCGGGGTAGACTCGGTGAGTCAGGCGGGTGGCGAGTTAGAGCAAATTGTTACTCAAATCCAATCACTGAATGATATGAACTTCCAAATTGCCTCGTCGGCAGAGCAACAAGCCTCGGTGGCCGGTGAAATGAATCAAAACCTCACCAATGTTAAAGACTTGGTTCAGGCCTCAGTGACGGTGGCGAGCGAGCTGCATGAAACGGCTGAAATGGTCGAGCAGAGTGCTCAGTCACTGAAAGATAAGATCGATGCCTTTAAAGTGTAATCGTTGTCCCTTCACGTCCCGATAAAGATAACGGCTCACTGCATTAGTGAGCCGTTTTTGTTAGTGTCAAATGAAGGAATTATCAAAAGGAATGCCCATGGTGCTGTCTGACTCCCTTTCCGCCAACCTGAATCAACATTGGACACAATTGGCTGAATTCGCCCCCCAAGCACTTGACCAATGGCAAGGACCCGCCCGCGACCAGCTGGAAAAGGCATTGGTATGCAGCGATTTTATTGCCTCTGCGCTCACGCACACTGACGGATTGTTGCAATGGCTTCATCAACATCACCGCGATGTATCACGCGAGGCCTGCTATCAGCCAGAACTGACGGCAGCGCTTGAGACGGTGAATGATGAGCATGAATTCCATCGTCAACTACGTCTGTGTCGGCAACGTGAACTTGTGTGGATTGCTTGGCGCGATATACATCAGCAGTGGCCTGTGGAGGCGAGTTTACAGCATTTATCGGCCTTGGCTGAGGCGCAGATCCTCAGTGCTTATCACTGGTTATATCAGCGTTGTTGCCATGATTGGGGCACGCCAATGAGCCCAGATGGCGACCCACAGCCTATGCTGATCCTCGGGATGGGGAAATTGGGAGGCGGTGAGCTCAATTTTTCTTCCGATATCGATTTGATTTTTACCTATCCCGAAAATGGAGATACTCAGGGAGCAAGGCGCAGTATCGCCAATGCCCAATTCTTTACGCGACTGGGTCAAAGGCTGATAAAAGCGCTCGACCAGCCTACCGTCGATGGTTTTTGCTATCGCGTTGATATGCGATTACGCCCATTTGGCGACAGTGGGCCTTTGGTGATGAGCTTTTCTGCCTTGGAAGATTACTACCAAGAACAAGGGCGTGATTGGGAGCGTTACGCCATGGTCAAAGCACGGGTGATGGGCAAAGAGCAATACGACTGTTATCAAACGCTTAGACAAATGCTGCGTCCTTTTGTCTTTCGACGCTATATCGATTTTAGCGCGATACAAGCTTTAAGGCGGATGAAGCAGTTAATTCAACGAGAAGTACGTCGGCGTGGACTGACGGATAATATTAAACTGGGTGCGGGTGGCATTCGAGAAATTGAATTTATTGCACAATCTTTCCAATTAATTCGTGGGGGGCGAGAGCCCAGCTTGCGTCAGCGTGGCTTACTGGAAACCTTGGATGCGATAGAAGAACTGGCGTTACTGCCAGCCGCTGAAGTCAGTCAGTTAAAAGCGGCCTACTGCTATTTGCGTCGGGTCGAGAACTTATTGCAGGCCATTGATGACAAACAAACGCAGACCTTGCCCGATAACGCGCTTGATCGGGATCGTCTCTCCTTCGCCATGGGGAGCAAAGATTGGGCGAGTTTACACGCGGAGATCGCGCGGCACATGCAGGCGGTCAATCAGGTTTTCTCTGGCTTAATTGGCGAAGATGAACAAGATAACGACATGGATATTGATAGTGAGTATCACGATCTATGGGCGATGGCGCGCGATGTCGACAACGCTAAATTGATCCTCACAGGGTTGGATGTGCCGGAGACCAATATTGCTGAGCAATTATTAACGTTTAAGCAGGAGCTGGCGAAACGGACCGTTGGCCCACGTGGCCGTGAGGTGGTCAATCGTCTGATGCCGGTGTTGTTAAGTAAATTATTAACCTTGCCTGAGCCTCAACAGGTTCTGCCGCACATTACCCATTTATTATTAAATATTGCCACTCGGACAACGTATTTAGAGTTATTAGATGAACATCCGGGGGCGATTGATCAAGTCCTTCGGCTTTGTACCGCCAGCCCCATGGTGGCGGAAAAGCTGGCACGTTATCCCTTGTTGCTCGACGAGCTGCTGGATCTGACCCACTTGTATCAACCTCTTGCGCCCGATGCGTATCGCAGCGAATTACGCGATTATCTGGCACGGATCCCGGTTGAGGACATGGAGCAGCAGATGGAGGCCGTACGTCAGTTCAAGCAAGTGCAACTATTAAAAATTGCCGCCGCTGATATTGCCGGTGTCTTACCGGTGATGCGGGTCAGTGATCATTTGACTTACTTGGCCGAGGCGATTGTAGAGGCGGTGGTCAATCAGGCCTGGCACCAGATGGTGGAAAAATATGGCCAACCGACACACTTAGGCGAGCGAGAGGGACGTGGCTTTGCGGTGATTGGTTACGGTAAGTTAGGGGGCTGGGAGCTGGGTTACAATTCCGATCTCGACGTGGTTTTTCTCCATGACTGCCCAGCGGATGTTGAGACTGATGGGCGAAAAGTGATTGATGGCCGGCAATTTTATCTGCGTTTGGCGCAGCGCATTGTGCATCTTTTCTCCACCCGAACTCCGTCTGGGATTTTGTATGAAATCGACACGCGCCTTCGCCCATCAGGTACCTCAGGGATGCTGGTGAGCACGTTAGAGGCCTACGCGGATTATCAACAAAACGAAGCCTGGACGTGGGAGCACCAAGCGTTAGTTCGCGCGCGGATGATCGACGGCGACCCCGACCTTGAGTCTGGCTTTGCACAGGTGCGGCATCGCATTTTATCGGCCTCGCGCGATCAGGACATATTGCGCGAGAAAGTCAGTGGTATGCGTGAAAAAATGCGKCAGCATAAAGCGACAGGGCAAAACGATACCTTCTCCATCAAACAAGACGCTGGTGGGATCACGGATATCGAGTTCTTAGCGCAATACCTGGTGCTCGGCAACAGTGCCACACAACCTGCGTTAACCCGTTACAGCGATAACGCACGCATTTTTGAGCAAGCAGGCGAGCTTGGCGTGATGACGATGGCACAAGCGGAGCGCCTGAAATCGGCGTATACCCGCATGCGCAATGCATTGCATCGTAGCCACTTGGCGGGAGAGAGTGGCAAGGTCGAAGCCAGTGCATTCCTCGACGAACGCGATTCCGTGATGCAAGCTTGGCAACAATGGTTAGCGACAGAAAAGGCGTCGTAAATCAGCGATCCGCGTGCGATGCTCAATAAAGCGATGGCTCGCCCTCAGGGCGTGTTTTAAAGCGTCGGTGTAACCACATATATTGCTCCGGCGCTTGTAGGATTAACTGCTCAACCGCGCGATTGGTGACAACGGCAGCCGCATCGGCGTCCTTGGGAAAATCTTGCAGCGGAGACTGGATGGTTATCCGGTACTGACCACCGCGTCGATCTCTCACAATCGAAAACGGCACCACGGCGGCGTGGCCTGCGTGTGCGAGTAAGCTCGTTCCTGTGGTCGTACACGCTTTCTCAACGGCGAATAATGGCGCAAAGGTTGAACGGCGTCGGCCGTAGTCATGATCCGGTGCATACCACATCCTATCGCCTTGTTTGAGATGATGAATCATGGCTTTAACGTTTTTCCTGTCGATGGCACCATTGTGTCGCGTCCGGCCACGATGCTGGAACCAATCATAAACAGGATTATTGTTAGGGCGGTACACACCCACGCCCGGCGTGACCTCACCTAAGGCTCGCGCACCCAACTCTAAGTTCATCGAGTGCACAGCGATAACGAGTACCCCTTGCCCCTGACTTTCTAGGTGTTTCAGTTTGTCTATCCCCTCAAACACCATATGCTTTTTGATACGCCAAGAGGGCCAAAACCATGCCATACAGGTTTCAAAAAGGGCTAAGCCAGAGTTGGCAAAGTTCTCTTTCACCATCGCCTGACGCGAGGCAGGACTCATTTCAGGAAAACACAACGCCAGATTACGATCGGCGATCTTCACACGCCGTTTCATCAGCGTATGTATCAGTCGGCCAAGCCCGCGCCCCGCGTAAAACTGAACGCGATAGGGAAGCCAGCTGGCTAGGTACATGAGTCCCACCCCGAGCCAAGTGTGAAGATAGCGAGGGTGAAGAAATCCAATGTGAAATTTTGGCGGTGAAAAATCGCTCATAGTGTCAATGACTCGTGAAAACAAAAATGAAACCGGCCGTCAGGCACGCGCCACATTGTAGAGTAAATTGCAGGGGCTGTCCTGTGCTTGTCTGCCCGATGGATGTTGAGATTGTGCGCAGCGCACGCCTGTACGCGCCCCATTTGGTTTTTGGCTATGCTACTATCGCTCGGTAACGACAGTATTCGGAGATCCAGATGAAACTCAGCCTGCCTGATTATAACCAAGCCAATGTTCTGGTTGTCGGTGATGTGATGCTTGACCGCTATTGGTATGGTCCCACCGGACGTATATCACCAGAAGCCCCCGTGCCCGTGGTCAAAATCAATCAAACGGAAGAGCGCCCTGGTGGGGCTGCCAACGTGGCGATGAACATCGCTGCTTTAGGGGGACATACCCAGTTAATTGGTTTGACAGGCAAGGACGAACAAGCGGATGCGTTAACCCAAACCCTGGATTCTTTAAACGTCAATTGTGACTTTGTGGCGCTGGACTCGCATCCAACCATCACCAAGTTACGGGTGATGAGCCGTAATCAGCAGTTGATCCGGCTCGATTTCGAGGAGGGATTTGCGGGCGTGGATCTCACCCCAATGCTGACAAAAGTGACAGCCGCCTTACCCAAGGCGCAGGCGATGATCTTATCGGATTATGCCAAAGGTGCATTAGCGCAGGTGCAATCATTGATCCAAGCCGCGAATCAAGCCGGCGTGACCACCTTGGTGGATCCCAAAGGGACGGATTTTGAACGCTATCGTGGCGCCAGCCTGCTGACGCCAAACCTGAGCGAATTTGAAGCCGTGGCTGGCACGGTGACAGACGATCAAAGTTTGGAAGAAAAAGGCTTAGCGCTTATTAAACACTATGAATTGGGCGCGTTGTTGGTCACCCGTAGTGAGCATGGTATGACCCTGCTTCGTCCTGATGCTGCCCCACTTAACTTGCCGACGCTGGCCAAAGAGGTCTATGACGTCACCGGTGCTGGCGATACCGTTATTTCGGTGCTGGCGGCCTCGTTAGCTGCCGGCAAACCGATCGAACACGCATGTGCACTGGCCAATGCCGCTGCCGGTGTGGTGGTCGGCAAGCTCGGCACCTCAACGCTATCAACCATTGAGTTAACCGAAGCCATACACGGCTCGCACGAGTCCGGCTTTGGGGTCACCACAGAATCGCAACTGATCGACGCGGTTAAGGTGGCGCAAGGACGGGGTGAGAAAGTGGTGATGACCAATGGCTGCTTTGATATTTTGCACGCCGGTCATGTTGCCTATTTAAACGAAGCCGCTAAATTGGGCGATCGCCTGATTGTCGCGGTTAATACTGATGCGTCGGTACAAGGTTTGAAAGGACCAGGTCGTCCGGTTAATCCCACCGATCGACGCATGGCAGTCTTGGCGGGGCTTGGCGCTGTGGATTGGGTGGTACCCTTTGGCGAAGAAACGCCTGCGCGCCTGATCAGTGCGGTGTTACCGGATTTATTGGTGAAAGGCGGCGACTATCAGGTCAGTGAAATAGCCGGAGCTGAAGCGGTGCTTGCCAATGGCGGTGAGGTCAAGGTGCTTAACTTCGAAGAAGGATGCTCAACGACTGAGATCATTGAATCGATTCGGCGTGGTCAATAGTGCCTCTTGCCCTATCAATTGAAAACAATAAAAAAGGTGCCCGTCGGCACCTTTTTGCGTTCTCGAGCCTTAAGCGTGAATTAATCTTGTTTCACCAGCCCTTGGTTGATATCAAGTAAGTCTTGCTCGGTCAAGGTGCCGACCGCTTGGTGTAAACGCAAATGACTTAAAATGTAATCGTAACGTGCGTTTGATAGATTACGGTTGGCGTCATACAAACGGCGTGTCGCGTCTAACACATCGACAATGGTACGGGTGCCCACTTCAAAGCCGGCTTCTGTCGCTTCTAATGCCGAGCGAGCTGAAATCACCGTTTGTTCATAAGCACGCAGCGCGCCAATCGAAGCATTAATGTCGTTATAGAACGCACGCACATCTTTCACTGTGCTCCGGTAAGTGGACTCTAACCCCTGCGAGGCAGCGACATATTCATGTTGTGCTTTTTCAACATTGGCGGAGGTGCTGCCACCGGTGAAGAGCGGTAAGCTAAAGTTGAGCGCAGCCGTCCCCTCGTTAGAATCAACAGAGCCTGGCGTGTGTTGGTTATCAACATCCGTCATCCCGTATTTGGCGCTAAACGTCAACGTAGGCAGATGACCTGTTTTGGCGAGCTTAATCTGCTCTTTGGCGGTGTCACGCGCAATGCGGTTGGCCAGCAGTTGCAGATTTTTCTCTTCTGCGGTCTTCACCAAAGCAGCGGGTTGCTGTTGCGGGTTGCTGGCACTAAAACGCGCTTTATCGAGCACGCGTAAGTCTCTCGGCGCTTGGCCGGTGATCTCACGTAAGCCTTCATAGCTGTTGGTGAGGGCGTTTTCTGCCAAGATCTCATCGGCGAGCACAGCGTCATACTGCGCTTGAGCGTCGTGCACATCGGTAATCGCCGACAAGCCAACTTCAAAACGTTGCTTGGTTTGCTCAAGCTGACGGCCCACCGCCGCTTTTTCTGCTTGAATAAACTCAAGCTTGTCCATCGCACGTAGGACATCAAAATACGCTTGCGCCACGCGCAGCATCAACCCTTGTTGCTGGGCAGCATAGGCGGCATCCAGTTGACGCGCTTGCATTTCGCTAATATCCAGATTCACCCAGCTATCACGCTTAAATACTTGTTGGCTAAGGCTGATATCGGCGGAAGTGACATCGTTATCACTTTTATCGTCGCTGTCATTGCGTTGGATCGCGTAACTGGCGTTAAGTGCAATTTGAGGCAGCAAGGTGCCGCGGGTAGCATCCACGGCGGAAAACGCCGCGTCACGTTCAGCGGCCGCTTGATTAAGAGTGGGATCGCTTTGCTTCGCTTGTTGGTAAATTTGGGCGAGATCATCGGCAAAGGCTGCATTGCTTACGCTGCCGAGTGCCAAACCTAACGCCAGAGGGAGCAATTTTTTCATAGATAGAATCCCTGAATCTGTGCTATTCGATAAATATACAGTTACTAGCTTAACGCAATTATGCTTGCGTGAAACTGACAATTTGTGAGGACATTGAGTGTAAACTATCCAATTTGTAAATGGGACTTAAAAATAGTTGTAACTTTTATCAAAAAAGTTAAGTTTAAAGTTTGCAGTGAATCAGGGCCAGTGATAAGACTGCGCCGCGACAGCCTATCATAAGGAGCTAGCATGTCAGACCATCCGCCCGGACAATTTGGTCGCGACGATATCGTGATTGAAGATATCTCACCACTTTATCAAGGCTTCTTTTCTATTCAACGCTATCAGTTTCGTCATCGTCTATTTGAGGGCGGCTGGAGCGGTGCGGTGGTACGAGAGCTATTTGAGCGTGGACACGCCGTCGCGGTACTGCCGTATGATCCAGGGCGAGATGAGGTGGTCATGCTTGAGCAAATCCGCGTCGGGGCGATGGCAGCAGGTGCGACGCCGTGGCAGTTAGAAATTGTCGCGGGCATGATCGATAGCGATGAATCACCAGAGCAAGTGGCACACCGTGAAGCGCGAGAAGAAGCTGGATTGTTGTTGCAGCAAATGGAACATGTCACCCGTTATTTATCCAGCTCCGGTGGGTGCTCTGAGCAACTCGATGTATTTGTTGCCATTGTGGATGCGAGTGATGCCGAGGGGATTCATGGCCTAGACAGTGAGAATGAAGACATTCTTGTTCATCGTTTTTCTCGAGAGCAGGCGTATCAAAAAGTGGTCGATGGTGAAATTGAGAATGCAGCCTCGATCATTGCTTTACAATGGTTGGAACTCAATGCGGCGAGATTGCGTCAGAGTTATAATCGTTAAAACCGATAACCGATCGTGTACGCATTGCGCAGGCTCGAATAACAAGTAGGTACCCGTGAAAACTAATTATCGTGTCGACTTATCGGCGATGATGCGCCTTTATGAAACCAATTACGCTAAGCTTGTTCGTCTGATGCCACAGCCGGATGAGGTAGGTCGCGTCTGCCGATACGATATTCATGGTCAGGAATATGCGCTGGTGGTCCGCGAGTCGACGCGTTATACCACCTTGCTTGATATCGCGCAGCTTAGTCCAGGAGATGCTCCTTCTTATTTACATGCTAACCTGACTGTACGCTTGTATCATGATGCACGCGTGGCGGAAGTGTGTACCACGCAGCAGATTTCGCGCTTGAAACCACGTTATGATTACCCAAATCCGCGCATGCATCAGCGTGATGAAAAGCATCAAGTGAATGCATTTTTATCGGATTGGCTCGGCCATTGTTTGCGTCGTGGCATTAGCGCGTCTAATCCTATGTATAAATCATCGTTAAACTAAACCAGCAAAGGTACTTTCAACGTTGCAGCCTTGTCAGATAGATAACGCCCACGGCGATTGCATTCGTCTCTTGCAAATTACCGACACGCACCTGTTCGCCGATGAGCAGGGCAGTTTGCTGGGTATCAACACACTTCAAAGCTATCACGCCGTGTTAGAGGCAATCAGTGCGACATCTAAGCCTTTCGATGCCATTATTGCCACGGGCGATTTATCGCAAGATCACTCTGCATTGTCATATCGCCGTTTTGTCGACGGGATTCAGCGCTGGAAACAGCCTTGCTTTTGGCTGCCAGGCAATCATGACTTTCAGCCTGAAATGCGCGCGGTGCTGCACTCGAACACCTTGATGGCCCGTTCGCAGGTCTTATTAGGAGAGCACTGGCAAATGATCTTGCTCGACAGCCAGGTCGCGGGTGTGCCGCACGGTGAATTATCTCACGATCAACTCAAACGCTTAGATGCGGATTTAAGTGCTTATCCAGAGCGACACGCGCTCGTGCTATTGCATCACCATCCTTTGGAGGCAGGAAGCACTTGGCTTGATCAGCATAAACTGGTCAATCGAGAGGCGTTTTGGCAGATTATGGCGCGCCACCCTCAAGCGAAAGTGGTGGTGTGTGGCCATATTCATCAGGCGTTAGATATTCGTCATCAAGGCGCGCGTGTGATGGCAGCGCCTTCAACCTGTATCCAGTTTATGCCCGATTCGCATGATTTTGCCCTCGATAACCAAAACCCGGGTTGGCGCTGGCTGACGCTTTATCCTGACGGACACATTGACACGCAAGTTGAACGTGTCACCGGACGTTACTTCCGTCCTGACTTTGACTCGAGCGGGTATTAATCAACATGGCATCTGCGTTACTTTACTTACATGGCTTTAATAGCTCGCCACACTCATTAAAAGCCACGCAAATGCGTGAGTTTTGTCATCGTTACCGGCCTGATATTGATGTATTGGTCCCGCAACTCCCTAGCCATCCCGCGCCGACTATCGATTTACTTTCTGAACGGGTAGAGGCCTATAGGGAAACGCATCAACTTGGATTGGTCGGAAGCTCATTAGGGGGATTCCTCGCCACTTGGTTGAGTGAACGTTATCAATTGCCTGCTGTACTGGTGAACCCTGCGGTTCGCCCTTATGAGCTATTGCAAGACTATATTGGCGAGCAGGTTAACCCTTATACCCAAGAACATTACCACTTGGATGCCGCTGATATTCTCGCCCTGCGTGAGCTTGATGTGCCCACGCTGTCTGAGCCTTCTCGCTTTTGGTTATTACAACAAATGGGTGATGAAGTATTAGATTACCGTCAGGCGGTGGCGAAATTTAACGCGAGCAAACAGACCGTTGAGCCTCATGGCGATCATAGTTTTATTGGCTTTGAGCGCTATTGCGAGGAGATACTGCAATTTCTCGGCGTCTAATCTGCTTACCACGCCAATGCTTGTCCACTCATGCTCTGACCAATGCCTTGTCCACCCATGTTTATCTGCCAAAGCGCTCTGCTAAGCGGATACTTAAGCCAACTATGACTCGGATGGCAGTTCACAGAAACTCGTGGCAATCTGGGGTCGCGCTTGACAAGCGGATCCCCCTTGCTGACCATGTCATCACATTTATTAAGCTAATCGATTATGACAGAACAAAACTATAACGCAGGATCGATAGAAGTCCTCAATGGGCTCGAGCCAGTGCGCCGACGTCCGGGTATGTACACCGATACCAGCCGTCCCAACCATTTGGGGCAAGAAGTGATCGATAATAGTGTCGATGAAGCGCTAGCCGGTCACGCCAGTAAAATTGATGTCATTCTTCATGCAGATCAGTCATTAGAGGTGATTGATGATGGGCGAGGGATGCCGGTTGATATCCACCCAGAAGAGGGCGTCTCTGGGGTCGAACTGATTTTATGTAAACTCCATGCTGGCGGTAAGTTTTCCAATAAAAGCTACCAGTTTAGTGGCGGCCTGCATGGGGTGGGTATTTCGGTTGTTAACGCTTTGTCTCATCGGGTCGAGATCAGCGTTAAACGCGACGGTCAGGTGTATGACATCGCGTTCGAAAATGGCGATAAAGTACAAGACTTGACTGTCACCGGAACATGTGGACGCCGTAATCGAGGTACCCGCGTTCATTTTTGGCCCGATAGCCAATTTTTTGATTCGGACAAGTTCTCGCTTACGCGCTTGAAAACCATTTTAAAAGCCAAGGCTGTATTGTGTCCGGGCTTGACGGTGAACCTGACGGATAAAAACACCAATGAAACCATTACTTGGTGCTATGAAGACGGGCTCAAAGACTACTTAGCACACAGTGTGAAAGGTTATGAGGTACTGCCCGAGACACCTTTTATCGGTGAATTTAGTGGCCAAAGTGAAGCCGCTGATTGGGCGGTGATTTGGCTCCCAGATGGGGGAGAGTTAACCACCGAAAGTTATGTGAATTTAATTCCAACCCCACAGGGCGGTACCCACGTTAATGGCTTACGACAAGGTATGTTGGAAGCAATGCGGGAGTTTTGTGAATTTCGCAACCTATTGCCTCGCGGAGTCAAGCTGACCGCGGACGATATTTGGGAGCGTTGTGCCTACGTGCTCTCGGTTAAAATTCAAGACCCGCAATTTGCCGGACAAACCAAAGAGCGCTTGTCATCGCGCCAATGTGCGGCGTTTGTCTCTGGCGTGGTAAAAGATGCGTTCAGCCTTTGGCTTAATGAGCGTCCTCATTTGGCTGAGCGCTTGGCAGAAGTCTGTATCGCCAGCGCCCATCGACGGATGCGTGCCGCCAAGAAAGTGGTGCGTAAAAAAGTGGCGTCTGGCCCTGCATTACCTGGCAAGTTAACGGATTGTGCTATGCAAGACTCCAGTCGTACTGAGCTCTTTTTGGTCGAAGGGGATTCTGCAGGTGGGTCGGCCAAACAAGCGCGCGATCGAGAATTCCAAGCGGTGATGCCGCTTCGAGGAAAAATCCTGAATACCTGGGAAGTCTCAGCGGACCAAGTACTCGCCTCGCAAGAAGTACACGATATTTCAGTCGCGCTGGGGATCGATCCGGACTCGAGCGATTTATCTCACCTGCGTTACGATAAAATTTGTATCTTGGCCGATGCGGACTCAGATGGCCTGCATATTGCGACCCTTCTATGCGCATTATTTATGCAACACTTTCATGCGTTGGTCGGAGGTGGCCACGTTTATGTCGCGATGCCGCCTTTGTACCGGATTGATTGTGGAAAAGAGGTCTTTTATGCCTTGGACGAGGATGAAAAGGCCGGGATCTTGGAGCGTTTAAGTAATAAGCGCGGCAAGGTCAATGTGCAACGTTTCAAAGGGCTAGGGGAAATGAATCCCTTACAACTGCGTGAGACCACCATGGACCCCAATACTCGGCGCTTGGTACAGCTCACTATCGATGACGAAGAGCAAACGCAACAGCTAATGGATATGTTGCTGGGGAAAAAGCGAGCGGAAGATCGCCGCCATTGGCTGCAGCAAAAAGGCGACATGGCCGAACTTATCGATATTTAAATAACTATAACGGGATCTTATTCGCATGACAGAGGTGACTTATGATGGCGTAGAGCAGCTTGCCCTTCGCCAGTTCACTGAGGATGCTTACCTCAATTACTCGATGTACGTCATCATGGATCGCGCACTGCCGTTTATCGGCGATGGCTTAAAGCCAGTGCAGCGCCGGATTATTTACGCGATGTCCGAGTTGGGGCTTTCCGCCTCCGCAAAGTACAAAAAATCGGCCCGAACCGTTGGCGATGTGTTGGGTAAATACCACCCCCACGGGGATGCGGCTTGCTATGAAGCCATGGTGTTGATGGCGCAGCCGTTTTCTTATCGCTACCCACTGGTTGATGGGCAAGGGAACTGGGGCGCACCGGACGATCCTAAATCCTTTGCTGCGATGCGGTATACCGAATCACGTCTTTCGCGCTTTTCAGAAGTGTTGCTGCAAGAGCTTGGCCAGGGCACGGTCGAATGGGGCCCCAATTTTGATGGCACCATGAAAGAGCCGAAGACCTTACCGGCACGTTTACCGCATATTTTATTAAACGGTATTACTGGGATTGCAGTGGGTATGGCCACCGACATTCCCCCACACAATGCCCGGGAACTCGCCAATGCGCTGGCGGCGATGATTGATAAGCCCAGTATCGATTTAGACGGCGTGCTTGAGTATGTTCAAGGCCCTGACTATCCGACCGAAGCTGAAGTGATCACGCCAAAATCAGATTTGAAAAAGCTCTATACCAGCGGACGCGGATCCATCAAGATGCGCGCCTTGTGGCATAAAGAAAGCAATGAAATTGTGATCACAGCGTTGCCGCATCAAGTCTCTGGTGCCAAATYATTAGAGCAAATTGCCAATCAGATGCGAGCGAAAAAGCTGCCGATGGTGGATGATTTACGCGATGAGTCGGATCATGAAAATCCAACGCGTATTGTCATCGTTCCGCGCTCGAATCGTGTTGACTGTGATCAGCTGATGGATCACTTATTCGCATCGACCGATTTAGAGAAAAGCTATCGCGTAAACCTCAATATGATTGGTCTGGACGGTCGGCCGCAGGTTAAAGGCTTACACGGCATTTTGTCTGAATGGTTAACCTTCCGACGCCAAACCGTAAGACGTCGCCTTGAGCATCGCTTAGAAAAAGTGCTCGCTCGCCTGCATATTTTGGAGGGCTTACTCGCCGCTTACCTCAATATTGACGAGGTGATTGAGATCATCCGCAGTGAAGATGAGCCAAAGGCGGAGTTGATTCAGCGCTTCGGTTTGAGCGAGAAACAGGCCGAAGCCATTCTTGAGATCAAGTTGCGCCAGTTGGCCAAGTTGGAAGAGATTAAAATTCGCGGTGAGCAAGATGAGCTCAGCAAAGAGCGCGACAAACTCGAAACATTGCTGGGGTCAGATCGTCGGTTAAACACCTTGATCAAAAAAGAAATCCTGGCGGATGCAGAAAAATATGGTGACGACCGCCGTTCTCCTTTGATCGAGCGTGCCGAGGCCAAAGCGTTAACGGAACGTGATTTAGTCCCCAGTGAGCCCATCACTGTGGTGTTATCTGACAAAGGTTGGATTCGTCATGCCAAAGGCCATGATGTTGATGCCAGCAGCCTAAATTACAAAGCCGGGGATCAATTCCTCGATGCCGCACCGGGTAAGAGTAATCAACCTGCGGTGTTCTTGGGATCAGATGGGCGCAGTTATGCGATCGAATCGCATACCTTGCCGTCAGCACGAAGCCAAGGCGAGCCGATTACGGGTCGAATTAATATCACGCCAGGATCATCGATTCGTCATGTACTCATGGCAGATGAAAACCAGTTTATGCTGATGGCTTCCGATGCGGGCTATGGCTTTGTGTGTAAACAAGCCGATATGCTGTCAAAAAACCGTAGCGGCAAAGCCTTGCTAACGGTGCCCGCGCATGCTGAGGTGATGTCGCCTCGTCAAATCAGCCAGCTAGAAACGGATTTGATTGTGGCTATTTCTAATGAAGGGCGAATGCTGGTCTTTCCTGTGCATGAACTTCCCCAGTTGAGCAAAGGCAAAGGCAATAAAATCATTAATATCCCTGGCGCACGCGCGAAATCGCGTGAAGAAGTGTTAAGTCAGCTCTATGTCGTGCCCGCCGATGTAGGGATTACTCTGCACGCAGGTAAACGGAAATTAACGTTAAAGCCAGACGATTTGGCTCATTATCGTGGCGAGCGTGGTCGTCGAGGGAGTATGCTGCCTCGAGGCCTTCAGCGCGTCGATGAGATAGATATTCTCACTGATGAATAACACAACGTCCGCCCTTGTGATCAAGGGCGGCGTGGGTGCATTTTTGTGCTGAATCCGTATACTGACTCGCCTTCTACGCTGGCTCTTTGGAGAGAGAAATGATTTTTGTCGTGCGACTGCTGGCATTATTAATTGCCGCTGTGTTGCTGTTTGTCTTTGGCGGGCTTTACTGCTTATTAAGCCCCCGTAACCCCCGTAATTGCTATCATATCAGTAAATGGTTTGGGCGCCTCTCTCGTTTATTTGGGATTCGCTTGGAACTGCGATTTGCCGAAGGCGCACCGCGCGAGCCCGGTGCCAGTGTTTGTATTGCCAACCACCAAAGTAACTGGGATATGGTGACCTTATCCAATGCATTAATGCCTGGCGCGGTCACCGTTGGTAAAAAAAGCCTCTTGTGGGTACCGATTTTTGGCCAGCTTTATTGGCTAACCGGCAACGTATTGATTGATCGAGCGAACCGCAGTAAAGCGATGGGGACCATTGCGCAGGTGACGGAAAAGATCCGTGCCAAGCAACTGAGCGTATGGTTATTCCCAGAGGGGACACGTTCTCGCGGGCGTGGGTTATTGCCTTTTAAAACCGGCGCGTTTCACGCCGCAATCGGTGCCAACGTGCCTTTGATCCCGATCGTATGCAGCTCAACGCATCATTTAAAAGCCAATCGTTGGAACAATGGTCATGTGATTGTTGAAGTGATGGCACCGATTTCATCTGAGGGCTACGATAAAAACAATGTTCGTGCGCTTGCTAAACACTGCCACCAGGTGATGAAAAGCAAGTTAGAACAGCTTGATGCAGAAGTTGCGGAACGTAATCAACGCGACCGCTAATTGAGGATTCAGCTATGACTTCAACCCAGCGCCACCATGTTGTGTTGGTCTCACCTAATGGTGAACCACAAGGGATCGCTGAAAAGTTGGAGGCGCATCAGCAAGGATGGCTGCATATGGCCTTCTCCGTTATGTTATTTCGATGCAACGCCAATGGGGAGCGTGAGTATCTACTCCAACGTCGGGCGGCAGATAAATATCACAGTGGCGGGTTGTGGACTAACACCTGTTGTTCACACCCCAAACAGGATGAACCGATTGCCGCAGCGGCAAAGCGGCGTCTATATGAAGAGTTAGGTATTGCGCGTCCGCTCAACTTTATGATGGGACCTTGGTTTGAATATCGCGCAGAACTGGGCAATGGGTTGATTGAACACGAGTTGGATCAAGTCATTGCCTGTGAGGTGAATCGCGTCGATATGATCTTAAACCCAGATGAGGTAGAAGATTGTCGCTGGTGGCCGGAAAGTGAGGTTAGGCAGGCAGTCGCAGAGAGCCCTGAGCGATTTACCGCATGGTTTGAGCAGGTACTGACCCGGGTTCATGCGATGGTTGAGTTGCCAACCGCCTCGCAGATATAAACCGAGATTGGCTGCGTGACAATTAAGCGGCGTCGTCGACGCCGCTTTTCTTCTTTAAGCGCTACGTACTGCGATGGCTTCAATTTCAATATCAACATCTTTGGGCAGGCGTGCCACTTCAACACACGAACGTGCTGGATAGTTTTCTACCCCGTGCTCGTCAAAGAATGCACCATACACTTTGTTGATATCGGCAAAGTCTTCCATGTTTTTCACAAACACAGTGAGCTTAGC
This sequence comes from Salinivibrio sp. AR647, assembly GCF_001995415.1. NCBI lineage: Bacteria > Pseudomonadati > Pseudomonadota > Gammaproteobacteria > Vibrionales > Vibrionaceae > Salinivibrio > Salinivibrio sp. AR647. The sequence goes on along the minus strand of NZ_MUFE01000001.1, from coordinate 387,640 downwards.
AATATCGTTCACTTTCAGTCCTGCCGCTTCGACAACCGCTTTAACATTATCCAGCGACTGGCGTGCTTGCGCCGTAATTTCTGGTGAAATCTGTCCAGTTACCGGGTTAACCGGGATTTGGCCAGAAGTAAGGATCATATTGCCAAGATCAACCCCTTGTGAATAAGGACCGATCGCTTCTGGCGCTTGTTCAGTTTGCAGTACTTGGATCATTGTCTATTCCTTTGTTAAAACGCAACACCTATAGTCTGCAACGGTTATCCAGCCAGGTAAAGCCGTTTACACGGGGGCAAGGCGATCACGGACCACTTGCTCGCAGGCACTGAGATCGCTTAAGCGGCGAGGGGCGACCAAAATGGTGTCGTTGCCGCCTACCGTGCCTAAAATTAAGGGGTGCCGGTGAAGATCGATTAAGCGTGCAATCAGTTGGGCACCGCCTGGATGTGTTTTTACCACCACCATGGCGTGGCTACAGGTGATCGCGTCAATTTGTGATCCAACCGAAGAGATCGCATAGACAGGCTCCATCTCGCCACTCAGCGTATAGACTTTTTGTCCATGCGCATTGGGTACTTTGGCGACCCCCAGCTTGGATAATAACCGAGAGACAGTCGATTGGCTGACATCAAGATAGCCAAGATCCACCAGTTGCTGACGCACAGCATCTTGGGTAGTAAAGCTTTGGGTTTGGAGTAGATGCCGGCACGTTGAAAGGATATCTTCCTCTGGTGTGGCGGCTGTTACCGATAGAATTGCATCATCAACCACGGGCAACCCCTTATAATTAACGGCACTTTACTTTAATATCAGTAGATAAAACTGATGATTAGCGATTCAATCGCATATGCTATCAGTTGCGGTAAAGGGAAACCTTGATGCGTGTCACTGCGTGGTATCAAGAGGAGAAGCAGGGCGCCGTGTGACGCCCTGTTAGGGGATTAATCGCCGAGGGTGGCGACCATCACCGCTTTGATGGTGTGTAAGCGATTTTCTGCTTCGTCAAAAACGATAGAGCAGTCTGACTCAAACACATCTTCGGTGACTTCTAGTCCTTTTAGGCCGTATTTTTGTTCTATTTCGGCGCCGACGGTGGTTTCGTTATTATGGAATGCGGGCAAGCAATGCATGAATTTTACATGTGGATTACCGGTTGCTTTCACTACATCCATATTGACTTGATAGGGTTTCATCATCGCGACGCGTTCGTCCCAAGCCTCTTTAGATTCGCCCATGGAAACCCAGACGTCGGTATACAAGAAATCACAATCTTTAACGCCTTCTTGTACGTCTTCGGTGAGCGTAATGCGCGCGCCGGTTTGCTCTGCAATTTCACGGCATTGTGTCACCAATGCGTCTTCCGGCCAGAATGCTTTTGGTGCTACCAAGCGAATATCCATCCCCATTTTCGCTGCACCGACCATCAGGGAGTTTCCCATGTTGTTGCGAGCATCGCCGAGATAAGCAAAGCGCATTTCATGAAGCTGCTTACCACGGCCATGTTCGAGCATGGTCATTAAATCGGCTAAGATTTGTGTAGGGTGAAACTCGGTGGTCAGGCCATTCCATACAGGTACCCCGGCAAACTCACCGAGCTCTTCGACAATGTCTTGTCCAAAGCCACGGTATTCAATACCGTCATACATGCGGCCGAGTACGCGAGCGGTGTCTTTCATCGACTCTTTATGACCAATTTGAGAGCCGGTTGGGCCGATGTAGCTGACTTGGCCGCCTTGGTCGAACGCAGCGGTTTCAAAGGCACAGCGGGTTCGTGTTGAGGCTTTTTCGAAGATCAGAGCAATGTTCTTACCTTTTAGACGCGGCGTTTCATAACCGTTGTATTTGGCTTTTTTGAGTTCAATAGCCATATCGATAAAGTGTTGGATCTCACGGGGCGTGAAGTCCAGTAGTTTCAGAAAGTTACGGTTGCGTAGGTTAAAAGCCATAATGGGAAATCCTCTTCGTTATTGGTCTCAGGCTTGTGCAGGAGCAGGTTGGCCGTGAGAAATATTGTTTTTATTCACTGAATGTGGACGAATACGCGTGCCCGCCTGACCGGCTAGAATCGCTAAACCATCTTCTAAAGCGCCAATGCCAACCAGTTTTCCACCTTGGCGCACAAATTCGCACGAGGCATCAATTTTAGGCCCCATTGAGCCTGCATCGAAGGTGTATTGGCTTAGATCCTCGGGCGTTGTCTCGGCGATGGCCCGTTGATTGGGTTGACCATAGTCGAGATAGACCGCCTCGGCATCGGTCAAAATCAGCAGAGCGTCGGCATTGATTTGGCGGGCTAAGAATGCGGCTGACATGTCTTTATCAATCACCGCTTCAATGCCTTTGAGTTGATCACCTTCTTTAATGACTGGGATACCGCCACCACCGGTACAAATCACTAAATGCCCCTGTTTGATCAAGCTGGCAATGGCATCATCCTCAATAATGCCAGTGGGTTGCGGGCTAGGTACCACCCGACGGAAATATTGGCCATCCGGTTTGATATCCCAGCCATATTTGTCAGCAAGCTGATTCGCTTCTTGTTGGTCATACACGGGGCCAATCGGTTTGGTCGGATTGGCAAATGCCGGGTCCTTGGGATCAACCGTCATTTGCGTGAGCATACAAGACACATGTTGATCCGGTGCTAAGTTATGTAGCTCTTGCATCAGCATGTAGCCAATCATGCCTTGGGTTTCAGAGCCGAGCACATCCAACGGATAAGGGGTCACAGATTTGTATTCGAGCCCCTGCAGGGCCAGTAAGCCAACTTGGGGGCCATTACCGTGGACAAGCACTACATTGTATTGCTCACCAATCGCCGCGATGGTTTTTGCCGCTTTGGCGATATTGGCACGTTGAACGTCGGCTTCTAAAGGCTCGCCTCGACGCAGGAGGGCGTTGCCACCTAATGCAACCACGACAGTGGGTTTATTCATAATCATACTCTCTACAGTCGTTGGGGCTGAGCGCAAGCAGGCTCAGCCCAATGCGTTTTAAATACCATCACGATGGATAGGGCAGCTCATGCAGCGCGCGCCGCCCCGGCCGCGGCCCAATTCGTCACCGGGAATCGACAAGACAGTGATACCCGCTTTATCATATTTTTCGTTGGTATAGGTATTCCGTTCATAGCCCACCACGACACCAGGACGAACGGTGAGTACGTTGTTGGCATCATTCCATTGCTCACGCTCGGCTTCAAAGCTGTCACCACCTGTGGTAATCAGATTCAGTGGGCCGACATCAAGTCCTTTTTCAATCGCGGTTAGGAAGTAATCCTCTTCGCGAACATTGAGTTTGCCAGTGCGATCACCGGTGAGGCTCCAGCACTTGATGTCTTTGCGAATCACTTCTGGGTATACCGAGAAGGTATCTTCGCGCATATGGGTCATCACGGTATCAAGGTGCATGCATGAGCGGTGTTTAGGGAGTTCCATCGCAATCACTTGCTTGGCTTGTCCGTGTTTGAACAAACTGGATGCGAGGTTTTCTACCCCTTGCGGCGTGGTGCGTTCAGACATCCCAATGAGGACCACGCCTTTACCCAAGACAGTGACATCGCCGCCTTCTATAGTGGCATTATCATAATCAATGTTCTCGCCACCAAAGTAGGTAATAAAGTCGCCATTGGCGAAACGTGGGTGCCATTTGTAGATGGCACGCAAGTGGTTCGTTTCACGCTTCCGCGCCGGTTTAGCCATTGGGTTAATCGATACGCCGCCGTATAACCAGCACGAGGTATCTCGCGTAAATAAGTGATTAGGCAGTGGGTCGATAATAAAGTCTGAAGGGGAATGCATCGCTTGCAACATCGATGTTGTCGCCAGCGGAAGCTCAGAGTAGGCGAGCCCGCCTAAGAACATCGACGCTAACTCATGATGAGGAAGATCATTTAAGTAGCAGCGGATATCGTTCGCAAACGACGGACCAAAGGTATAGTCAGATATTTTTAGGTTCATCAGCCAAGCTTTGGCTTCAGGGACATCCAGCGTTTCAGCCAGCAGGTTTTGCAACAATAAGACTTCCACACCCTGGTCTCGAAGCGTTTGTGCGAACTTGTCATGCTCTTCACCTGCGCGTTCAACGGAAAGTACATCATCGAAAAGCAGGTCGTGACAGTTAGAGGGAGTGAGGTGTGTCAAAGCACGCTCAGGACGGTGTAACATCACTGTACGTAATTGACCAATTTCTGAGCCGACATAGAAGTTGTTCATCTTTCTTTCTCCGTATATCTCTGCTTGGCTTTTCATCGGAAGGGATAAATAAAAAGTGCAGATTTATTATTGGGTACAAATTCATTCTAACGCGGCGTGATAATGGAACTGGAAGTTAGATCACATTGACTCAATACATCCTAGAGAGCGGTTTTTACCCTGTGTTAATGGTATTTATGGCAGATGATTTACGTGGTCTTTAATAATTAATCACTTTTAATGATTGCTTAGCGTTTTTATTTTTTTATCTTCAGAGTTTGCGCGGACTTTGTGTTTGTTTTATGCCTATTTTATTTTGCGTGTATTAAAGCTTATGCGTCATTAATGAATGACTATCTTTTGATTTTTTTTAATTTAACAAGTACAGGCGATTTTTTGGTTTGAATTGTGACGGTGATCATTATTATACTGCTTGTTGTTAAAAATGTTGTTTTATTGTGAAAAATACAAAGCGACAAAAAATAAAGCAGGTCAAGGTCGTTTTTAGGCAAAAAAAAGCGCACTTGCTTATCGCAAGTGCGCGTGTGTTGCGGTGATAGTGTTTACAGCATGACACCGACGCTGAGCATAACCATAATCATGATAGTTAAAATGCCAAGCAGGGGAGCAACCCATTTTATCCATTTCGCATAGGGTACACGCGCAATGGCTAAGCCGCCCATGACCACGCCAGACGTCGGAGTCACTAGGTTGACCAAGCCAGAGGCTGACTGGTAAGCGGTGACGACTAATTCGCGACCGACGTTGGCGAAATCAGCGAGGGGCGCCATGATTGGCATGGTTAGAACAGCCAGTCCTGATGATGAGGGCACCAAGAAAGACAGAAGTACTTCAAGCCAATACATCACATTGATAAACACAAATGACGACAAGCCCGATACTAGGCTTTCCGCGCTATTCAGTATGGTGTCGGTGATCATGCCTTTGTCCATGATCACCACAATACCGCGCGCAATACCGATGATCAGCGCTACACCAAGTAGGTCTCTCGCCCCATCTATAAAGCTGGTGGTGATTTCCTCTTCACTCATGCGCGCAATAAGACCAATGATAATGGCGGCCCCTAAGAACACGGCTGAGATCTCGGCCATCCACCATCCGAGCGAGGAGACGCCATAAATCATGACCGCGAATGCACCGGCAAAAACGGTAAGGATGACCTTACGTGTGGCGGTGAAGTCTAGGCTTTGATTATCATCGTGCTCGCCAAGGAAATGCTTTTTATTACTTTCATACTGGTCATAAACAATGGATTGGCTTTGGTCAGCGCGTACTTTTCGAGCATAGCGCATGACATAAGCGACACAAATGAGCCAACCAATGGCCAAAATGGCGAGGCGCAGCAGAATACCGTCGGTAAAAGGAATGCCTGCGGCATTGGCAGCAATCACAGTCGCAAACGGGTTAATGGTTGAGCCTAATGTGCCAATACCTGCGCCAAGTAGCACGGTGGCAGCGGCAACGACAGGATCAAAACGTGCGGCCATCATCACAGGCACAAGCAAGGTATAGAAGGGGAGTGATTCTTCAGCCATCCCGTAGATGGTGCCCCCTGCGGCAAATAGGCCCATCAAGATAGGGATCATCCACTCTTCGCGCCCTTCCAAGCGTTTGGTGACCCGCTCAATACCAGCATCAATGGCGCCCGTTTTCGTCACCAGCCCCAAAAAGCCGCCAATAATAAGAATAAACAGGGAGACATCAATGGCCGCCGCTTCATAAGTTTGGTGATTATAAAAGCCATCAATGGGGGCTAAAAGGACATCCACGATGCCTTGCGGATTACTCTCAACTTGCTGATAAGTGCCTGATACAGGGACTTCTTGACCAAGCTCTTCGTTCATGGTGCGGTCGTATTGCCCTGCGGGTACGACCCAACTTAGGGCGGCAACGACGGCAATAAGAATAAACAGTATCGTATAAGCGGATGGGAACTTCAGATTGGCAAACCAACCTTTTTTCTCAGGAACACTCTGGTTACTCATGGTTTCTCCTCATACCTCTTCTCAGTACAGGGGCGTACTACACGTGTTGAGGTAAAGCGTTAAGTTTCACGTCATTATTATTTTGAGCAATAAACATTTGCTTTGTCTTTATTGTAAAAGCGAGAGGCTTCTGACTTCTTGGTGATATCTCACAAAAGGAAATGTGGCTTTTTATTAAAAAAGATGAGCTAAAATTTTAAAGTGAATGTTATGTTGGTTTTTACGCGTACTTATCCTTTTTTTCGCCAAGGGAAAGGTGGGTTTTTATTGATTAAAATGTATCTACTTGCAGCGTAAGGCAGATATTATCCCTTTGCTCGATAGCGTTTATGTGAGCAGATTGCTTAATTAGTCATAAGTGGTGGGCGTTAATGATGAATAAAACAGGATAAAACACCAAGGGTTCCAACGTGAGATAATTAGGATTTTCTTGTTTTAAATCAAATTAGCGGTTGGCTTAAACCGAAGTCCGCATAGGAAAGGGCGCACTTGCGCCCTATTGATGAGGGCGTTATTTCTTTTTGGTGGGTTTTGGCAGCACAATCATATCGCACTCAGAAAAATGGTCTTGGAAAGCGCGATTATTGATATCGAAGATAACAATGAGGTTGCCAAGGCCAAAGCAGGCCGTTGCCATGCGGATCAGTGCCTGAGTGGGGCGAATATTACTGCCATCGGTATTTTGCAGGCGCAGGCGCCATGCTCGCATCCCGAGTGTTTGTCCTGCCTTACACCAAAAATAGCCATAGAACCCACCGATGACACAGGCTAAATACGCTGTATATAATGGGTTAACAATGGGGTGATGGGTGAGAAAGTCACTGATATCTTGGTAGGGCGCGATAGACATGCCGAGCGCTTGTGCGATCGCGAGCAATGCCATCATGCCGCCCCCCGCAAGCATAAGAAGTGCGGCAACCACTAGAATATCATAGACCCAGGCCGCTAAGCGGCGAAAAAAACCTGCGGTTGGACAAGCGATAGAAGACGTTTGCATTGGTGTTTACATCCCAGTATTCAATTCGATGCTAGCCTAGCACAGACACTGTCTTGGCGAGTAAGACTAGGCTGTTGTTTTTTGACCAACTATGGGGATTTTTTCTGCATAAGTGTATCTTAGTGTCCTGAGTTGGTTAAAAATAATGCGAACAAACACTTTTTTGCTTTTTGTGCTTGCACTCGAAAGGGCGGTACGTATAATTGGCCGCACTTGCCGAGATGGCGGAATTGGTAGACGCAGCGGATTCAAAATCCGCCGCCTTAACGGGTGTGAGGGTTCAAGTCCCTCTCTCGGCACCAAATCCCAAAAAAGCCCCAGTCTAAAGACTGGGGCTTTTTTCGTTATGCGCCCGCATAAGCGATGTGCAAGTCACAATCCGCCACATTCTATCCCGCTAATCCTGACGGCCCAAGGTATGATCCCTCGATAAGCAAAAAGAGGGAGTAGTAAGGTGCAAGTGCGTTATCAAGACATTGCTCGTTGGATCGAAGCACAAATCCAGCAGCGCGTTTGGCAAGTCGGCGAGCGGATCCCATCGGTAAGAGAAATGAGCCGTCTCCAGCGCGTGAGTCCAATGACAGTGATGCGTGCTTATGAACAGTTGGAAGCTGATGGCTGGGTTGAAGCGAGACCCCGGTCCGGTTTTTTTGTTCGCCCTCATTATAACCAGTTGGCAGAGCATGTATTGGCGAGGCCGCAAGCTGATTCTCAATGGCTCTCCACGCATCAGGATGTCTTTGATGTGATCAGTGCTAGTCACCAAGGAACGCGCTATCCATTTGGTTCGGCATTTCCCGATCCTCAACTGTTCCCCATGCAAGCCTTGGGACGGGCAATGGCGCGAGTGCTTCGTCAGTCTTCACATCCAGACCACTTTACTATTTTACCACCCGGTGACACTGGGCTGCGTCGGTTGATTGCCCAACGCTATCTGCGTCAAGGCATTAAAGTTGGCATTGACGAAATCATTATCACCAACGGTGCAATAGAAGCATTAAGTTTGTCATTAGCCGCACTCACTCAACCTGGTGATAAAGTCATTATCGAAGCACCCGCTTTTTATGGGGTACTGCAAACGCTTGAAAGGCTACAACTTGAACCCGTTGCTGTATCGGTTGATCTAAGTTCTGGTATTGATATAAATGCGCTTGAGCACGCCTTAATCTCACACCAAGTATCGGCATGCTGGTTAATGAGTAACTTTCATAATCCTACCGGGGCATCGATTCCAGATGATGACCGGCCCCGTGTGGTTAGCCTACTTGCGTCTCATCAAGTCCCACTTATCGAAGATGATGTATATGGTGAGCTCTATTTCACCCCTTCACGGCCCATGCCTTTAAAAGCCTATGATGCGCAAGGCGGCGTCTTACATTGCGGCTCTTTCTCCAAACAGCTTGCACCTGGTTTTCGAGTGGGCTGGGTCGCGGCAGGGTGCTATGCGATGCAAATAGAGAAGCGTCAGTCCGTTTCGAGCTTAGCCGTAGGGGCGCCCAATCAACTGGCGATTGCTGATTACTTAAAACAAGGCGGCTATGACGCGCACTTACGCCGATTACGTGAAACGCTGTCTACTCGTCAAAACCAGGTCCTCACCCAACTCAAAGCGATCTTACCGGCCAGTGCCTCGGTTAGCGAACCCAAAGGCGGTTATTTTTTGTGGGTTACATTGGATAAAAACATCGATACGCGTGATCTGTTTCAGGCGTTAAGGCCGTTTGGTGTGACCATCGCCCCGGGTGCATTGTTTGCGACAGATGGACGGTTTAATCATTGCTTTCGTCTCAATCTCTCGATTGATGGAAAAGTAACAAGAGAGCTCGAGCACAATGATGCCGAGTGTGATGGGTTAAATCAGATTGCGACGGCTCTCTCATCGTTACTCGCCGCGTCACCTGTACCAGTTAAATAGTGATCACTTTGTACTAGGCCGCGACGGCACTTTTCCCTTTAAACTGGATGTGCAATACCAGCTTGGGAGGAAAAGATGAAACAAGAGATGAGCATGATGGTGGTCGCAATAATTTGTGCAGCGTTACTGATCCTTGGCCACATCATTATTATTGAAACACTTGCCTATTACACATGGGCGCAATGGACCGCTGGCGCAATTCCTTTTGTGCTTTTGCTCATGGCGTGGGGCGCTGTGCGTTATTGTCGAGCGAAAGAGCGTGCGGAGGAAAGGCAACAATCGCACTTGCACTAATTGTTTTTTTGTATTGAGGGAGCGTGAGCACCAGCCATCTCTCGCTCTCCACGACTAGAAAAGCTCTCAACGACCGGAAAAAGGGGCCTTTTGTCTGTTTTTGTTTGTTTTGTGAACAAACGAGCAGCAAGGCGCTTTTTTTTTATATTTAGGGGTTGCGGTAAAAACTGAGATCTCTATACTGCGCTTCCTGTCGACGGGGCAACGAGACGTAAGTCACGAAATGCCAACCACTAAGTCGACACGCTCTTTAACAATTTGACCTATGCAATCTGTGTGGGCACTCGTTGAGAATAGACAAAAAGATTTATTCGATGAACTGAGTGACCAATACGATATAACTTTTAGTTATTCGGCACAGTCAATTCGTTTGTCTCGCAAGAGACGAACAAAACAGTATTTATCGAGCCGTTTGTCTTTTCTTWGGRAAAGCAAACACCAAAACTTTAATTGAAGAGTTTGATCATGGCTCAGATTGAACGCTGGCGGCAGGCCTAACACATGCAAGTCGAGCGGAAACGGCAGTATTGAAGCTTCGGTGGATTTACTGGACGTCGAGCGGCGGACGGGTGAGTAACGGCTGGGAACCTGCCCTGACGAGGGGGATAACCGTTGGAAACGACNAAAGCAAACACCAAAACTTTAATTGAAGAGTTTGATCATGGCTCAGATTGAACGCTGGCGGCAGGCCTAACACATGCAAGTCGAGCGGAAACGGCAGTATTGAAGCTTCGGTGGATTTACTGGACGTCGAGCGGCGGACGGGTGAGTAACGGCTGGGAACCTGCCCTGACGAGGGGGATAACCGTTGGAAACGACGGCTAATACCGCATAATGTCTTGATTCGTTAGAGTCAGGACCAAAGRTGGCCTCTACATGTAAGCTATCGCGTTGGGATGGGCCCAGTTAGGATTAGCTAGTTGGTAAGGTAATGGCTTACCAAGGCAACGATCCTTAGCTGGTTTGAGAGGATGATCAGCCACACTGGGACTGAGACACGGCCCAGACTCCTACGGGAGGCAGCAGTGGGGAATATTGCACAATGGGGGAGACCCTGATGCAGCCATGCCGCGTGTGTGAAGAAGGCCTTCGGGTTGTAAAGCACTTTCAGCAGTGAGGAAGGTYGTGTACTTAATACGTGCACGGCTTGACGTTAGCTGCAGAAGAAGCACCGGCTAACTCCGTGCCAGCAGCCGCGGTAATACGGAGGGTGCGAGCGTTAATCGGAATTACTGGGCGTAAAGCGCATGCAGGCGGTTTGTTAAGTCAGATGTGAAAGCCCGGGGCTCAACCTCGGAACCGCATTTGAAACTGGCAGGCTAGAGTCTTGTAGAGGGGGGTAGAATTTCAGGTGTAGCGGTGAAATGCGTAGAGATCTGAAGGAATACCAGTGGCGAAGGCGGCCCCCTGGACAAAGACTGACGCTCAGATGCGAAAGCGTGGGTAGCAAACAGGATTAGATACCCTGGTAGTCCACGCCGTAAACGCTGTCTACTTGGAGGTTGAGGTTTTAGACTTTGGCTTTCGGCGCTAACGCATTAAGTAGACCGCCTGGGGAGTACGGCCGCAAGGTTAAAACTCAAATGAATTGACGGGGGCCCGCACAAGCGGTGGAGCATGTGGTTTAATTCGATGCAACGCGAAGAACCTTACCTACTCTTGACATCCAGCGAAGCCTTTAGAGATAGAGGYGTGCCTTCGGGAGCGCTGAGACAGGTGCTGCATGGCTGTCGTCAGCTCGTGTTGTGAAATGTTGGGTTAAGTCCCGCAACGAGCGCAACCCTTATCCTTGTTTGCCAGCACRTAATGGTGGGAACTCCAGGGAGACTGCCGGTGATAAACCGGAGGAAGGTGGGGACGACGTCAAGTCATCATGGCCCTTACGAGTAGGGCTACACACGTGCTACAATGGCAGATACAGAGGGCAGCGAGACAGCGATGTTTAGCGAATCCCTTAAAGTTTGTCGTAGTCCGGATTGGAGTCTGCAACTCGACTCCATGAAGTCGGAATCGCTAGTAATCGTGGATCAGAATGCCACGGTGAATACGTTCCCGGGCCTTGTACACACCGCCCGTCACACCATGGGAGTGGGCTGCACCAGAAGTAGATAGCTTAACCTTCGGGAGGGCGTTTACCACGGTGTGGTTCATGACTGGGGTGAAGTCGTAACAAGGTAGCCCTAGGGGAACCTGGGGCTGGATCACCTCCTTAYTGACGCTATTCTTGCGAGTGTTCACACAGATTGNTTGTACACACCGCCCGTCACACCATGGGAGTGGGCTGCACCAGAAGTAGATAGCTTAACCTTCGGGAGGGCGTTTACCACGGTGTGGTTCATGACTGGGGTGAAGTCGTAACAAGGTAGCCCTAGGGGAACCTGGGGCTGGATCACCTCCTTAYTGACGCTATTCTTGCGAGTGTTCACACAGATTGTATAGGTTGAAATTGAAAGAGAGCACATCATTGCTTTGATGGGTCTGTAGCTCAGCTGGTTAGAGCGCACCCCTGATAAGGGTGAGGTCGGTGGTTCAAGTCCACTCAGACCCACCAACACATCCCCAAATGTGTTGGTTAACAAAGTAATCAATGTGGGGCTATAGCTCAGCTGGGAGAGCGCCTGCCTTGCACGCAGGAGGTCAGCAGTTCGATCCTGCTTAGCTCCACCACTTTTTAAGCGTATTTATAATGATAAGTGCCTTTAAAAAGTGGTTTATCGTCGTGATAAATACACATGCTCTTTAACAATCTGGAAAGCTGACAAGTCATTCTTTAAGAATGACAGTAAAGNTGGGGCTATAGCTCAGCTGGGAGAGCGCCTGCCTTGCACGCAGGAGGTCAGCAGTTCGATCCTGCTTAGCTCCACCACTTTTTAAGCGTATTTATAATGATAAGTGCCTTTAAAAAGTGGTTTATCGTCGTGATAAATACACATGCTCTTTAACAATCTGGAAAGCTGACAAGTCATTCTTTAAGAATGACAGTAAAGTTCTCAATCAGTGACATATCATGTCACTCACACAATCAAGTGTGCTTGGACTTTGTCTTATTAAATCAATAACGACAAAGCTTCTATTTGAGTCCGGCAAAAACAAAACCTTAATTGGTTGATGATTCAACACTCAGTGGTTTTGCGACGCAGATTTCTTTTTTAGGCAACGCGCGCGAGACTTTTGTCGCCGGGAGCGTAACGTGTTACGTGACCAAGCAAAAGTTAAGCAAGAGGCAGCATAAAAGAGAAAGATCGAGCAAAAAAGACCTCTTGGGGTTGTATGGTTAAGTAATTAAGCGTAGACGGTGGATGCCTTGGCAGTCAGAGGCGATGAAGGACGTATTAACTTGCGAAAAGCCCAGATAAGGCAGTAAAAGCCATTTGAATCTGGGATATCCGAATGGGGAAACCCACCTGCATAAGCAGGTATCTTAGCGTGAATACATAGCGYTAAGAGGCGAACTCGGGGAACTGAAACATCTAAGTACCCGAAGGAAAAGAAATCAATTGAGATTCCGGCAGTAGCGGCGAGCGACCCCGGATTAGCCCTTAAGCAGACTTGGCGTTAGGTGAACAGGTTGGAAAACCTGGCAATAAAGGGTGATAGCCCCGTAACCGACGGCGCCATATTTGTGAAAACGAGTAGGCTAAGAGGCGAACTCGGGGAACTGAAACATCTAAGTACCCGAAGGAAAAGAAATCAATTGAGATTCCGGCAGTAGCGGCGAGCGACCCCGGATTAGCCCTTAAGCAGACTTGGCGTTAGGTGAACAGGTTGGAAAACCTGGCAATAAAGGGTGATAGCCCCGTAACCGACGGCGCCATATTTGTGAAAACGAGTAGGACGGGACACGTGATATCTTGTCTGAACATGGGGGGACCATCCTCCAAGGCTAAATACTCCTGACTGACCGATAGTGAACCAGTACCGTGAGGGAAAGGCGAAAAGAACCCCTGTGAGGGGAGTGAAATAGAACCTGAAACCGTCTACGTACAAGCAGTGGGAGCCTCCTWGTGGGGTGACCGCGTACCTTTTGTATAATGGGTCAGCGACTTAATGTTAGTAGCAAGGTTAACCGCATAGGGGAGCCGTAGGGAAACCGAGTCTTAACTGGGCGTRTAGTTGCTAGCATTAGACCCGAAACCGAGTGATCTAGCCATGGGCAGGTTGAAGGTTGAGTAACATCAACTGGAGGACCGAACTCACTAACGTTGAAAAGTTAGGAGATGACCTGTGGCTAGGGGTGAAAGGCCAATCAAACTCGGAGATAGCTGGTTCTCCCCGAAAGCTATTTAGGTAGCGCCTCGGACGAACACTACTGGGGGTAGAGCACTGTTAAGGCTAGGGGGTCATCCCGACTTACCAACCCTTTGCAAACTCCGAATACCAGTAAGTGCTATCCGGGAGACACACGGCGGGTGCTAACGTCCGTCGTGGAGAGGGAAACAACCCAGACCGCCAGCTAAGGTCCCAAAGTTATCGCTAAGTGGGAAACGATGTGGGAAGGCTCAGACAGCCAGGATGTTGGCTTAGAAGCAGCCATCATTTAAAGAAAGCGTAATAGCTCACTGGTCGAGTCGGCCTGCGCGGAAGATGTAACGGGGCTAAGCGATACACCGAAGCTGCGGCAATGTCCTTATGGATATTGGGTAGGGGAGCGTTGTGTAAGCYGTTGAAGGTGTGCTGAGAGGCATGCTGGAGGTATCACAAGTGCGAATGCTGACATGAGTAACGATAAWGGGGGTGAAAAACCTCCWCGCCGGAAGACCAAGGGTTCCTGTCCAACGTTAATCGGGGCAGGGTAAGTCGGCCCCTAAGGCGAGGCCGAAAGGCGTAGTCGATGGGAAACGGGTTAATATTCCCGTACTGCTACTTACTGCGATGGGGGGACGGAGAAGGCTAGGTGGGCCTGGCGATGGTTGTCCAGGTTCAAGGGTGTAGGCTGTAATCTTAGGCAAATCCGGGATTACRYACGGTCGAGACCCGATGTCGAGCCACCAAGGTGGTGAAGTCATTGATGCCATGCTTCCGGGAAAAGCCTCTAAGCTTCAGGTAAGTAGGAACCGTACTCCAAACCGACACAGGTGGTCGGGTAGAGAATACCAAGGCGCTTGAGAGAACTCGGGTGAAGGAACTAGGCAAAATGGTACCGTAACTTCGGGAGAAGGTACGCTGCCCRCGGTGAAGTCCCTTGCGGATGGAGCTATGGGCAGTCGCAGATACCAGGTGGCTGCAACTGTTTATTAAAAACACAGCACTGTGCAAAATCGAAAGATGACGTATACGGTGTGACGCCTGCCCGGTGCCGGAAGGTTAATTGATGTGGTTATCGCAAGAGAAGCCATTGATCGAAGCCCCGGTAAACGGCGGCCGTAACTATAACGGTCCTAAGGTAGCGAAATTCCTTGTCGGGTAAGTTCCGACCTGCACGAATGGCGTAATGATGGCCACGCTGTCTCCACCCGAGACTCAGTGAAATTGAAATCGCAGTGAAGATGCTGTGTACCCGCGGCTAGACGGAAAGACCCCGTGAACCTTTACTACAGCTTGGCACTGAACATTGAGCCTACATGTGTAGGATAGGTGGGAGGCTTTGAAACGGCGACGCCAGTTGTCGTGGAGCCATCCTTGAAATACCACCCTTGTATGTTTGATGTTCTAACTTAGCCCCSTWATCSGGGGTGAGGACAGTGCCTGGTGGGTAGTTTGACTGGGGCGGTCTCCTCCCAAAGYGTAACGGAGGAGCACGAAGGTGGGCTAATCACGGTCGGACATCGTGAGGTTAGTGCAATGGCATAAGCCCGCTTAACTGCGAGAGTGACGGCTCGAGCAGGTACGAAAGTAGGTCATAGTGATCCGGTGGTTCTGAATGGAAGGGCCATCGCTCAACGGATAAAAGGTACTCCGGGGATAACAGGCTGATACCGCCCAAGAGTTCATATCGACGGCGGTGTTTGGCACCTCGATGTCGGCTCATCACATCCTGGGGCTGAAGTCGGTCCCAAGGGTATGGCTGTTCGCCATTTAAAGTGGTACGCGAGCTGGGTTTAGAACGTCGTGAGACAGTTCGGTCCCTATCTGCCGTGGGCGTTGGATGATTGAGGGGAGCTGCTCCTAGTACGAGAGGACCGGAGTGGACGAACCGCTGGTGTTCGGGTTGTGTCGCCAGACGCATTGCCCGGTAGCTAAGTTCGGCACAGATAAGCGCTGAAAGCATCTAAGCGCGAAGCTGGCCCCGAGATGAGTCATCCCTAGAGCTTCGAGCTCTCTAAAGGGTTGTCGTAGACGACGACGTTGATAGGCAGGGTGTGTAAGCGCTGTGAGGCGTTGAGCTAACCTGTACTAATTGCCCGTGCGGCTTAACCATACAACACCCAAGAGGTTTTGGGTTGGACTNAGATAAGCGCTGAAAGCATCTAAGCGCGAAGCTGGCCCCGAGATGAGTCATCCCTAGAGCTTCGAGCTCTCTAAAGGGTTGTCGTAGACGACGACGTTGATAGGCAGGGTGTGTAAGCGCTGTGAGGCGTTGAGCTAACCTGTACTAATTGCCCGTGCGGCTTAACCATACAACACCCAAGAGGTTTTGGGTTGGACTTAAAATAAAGCCAGTTGATTGTGGCGAGAACGAAACAGCTTTCTAGATTACCGAATTTGCTTGGCGACCATAGCGCTTTGGACCCACCTGACTCCATGCCGAACTCAGTAGTGAAACGAAGCAGCGCCGATGGTAGTGTGGGGTCTCCCCATGTGAGAGTAGGACATCGCCAGGCTCTCATTATCTAATTAGMGCTTARTATTRGGCTTTAGTTAGCAAAMATTTAAGCATCAAAGCAATTAAGTGTAAGACTTTGATGGCAAAACACCGAGTAAAACGTTGATAACGATTTTGCTGATATAGCTCAGTTGGTAGAGCGCACCCTTGGTAAGGGTGAGGTCGGCAGTTCAAATCTGCCTATCAGCACCAGAATTTTCTTGGCGGCCATAGCGTAACGGCACCACCTGAACCCATGCCGAACTCAGAAGTGAAACGTTGCTGCGCCGATGGTAGTGTGGGGTCTCCCCATGTGAGAGTAGGTCACTGCCAAGAGCTTATTTTAAGCCCTCCGCATTCGCGGAGGGCTTTTTCGTTTATAGTGTTTTTTAAAATACCTCATTCCTTTCTTATATCCCCGACTGCCCCATTTTTACCTCACCTTTTTGTTTGGTGTTGTTACCCTTTCACTATTCTTACTTATTCGGGCATCTCTGGGCGTTGATTATTGCTTGAGCTTCATGGGTCACTGGGGTATGTTATTAGATATCTGGACGTCTAAACATCTTAAATCTTCAGGAGGCAGTGATGCCGATAAAAATCCCGGATCAGCTCCCCGCCACCAATATTTTGCGTCGAGAAAACATTTTCGTTATGTCGCAGACGCGTGCGGTGAGCCAAAACATTCGCCCATTGAAGGTGTTGTTACTCAACTTAATGCCCAAAAAAATTGAGACCGAGACGCAATTTATGCGCTTGCTCTCTAATAGCCCTTTACAGGTTGATGTCGAGCTTTTACGTATTGATAACCGACCCAGTAAAAACACGCCAACGGAACACTTAGACACCTTCTATCGCCAGTTTGAAGCCGTGCGTGAACGCAACTTTGATGGTCTTATCGTCACCGGGGCACCATTGGGCTTGGTGCAGTTTGAAGATGTGATTTACTGGGAGCATTTGCAAGATGTGATGAATTGGGCGCATCAGCATGTTACGTCTACCCTTTACGTTTGCTGGGCGGCTCAAGCGGGTTTAAAGCTTCTTTACGATTTACCCAAAAAAACGCGCAAAGAGAAGTTATCTGGCGTCTATCAGCACCAGGTAAATGAAGCACTGGCTACGCATCCTTTATTGCGGGGGTTTGATGATAGCTTTCTCGCCCCTCACTCGCGGTACGCTGACTTTTCACCAAGCTTTCTTGACGAACACACGGATCTCGATATTCTCGCCACCTCAGCACAAGCGGGCACTTACTTGGCGGCGACCAAGGATAAACGTAATGTGTTTGTGACAGGTCATCCCGAATATGACTCACATACGCTGCATCATGAATACCATCGCGATCTTGAAGAAGGGATGGAGCCTGTCGTCCCGATTAACTATTATCCTGATGATGATCCGTCTCAACCCCCCTATGTGAGTTGGCGGAGTCATGGGCACTTACTCTTTGCCAATTGGTTGAACTATTGTGTCTATCAGCTGACGCCGTTTAATCTGGCTGAATTTTCACAATCTAACTTTACGCTCGACGAATAGCAAAAAGGCGCCTAATTGGCGCCTTGTTGAGAAAGAGTGTTTATACACGGGGATTATCGATTTTCTCTTGAGCGGCATTGGCTTTATCAACCATTCCTGTCATGGTCGATCCTTGTACGAGAATAGAGAAAACCACCACCGCATAAGTCATGATTAAAATCAGTTCACGGACGTCGATATTCTTCTCAGGGACGACCATCACACCAGCCGGCACTGCCATGGCCATGGCAAGGGCTAACCCACCTCTTAGGCCTCCCCAACTCAAAATACGAACGGCCCAAGGGTTGTATTGACGAAAGCGATTGAAGCCGAAATAGCAGGCTTTCACACTGAGATAACGAGCGAACAGTACAACGGGTACAACTGCGGCCATAATGATCCAGTCTTCCTTATGGAAGCTAATCTGTAACAGGCTGACCCCGATCAACAAGAACAGTAAGCTATTCAAAAACTCATCGACCAATTCCCAAAAATGGTCCAGATGATCCTCACTCTCTTTGGAGAAGCCAATAAAGCGAGTCCAGTTACCGATCATAATGCCAGATACTACCATCGCCAGTGGCCCGGAAACATGCAACATATCGGCGAGCACATACCCCGCGCTAGGAATAGCCAATGTCAGTAGCAGTTCCATGGAATGGTCATTGGTCGCGCAGATCAAACGGTGAAACAGGTAACCCAATATCAGACCGTATAAAATCCCACCGATAGCTTCTTGTAAGAACAATGCGATCGTACCACCGAGTGTCGGCTCGCTGTCGCCAAACGCCAAGGTAAAAAGCGTCACGAAAATAACAATCCCGACCCCGTCGTTAAACAGTGACTCTCCCTCGATTTGGGTGGTGATCCGCCTAGGTGCCTGTAGCCGCTTAACAATGGCCAACACCGCGATGGGATCGGTTGGAGAAATCAGCGCCCCAAACAATAAACAATAGATAAAATCAAAAGGAATGCCGATCAGTTGGAAGACGCCCCAAATACCGGCACCAACCAGCGAGACAGAGACCAACAGGCCGCCGAGGACGAGGGTGGTGATTTCCCATTTTTGATCAGAGAAATGGGGAAGCTTGACACCAATACCGCCCGCGAATAAAAGGAAACCGAGTACGCCTTTGAGTAAAAAGGCATCAAAGTGGATATCGGTCAATATTTGCTCCGCCATCGCCTTTAACGGAATGGCTTGGTATTGACCGGCGATCACGATCAAAAGAGAAAGGAGTAGAGAGCTTGCAGTGATCGCGATAGTCGTTTGTACTCGGCTGATTTTACTATTAATAAAGGCGATAAAGATGGCAGCAGCAGCCATGAAACTGAGGATTGCGTAGGTAGACATGCAGCTTCCTAGTACGACGAGGAATGAAAGAGTTACAAAATATTAATAGAAATTGCGCTCAAAACGAACAGCTGAATTGAAATAGATCAAAATTAATCGATATTTATAGACGTCTAGATTTCCAAAATGGCTGTGGTAGGATAAAACTATCGCAATCAGGATGGTGATATCACGGGGTAAGAATGGATCGATTAACACAGCGTCTCTCTAAGTGTATTTTGGTGATCGATGGCGGTATGGGCACCATGATCCAAGGCTTAGGACTCGGCGAAGCCGATTACCGCGGCGCACGCTTTAAAGACTGGCATTGTGATGTGAAAGGTAACAATGACCTTTTGGTACTGACGCAGCCTGAAAAAATAGCAGCGTTACACAGCGACTATCTGGCCGCGGGCGCGGACATCATAGAAACCAATACGTTCAACGCGACCCAGATAGCCATGGCCGATTACGACATGCAGGCCATCAGTGCGGAGATAAATTTAGCTGCTGCGCGTCTTGCTCGCGACGTGGCTGACCACTGGACGGCGAAAACCCCAGAAAAACCACGCTTTGTTGCTGGGGTTCTCGGACCCACGAATCGCACTTGCTCTATCTCTCCAGATGTGAACGATCCTGGCTTTCGTAATGTCACCTTTGATCAATTAGTTGAGGGGTATGCGGAGTCCACTGAGGCGTTGATGGATGGTGGTGTTGATCTCATCATGTTGGAAACCATCTTTGATACCTTGAACGCGAAAGCCTGTGCCTTTGCTGTTGAAAAAGTCTTTGATGCCCGAGGTGTGCGCTTACCCATTATGATCTCTGGCACCATCACCGATGCGTCTGGTCGTACGCTCTCTGGGCAAACCACCGCGGCGTTTTATCACTCTTTACGCCACGTCGAACCGCTTTCTTTTGGTTTGAACTGTGCGCTGGGGCCAGCCGAATTGCGTCAGTACGTCAAAGAGCTCAGTGAGATCTGCGAAGGATTTGTTTCGGTTCATCCCAATGCCGGTTTACCCAATGCGTTTGGCGAATACGATCTCTCGCCTGAAGACATGGCAAAACATATCGACGAATGGGCCGCTTCTGGCTTTATTAACCTGGTGGGTGGGTGCTGTGGTACCACACCTGAGCATATTCAAGCGATCAGCGAAGTGGTGGCGAAACATGCCCCCCGTGCGCGCCCCTCTCAGTCTGTGGCATGTCGACTATCAGGGCTAGAACCGCTGACTATTAATGCTGAAAGCCTGTTCGTGAACGTGGGGGAGCGCACTAATGTCACTGGGTCGGCGCGTTTTAAGCGTTTAATCGTCGAAGAACAATACGACGAAGCGCTTGAGGTGGCGTTGCAGCAAGTGGAAAACGGGGCGCAAATCATCGATATCAATATGGATGAAGGCATGTTGGATGCACAGCAAGCCATGGTACGTTTTCTCAATCTGTGTGCGGCTGAGCCCGATATTGCTCGGGTACCGGTGATGATTGACTCCTCAAAGTGGGAGATCATTGAAGCCGGACTGAAGTGTATCCAAGGTAAAGGGATTGTGAACTCAATTTCTCTTAAAGAGGGGGAAGCCGCGTTTATTCAACAAGCCCACTTAGTCCGTCGATACGGTGCCGCTGTGATTGTGATGGCGTTTGATGAGCAAGGCCAGGCTGATACACGTGAACGTAAAGTCGAGATTTGCACGCGCGCGTATCACCTGCTGGTTGATCAAGTCGGCTTCCCGCCGGAAGACATTATCTTTGATCCTAATATCTTCGCGGTGGCCACCGGCATTGATGAGCATAATAACTACGCGGTCGACTTCATCAACGCGGTCGCAGATATCAAACAAACCCTGCCGCATGCCATGATTTCAGGTGGCGTGTCTAACGTGTCTTTTTCGTTTCGCGGAAACAACCCAGTGCGTGAGGCGATCCATGCGGTGTTTCTCTACCATTGCATTAAAAACGGTATGGATATGGGCATCGTCAATGCTGGCCAGTTAGCCATTTATGATGATTTGCCTGAATCGCTGCGTGTGGCGGTGGAAGATGTGGTGCTTAACAAAGACGATGGCGCCACGGAACGTTTACTGGCGTTGGCGGACAGCTACCGCGACCGCGGTGAAAACGAAGTGGCAGAAACCGCGGAGTGGCGCAGTTGGCCAGTGGATAAACGGCTTGAACATGCACTGGTTAAAGGCATTACCGAATTTATTGTTGAAGATACTGAGCTAGCTCGAGCGGCGGCGAGTAAACCGTTGGAAGTGATAGAAGGCCCACTAATGGCGGGCATGAATGTGGTGGGAGACTTATTTGGCGAAGGTAAGATGTTCCTGCCGCAAGTGGTGAAGTCGGCGCGGGTGATGAAACAAGCCGTGGCCTATCTTGAACCTTACATCAACGCTGAAAAGCAACAAGGGCAGACCAATGGCAAGATCTTACTTGCCACGGTAAAAGGCGACGTGCATGACATTGGCAAAAACATTGTCGGCGTAGTGCTGCAATGCAATAACTTCGAGATTATTGATCTCGGTGTGATGGTGCCGACCGATAAAATCCTGTCAGTGGCGCGCGAGGAGCAAGTCGACATTATTGGTTTGTCAGGCCTTATCACGCCGTCGTTGGATGAAATGGTGAATGTCGCCAAAGAAATGGAAAGGCAAGGGTTTGATATTCCGCTATTGATTGGGGGGGCGACCACATCCAAAGCGCATACCGCGGTGAAAATAGAGCAGCACTACCAGGCTCCTGTGGTGTATGTGTCGAATGCGTCACGTGCCGTTGGCGTTTGTGCATCGCTATTATCGCCGGCTCAATATCCGGACTTTGTCGCGCGCTTACAAAAAGAGTATGTGTCAGTACGAGAGCAGCACCAACGCAAGACACCCCGCACTCCGCCTGTCACCCTGGACGCGGCAAGGGCAAACAAATGGCAAACCGATTGGGCCCATTACACGCCGCCCCAGCCGGCGAGGCCGGGCGTCCATGTTTACGATGATGTCTCGATAGCGACATTACGTCAGTATATCGATTGGACCCCTTTCTTTATGACCTGGTCCCTGAGCGGCAAATTCCCAGCGATTTTAGACCACGAGCTGGTGGGTGAAGAAGCACGCCGTTTGTATGAAGACGCTAATGGTTGGCTCGACCGGTTTGAGCACGAAGGATTGATCGCCGCAAAAGGGGTGTGTGGTGTCTTTCCTGCCAACAGCCTAGAGGACGATATAGAGGTGTATACTGACACATCACGGCAAACGGTGGGCACGGTACTGAACCATTTACGTCAGCAAACCAAAAAGCCACGCGGCGCCAATTATTGCTTGTCGGACTTTATCGCGCCGAAAACCAGTGGTCAGCCTGATTGGATTGGTGCGTTTGCGGTGACAGGCGGCATTGGCGAGTATGCCTTGGCGGAAAGTTATAAAGTTGTAGGGGATGATTACAACGCGATCATGATCCAAGCGGTCGCCGATCGATTAGCAGAAGCCTTTGCAGAATACCTGCACCAGCAAATTCGGATCTCATTGTGGGGCTATGCGCCCAATGAGACGCTCGATAACGACGCCTTGATCCGGGAGCAATACCAAGGGATCCGGCCGGCTCCGGGTTATGCTGCCTGCCCTGAGCACAGCGAGAAAGGAAAAATTTGGCAGTTGCTCTCGGTAGAAGCGCATACGGGCATGACACTCACCGAAAGCTATGCCATGTGGCCAGGCGCATCTGTGTCGGGGTGGTACTTCTCACATCCTGAATCACGCTACTTTGCGGTGGCTAAGATTCAAGATGATCAACGTGACAGTTATGCGGCGCGCAAAGAGTGGAGCAGCAAAGACGCGGAAAAATGGCTCGGGCCAAACTTAAACGCCTAATGAAAAAAGACCAGCACATCACATGTGCTGGCCTTTTTTTACTCAAATAAGTCAGCGTGTAACCGCTGTACGACATGGGTCGCGTCGTGATCGTCGACCACCACACAGACATTGTGATTGCTGGCACCATAGCAAATCATGCGCAGTTTATATTGAGCAAGCGCACTAAATACCGGCGCTGTCGCGCCCGGTGTGTGATTCATCTCGTTACCGATCAGCGCAACAACCGCTAGATTCGCACAGATCTCTACCTGACATAACTGCGTGAGCTCGGCGATGGCAGCCTCCGGCAGCTGCGGTGCGTCACCCTGGGTATGGGTTTGATCCAGCGTCAGAGAGACACTGACCTCCGAGGTCGTGATTAAATCAACTGAGATTTCAAAGCGCGCCAAGATCTCAAACACCTTGGCCAAAAAACCACAAGCATGAAACATGTTTAAGCTGGTCAGTGTCACCATGGTCTGGTTGCGCCTGAGGGCCACGGCACGAAAGAGCGGCGCTGAGTGCGCTTGCTCACGGATCCAGGTACCGCCTTGTTCGGGGGCTCTCGCCGCGCCGACAAATACCGGGATATGCTGGCGTACCGCGGGCACTAACGTCGATGGATGGAGGATCTTGGCACCAAAGGTAGCCATTTCCGAGGCTTCGCTAAAGCTAATTTCACTAATCGGACGAGCACGATCAGTCACTCGTGGATCGGTGGTATAAATCCCGGGGACATCGGTCCAGATGGCCAAACTTTCTGCTCCGATCGCCTCGGCGAATAGCGCGGCACTGTAGTCACTGCCGCCACGGCCTAAGGTGGTGGTATGCCCGTTCGCATCAGCACCGATAAACCCTTGCGTGACCACTAAGTGCGTCGCTAAGCGGGGGAGTAATTGGTTCTGGCACTGAATCTTGGTTTGTTGTCGATCCGGTTGGGCACAGCCGAAGTGACTATCGGTGCGCAATAACGCTCGCGCATCGGCCCTCACCGTGGCCATGCCTCGGCTATTGAGCAAGTGAGTAAAAATATAGGTTGAGATGAGCTCACCACAAGCGACCAACGCATCCGTTAACGCTGTACTGGGAGCAGATGCTGCGGTATTTGCATAGTCGGCAATCGTTTGGTGCCAGTCATCGACTGCTGTTTGCGTGTCCTGGCAAGCGGGAAGCGCGTTTAATATCACTTGGTGGATAGCGGTGATGGCAACCAGTTTGTCTTGACGGACTTGTGGGTCGTTGATCCCTTGTGCCAGTGCAACCAAGTGATTGGTGACGCCTGCGCACGCACTGATCACCACAAAGCGGGTATGTGGGTTTTGCTCGATAACATCAGCGCTTTGTTGCATGGCATCGATAGTGCCAACGCTCGTCCCGCCAAACTTAGCGACTGAAATCGGTGGTAATGGGTTCACGTCCTTTTCCCCTCTCATCATACAAATGGGTCTAATTCATTATGGGGAACATCAGAAGTCACATCGTGACCGCGGTAGGGACCGCAAAAAAGAAGGAAGAGCAAACGGCAGGCATGGACTGCCAGAAGCGCTCCACCTGTCTTCCTGTAGGGATGACAAGTGACAGCCTGAAGGATTCAGCCTCCTAGGCCGGCAGCGTTTCGCCCCCAAGCTTACGCCACCTCGGCATTGTCTCCCCTGATTATCATACCTTGGAGTGGGGCTCCGCATGATAACTGCCTGAGAAATGCACCTCTTCTGCATGTTCAGTCCCGGGTTGGTTATCCCGTGAACAGCATTTACATTACGGGCGAGATGACAGGGTGTCAACAGCCTTTTGGTCACGATCAGTGCCTTGGCAAAATTGTCCAGCGATCACACAGTTCACATGCCAGGCAATAGGGATATGGCGAAAAAATATGCTATAACGGTCATCTGTGTGTACCAACAACAAGGAAAGGTTATGGCACGTTCAATTTCCGAGATTCAATCTTTTCAGCCCGTGGCTCGCACGTTAATGGGCCCGGGCCCCTCTGATATTTATCCTGCAGTGCTACAGGCACTCAGCCGTCCGACTGTCGGACACCTTGACCCTTTGTTTATCGCGATGATGGATGAAGTCAAACAACTGCTTCAATATGCGTTTCAAACCGACAACCCTTTTACCCTGGCGATTTCGGCGCCAGGCAGTGCCGGGATGGAAGCTTGCTTTGTCAACTTAGTTGAACCGGGTGAAAAAGTGATTGTCTGTCGCAATGGTGTGTTTGGCGATCGTATGCGGGAAAATGTCGAGCGTTGCGGCGCAACAGCAGTGATGGTCGACGATGCCTGGGGTGCCCCTGTTAGTCCAGAAAACGTTGAGGCTGCGTTGAAAGCCCATCCGGATGCCAGCACGCTTGCGTTTGTCCATGCTGAAACCTCAACCGGCGCTTGTTCGGATGCGCAAACACTGGCGAGATTGGCGCGGGAGCACGGTTGCTTAACCATTGTCGACGCCGTGACTTCACTCGGTGGCGTGCCATTGAAAGTCGATGAGTGGCAGCTCGATGCCGTGTATTCCGGTAGCCAAAAATGTTTGTCATGTGTCCCTGGCTTATCGCCTGTCACCTTCTCACCGCGTGCTGTGGCTAAAATGCAATCGCGAACCCACAAGGTACAAAGTTGGTTTCTCGATCAAAGCCTGGTGCTTGGTTATTGGAGCGGAGAAGGGAAACGCAGCTATCACCATACCGCGCCGGTCAATAGTTTGTATGCCTTGCATGAGTCGTTATTGCGGCTCTATCAAGAAGGGCTTGAGCATGCATGGCAACGTCATCAAGACATGCATCAACACCTCAAAGCAGGGCTGGATGAGCTCGGTATCACTTTTGTGGTTGATCAGCCTTACCGTTTGCCGCAGCTTAACGCGGTCACTATTCCGGATGGCGTGGACGATGCGGCAGTACGTCAGCACCTGCTCACGACCTATAACCTCGAAATTGGTGCCGGCTTAGGCGATCTCGCCGGTAAAGCGTGGCGCATTGGCTTAATGGGCTACGGGGCACGGCATGAGAATGTGGCGCTGTGTCTGAAAGCGTTAGAAAACGCGTTACGTTAAGGCGTTAAGGTATCGGGCAAGGTATGGCGAGTGGTCCATACTTTGCTTGCTTGCGGGTATAAATAGCGCGCTTCTTGTTGAATATCGCGTGCGCGTTGATGATCACCAATTTGTAACGCAACCTGATACGCATGCTGATAGCCCGAAAAGCGTGGGCGTTGCGCGACTTGACGCAGTAAATCATCCAAATGCTGGTGGCGTGCTACGTCAGATAAGTGCGCCAAATTCGCTTGAAAGTGACGGTCTTGTTGCGCGCGGTGCAGTTTTTGCTGCCACCATGGGTGTTGCTGATACAAGGTAAAACGCTGCGAACTTAATAAGGAATCACGCAGATAGCGATTGGCGAGGTAAACGGATGACAAGCTCAGTAAGGTGACGAGCACCAGCGCCATGATCACACTACGGCTCGCGACACGCTGACTATAACGGTGTGAAAACACGGGATAACGACGATATCGACTGGTTAAGTTGTCTAACCAATACAACCAAATCAATAACAATACCCCGTTAAACCACTGTGTGCCACTGGCTGGATAAATCATCAGGCCGGTCAGTGGTGGCAATACTAAGGCGATCAATATTCTACGTGTTCCTGACGGTGCACGTAGAATACGAAGTGTTAGCGCGGCTAACACCACAAGATAGCCGCAGGCGACAACGAGCCCCCCTTCAAGGAGCCACAGGATTAAAGCACTGGGTAAGGTCACCGGGCCGGAATGATTCGGTTGTGAGGCAGACAGTAATAGCAACGTTGACTGACCATTGCCCATGCCCACTCCAAAAAATGGCGTCATTTGCCATTGCTGCCACGCCAGCATCAGTGCGCGCTGATCGTCGGCGGTGAGCCAGTGCCAGTTGTCTTGACCACTGAGACCAAATACCGCCAAAAATGCCCCTGCCGAGATAGCGATCATCCACATACGATGCTGGCGTCGCGAGGCAAAGCGGGCTAAATACACTTGTTGTAAGCCAATCGCACACAGGGCGAATAGCAACAGTAAGGGTTGCTCTTGCATCGCCAATATCGGAATCAACACGAGCGGTGTTAACGCGAGTAAGCCTTGGCTAACCGGGTGGCGATATCGACCACTGGGCTCTCTGGCCAAAATGTAGGCGGCGAGCGTGACTCCGGTTAACAATAAGGTGTGAGTCACGGCTGGAGGGAGGTGAGGGACCCATTGATCAAACATAAAGGGTGCCATGCCCGGCGGAGGCTGGTTCCCTAATACCGACAATACCGCTAACCAGGAGGCCAACAATAAGACGACCAGTAGTTTTTGTCGTTGGGCGTGATTAAAAATAAACTGCTGTAGGGCTGAGAAAAAGCCAAAGCTTAGCGCTAAAACGATGAGCGCATAGCCACTATTGTGGCCCAGTGCCTGCGGATAAAAATAGGGCATCATCGCCAAGCCGGTCGCAAGTGCCAATGTGCCGGTCAGCCGATTGGCTCGCCATGTGTGTTGACGGATAACCTCCAAACTGGCGAACCCAAGCGCAAATGCCAAGGTGAGTAATGATAGCGCCGCCGCCGGGTGACGTATGCCTACCAGCGGCAGAGCAACCGAGTAAAGAGGCAGACAAATCAGCCACAATACCGTTAAGGTCACCAAAAAGGGCACCGTCAACGGCTTGCGTATGACACGACTAGGCGGCAGCACTAACGTCATTATCGCTCCAACATTGGCTTGAGGAAGTGGGCCGTGTGGCTGCCGACCACATCGATAATCGATTCCGGTGTGCCTTGGGCGATAATTTCACCCCCGCCATTGCCGCCCTCAGGCCCCAGATCGATGATCCAGTCGGCCGTCTTGATCACATCTAAATTATGTTCAATAACCACAATAGTATTCCCTTGCTCACGTAGGCGGTGGAGAACATTGAGCAGTTGTTGAATATCATGAAAGTGTAACCCTGTGGTTGGCTCATCAAGAATATATAAGGTTTTACCGGTATCGCGTTTGGACAGCTCTCGGGCTAACTTCACCCGTTGCGCTTCACCACCAGACAGGGTCGTCGCCGCTTGGCCTAGGCGCACATAGCTCAAGCCAACATCCATCAAGGTTTGCAGCTTACGCTTAATGGCTGGCACTGCATCAAAGAATTCACGCGCGTCTTCCACTGTCATTGCCAGGACTTCATCGATGGTTTTGCCTTTATAGCGTACTTCAAGTGTCTCGCGGTTGTAGCGTTTGCCCTTACACACATCACAAGGGACATACACATCCGGCAAAAAGTGCATTTCTACTTTGATGACCCCATCGCCTTGACAGGCTTCACAGCGGCCACCGCGTACGTTAAAACTAAAGCGACCCACCTTGTAGCCTCGTGCCCGTGCTTCTTGTGTGCCGGCAAACAGTTCACGAATCGGGGTAAAGATCCCAGTGTAAGTGGCGGGGTTTGAGCGCGGCGTACGGCCAATGGGGCTTTGATCGATGTCGATAACCTTATCAAAGTGTCCTAGGCCATCAATCTCGGCATACGGCGCAGGATCCGCGGTCGTGGCACCGTTTAATTGCTGGTGGGCGACTTTAAAGAAGGTATCGTTGATGAGGGTTGATTTTCCAGATCCCGACACGCCCGTAACACAAGTGAGTAAGCCGACAGGTAAGTGCAGGTCCACATTTTTGAGGTTATTTCCGGTTGCACCTTTGAGCGTCAACATCTTGTTGGGATCGCGCGGTATCCGTTGTGCTGGCACCGCAATCGCTTGTTTGCCAGAAAGATACTGCCCGGTAAGTGAATGCTCACTGGCAAGAATATCGTCAAGGCTGCCTTCTGCCACGATCTCGCCGCCGTGCGCGCCCGCCCCTGGGCCTATATCGATAATGTAATCCGCGGCACGAATAGCGTCTTCATCATGTTCAACCACCATCACGGTATTGCCCAGATCGCGCAAGTGCTCCAAGGTATCCAGTAAGCGCGCGTTATCTCGTTGATGCAAGCCAATCGATGGTTCATCCAATACGTACATCACACCGACAAGGCCAGCACCAATTTGACTAGCGAGTCGAATGCGTTGGGCTTCTCCCCCGGATAAGGTATCGGCGCTACGTGACAAGTTAAGGTAATTGAGCCCGACATTGACCAAAAAGCGTAATCTGTCATGGATTTCTTTCATCACCTTTTCGGCGATTTTTGCACGTTGGCCGCTAAGCGACAGTTGTTCAAAGAAATCGAGCGCCTGCTGAATACTGAGCTCACAAATTTCTGGCAGATTACGGTTATCGATAAAAACATGTCGAGCTTCTTGACGTAAACGCGATCCACCGCAGCTGGCGCAGGGCTTAGTGGCAATATATTTGGCGAGTTCGTCGCGCACCGCATTAGACTCGGTATCGCGATAACGTCGCTCCATATTATTGAGGATCCCCTCGAACGGATGCTTACGTACGCGAATATCGCCACGATCGTTGACGTATTTAAACTCGATCTCTTTCGGCCCAGACCCATATAAAAGTATATCTTGCATGGTGCCGGAGAGATCTTGCCAGGGCGTTTCCAGATCAAAACCGTAATGCTCAGACAGTGAACGCAGCATTTGGAAGTAATAAAAGTTACGACGATCCCAGCCTCGGATCGCACCACCTGCGAGACTGACCGTAGGGTTTTGAATCACGCGTTTGCGATCAAAGTACTGCTGAACGCCTAACCCGTCACAGGTGCCACACGCACCGGCGGGATTATTAAATGAGAACAAGCGAGGCTCTAGCTCTTGCATGCTGTAACCACAATGGGGGCAGGCAAAGTTAGCAGAAAAAATGATTTCTTCACCGTCGCCGTCCATCCAGCTGATGACCGCACTGCCACCCGTGAGTTCGAGCGCGGTTTCAAAGGATTCAGCTAAACGTTGTTGTTGATCGTCGCGTACTTTAAATCGGTCAACCACCACTTCGATGGTGTGTTTTTTTTGCAGCTCCAGCGTGGGTGGATCGGACAGATCACACACCTCGCCGTTGATCCGCGCACGAATAAACCCTTGAGCAGCGAGGTTTTCAAGTGTTTTTACATGCTCACCTTTTCGGTTTTTGATAATCGGTGCCAGCAGCATTAATTTACTGCCTTCAGGCAGGGCCAACACTTTATCTACCATTTGGCTAATGGTTTGTGCCGCTAGGGTGACATCATGGGTGGGGCAGCGTGGCTCTCCCACTCGGGCGTACAGCAAACGCAGATAGTCATAGACTTCAGTGATGGTGCCAACGGTGGAGCGGGGATTATGTGATGTCGACTTTTGCTCAATCGAGATGGCGGGTGACAGCCCTTCGATATGGTCAACATCGGGTTTTTCCATCAAGGATAAAAATTGACGCGCATACGATGATAAAGACTCAACATAGCGACGTTGACCTTCGGCATACAAGGTATCGAAAGCGAGTGATGACTTCCCTGAGCCAGACAGGCCGGTGATGACAATTAGCTTATCACGGGGGATGGTCACGTTAATATTTTTGAGGTTGTGCGTACGCGCGCCTCTGACGTCGATATTGTCCATTATTATCCTACTACTCAATCAGCTCACTGGTTGGTCGTTGAGTATCGCACAGACACGACCATGACCAAACAAAAAGGCTGTATATTTACACAGCCTTTGCTCGTATCGAAAAAACCACTCGCGCCGGTGCACCTTGAGGCGATTACGGATTTTTGACGGTTGCCTCATCTTTGTTGCTGCTACCGAGGTAGTGATGCTGATAGCAGTGATTTGTGGCCTCAATAAAGCCCTCAACACTGCCACAATCAAAGCGCTCGCCTTTAAATTTATAGGCAAGCACACAGCCTGACTGCGCTTGTTTTAGCAAGGCATCGGTGATCTGCACCTCACCATTTTTACCTGGTGGGGTGTTTTCTAACAGATCAAAGA
This sequence comes from Salinivibrio sp. AR647, assembly GCF_001995415.1. Classification (NCBI taxonomy): domain Bacteria; kingdom Pseudomonadati; phylum Pseudomonadota; class Gammaproteobacteria; order Vibrionales; family Vibrionaceae; genus Salinivibrio; species Salinivibrio sp. AR647. Next base: position 356,891 of record NZ_MUFE01000001.1, on the reverse strand, counting down.
TATCGGGCGTGAGAATATAACGGCCAATAATCGCAAGGTTGCTCGGTGCATTACCGGGATCGGGTTTTTCTACCATATTGTCTACGCGGAAAAGGTCATCTTTGATCTCTTGGCCCGCAATCACCCCGTATTTATGGGTTTCATCTTCTGGTACTTCTTCGACGGCGACAATGGAGCAGCGGAACTGATTGTAGAGCGCGACCATCTGGTTAAGCACGCCGTTGCCTGGATGAATACAAAGATCATCAGCAAGGACGACCGCAAAGGCCTCATCGCCGACCAGATCGCGCCCCGTGAGGATCGCGTGTCCTAACCCGCGCATTTCATGTTGGCGAACGTAAGTGAAGGAGGCTTTTTCTATCGTATTACGAATATCGTCCAGCAGTGCTTCTTTATTGGTGCCACTGATTTGATGTTCGAGCTCATAGTTTTTATCAAAATGGTCCATAATGGCATGTTTGCCGCGCCCTGTGACGATACACATACCATTGATGCCCGCTTCCAACGCTTCATCTACGCCATATTCAATCAGGGGTTTATTGACCACCGGCATCATTTCTTTCGGCATCGATTTGGTCGCCGGTAAAAAGCGGGTGCCATAGCCAGCCGCTGGGAACAGACATTTTTTAATCATCGTGGATCCTTTGTTTTATCGAGTCGCCATCAGCACGTTAGGCTGTATGTACGCCACTTACCGGCTTGCGAATAAGTAGCCACTCAGCATATATCTTATGAGGCAAAACGTTTTTTATAGAGCAACAGTTTGTTATGGAGCAACAGTTTGTTATAAAGCAATAGTTTGTTATCGAGCAATAGTTTGCTGGGTTACAGGCAGCGACGCAAGTCGTAAGCATACTCAGGGCGTGAGAGCGTGACGGCCTCGCTATTGCTGATCCCGCTATGGCGAAAAATGTGCCATAAACGCGGCGGTAAATGCCGATAAGGCGGTGGCAGGCAAGGCATTGATGCCCGCCGCGGCAGCCCGACCGCCACCGGTAGCAAATTGCTCTGCTAACTGTACCGCGCCAGAGGGACGATTTAACGGCGCGCGGATACTGACCATCCAATCACCGCTCGGCATCGGCGTCAGTACAGCATGCGCACTGTCGGGCGCCTGATTTGCCAGCTGATTGCCTAACATACCACTGATGCGACGCGCCCAAGCAGCATCCGGTAACAGATAAATTTTACCCCCATATCCAGTGGTTTCAGGCGCTAGCGCTTTCGCTTTATCACGGTCGCTTTGGTAGGCCTCTGCCAAGGTCGTTACAATGTCCGGATAAGCGCGCATAAAGGCATCGGGGGTATCAAAGCCACACAGATGCCGATATAAGATGGCAGGAGGCATGATCAGATCATCCAGGCTGGCGCCATAGCTATTGTAATTAAGACAGTGGCCAAGCTGTTCAAGCCGATCACGTTGGCTGGCTGCTATTTGTGACTGGTGGGCGAGGGCGTTAGCGGTGCGATGGAGATTATCGCCATAGGCACCAACCAGCGCCCATTCTCGATATTGACCGTGCAAAAGTTTATCAATAATTAAGGCGGTGCAGGTGTTCGCGCTGGTATGAATGTGGGCGTGAAGCAAAGGCGATTGAGGCACGGCGCCGCTTTGGTGGTGATCGGCATAAAAAACCTGGGTGCCGGAGGCGAGCAAAGCGTCAAGAGCAGCTTGATTTTTGGCCATGGAGAGATCCATCACTGTGACCTGCTCAGTGGCCAGGGGAACCTGCTTTAACAGTGCAATATCACGTTTTACCCCGGTGATCAGCGTATTGGCTTCAGGGTAGGCAAGACGCCATTGCACCAATGCCGCTAGGCCGTCTGCATCGCCATTAAATACATCGAAAGCCATCCTACAACGTCCTTTTTGGCTAAGAATCACACCATGGTAACGCGGGGACAGCTGCGGTCCAAGTTACCCATTGACCTCGTCATTATCGACTGGACCTTCTTGTCCGGTAAAGCCAATTAATGAGGCGTTATTTTTCGCCCAGAACACGGCTTGGACACGGTTTTTGACGTTGATTTTCTTAAACACGTTATACAGATGCGATTTGACTGTGTGCTCACTCACCGCTAAGGCATTGGCGATATCTTGATTTGAGGCACCTGTGACCAAATGATGCAAAATCTGCTGTTCACGGTTAGTCAACACTACCGCCTGTTCGTCAATGGTTTGCTGGTGATGCTGTTGGTAATAATGGATTAAGGCAGCCATTTTATGGCGGGGCAACCAATACTCACCGGAAAACATCTTTTCAATGCCGTGACAAAGGTGATGTACTTCATCCTCTTTTTTAAATACCCCTTTGATAAAAGGCCAGCTCGCCAGCTCTTTGGCACTCAAATCATGGGCATTGAGTAAGGCGAATACGTGTTGCTCGGCAAAGGGTGCTAACGTTTGTTTGAGTTGGTCGGTAGCGGTGTCATCAAAGGCATTGAGATCAATGAGCACCAGTCCAGAACGCGCAGTCAGTTTGGCTGCAATCTCGTGGGGAGGCACGAGTTCAACGGCACTATGTGTTTCTTTTTCTAAACACGTCATTAACGCCGAAACAGACATGCTAGGCTGGGAAATAAGAAGAAGGGTGTAATGGTCTGAAGTGGTTTCTGCTTGGTTCATAAGCATCCTACTAATGATCACTTAACCGGCGTCGCTGCGTGAGCGCTGGGCACTGTCCGTTCACAAACGCCAAGGCGAGGCAAGATTTGTATCAGTTTAAACTATTTTCATTGCTCAGGTATATCCACTTTGTGGTAACGCATTGTTACGCCATTGCAAGCGCAGAATCTGGAACCTGATCGCGTTGAAAAGCTTCGAACCTCGAGGGGGCTCGTGCTAGACTTCATGCTTATTTATCCAGTGAGCGAAATCATTTCGCGCGTAACAGCAACAATGGGAGTCACCTATGGCCAGCCGTGGCATAAATAAAGTCATCTTGATTGGTAATTTGGGCAATGATCCGGAAATCCGTTACCTTCCCAACGGCGGTGCGGTGGCGAACCTAAGCCTCGCGACCTCGGAGTCATGGCGTGATAAAAACACCGGTGAGATGCGAGAGAAAACAGAATGGCATCGTGTTGTGTTATTTGGTAAAACCGCAGAAGTCGCCGGTGAGTATCTGCGTAAAGGCTCGCAAGTGTATATTGAAGGCCAACTACAAACGCGTAAATGGCAAGACCAAAGCGGTCAAGATCGCTACACCACGGAAGTGGCGGTACAGCCGTTTAGCGGTAGCATGCAAATGCTCGGTGGTCGCGGTGGCCAAAACCAAGGCCAGCCAATGCAGCAGCCATCGCAGCAGCAAGGTGGATGGGGTCAACCTCAGCAGCCTCAGCAAAATATGAATCAACAACCACCTCAGCAGCAAGCGGCCCCGCAACCACAATCTCAGCCTCAGTCGCAACCTCAGCAGCAGTATAATGATCTGCCTGACTTTGACGACGATATTCCGTTCTAGGCTACGTTCTTAACCAACGGCTATCTGAGCGCCATATCGTTATCGACAAAGCTTGATCGACAAAGCGCCCCGTGATTGGGGCGCTTTGTTTTTATGATGTCGTATTGATTCACGGCATGAGATTAGGCAACGCCAGGTCCAGCTTTTAAAAAGTGAGGCAGTTGGGTTGGCGTGGGGCATTTTAATTGGCCCATCACCTGAGTCATTTGTTGAGTGAGCATTTCAATGGCATGCTCACCACCGTGTTGACCCACGGCGCCACAGGCATAAACAAACGTTCGGCCCAGCAAGGTAAAGTCAGCACCCATTGCCATGGCCTGCGCTACGTTGCCACCGCTTTGTACGCCGCTGTCCATTAACAGTTTAATTTTATCGCCGTATTGATGCTTAATGGTTTGAATCGTGTCTAACGGGGATTCGCCCACATCTAACTGGCGGCCGCCATGATTGGATAGCACCACACCATCTGCGCCCAGCGCAACTGCTTGTGCGACATCCTCAGGATTGACCAGCCCTTTAAGCACTAATGGCCCATCCCAGTTATCCCGGATCACTTTTAGGCTCTCAAAGTCGACCGCGCCCATCACGGTATTATTCATAAAGTTAGCCAGCTCGCTGGTGGGCATATTCTTGGGCATGTAAGGTTTCAAGGTCTGCATTTCAGGAACACCGGCAAGGAGTGTATGCCAGCTCCAGCTCGGACATTGCATCATTTGCGCGATATTACGAAGGTTCATTTTGGGCGGCATGGCCAGGCCATTTTTGATATCGCGAGGACGATAACCAAAGGTGGGGACATCCACCGTCACCACCAGCACTTTATACCCTGCTCGTTTGATGCGTCCCATCAGATCGTCACGGATCTTGGCATCCGTCGGGTTATACAGCTGGTACCACGCCGTGCCCTCAGAGATCTCGGCAATGGTTTCAAGACTCGCTGAGGATACGGTGCTGAGTACATAAGGAAGGTTCGATTTGTAAGCCGCTTTCGCGAGAATTTCTGGCGCTTTTGGCCACATCAGCCCTTGTAATCCGACGGGCGCGACACCGAATGGGGCGGCGTAGTGTTTGCCAAATAGTTCGACCGATAAGTCAATGTCGGGGGTCGGGGCGAGTAAATCAGATTGCAGCTTTACTTGAGTGAAGGAGCTTGCATTGTGCGCCACCCCAATTTCGTCGTGACAACCGCCACAAAGATAATCAAACGCGAAGGCAGGAATACGCTTTTTAGCTGCTTTTTTAAGCGCAGGCGTATCAGGGTATTGAGGATGATAGTAAGACATAAATATCGTATCGCTGTGAGGTGAGTGTTTAGCCCTACCCTAGCGCAGCAATTGTTAGTGATATATAGACAAAAAATAAAATACTTTTTCCAAAATCGCCTAACCCCTTATAGAACCTAGCCTCCCATAAAAGGGTGGCGCGTGCTAAATGTACAACTGTTTAACTTTTTGTTTAATAAAATCGATAAATAGCTTGGTCTTCGTGTGGTTGTATTCCAACTTGGGGTAATACGCATAAGCCGATGAGCGTGGCTGCTTGAGTGCAGGCAATACGGGAACCAATAAGCCCTGATCAATTTCTTTTTGCACGGTCCCAGCCCCTCCTAAAATAATGCCCATGCCAATGACCGCGGCGCTCACTAAGGCTTCAGGGTTAGGCGAGACAAAGTTTCCCGACAACTGCAAACGTGTGCCATCTTCGAAGACCCGCTCTTGAGGCTGATGGGAGTGACCATAGAGCAAAATATTATGTTGGCTTAGTTGGTCAGGGTGGGTAATCGGCGCGTGCCGAGCAAGATAGGTGGGTGAGGCAAAAAAGCCAGGCTGAAAATCAAACAGCTTTGCCGCAATATAGCTGGCAGAGTTGAAGTACTCGAGCTCGCGGCTGATCACCACATCAAGATTAAGATCAGGGAGCTGTCCTGGGGTCAAGGTGGTGAGCTCAACCTTGATTTTCGGATAAATCTCAAGAAACTCAGCAATAAAGTTGACCAGAAAACGGTTCCCTGTCACCAATGGCGCACCAATACGTAATATGCCGCTGACTTCCCCAAAGGTAGACGTGGTTTCACTGACTAATTGTTGCCAATCGTCGACCCAGGTTTTTGCTCGGTGATAAAAAAGATCACCGGCATCGGTCATCGACAAGCTTCGGGTGGTGCGTTTTAACAGTTGCACGCCAAGCTGGCGCTCAAGCCAACTCAGGCGTTTGGATAAGGCTGAGCTTGAGGTATGTAGTTGCGTGGCAGCTTGTGCTAACGAGCCCTGATCGACCACACAAATAAAGCTTTTGGTACAGGTAATCCAGTCCATGAGTCCTCTTGGGGAAGAAAAGGTAGCCACGGATGGTGGCTAGGCATTCACATTATGATCACTAAGCCTGATAATAGCGGCTACGAGCCCCAAAAGGCGACCTCAGTCAGCAGAGAATCATGGATAGAACAGCTAATGCGATTAAAGTCAGCGGAATGAAGCTGACCAACCGACTCGTTGCATTTGTCACCTTAATCGTGGTGTGCGCCATTTTCGTCTTATTTATTGGTGGCGCTATCAGTTTTCGCCAGCTGGGGATCGACTTTATCTCGCATTACGTCGATGGCATGGTCGAGGTGATTGATCAAGAGATGGCGAGCGAGCAACGAGACAATCAGTATTTTTCACGCTGGTTGCCCAAAATGCTCAAAGCCAGTGACGTGACCTCTTTGACCATCTATTCAGAAACCGGGATCTTGTATCAATACGAACAAATCCAATATCAAACGATCGCCACACAACAAGTTATCACGCGAGATATTCCGCTCGACAGTCATCCTGGTTATGCCGTGAAACTCACATTTGTCCCGCCTTATGCCGAGTTTGCGTATTCGATTGGCCCCCTCTTTTCGTTGTCGGCGGCGATTTTGGTGATTGTCCTTGGTTTAGCGTGGGGGATCGGATGGTTGCGGCGGCAACTGTATGGCAGTGAAGTATTGGAACAGCGTGGCCGATTAGTTTTGGCGGGCCGCCTGGATGAGGCACAGCAAGGCGACCCTCGAGAATGGCCTATTCCCGCGAGTGCTGCGTTGAGTCAGCTCATTGAGGAGCTTAAAGAGGCTCGGCAAGAGCGGAGTCGTTTTGACACCTTTATCCGCACTAATACCTTTCTCGATCAGCTGACGGGAGCCGCGAACCGCGTGATGTTTGATAACCGGCTGCATACACTGGCGACCGATGATGCGAGTCAAGGCAGTGTTATTTTAGTCCGTGTCGCCGACTGGGATGAGTTGGTCGCGCAACATGGTCAAGAGGCCGCGGATCACTTGATTCAAGCTATCGGTAACGTGCTCTCTAATGCGACTCAGCGTTTTCCCGATGCCGTGCTTGCGCGTTACTTTGCGTCTGATTTTGCCATCTTATTGGTCAACCAGGCAGGGGATGAAGTGCATCCTTTCTTGGCGCAAATCACCAACGCTTTAGATAAACTGACACCGTCAGAGGCGTTGGATAAAGATAACTGGTTTCATTTGGGCATGACTTCTTTTGGCGCGGGGGAGCGGCGTGGCCGATTAATGGATGAAGCTGAGCGAGCGCTAAAAGCGGCGGAGCTAACAGGACAAAATGGCTGGTCACAGTTTGATAAACAACTCAGCCGTTTGGATAAACGCGGCAGTGTACGTTGGCGAACCTTACTCGAGTCGGTAATGGCGGGTGAAGGCCCCATGCTCTACCGCCAACCCGTGTTTGCACGAGATGGCAAAACCCGTCTCCATTATGAACTTTTGGGTCGAATTAAAGACGAAAAAGGTAAAGTGTTAAAAGCATCGCGCTTTTGGCCCGGGGTCGAGTGGGTCGGCATGGATGTTACTTTCGACAAGGCTACCGTAGGACGTGCGTTATGGTGGCTAAAAACGCGTGATTATATTGATAACTATGCAGTGAATGTTAGTGCATACTCACTATGTCAGCGCGAATTTGTGATTTGGCTGCGTGATGCCTTGCTACAAACTCCACGCAGTACATTAAATCGACTGCTGGTGGAAGTCTCGGAGGGCGCTTTAGTCTCGCACTTTGATGCCGCGCGACCTTGCTTACGAATGATTGCCGCGTTAGGGTGCCGACTTGTCGTTGACCAAGCAGGCAGAACGATAGTGAGCACTCACTACGTAAAAGATATTCAACCGGCTTATATCAAGCTGCATCGTAGCCTGGTCCGCAATATTCACCAACGCCCTGAAAACCAGCTGTATTTGCGCAGTGTGTTGGGCGCTTGTGAAGCAACCAGCACGGAGGTGCTTGCCGTCGGTGTGGAAACGAATGAGGAGTGGTCCGTGGTGAAAGATCTTGGTGTGGCAGGTGGGCAAGGGCGTTTGCTGGGTGCCGAAATGTCACCGCATCCTGCCCAGAAAAAGCGGCGCCGTTGGGGGAAACGATGACGCTTAGGGAAAAAAAAGCACTTCAACAGGGACGTGGATGGTTAGAAGCCGTATTATTAGTCAGTATTTTGTCAGTTCTTGTCGTCATTGCGGTACCTAAGTTCTATGATTATGAAGCCGATGCGAATGTGTCAGCGCTGAAAGGGTTAAAAAGTGGTATTGATAGTGCCTCGACACGGACGTATTCCTTGGCGAAAGCTGAGAAAATCACTGATCAGCCTGCTCAATCACTGACCGTCGACGGTATCGACATAGGCGTAACATATGGCTATCCCCAAATCAGTGCGCTGCCTAAGTTAGTGAGCGCGCTGCAGGACACCACACGTTGGCAGATACGACGATACCCTGAACAAAACCGCGTTGACTTTATTTGGTTGTTCCATGAGCAGCCAGCGCCCGCGTGTTATTTGATGTATCAGGAGGCAACGGCTTCACAACAAGCGTCCACGACGTTGGTGATCGGTGAATCATGCCAGTCACCCGCGGCAGAAAAACAAAGGGAATGATGCGTTTTTGATGGAAAAATCATCAAAATGACAGCGCATTGAAAAAAAACACAGATCTCATTCAGGTTTAAAGCACCGTATCTTGCTGCTTACCGTGCGCGTTGATACATTTAGCTCAATTTGTCTGATTTCACAGCTTGCAGGATTAACTGACCATCATGTTTAAGAAACTTCGCGGGATGTTTTCCAACGATCTATCGATTGATTTGGGAACCGCCAATACACTGATTTATGTAAAAGAACAGGGCATTGTTCTGGATGAGCCGTCTGTTGTCGCTATTCGTCAAGACCGCGCGGGTTCTGCTAAGAGTGTGGCTGCTGTGGGTCATGATGCGAAGCAAATGCTGGGTAGAACGCCAGGTAATATTGCCGCGATCCGCCCGATGAAAGACGGCGTCATTGCTGACTTTTATGTCACCGAAAAAATGTTACAGCACTTTATTAAGTCTGTGCATGATCATAGCTACATGCGTCCGAGCCCACGAGTGCTAGTGGCGGTGCCTTGTGGTTCTACCCAAGTTGAACGCCGTGCCATTCGCGAATCAGCCGTGGGCGCGGGTGCGCGTGAAGTTTATCTGATTGACGAACCGATGGCCGCCGCGATTGGCGCTGGCCTGCCGGTTTCCGAGGCGACCGGTTCGATGGTGATTGATATCGGTGGTGGTACCACCGAAGTGGCGGTCATCTCGCTTAATGGTGTGGTTTATTCCTCATCAGTGCGTATTGGTGGTGACCGTTTTGACGAGTCCATTATCAATTATGTTCGCCGTAACTATGGCAGCTTGATTGGTGAAGCGACGGCAGAGCGCATTAAGCACGAGATTGGTTCAGCCTATCCGGGCGATGAAGTGCGCGAAATTGAAGTTCGCGGTCGTAACCTTGCTGAAGGTGTGCCACGTAGCTTTACGCTTAACTCCAACGAAATCTTGGAAGCGCTACAAGAGCCGCTGAGCGGTATCGTTTCGGCAGTGATGGTGGCGTTAGAGCAGTGCCCACCAGAGCTTGCGTCCGATATCTCCGAGCGCGGCATGGTGATTACCGGCGGCGGCGCTCTCCTGCGCGATCTCGATCGTTTACTGACCGAAGAAACGGGGATTCCGGTGGTTGTGGCGGAAGATCCACTGACCTGTGTTGCACGTGGTGGGGGTAAAGCGCTTGAGATGATCGATATGCATGGCGGCGATCTTTTTAGCGAAGATTAACGTGACTGTGCCAACAAACAGGTTGTTTTCATTATGAAACCTATGTTTGGCAGAGGACCGTCTCTGCAATTACGCCTGTTTTTCGCGCTTCTACTATCAGTCAGCCTTATGCTGGCTGATAGTCGTCTTGATGCTTTTGCCGGGGTCCGCTATTTCCTCAACACCTTGGTTGCACCGCTTCAGTATGCATCGAATGTGCCTCGTGACACCCTTGATGAATTAGTGATGCAGTTTCGCGCTCATCAACGTGTAGTGGCTGAAAATCGCGCCTTACGCAAACAAGTGTTGCAGCTCGAAAGTGATCAGCTTCTATTGGCACAGACAGAGCGCGAAAATCAACGCTTACGTGAGCTACTCGGATCGTCGTTTATTCGTGATGAACGAAAAATGGTCGCTGAAGTGATGGCGGTCGATTCTGATCCCTATAAACACCAAGTGATGCTCGATAAAGGACGCACCAATGGTGTGTATGAAGGGCAGCCAGTGATCAATGAACACGGGGTCGTCGGACAGGTTGCTTATGTCGGTGCGCATAATAGCCGTGTCTTGTTACTCACTGATCCTACTCATGCGGTACCAGTTCAAGTGATGCGCAATGATATTCGCGTGATAGCGTCTGGCCGTGGGACCACCGCCTATATCGGTTTGGATAATATTCCGAGTAGCACGGATATTAAAGTGGGCGATAAATTAGTGACATCCGGGCTTGGCGGCGTCTTTCCTGAAGGCTATCCAGTGGGCACGGTGACAGAATTCTCGTTTGATAATAAACGTCCCTTTGCGCAAGTCACCGCGACAACCGCAGTAAAATTCGATCGGTTACGTTATCTTCTTTTAGTCTGGCCAACCCCAGAAAAAGCCGATAATGCGCCCTCCGATCGGCCTATGAGTCAATCGTCATCTGAGCAAGAAAACCCGCCATCTGACTCTGCGCCGTCGTCAGGTAGCGAGGGAGAATCACCATAATGGCAAATGTGACATTTCGTGGCCAATTGGTTATTTGGCTCTCCTTCATGGTTGCGTTGATTTTGCAGGCCGCTCCGTGGCCCGGTGAACTGGCGCCTTTTCGTCCTTCTTGGGTCTTGCTCGTCGCATTTTACTGGGTTCTGGCGTTGCCACATCGAGTGAATGTCGGGACAGCGTTAGTGGTCGGGTTGTTATGGGATCTGATGTTGGGCTCCACCTTGGGCGTTCGAGGGATGACCATGGCCATTTTGATATATATTGTCGCGCTTAATTTTCAATTACTGCGCAATATGTCCTATTGGCACCAAGCGCTTTTACTGTCTTTACTGACCTTGGCTGGAAAATTGATCGAGTTCTGGGCGGAGTATTTAGTCTCTAACGTACAGTTTAACCCTGAACAGCTTTGGGCGGGTGTGCTTAACTTCATACTGTGGCCCTGGGTGTTCTTACTATTGCGCCGGTTACGCCGTCGGTTTGCCATTCGTTAGCGAGGGACTATGCATTGTGATTTATACCTGGCCTCGGGATCGCCTCGACGCCATGAACTGCTCACCGAAATGGGCGTCAACTTTTCCCGTGTCGTCATCGATGTAGAGGAAAAACAAAACGCGAGCGAATCGCCCTATGCCTATGTCTCACGCTTGTCGCAAGATAAAGCGCGAGCCGGCGTGATACAAACGGGTGGGCACATCCCGGTACTTGGCGCGGATACCATTGTGGTTGATGGTGACCAAGTACTGGAAAAGCCGATAGATCAAGCCGATGCAACCCGGATGCTTAAACAGCTGTCTGGGCGAGAGCATCAAGTGATGACGGCCGTGACAGTGGCAAATGCCATCAAGCAAGTCACCACCGTTGTCACCACCAAAGTCTGGTTTTGTTCACTGACGGATAAGATGATTGATGCTTATTGGCAGTCGGGGGAACCCGCGGATAAAGCCGGTGCATACGCGATTCAAGGATTGGGCGGTAAGTTTGTGACCCGTATCGATGGAAGCTATCACGCCGTCGTTGGTTTGCCACTGTATGAAACCGAGCAACTGCTCAAACAATTTTCGGTCTGAGCGCACCAACGAGTGGCGCTAGGCCCCACTTTTGAGACATCGGGGAAACCATGAGTGCGGAACTGTTAATAAACGTCACACCCAGTGAAACGAGGGTGGCGATGGTAGAGGGGGGCAACCTCCAAGAAATTCACATAGAACGTGAAGCGAAACGCGGAATTGTAGGCAATATCTACAAAGGTAAGGTCAGTCGTGTTTTGCCTGGAATGCAGGCAGCCTTTGTCGATATTGGCTTAGAGAAGGCCGCGTTTTTACACGCCTCTGATATTGTTCCTCATACCGAATGCGTATCAGAAAACGAGAAACAGCAATTTCAAGTTCGCGATATCTCCGAACTTGTCCGTCAAGGGCAAGATATTGTGGTGCAGGTGGTGAAAGATCCGCTAGGCACAAAAGGCGCGCGTTTAACCACTGACATTACCTTGCCCTCGCGCTATCTGGTTTTCATGCCTGGCGCTGCCCATGTGGGCGTATCGCAACGGATCGAGAGCGAATATGAGCGCAAACGCCTAAAAAGCATCGTCAGTGAGTATTGTGACGAGCTGGGTGGCTTTATTATTCGCACGGCCGCTGAGGGCGCAACAGATAATGAAATGGCGCAAGATGCCGCCTTTTTAAAGCGATTATGGAACAAGGTATTAGAGCGACGCGCCCGATATAAAACCAAGTCCATGCTGTATGGCGAGCTTGCGTTGGCGCAGCGCATTGTCCGTGACTTTGTTGGCACTGAGTTAGACTTGATTCGGGTCGATTCCAAACAGGCCTATGAAAAGCTACAAGAGTTTACCTCCGAATTTGTGCCTGAATTAGCCGATAAGTTGGCGTATTACGACGGACAAGCGCCCATCTTTGATATGTATGACACGGAAAACGAAATTCAACGATCGTTAGAGCGTAAAGTACAGCTAAAATCGGGCGGCTACCTGATCATCGACCAAACGGAAGCGATGACCACCATCGACATTAATACCGGCGCCTTTGTTGGACGCCGCAACCTCGATGAAACCATTTTTAATACCAACATTGAAGCCACTCGCGCTATTGCACGTCAGCTTCGGATGAGAAATCTGGGCGGGATCATCATTATCGACTTTATCGATATGAGCACGGATGAGCATCGCCGTCGCGTGCTGCACTCGCTTGAGCAGGCATTGAGCCAAGACAGAGTAAAAACCAACATTAATGGCTTTACTCAGTTAGGCTTGGTCGAAATGACCCGTAAGCGGACACGAGAAAGTATCGAACACGTGCTGTGTGGTGGATGTCCAACGTGTGATGGGCGTGGCTCGGTCAAAACCGTGGAAACCGTCTGTTATGAGGTGTTGCGAGAAATCACTCGGGTCAATCGTACCTATGATGCGGATAAGTTTGTTGTCTATGCCGCGCCGGCAGTCATTGAAGCCCTTGCCGGCGAAGACTCTCACCTTGTGGCTGAATTGGAAATATTTATTAGTAAGCAAGTCAAAGTGAAGTCAGAGCCTTTGTATACACAAGAACAGTTTGACGTAGTAATGATGTAAGCCATGGCTTGGGTGAGAAAAAGTGTCAGCTGGTTAATGACCAGCGTGATCAGCATGATAGTCATCACCGCCTTATTGATAGGCGGTTTGCGCTTTCTATTGCCCAATGTTGAGCTTTTGCAAGCGCCGTTGCGGCAATGGGTGTCTGAGCAGACGGGGTTCAGTGCGCAACTTGAGGGCATTGCCGGGCAGTGGCGTAATTTGACCCCTTCACTGACATTAAAAAATGTCTCTCTAGCGACGAGCGATAATGGTTCGGCGCTTTTGACGGCTCAGCATATTGATTTACAGCTTGATGTCTCCGCGACACTGATGCGTTGGCAACCGGTTTTTTCTCATGTAACACTCGATGGCCTGGTGCTGGATACCGGTCAGTTGCCAGAAAAAGACACGGGTACCAATGTGCGTGCCCGGCTTGAAGATCTCTTCCTTGCCCGTTTGGGCCAATTCTCGATACCGAACGCCAAAGTCATCCTGGTGACCCCATCGCTTGAAACAGAAGTATTAACTATCAAGGATCTCTTTTGGCGTAATCAAGCAGGACAACATCAGGTACAAGCGCGAATTGGGGTGAAAGGCACCCAGCTAGAAGCCGTACGTGTTAAAGCCGCTTTTACTGAAACCCAAGGCGTCGACACCCTGACTGGCGATTTTTATCTTGCCAGTGAAGCGATGGATCTCGCGCCGTGGCTCACGCAAACATTGACGCCCTCAGTGACCATTGATGCGGCGCGTTTAGATGCCCAAGCCTGGGTGCGCGTGGAACGCGGCCAACCCCGTGATGCGTTGTTATCGATTGATGATCTCGCGCTCAAATGGCATGACAGCACGGAAGAGGCAAAAACCTGGGCGGTGAAAGATAGCCAAGTCCAACTGACCGCAGAAGGCAAACGTGCGTGGCGCGTGGATACGGACGGAATATGGGTGAAGCAAAATGCCACCACAGCCCCTGCGATTTCTCGGCTGTCATGGCAAGGAACGAACGAGCGTTGGCGTCTCAATGCGGCCGACCTGGATATTGCCTTATTACAGCCTTTACTCGGCTTGGTCAGTCAGTCGGAACAACAGCACCGTATAGCGGCCGCGCTGGCACCGGCGGGCCAGGTTGAATCCCTCGCATTGAGCAAACAACCGACAACGCCGCTACGCTATCAAGCGACACTGACCGAGGTGTCGGCCGAACGCTGGGGGTATTTTCCGGCGTTTCATGGCTTAAATGCTACCCTATCTGGCGAGGGAGGACGTGGTCAGGCACAGCTTGAACTTGGCGCGCAGTCGCTGCCATATGGCGACTTTTTTCAAGCGCCTTTGCCACTTGAACAAGGTCAGCTCACCCTCAATTGGCAACCGACGAGCCAAGGCGTCTCGATTTGGAGCGAAAAGGCAGCGGTCACCGGTGCAGATGTTCACGGAACCGGCGCCTTTCGTCTTGATATTCCCAAGCAGGGGGCGCCATTTCTTGCGCTTTACGCCCATGCCGATGTGACCGATGCCGGACAAACGTGGCGTTATTTGCCAACGCGCGCCCTGCCTGAATCACTGACCGGATATTTATCACGTGCCATTCAAGGAGGCCAAGCCGAGGGTAGTGAAATCCTTTGGTTTGGTGCCCTGGATAGTTTTCCATACCGTGAGCATGATGGCATTTTTCAAGCCAAAGTGCCGCTGCGCAATGGGGCATTTAGCTTTGATACCGCCTGGCCGACGCTGACAGAGCTTGATGCGACACTCTTGTTCGACAACGCAGGCCTGACGATTGAGGGTGATCATGTTCGCTTAAACGATGCCGTCAGTCGTCAGGTTCAGGCAAACATTGTCGACATGACCGAGGCAGACAGTCGCCTTGAACTCAAGGCCTCGCTCTCGGCGACAGGAGACGCGGTGCACCGCTATATGCTGGCCACCCCATTAGTGGATACGGTCGGTGCCGCCTTAACTCATATCAACGTCGACGGATTAGTCAATGCGCAGTTAGGTTTATCGATCCCGCTTGATGGTGAGCAACCTCATGCAAGCGGCAAGGTGGACTTTGCGGGCAATCAAGTCAGGATTCAAACGCCTGCTATGGCCTTGGACAATGTCTCGGGGGCACTGTCGTTTGACGACGATGGCATCACGGCCCAATCGATGAGTGCTCAGTGGCTGGGGCAAGCTATCAACCTAGATCTTACGGGCGAAGCTGCCTCTGCCGGCTATCAGTTGGATGTAGGTATCGAGGCGGATTGGGATATAGTGCCATTGCTGAACCAGTTATCGCTGCCGCTCAAGCCTTACCTTTCTGGAGGCGCACGTTGGCAGGCTGGGCTCGATCTTACCCTTCATGATACGGGGTTTGACTACCAGCTCGGCATTGATGTCGATACGACACCACTGCAATCAACGCTGCCTGCGCCGCTTCACAAACCGCGCTGGCAAAAAGGGCAGGCGCATATAGAAGCAAGCGGTAACCGTGAAGGGTTAACGGGGCGCGTACAGTTGCCAAATGTGAATTATCAAGCACGAATTAATACCCAAGGTGCGACCCCAGAATTTGTGTCCAGTCAGTGGCAAGTTGGCGATAAACAACCCACACTCCTCGCCACTCGCGGTCATCGCTTTGATCTGGCACTTGCACGCTTGGATGTAGACGCGTGGCACGCAGTGTGGAAACACGTGCGGCAAGCATGGCCGGATCGGCAACATCAATACCCTGGCTTACCGATACCGCAACGTGTGAATGTCAAAGTCGATCAACTCTCGGCCGGGAAGCTCGCTTTTCATGACTTATCAGTGGCCGCGCGTCAAAAAGCGAAGGGATGGCATGTGCTGGTCGGCAGTCAAGAGCTCAGCGGACAAGCAAACTGGCCAATAGAAGGTCGTTTAGCGGTCGATATTGATCACTGGCATATCAATCGACAGCCGTCCGACCAGACCCAACCTACCGA
Organism: Salinivibrio sp. AR647; assembly: GCF_001995415.1. Taxonomy (NCBI): domain Bacteria; kingdom Pseudomonadati; phylum Pseudomonadota; class Gammaproteobacteria; order Vibrionales; family Vibrionaceae; genus Salinivibrio; species Salinivibrio sp. AR647. Next base: position 340,831 of record NZ_MUFE01000001.1, on the reverse strand, counting down.
CGCACCACTCTTTCAGCCTGTGGATCCCCAAGCCACGGCTGCAGACAAAGCCTTACTGGCCGCCATTCCACCATCACGCCTCACGATTGATGATCTTTGGTTAGAAGGGTATCGACTGGGACGTGTCGAGGCCGTTGTCAATAAACACGATCAGCAGCTAACACTGTCGTCACTGACGGTAAAAAGCGGCAATAACCATGCAGCGGTCAATGGGCATTGGCGGATAGATAAACAAGAGCGCCATCAAACCGCATTGACGTTAGCACTGGGTGGCGAAAGTACTTCGGATCTCATGGGACGATTTGGCGTCAGTGGTGGGATCCAAGATGCAAGCTTTACCACCCAAGCCGCACTGAATTATGCCGGTTTACCTTGGCAAGCTGATATATCCAGCCTCAATGGCGAGGTAAGTGCGGATATCCAAGACGGTTATATCAGTGGTGTTGGTGGCGCGGGTAAATTGTTAGGGTTATTTAGCTTAGATTCTATTTTGCGTAAAATTCAGCTCGATTTCTCGGGCGTGTTTGACGATGGACTGGCGTTTGATGACATCACGGGGCGGGCCGTGATCACAAATGGCGTCTTGGTCACCGATAATATCCGCATGGATGGCATTGCCGGTGATATGGTTATCAAAGGTATTGCCAATTTAGTGGAAAACCAAGTCAATGCGGATGTGCGTTTTACGCCGGATATTACCTCAGGGATCCCGGTATTAAGTGCCTTTGCGGTTACGCCGCAAACCGCGCTGTATGTACTCGCGGTGACGACAGCAATTTCTCCGGTGATGGATGTGTTTACCCAAGTACGCTACCAGGTGACAGGTTCGATTGGCACACCAGATATTCGGGAAGYGTCGCGTAACCAAGAAGCGTTAGCCCTTCCCCCCGAAGCGACTGAACGATTGCGCGAGCAGGCAGAAAAAGCCAAGGAGTGAGCATGATGAAAGCCGGTGTTATCCAAATGACATCCAGTGCCGATCCCGCCCATAACATGAAGACACTGCAAGCCAGTTTGCACCGACTCAGTGATCAAGGCGTGAAACTGGTGCTGACCCCAGAAAATGCGTTAGTGTTTGGCGGGAAACGTGATTATCAACGTCATGCTGAACGATTGGGCCATGGCCCGTTACAGCAACAGCTTGCCGAGCTGGCGCACCAGTACGACCTTTGGTTAGTGGTGGGCGCTTTTCCCATCCAAAATGACAACGGGCTGCTGAGCAGTACCAGTTTAGTGTTCGATAATGCCGGGCATCTTCGGGGCAGCTACGATAAATTACATTTGTTCGATGTCGAGGTGGCTGATGCGCATGGCCGGTATCGAGAATCAGATTACTTTGCCGCGGGCGACCAACTGTCGACGGTGAATACGCCCTTCGGTTGCCTAGGGTTGAGCATTTGTTACGATCTACGGTTCGCGCCTTTGTACCAAGCGCTACGCGCGCAAGGGGCCGATGTCATCACCGTGCCGGCAGCTTTTACCCGCGTGACCGGTCAAGCGCATTGGGAGCCCCTGCTACGCGCTCGGGCAATTGAAACCCAGTGTTGGATTATTGCCGCAGGCCAGTGTGGCGAGCACAGTAAAGGGCGGCAAACCTGGGGGCACTCGATGATTATTGATCCCTGGGGGCAAGTGGTCACATCCCTGGGGCGTGAACCCGGGGTGACGTGGGCAGAGCTTGATTTTAGTGTCAGTGAATCCATTCGGGGCAAGATGCCCGTACTGTCTCATACCCGGTTGCAAAGCCAACTGAAATAGCGCACCCTCGGCGCGTTATCTTTTTCTTTCGGCTGCCAGCTCGGCGGCCACAACCAAGAGTAAGCGAATGAGTCTGGAACAGGTCGAAGAAACCTTACTGCGCCCGGCGGGCGTGAGTGAGTCGCAGCTTCATGCGACGCTGGCGCACTTAAGCGGTCGCCAGATTGACTATGGCGATATTTTCTTCCAATCCACTTGGCATGAATCGTTAGCGCTGGAAGACAGCATTATTAAAGACGGCTCCTTTAATATCGACCGTGGCGTTGGTGTCAGAGCAATTAGCGGAGAAAAAACCGGCTTCGCGTATTCTGATCAACTTACCATTGATGCGCTGATGCAAAGTGCGACTGCGGCGCGGGGCATTGCACCTGTCGGTGGACACGGTAAGGTCAGCGCCTTTCGTGCCGTCCAAGCGACCCCTTACTATGGGCCCATCGATCCGCTGGGAAGCCTGACGCGTGAGCAGAAAATTGATTTATTAAAAGAAATCGATAGCTATATTCGTGCTAAAGAGCCACGCGTCAAAGAAGTGAATGCCAGTTTAAACGGCTTGTATGAGCAAGTGCTGATTGCGGCGACGGACGGTACCTATGGCGCCGACATTCGTCCTTTGGTGCGCTTATCGGTCTCAGTGTTAGTTGAGCAAGATGGTCGTCGTGAGCGCGGCAGTGCTGGTGGCGGTGGCCGCTATGGTTACGAGGTCTTTTTGCACGAGCAGGCGGGTAAGTCGCGCGCGTTGCAATTTGCTGATGAAGCTATCCGTCTCGCGCTGGTCAACCTTCGTGCAGACGCGGCACCAGCAGGGACGATGCCCGTGGTGTTGGGCGCAGGTTGGCCGGGCGTGTTGCTGCATGAAGCGGTCGGTCACGGATTAGAAGGGGACTTTAACCGCAAAGAGTCATCGGTATTTACCGGTAGCCTTGGTGAGCAAGTAACCTCTCCTCTGTGTACCATCGTTGATGACGGCACCATGAATGATCGTCGCGGCTCGTTGAGCATCGATGATGAAGGAGTGCCAGGCCAGTACAATGTATTGGTCGAAAATGGCGTACTCAAAGGCTATATGCAAGATAAGCATAATGCCAAACTCATGGGTGTGGCGCCCACCGGGAATGGTCGTCGCGAGTCTTATGCACACTTGCCGATGCCACGCATGACCAATACCTATATGTTAGGTGGAGACAGTACCCCTGAATCGATCATTGCCAGTGTTGAGCGAGGCTTATATGCGCCGAACTTTGGCGGCGGGCAGGTCGATATCACCTCGGGGAAATTTGTATTCTCCACGTCAGAAGCTTATCTGATTGAAAAGGGTGAAATCACTACTCCGGTGAAAGGCGCGACCTTAATTGGCAGTGGTGTTGAAGCCATGCAGCAGGTATCGATGGTGGGCAATGATCTGGCGATTGATCCTGGCGTTGGGGTTTGCGGGAAAGCCGGACAAAGCGTGCCTGTTGGTGTTGGGCAACCGACATTGAAATTAGATGCGATGACTGTCGGTGGCACCGAATCTTAACCAATCTACGCCAGTGCGAGGCACTGGCGTATTGTTTTATAGGCTTTGGTCGTAAAAGCCTTTGAGATATTGGAAGATCTCGCGATAGGCCTTGGGCGGCTTATTTTGCTGTTGCTCTTTTTGAGCCTGACGTGCCAACTGGCGTAAACGCTGACGGTCAGCATCAGGATACTGTAAGAGCGCATCACTAATCGCACTATCGCCCTGATCGATAATACGATCGCGTAGCTGCTCAATTTTTTGTAGCGCCATGCTATGTTGAGCATGTTTGTTCTGCAACTTATCGAGCGCCGCTTGTATCGGTTCAGGATCGCGCGATCGCATCAATTTGCCCACGTACTGGAGCTGGCGTCGACGGGCTTCGTTTTTTAAACGTTGTGCGTCGAGAATCGCAGAGAGCAAGTTGTCATCAAGCGGGAATTTTTCTAATACCGCGGGTTTGAGTTTAACCAGCGCTTCGCCGAGCGATTGTAAAGCAAGCATATCGCGCTTCATCTCGGACTTGCTAACCCAGATGATTTCTTCCTCTTCCTCCCAGGGAGCGGGTTTATTTTTACGGCCCATGTTCAACCTCAGTGAGAATGTGCAATGACACGTATGTTAACAAGAAACGCGCCCAAACGCGGGCTTTTTTATCATAGCCTCGCTGAGCTCACGATGTCGAACTCGAATGCGAATCAAAAAGGTCAACTATGAGTGTGAAACAACAGGTCGCTGAACAAGAGCAGCAGCTTCGCCAAGCGGTAAGTCGTGCGCTAGATATGGCGTCGGCGCGAAGTGATCAAGCCGAAGTCGCTATCACCAAAAGTACCGGCATCAGTGTAAGCTCGCGAATGGGCGAAGTCGAAAACGTTGAATTTAATCAAGATGGTGCGCTCGGCATCACCGTGTATCGCGATCAGCGTAAAGGCAGCGCCTCCACCACCGATTTATCTGAAAAAGCGATAGCTAAAACGGTCGAAGCCGCGTTAGAAATCGCGAGCTATACCTCGCCCGATCCCTTTGGTGGTCCGGCGCCGAAAGACTTGATGGCGTTCGACTACCCGGATTTGGACTTGTTTTATCCGGATGAGCCCGAACCGGATACCGCCGCGGCATTGGCGATTGAAGCTGAGCAAGCAGCCCTGAATCATGACAGCCGGATCAAGTTCAGTGATGGTGCCAGCTATGACAGTCACTATGGGATCCGAGTATATGGCAATAGCCACGGTATGCTCGGGAGCTATCCGTCAAGTCAACAGGCGTTAAGCTGCTCGGTGATTGCGCAAAGCGAGGGCGGCATGGAGCGTGACATGAGCTACACAGTGGCGCGTGACAAAGCCGATTTATGGACCCCTGCATTTGTCGGGGTTGAAGCGGCCAAACATGCGGTTGCCCGTTTGAACCCGCGCAGTGTCTCGACATGCCAAGTGCCCGTGATGTTCGATCGCAGTGTCGCAACGGGGTTGTTTGGTCATTTGGTCATGGCGATTAGCGGATCGGCACTGTACCGCAAATCCTCGTTCTTATTAGACAAAAAGGACGAGCAGATATTTCCGCATTGGCTCACTATTAATGAATTGCCCCATGTGCGTAAAGGGGCCGCCAGTGCGCCGTTTGATAGCGAAGGGGTGATCACACAAGACAGACGCATTATTGAGCAAGGGATCTTGAAAACCTACCTAGCGACCAGTTATGCCGCCCGTAAGCTAGATATGGCACCCACAGGTCATGCCGGCGGGATTCATAACTGGTACGTGAGCCACACAGGCCAAGATACGGATGCCATGCTTAAAACATTAGGAACCGGATTGCTGGTTACCGAACTGATGGGGCAAGGTGTTAACCCAGTCACCGGCGATTACTCACGCGGTGCCGCTGGTTTTTGGGTGGAAAAGGGCGAAATACAGTACCCAGTCAGTGGGATCACCATTGCTGGTAACTTGAATGACATGTTTGCCAATATCGTCGCCATCGGCACTGACATTGAAACCCGTAGTCAGATTCAAACCGGGTCGATCATTATTGATTCAATGAAGGTGGCTGGCGAGTAAGGTGTTTTAGCCACTCGACCACGACCCTCTGCAATCAGGACGTAGCGCTGCAATTAGGACGAGGTAAAAAAGCCGAGGCAAAAAAATAAACCAAGCACGATCGCTCTCGTGCTTGGTTTTTTTACTCAGCAGTGCCGCCTATTTTACTCAGCGGTGCCTGTTTTATCCGGCGATAAAAGCGATTAAGACCGCGCCGAGTACCAGACGATAGATAACAAAAGGAAGCATTCCCACGCGCGTGACCAATTTCAAAAACGCGTGGATACAGGCATATGCACTGACAAACGAAACCAACACGCCCACACCGATTGGCGCTAACGCAACCGGCTCAGGACTCGTTGCCAGTTGCAAACCAAGGTAGGAACCCGCCAGAGTGATGATCGGAATCGACATCAAAAACGAGAATCGTGCCGCGGCTTCGCGTGTGTAGCCCAGCATTAAGGCGGCGGTGATGGTCGCGCCAGAGCGAGATGTCCCTGGGATTAATGCCAGCGCTTGTGCGATACCAATCAACCATGCCCGCGACTGGGTGGTTTGGTATTCGTCATTGGCAAGCCGCGCGTGACGATCGGCCCACCACAATAGGGCGCCAAATACCAAGGTAGTGGCTGCGATCACCCATACCGAGCGTAAGTACAATTCTATCAAGTCTTTTAGGAACAGCCCGGCAAGACAAGCTGGGATAGTCGCTAAGACGATCATCCAAGCTAATTGACTATCGCGGCTGTGTTTTCCTGCTAAGGATGCGAAAAACGCGCCGAGCAAATTCCGGACTTCACGGCGAAAATAGCCGATGACTGCCGCCAACGTGCCCACATGCACGGCCACATCAAACGCTAACCCTTGATCGGCCCAACCAAATAACTGGGAAGGAAGGATCAGGTGCGCGGAGCTGGAAATGGGAAGAAACTCAGTCAGTCCCTGAATCAAGGCTAAAAAGAAGGCTTCGAATAGGCTCATGATGATGATTGATCCTTCAAATAGGCCGGCGTATCAATAGGCCATAGTGGTTGGTGCTGGTCAAATGCCTGCCAAAGTTGAGCGAAGGTACGACCATCTCCCGGCACCGCTTGTGTTGGACACAGTTCGGCGAGCGGCCAAAGGGTAAAAGCAAATTTATAGATATCGTTGCGGGGTAGGGTAGGGCCACTGGGTTGACAGTGATCACCAAAGATGAGCAAGTCGATATCCAAGGTACGATCGCGATACTTAATGTCATCACGCTGACGGCCATGCTGCCGTTCGATATCGCGGATGGCCTGCCAAAAGGTCTCTAATGGCTGGGCGGTATGAAGTTCGGCAATGAGATTATAAAAGTTAGGGCCTTCAAACCCGACCGGCTCGGCTTCAAAAATGCGAGAAAACCGACACTGTGGATCGAGTTGACGCAGAGCGTGAACGGCCGCTTCAATATGAAAATCGCGCTCAATGTTCGAGCCGATACTGACTAATGCTTGTGTCACCGTGTGCCTCGCTCTATAACAACGCCTACAGACTGTGCGGGCGCCACAGCGCCGGGTTTGGCGACGCGGATTTTCACCCAAGGCACGCCAAATTGAGATTGGATCAGGCTCGCAACCTCTTCGGCGACGCGCTCGATGAGCGCGCAGCGGCTGGCTTGAACGTGGGCAATAACGGCGTCACTGACGCTAGCATAATCAAGCGCAAGGGTGACGTCATCCTGTTGGGCCGCAGGGCGATTGTCGTGCGCCATTTCAATATCGAACACCAACTTTTGCTGGATGGTTTGTTCCCAATCGTAAACACCGATAGTGGTGTACACGTCGAGTTGTTCTATGAATACGGAATCCATGTTTTTTCACACTCCGTGACAGGTCGGATACCACTGTGGTAAGAAAGTTCGTATCATTGGATGTGTCCATTGACAGATGGATACGTGATACGTTCCGATCCATGATAGGTTTATCGATGAACGTGGGCGCACTATAGCAACGAATGCGGCACAAACTCTAGGGATTTCACATGACTGCACTGGCCATTGCCATCATCATCGCTGCCTACTTACTCGGCTCTGTTTCTAGTGCCGTTCTGGTTTGTCGTGCCTTTGGCTTACCCGATCCCAGAGATCAAGGGTCTAAAAATCCAGGCGCGACCAATGTTTATCGGCTCGGTGGACGGTTTGCGGCGGCACTGGTGCTGTTATGCGACATGCTCAAAGGCACGATCCCGGTGTGGCTTAGTTACTTAATCGGGATCAATCCTTTTTTACTGGGGCTAATCGCGATTGCTGCATGCCTTGGTCATATTTATCCGGTTTTTTTTCATTTTCGAGGCGGGAAAGGGGTGGCTACCGCGCTCGGCGCGATGGCACCGATCGGGTTAAGTCTCACTGGATTGCTGGTCGCCACCTGGGGGCTAGTCTTGGTCTTAACCGGCTATTCGTCATTAAGCGCGATCGTCACTGCGATTGTCGCCCCGCTGTTTACCTGGTGGATTAAGCCGCAATTTACCATGCCCGTAGCCATGCTTTCTTGCCTGATTTTATTTCGCCATTACGACAATATCCGACGGTTATTGGATGGAGAAGAAAAGCCTGTTTTACTTCGTTGGTGGCGGCGAGAGCGATAGAGCGCGATACACCGAGCGCGATGCCACCGTGCCTAAATCAAAAAAGACAGCCGATGGCTGCCTTTTGGGGGTGATTGCACTATTTTCGCGATGGTGCGACTTATTAGGGTGCGACGTATTGATACGCCACGGGTTATCGCGTCATGTCATGAGTCTGTCTGTTCACTATCAACAGCCGCGAGTGTGTCTAGTGGCCAACGAGGCTGAGCTTTAACTCCGAGTCCCATATGCTCACCGTTTTTAAGTCGCTGCATGCCCGCGTAGGCGATCATCGCGCCATTATCGGTGCAAAATTCAGGGCGAGGATAGAATACATCGCCGCCACGTTTTTTGGTCAGCACATCGAGCTTTTCACGTAGATAACGATTAGCACTGACTCCACCGGCAACCACCAAACGATTCAGGCCACATTGGTCTAAGGCGCGTTTACACTTAATCGCCAGCGTATCGACGACTGCATCTTGGAAGGCATAGGCAATGTCTGCTCGTGTTTGATCATCGGTGTCGTTGGCGGCAATGGTGTTGGCCGCGAAGGTCTTCAGGCCGGAAAAGCTGAAATCTAACCCTGGGCGGTCAGTCATCGGACGCGGAAAGGTAAAGCGGCCATGGGTGCCTTTTTCGGCGAGTTTAGACAGTAATGGGCCACCCGGGTAATCGAGWTTCATCAGTTTCGCGGTTTTATCAAACGCCTCACCGGCAGCATCATCAATCGATTCACCTAAAATACGGTATTGGCCAATGCCTTTCACCTCTACCAATAAGGTGTGGCCGCCTGACACCAGCAAGGCGACAAAAGGAAAAGCGGGCGGATTGTCTTCAAGCATGGGCGCGAGTAGATGACCTTCCATATGGTGGACACCCACCGCGGGCACTTGCCATGCATACGCAAGACTGCGGCCAATGGTGGATCCAACCAGTAACGCACCCACTAAACCTGGGCCGGCAGTATAGGCGATGCCATCGAGTTGATCGGGCGTAAGGTTCGCTTGCGCCATGGCCGCTTTAATTAAGGGCAAGGTCTTTTTGACATGATCGCGTGAGGCCAGCTCGGGAACAACGCCGCCATAATCGGCATGCAGTTTTACCTGACTGTAAAGTTGGTGTGACAAAAGCCCTGCTTGATCATCGTAGATCGCAACGCCGGTTTCGTCACAAGATGTCTCTATGCCTAAAATGCGCATCATAACCTCAGGTTAACAGCCGATAGATTGTGTATTTAAGATCATTGCCCACATGATATAATGCGATGATCGAAGCGGAGAAGAGAGGGTCAGAATAGACTGACCGTGCGCGCAATCTTACATGGCTTAGAAGTAATTCGCTAGATGCGCTTTACATTCACCCCTTCTTCGGATTAGAATTTCGCACCATTTTTAATCAAGGCTGGCCAATTGTTCGCCAGCAGTAACTGACAACCCCCGAGGTGAAAGGCACATGCCAGTAGTTAAAGTACGTGAAAACGAACCATTTGACGTAGCACTGCGTCGCTTTAAGCGCTCTTGTGAAAAAGCAGGTATTCTTTCTGAAGTTCGCCGTCGTGAGAACTATGAAAAGCCAACTACCGTTCGCAAACGCGCTAAAGCCGCTGCTCAAAAGCGTCACCTGAAAAAGTTGGCACGCGAAAACCAACGCCGCGTACGTATGTACTAATAACGATAGATTCAGGAAAATGCTATGGAATTGCTTGAACGTCTAAAAGACGCGCAAAAAACGGCGATGAAACAAAAAGACAAAGCGCGCCTCGGTACGCTTCGTCTGGTAATGGCAGCAATTAAGCAGCAAGAAGTGGATACGCGTCAGTCGCTAAGCGATGATGAAATCCTGGCTGTGTTGACCAAAAATGTAAAGCAGCGCCGTGATTCCGTAGCCCAGTACCAAGCAGCCGGTCGTGACGACCTTGCCGATGTAGAGCTTGCTGAGATCGCGGTGATAGAAGAATTTCTACCCCAGCCTCTGAGCGATGACGACGTCGACGCATTGGTGAAAGCAGCCGTTGAAACAACGGGTGCCTCGTCAATGCAAGACATGGGCAACGTCATGGGGGTATTAAAACCCCAAGTGCAGGGCCGTGCTGATATGGGGAAAGTAAGCCAGCGTGTCAAAGCACACCTAGGCTAGATGTTCCTCACTTTATAACAAGCCGTGCTTTCCATTATGGACGGCGCGGCTTGTTTGCTTCTCTCCTTATAAATTTCAGGTTATGGCAGGCAGAATCCCGCGCGCATTCATTGATGACTTGCTTTCACGTCTCGACATCGTTGAGATCATAGATGCACGGGTCAAGCTCAAGAAAAAAGGCAAAAACTATAGTGCCTGTTGCCCGTTCCATAACGAGAAAACCCCCTCATTCAGTGTGAGCCAGGATAAGCAGTTTTATCACTGCTTCGGATGTGGTGTGCACGGTAATGCGATTGACTTTATGATGGAATTCGAACGGCTCGAATTTCCGGAAGCGATCGAAGAGCTAGCCAGTGGTCTGGGTTTAGAGGTACCTCGCGAGCAGTCGTCGGGGGGTTCCGCACGGCCCAGCATGCCAAGTGATGATAAGCGCCAAATCTACGAGATGATGGAAGCCATTGCGCGTACCTACAGCGGTGAATTACGCACCGATGTTGGGCAAGTGGCCATCGATTATCTCAAACAGCGCGGATTATCCGGAGAAGTGGTAAAACAGTTTGGTGTCGGGTTCGTTCCTGACCAATGGGATACGATTAAGCGACGCTTTGGGCGCAGCCAAGCCGATCAGCAGCAACTGTTAACGGCAGGGATGCTGATTGAAAATGACAATGGCCATACTTATGACCGTTTTCGTGGCCGCATTATGTTCCCGATTCGCGATCGACGTGGTCGTGTGATTGGTTTTGGTGGCCGGGTATTGGGAGATGGCACGCCTAAATACCTTAACTCACCTGAAACCCCGATCTTTCATAAAGGTCGTGAGTTGTATGGTTTGTATGAGGTGATGCAGTCTTACCGCCACCCCGAACGTATTTTGGTGGTTGAAGGCTACATGGATGTGGTGGCGTTGGCGCAATTTGGCGTTGACTATGCGGTTGCCTCATTGGGGACCTCTACCACAGGTGAACATATTCAAACCCTGTTCCGGCAAACCAGTACTATACTGTGTTGCTACGATGGTGATCGTGCCGGTCGTGATGCGGCATGGCGTGCGATGGAGCAAGCCCTGCCTTATATTCATGATGGTCGGCAGCTGAAGTTTATGTTTTTGCCCGATGGCGATGATCCTGACTCCATGATCCGCCAAGAAGGGAAAGAAGGTTTTGAGCAGCGCTTAAGCGAGGCGCAAAGCTTATCGACCTTTATGTTTAATACCTTGCTCAAGCAGGTGGATACCAGTAGCCGAGAGGGCAAAGCCAAGCTAGCTAACTTAGCCGTGCCACTGATTGAGAAAGTGCCGGGTGATACGTTGCGTCTTTATTTACGTAATACGTTAGGGCAAAAGCTCGGTATTATGGATGATCACCAGTTGGATACGCTAATCAGCCGGCAAGGACAACCTGTTAAGGTCCATGGTCAGCCTGACATTAAGCGTACACCCATGCGTGAGGTGATTGCCTTATTGGTGCAGTACCCCATGCTTGGTCAAGAAGTGCCGCCGTTACCCTCGGCAGACACCATTGATTTACCCGGGTTAGCGTTGTTAAACCCGATCCTTGAGATCTGTCGACAGCGCCCCCATATCACTACCGGCCAGTTGCTAGAGCACTGGCGGGGAACCAAACAAGAAGCCTTGTTAGCCCGTTTGGCTGGCTGGGACCTACATGTTGACGATGAAAATGCGTCAGAACTTTTTTGCGATTCACTGGATAGAATACTCGCCCAGTGTGTCGAACAACAAATAGCCAAGTTGCAAGCGAAGTCAAATACCGTCGGCTTATCAGTCGAAGAGAAGCGGGAACTGATGCTTCTTATACAGAGCCAGTCCGTTTAGAAAGTAGCCAGCAAAGGTGACATTTGTTAAAATTGGCGGTTTGCGTTTCCGCATACTAAATTCTTCACTCAGACCCGAAGTTGGATATCGTCTATGGATCAAAATCCGCAGTCACAGCTAAAGTTGCTTGTCGCAAAAGGCAAGGAGCAAGGCTATCTGACCTATGCCGAAGTTAATGACCACCTCCCGGAAGACATTGTCGATTCCGACCAAATAGAAGACATCATTCAGATGATTAATGACATGGGCATTCAAGTGGTGGAAGCCGCGCCAGATGCCGATGAGTTAATGATGTCAGAAACCGTGGCCGACGAAGATGCAGCAGAAGCCGCGGCGGCAGCTCTATCGAGTGTGGAGAGCGAGATTGGTCGCACCACGGATCCCGTTCGCATGTACATGCGTGAAATGGGGACGGTCGAGCTGTTGACCCGTGAGGGCGAGATCGATATTGCCAAGCGTATCGAAGATGGCATCAATCAGGTGCAGTGTTCGGTGGCGGAATATCCGGCCTCGATTGCTTCACTGCTTGATCAATTCGACAAAGTTGAAGCCGAAGAGCTTCGCTTAACCGACATCATTTCGGGATTTATCGATCCCGAACAGGACAGTGTCGCCCCGACCGCGACCCATATCGGCTCCGAGCTCAGTGAAAAAGAGCTGGATGACGAAGATGAAGACGACGACAAAGACGATAGCGACGAAGACGATGAGAGTGAGGAAGATGTCGGTATCGATCCTGAGCTCGCACGTGAAAAGTTCAGCGAATTGCGTCGTACTTATTCGGCAATGGAAACCGCGATTCAGAAGTACGGGCGTTATGACGACCGCACTAAATCATCGATCGAAGAATTGTCTGAGACATTTAAACAGTTCCGTCTGATCCCCAAACAGTTTGATCGTTTGGTAAAAGACATGCGTCAGACCATGGACAAGGTTCGCACCCAAGAGCGTTTGGTGATGCGTCTTTGTGTCGATCAGGCGAAAATGCCGAAGAAAACCTTTGTGCAACTGTTTGGCGGTAACGAGTCATCAGATGCATGGATTGACCAAGCACTTAATTCAGGCAAGCCTTACGCAGAGCGTGTCGCACGTTACGAAGAAGATCTACGCCGTTGTGTGCAGAAGCTAAAAATTATCGAAGACGAAACTGGCCTGTCGGTCGAGCGTATCAAAGATATTAGCCGTCGCATGTCCATTGGTGAAGCGAAAGCACGCCGTGCCAAGAAAGAAATGGTTGAGGCGAACTTGCGTTTGGTGATTTCGATTGCGAAAAAATACACCAACCGTGGCTTACAATTCTTGGATCTGATTCAAGAAGGTAACATTGGCTTGATGAAAGCGGTGGATAAGTTCGAATACCGCCGTGGTTATAAATTCTCAACCTATGCTACTTGGTGGATTCGTCAGGCGATCACACGCTCGATTGCAGACCAAGCACGGACCATTCGTATTCCGGTGCATATGATTGAGACCATCAACAAGCTCAACCGTATTTCGCGCCAAATGCTGCAGGAAATGGGCCGCGAGCCGTTACCGGAAGAATTGGCAGAGCGGATGCTGATGCCAGAAGATAAAATCCGCAAAGTGCTGAAAATTGCCAAAGAGCCGATCTCGATGGAAACACCGATTGGTGATGATGAAGATTCACACTTAGGTGATTTTATCGAAGACACCACGTTGGAACTGCCTATGGATTCGGCGACGTCGAACAACCTTAAGATGGCAACCAATGATGTCTTAGCCGGTCTTACGCCACGCGAAGCGAAAGTACTGCGTATGCGCTTTGGTATTGAAATGAATACTGACCATACGCTGGAAGAAGTGGGTAAACAGTTTGATGTGACTCGTGAGCGTATTCGTCAGATTGAGGCGAAAGCGCTACGTAAACTTCGTCATCCAAGCCGCTCAGAAACACTGCGCAGCTTCTTGGACGAATAAAGTGATACCTGTTTAGCGGACAGCGGTTAAGCGTAACAGCTGTTTAGCACAGCAGCGGTTTAGTGTAATAACAAAAAGGCGAGCCAGTGGCTCGCCTTTTTTTGGGTTTATTGTCGTGATTTTTCTCGTGGACCAACCCCACACATCGTGGCCGATTAACCTTATCTGCGTTAAGTAATAAACAGCGTCGCCAAGCCTAAAAAGGCAAGCAAGCCGACCACATCGGTGATGGTGGTGAGCGCCATGCCGCCCGCTAACGCCGGATCGATATTGTATTTTTTCAGCAATGTCGGTATTGCGACCCCAGCAATGCCCGCGATAAATAGGTTGACCAGCATTGCACCGGAAATAATTAACCCTAACTCAATACTGCCTTTCCAAACCACCACAATGCCACCAATAATAGCGGACCAAATCAGCCCGTTCATCAACCCCACGGTGGCTTCTTTGGCCAGTAACCAGCGGGTGTTGGAATCACCGATATGGCCGACGGCAAGCCCTCGGATCACCAGTGCGACCGTTTGGTTACCCGCTACACCACCCATAGAAGGGACGATGGTCATTAAAACGGCGATTGCCGCCATTTTATCCAGGGTGCCTTCAAACATATTAGAGACGGACGCCGCGGTTAGGGCGGCGAGCACATTGATCCCAAGCCAAATGCTACGACGACGTGCACTTTTAAAAGCCGGTGCAAAGGTGTCTTCCTCGTCATCCAAGCCTGCCATACTCATCATCGAATGCTCGGCATCTTCACGAATAATATCGACGACATCATCAATGGTAATCCGACCGACGAGGTGATTACGTTCGTCGACAACAGGGGCGGAAACCCAGTTACGACGCTCAAACAAATGGGCGACATCGCCATCATCCATGGTGACGCTGATCGCTTCATCAGGATCCTCCATGATGTCAGCAATGGCGACATCCGGCTGATTCACCAAGAGGGCACTGATAGGCAAATTACCGATTAATCGGCCATTGGGATCAATCACGTACAAGGTATCGGTGGTATCGGGTAACTCACCGCGCATGCGCAAATAGCGTAAGACCACGTCCACGGTGACATCATCACGAATAGTGACGACGTCGGTGTTCATGATCCCGCCTGCAGACTCCTCAGGATAGGAAAGGGCTTGTTGCACCCGCGTCCTATCTTGGGCATCCATTTGCGCTAGCACATCTTGAGAAACGTCCTGAGGCAAGCTACGCAGCAAGTAGGCGACATCATCGGTCTCCATGCCCTCGGTGGCTGCCGCAAGCTGATCGGGCGCCATCCGCACCATGATGCCGTCTTTAACGTCCTCCGAGAGCTCATCAAGGATTTCCCCCTGATCCTCTGGATCGGTTAATTGCCACAGAACAAGACGCCCTTTTGGCGGCGATGCTTCTAGCAGGTGGGCGGTATCTTCCGGCTCCATGTCCTCAAGCATGCGACGTACGCGTACGAACATCCCTTGCTCAAGGAGTTGAGTGACTTCTTGGAGACGTTGGTGGGTTTGGTTACTTTGTTCTTGTTCTGTTGACTCTGCCATCGGTCACTCCCCCAAATGCAATGACTAAAATTCTAACCCAATCAGGGGTGTCTGTCTCATGACAAATCGGTTGAAGGCGGGAATTGTGGGCAATGAACGCACAGGCTTACGTCGTGGCGTGAGAGGTGACCGTGTCTTCGTCAAATCCCGCATCAAATAACGCTTTGACTGCATCTAGGGCTAACGCTGACTGAGGGCCATCGGCCGACACTGTGATCGTTTCGCCTTGTGCTGATTCGAGCATCAGCATCGCCATCACACTGTCTGCATTAGCGGACTTAGTGTCGGTTTGTAGGGTGACTTGCGCATCATAGTCTTGCACTAACTCAACCAGCTTTATCGCGGCGCGGGCATGGAGGCCAAGGCGATTACGGACACAGACCTGTGCTGACAAGGCGGTCATCCTTGTTGCTCCAACGTGCGATGACGGATTTGCACCTGTTCGCCTAACTCATGAAAATAATCAGATAAGTACTGGGCAACATAGACAGAGCGATGTTTACCACCGGTACAGCCGATTGCTACGGTCACATAACTGCGGTTGTTATTTTTAAGCGCCGGGAGCCAAGACTCTAAAAAGCCCTTAATTTGCGCGATCACCATTGCGACATCTGGCTGAGCGGCAAGAAACATGCGGACGGGTTTTTCTAAGCCAGTATGGGGTCGTAACGTGGGCTCCCAATGCGGGTTGGGTAAAAAGCGAACATCAAACACATAATCGGCATCGGCGGGCAAGCCATGCTTGAAGCCGAACGATTCAAATACCATGACAAGATCGCTGCTGGTGCGGCCAAGCACCAAGGCACGCACAGATTCACTCAAATCGTGGATAGAGAGCCCGGATGTGTTGATAACGCGATCGGCATGAGCTTTTATCGGTGCCATCTGTTGCTTTTCGGCTTGGATCGCTTGCTCAAGTGACAAATTATGTCGCGATAACGGATGCAAACGCCGTGTTTCACTGAATCGTTTGATCAGATCCTTGTCATCCGCATCCAAATAATAAAGTGTCACATCGCAGACTTGTCGTAATGCCTCTAAGGTATCCGCGATCGGCTCTTTCGCATTCGGAAGGTTACGAATATCTAAACTCACCGCGATTTTGGCGTCGGCGTCATCTTGTGACACGACAAAGTCACGCAGTAAGTTAACGGGTAAATTGTCGACGCAATAGTAGCCAAGATCCTCGAGTACCCTTAGCGCCACTGACTTGCCTGAGCCAGAGCGGCCACTGACAATTTTTAGCATCATAATGTTCCCCGTTAGCCTGATGGCTTATTGCGTAATAATGTTGTAGAGCTCTTGGTCTGAGTCAGCACTGCGAAGTTGACGACATAGCTGTTTATTGTTCAGCTTCTCCGCAATACTCGAAAGGGTTTGTAAGTGCACCTTACATTGCTCATCGGGTACCAGTAACGCGAATAGCAAATCCACCGGACGTTTATCGACTGCATCAAACTCGATAGGTTCCGCACATTGCAACAACACCCCGATAGCCTGTTGGCTCTCAAGTGTTCGCCCATGTGGGATAGCAATCCCCGCGCCAATGCCTGTGGTGCCGAGTTTTTCACGGCTTAGCATGCATTCAAACAATTTTTGCGCGTTAGTGCCCAGTTTATTCGCAGCAACCTGACTAATAATTTCCAGGGCGCGTTTTTTGCTGGAGCAGTGGACAGCACTACGCGTGCAGTCCACTGAAAGTACATCTTTAAGTTCCATAGCCTAATGCTGTTTGAGCTTTTCTTTGTGTTTACTCAGTTGTTTAACCAGTTTATCGGTCAACCCGTCAATGGCCGCATACATGTCTTGCGACTGTGCTTTCGCATGGAGCTCGCCGTTATTTACATGGAGCGTTGCCTCTGCGATTTGGTCAAGCTTTTGAACATTCAGTACAACATGGACATTGTTAATGTGCTCGAAAAAGCGCTCGAGTTTAGCAAATTTGGTTTCCACATACTCGCGCAATGGTGGCGTGATGTCGACAGACTGTCCAGTCAGGTTGATTTGCATACACATTTTCCTTCTGTTGAGGCGTCTACAATAGACGCTTGCGCTGGTTTGACGGCGCAATACCAAGTGACTCTCGGTACTTGGCAATGGTCCGTCTTGCAACTTTAATGCCTTGCTCGGCCAGCAATGCGGCAATCTTGCTATCACTGAGTGGCTTGTTTGCCGGCTCGTCAGCGACCAATTTTTTTATGAAGGCGCGAATCGCCGTCGATGAGCATTCACCGCCATTGTCGGTGCTCACATGGCTGGAGAAAAAGTATTTCAGCTCGAAAATACCGCGAGGCGTATGCATATACTTTTGTGTGGTGACACGGGAAATGGTCGACTCGTGCATATCCACATCAAGGGCAATATCATTCAAGACCATGGGCTTCATGGCCTCCTCGCCGTATTCAAAAAAATCATGTTGGTGCTCAACGATACAGCGCGTCACCTTAAGTAAGGTGTCATTGCGGCTTTCCAAGCTCTTAATCAGCCATTTTGCTTCTTGTAAGTGTGAACGAATGAATTGGCCATCAGATGCACTGCAGCCATTGCGTCCGTAGGCGGCATATTGTTCGTTCACTTTCAGTTTGGGCACACTGTCTGGGTTGATTTGTACCACCCATTGGCCTTGGTGTTTAAACACGGATACATCAGGGACCACGTACTCAGCTTCGTTGGTGACAATTAAGTTACCCGGGCGAGGCTCTAAACTGTGGATGAGCTGCATCACCGCTTTAAGCTCCGGCTCTTTTAGACGGGTTTCTCGCATGAGTTGGCGATAATCGCGATTGGCAAGTAAGTCCATATGCTCGGTCAAGACCTTGCGCGCGTCTGCCAGCCAGGGCGTATTGTCATCATAGGTGGCCAGTTGCAGCATTAAACATTCTTGCAGTGAACGCGCCGCAATCCCCAGAGGATCAAAGTGCTGGACGCGTTTAAGCACCGCTTCAACTTCATCCAGTTCAATATCATCACTGCCGAGGCTATCTAAAATATCCTCGGTACTGACTGAGAGATAGC
This sequence comes from Salinivibrio sp. AR647, assembly GCF_001995415.1. Lineage (NCBI taxonomy): Bacteria > Pseudomonadati > Pseudomonadota > Gammaproteobacteria > Vibrionales > Vibrionaceae > Salinivibrio > Salinivibrio sp. AR647. Next base: position 322,492 of record NZ_MUFE01000001.1, on the reverse strand, counting down.
CTTGGTCATCCACCGCATCAATGATAGCCATGGCAATCACGTGATCGTTTTCGGAAAATGGCGTGAGCTCAAGCTGCCATTTTAAATAGTCATATAGCGTCTGCGTGGTTTCGCCTTGATAAACGGGCTGATCATCATATCCACCCACACCGGTACTGCCGGTGCCAGCAGAGTATAAGTGGTCCCACGTCGTATCAACTGGGAGATCATCCGGCATTTCGTTTTTTTCGAGCGCATCGGATGTTTCCATGGTATCGGCACTGGCGGTTGCCGTTTCTTGTGAGGCCGCATGCTGATCGTGCTGACTATCACTTTGATCCGTGTCTTGCTCTTGGCCTTCGTCATGTTCCAATAGAGGGTTGGATTCCAACGCTTCTTGGATCTCTTGTTGCAAATCCAACGTCGACAGCTGCAACAGACGAATTGCCTGTTGCAGTTGTGGTGTCATTGCGAGTTGTTGTCCAAGCTTAAGCTGAAGCGTGGGTTTCATAGAGGCTTTACACCTTTCCTTTTTCAACGACCAAAGAGGTTAAAAACGCTTGCTCTGGTCGACAGAGCAAGCGCTTTATTTAACTATAGCCTTGATTGGCATTTTTTAGCGTGAGCCGATCCTACAATTTGAACTGATCGCCCAAGTAAACCCGTTTAACGTGATCATCATTGAGCACCTCATCAGGCGTGCCGTGTGCAATCAAGTGACCTTGGCTGACAATGTAAGCGTGCTCACAGACACTGAGCGTCTCGCGTACATTGTGATCAGTGATGAGCACACCGAGACCACGGTCACGTAAGTGTTCAATGATTTTTTTTATATCGATAACCGAAATCGGGTCAACCCCAGCGAAGGGCTCATCAAGCAAAATAAATTTAGGGTTCGCGGCGAGGGCGCGCGCAATTTCAACCCGTCGGCGTTCGCCCCCAGAAAGCGCCATGCCTAAGCTGTCACGAATATGTTGGATATTAAACTCGTCTAACAAGTCTTCGGCTTTGTCCTGACGCTCTTCTTTCGTCAAGGATTTACGCGTTTGTAGCACCGCCATGAGATTATCGTAGACGCTGAGTTTACGAAATATCGACGCTTCTTGCGGTAAGTAACCGATCCCCAAGCGAGAGCGATTGTGCATGGGTTGAATGCTGATGTCTTTATCATCGATATAAATCGCCCCCTCATCACGGGCCACTAAACCCACAATCATATAAAATGAGGTGGTTTTGCCTGCACCATTCGGGCCAAGCAGACCGACGATTTCACCGGATTTCACTTCCAAGCTTACATCGGCGACGACCTTTCGCCCTTTATAACTTTTTGCCAAGTTGGCCGCTGTCAGTGTTGCCATGTGGCCTCTTATTCCGCGTCTGACTCAGATGAATCGTTATTGGATGAATTTTTTTTACTTGTCGGCTGTAAAATCGTGGTGACCCGTTTGTTGCTATCACTCTCGGCAACCAATTGTTGTTTGTCGATTTCGTAGGTGATCACATTGCCCTCTACCTGGTTGCCACTTTGCTCGAGCATCGCATTGGTCGACATTTTGAGATATTCATTACCGACTTCATAACGCAGTTTGTTCGCTTCGCCATGAATCTGTTTGCCGTCATCCATGGTTTGCTCAAAGGTTGCCGGTTTACCATAGGCTTCGATGGTTTCACTGCCATCTTTCCCCTCCGGGCGGATAACGATCAGTTTATCGGCCAAGATTTTAATGCTGCCTTGGGTGAGCACGACATCTTGTGTGAAGGTCACCGTATTGGTGGCCATGTCCAAATGCTGACTTTCAGATTGAATGTGAATAGGTTGCTCGGTGTCGCTACTCAGCGCTAGTGAGTAGTGCGAAAATAGCAACATCGCACCTGCTAGTGCTTTAACGAGGGGTCGTTTCATATCGGCCTTTAACATCGTCTAACAATTCCATCTGGTGGCTACCGAAGTTGCCCTTCACGCGTTTTCCTGTGGTTTGAAAACGGGTGCCCGTGATGGTGGTAGGACTATCGGACCAAAAATCTCGTGTTGTGAGGTTTAAGGTCACAGAGTCGGTGGTTACCGAATCAATTTGTGCATTCGGCAGTAAATTAAAAATACGGACATTGCCCGTCATAGTGAGCAGGTGCTCGTCCGATAAAACGGCGTAGTTTGCGCTCACACGCCACTCTTCATCTTGGCCGTCTTGATAGGTCCAAAGTACAGGCTCATTAAAATGGGTCTCATCGATTTTGGCGTAGTGCTCAAGATGCTTTGCTTCAACGGTATAACTACGCACACCGTCAGCAGTATACTGCACCGTTTCAATGTCTTCGCCGGTAAACAAAGGCTTTTCTGCATCAGGGGTGACCTGTTGCACCTTTTGCCAACGGTGCTGGGCCAATAGGTAATAGCCGCTGAGTGCACAAAGCACGATCAGTAAAAGCAGGCCTAGCCGCCGAGTCATACACTCAAACCTTTGTGTTGATCGAGCTCGCCACGGGCTTCTAGCAGCAAATCACAGACCTCTCTCACCGCGCCAAACCCACCACCAATGTGGGTGACATGATCAGCACGCGATTTTAGCAGTGGGTGGCCATCTGCGACGCAACAAGACAGCCCCACTTTTTCCATCACTGGCCAGTCAATCAAATCGTCACCAATATAAGCTGTGTGTGCGGGAAGTACATCACAGTGCGAACACAAATCTTGGTACGCGGCTAACTTGTCGCTTTGGCCTTGATACACATGTTTGACACCCAGTGCGCGCATTCGGTTCTCAACGATCTGAGATTGGCGGCCTGTAATGACAGCAACTTCAATCCCGGCGTTCATCAATGATTTTATGCCGTAGCCGTCGCGGGTATGGAATGCTTTGAGCTCTTCGCCTTGATTGCCCATATAGACGCGAYCATCAGAAAAAACCCCATCAATATCACAGATGAGTAATTGAATGGCAGCGGCACGCTGGAATACGTCGGCGGCGATAGGGCCGTACAGCGTTTCAATTACGGTAGAAGCCATTAGATCACTCCGGCTTTTAAAAGGTCATGCATGTTAAGGGCGCCAAGCAGCTGGCCGTCTTTGGCAACCAACAGCCCGTTAATTTTTCGCTCTTCCATGAGTTTAAGTCCTTCTGCCGCGAGCAACTCCGGCTCAATCGTCACCGGGCCTTTTGACATCACCGAGCCAATGGTGGTGGTATGCAAATCAATTCGCATATCTAACAAGCGGCGTAAGTCACCGTCGGTAAAAACGCCGGTCAGCTGTTGATCAGCATCGACGATAGCGGTCATCCCCAAGCCCTTTTCAGACACTTCTAATAAAGCATCGCGCACGGTGGCTGTTTCGGGCACCACGGGTAAACGCGTGCCTTGATGCATCAAATCACTAATGCGCAGTAACAGCTTGCGTCCTAATGCACCGCCCGGGTGCGAAAGCGCAAAGTCATTCGCGGTAAAGCCCCTTGCTTGCATCAAGGCCATGGCAAGGGCATCGCCCATTACTAAGGTGGCAGTGGTGCTCGAGGTAGGCGCTAATGCCAGTGGGCAGGCTTCTTGCGGGACATGAATGTTGAGATTCACTTTTGCTAACTGCCCCATGCTAGATTGCGCATTGCCCGTCATACAGACCAACGGAATGCCCAAGCGTTTAATCACGGGTAGCAAGGTTAATATCTCACCGGCCTCGCCGGAATTAGAGATCGCGAGCACCACATCGCCTTGGTTGATCATACCTAAATCACCATGGCTTGCTTCGCCAGGATGGACAAAAAACGCAGGCGTTCCAGTGCTGGCGAGGGTGGCAGCAATTTTTTTGCCAATATGGCCTGACTTACCCATTCCCATCACCACCACTTTGCCGGTGGCGTTCAGCATCAGCTGGCAAGCCGCCTCAAAACGATCATCAATGGCGGCTTTTAATTGTGCAATCGCGTCTTGCTCAATGTTAAGGACATCCAGCCCGGCGCGGCGAAAGTCAAAACTGTATTCACTCATTGTACTGTGTCCGTTTAGGCGGCAGCGTTAATAAATAGGTAACTTTGGTAACCGATATAACAAAGTAAGAAAACGGCGCCTTCGATGCGATTAATACTGCGTGATTTGCCCAACGCAAACACCAGCAACATAATAGACAGCACCAGCATAATATAATAATCACGACTCATGGCATATTCGCTGATCGCTGAGGGGTTGAGTAACCCAGGAATGGCCATGACCGCGAGAATATTAAACACATTCGAGCCGATGATATTACCCACCGCCAAATCATCTTCACCCTTCATGACGCCGGCAATCGAAGCGGCAAGCTCAGGAAGGCTGGTGCCAATGGCGATAATGGTCAAGCCAATCACCAGATCACTCATGCCAAAATACTGAGCGATGGTAACCGCGGAGTCGACCACTTGATCCGATGACAGCAACAGTAAAGGCAAGCCGATAATAATCCATATCGCCGCTTTCAGGTTGCTAACATCATTAGGAATGTCAGACTGCTGATCGGCCAATATTGGGTCGGAATCACCTGAATCTTTACCAATTTTAATCATCATTAAAATAAAGATCACAAACAGTGTGATCAGTCCCACCCCTTCGAAAAATCCTAGATGATTATTCCAAAGCAAGGCCCCCGCGAGGACGGTGACCCCAAGCATCAGTGGCAGTTCACGGCGAATAATGGTCGACCCAATCGACAGCGGCTTGATCAGCGCGGTAAAACCAATAATAAGCGCTATGTTGGCGATATTTGAGCCTAAAACGTTCCCCACTGCGGTATCGGTTTTATCGGCGAGGGCAGCGTTGGCAGATACCATCATTTCCGGTGCCGACGATCCCATGGCGAGAATCGTCATGCCGATGATTAAAGGCGAAACGCCGTAGTTTTTCGCGATTGCAGCCGCGCCAAAGACCAGTCGATCGGCACTCCATACCAGCACGATGAGTCCAACAATGAGTATGGCAACCGCTATAACCATGACACCTATCCTTTGCGTTGTGAATTTGGTTCAAATGAGGGGCAATTCTGACGGTTAAAGGGGGAAATGTGAAGCAAAAAGCCCCCATGTGAGTTATCAATTCCGGCATTTTCCACCCACTGACTTACGGATACGATAAAGATGGTTCACCATGAAGCGGGTTGCTGTGACAGGATCATCTTGATGTTGCCGCCGTGGAACGGCCACCGATAAACGGCCGCCTGCTCGCGATTAACGATTGCGCCACGGTTAAGGTTTGTATCGCAGCTAAGGCTGGTATCGTCGCCAAGGCTTATATCGCGGCTAAGGCGCGTCACAGGGCAAGGGGCGCACATTGACCTCGTCTTGACATATAAACCGTTTCTTGGCTGCTATTATCAGGGGTGGGTCACGTCCTGCTTGGCCCGATACGCAGGCTGGCTTGTGTTAGGCGGGGTGACACCTTATTATCAGCCACTTCATTTTGTTCCTTTCCAACCATGAGATGCGGCCATGGCAGCAAAGAGCCTGATAGATATCAATGGGATGACATTCTCACGGGGTGACCGATGCATTTTTGATCATGTCGACTTGCAGGTACCACGTGGGCAAATCACCGCGATTATGGGGCCCTCAGGTATCGGTAAAACCACGTTACTACGCTTGATCGCCGGCCAGCTAAAGCCAGACGCCGGTGATATTATTTTTGATGGCCACTCCATTCCCTCGCTAGGGCGTCGCCAATTATTCGATGTCCGCCAGCGCATGAGTATGCTCTTCCAATCAGGCGCCCTGTTTACCGATATGTCGGTATTCGATAATGTTGCCTTCCCGCTGCGCGAACACACAGACTTGGATGAATCCATGATTCATACCATTGTAATGCTAAAGCTTGAGGCGGTGGGATTAAGAGGGGCTGCCGCATTAATGCCCAGCGATCTCTCAGGCGGTATGGCCCGTCGAGCGGCTCTGGCCCGTTCAATTGCCCTTGATCCAGAGCTCATTTTGTTTGATGAACCCTTTGTAGGACAAGATCCCATTACCATGGGCGTGCTGGTGACCTTGATTCGTCAACTCAACCAAGCACTCGGGCTAACGTGTGTGGTCGTTTCACATGACGTACCTGAAGTGATGAGCATTGCCGATAAAGTGTATCTTTTGGCCGATAGCCGTATTATCGCCAGTGGATCGCCGCAATCGTTGCGAGATAATCCAGACCCTTGGGTGCAGCAGTTTTTAGAAGGGCATGCCGATGGGCCCGTGCCATTTCGTTATCCCGCGGGTGAGTTAAAGCAGGAGATTTTCGGTGATTAAAACACAAATCGCGGACATGGGTCGTCGAACCATGCGTGTGGCCGAGTCAATGGGCCGCGCCACCTTTGTGATGACCGGTGCGCTGGTGGGGCGTCCTCAACCGAGTAAAACTTTCCCACTGCTTATTCAACAACTCTATTCTGTCGGAGTACGCTCACTCGCGATCATTATTGTCTCCGGGTTATTTATCGGCATGGTATTAAGCCTGCAAGGGTATTTAGTCTTGTCGGACTTTGGTGCCGAGACCAGCCTTGGGCAAATGGTTGCTTTATCGCTACTGCGCGAGCTTGGCCCTGTGGTCACAGCACTACTATTTGCTGGGCGGGCGGGATCCGCGCTGACCGCTGAAATTGGCTTGATGAAAGCCACTGAGCAGCTATCGAGTTTAGAAATGATGGCGGTTGATCCGCTGCGTCGTGTCATTGCGCCCCGGTTTTGGGCCGGCGTCATCGCCATGCCCTTACTGGCGGTGATCTTTATGCTGGTCGGGATTTGGGGCGGCGAGCTGGTCGGGGTAGACTGGAAAGGCATTGATCATGGCAGCTTTTGGTCGGTGATGCAGGCATCGGTCGACCTTGGCTACGATGTGGGTAACGCGCTGATCAAAAGCCTCGTTTTTGCTATCGCCGTGACCTGGATTGCACTTTTTAACGGTTATGATGCCACGCCAACCTCGGAAGGGATCAGCCGCGCGACCACACGTACTGTGGTACATTCATCGCTGGCCGTACTCGGCCTAGACTTTGTCCTTACTGCACTCATGTTTGGGAATTAATCATGCAACAGAGTCGTAAAACAGAATTTTGGGTAGGCTGCTTTGTGATCGCAGGGATTGCAGCGCTATTAGCCCTTGCGTTTCAAGTCGCCGATGTTCAGCGTTGGGGGCGGGCAGACACCTACACCCTCACCGCTGAGTTTGACAATATTGGTGGGTTAAAAGTGCGCTCCCCTGTCAAAGTGGGGGGCGTTACTGTTGGCCAGGTAACGGATATTTCGCTCAATCCAGACACCTATGTCCCACAAGTGACACTGCAAATCAGTGAAGAAGCGGGACGTTTCCCGGAATCGAGCTCGGCGTCGATCTACACTGCAGGGCTGCTGGGCGAGCAATATATCGGTATTACCCCAGGGTTTGTCGATGAAGCGCTCGGCATTGGCTATTTAGAAGCGGGAGAAAAAATCCAAGACACCAAGTCGGCCCTTGTCTTAGAAGATTTGATTGGTCAGTTCCTCTACAGTATGGGTGATAAGGAGTAAATGGCATGAGAAAGACACTTATCGCATTTGGCTCGGCGCTGAGCTTAATGTTAGTCAGCCTTGGACAGACGGTACAGGCCAGTGAGCCGGTCGACCAATCCAACCCATATCAGCTGATTGAACAAGTCGCAGAGAATACGTTTTCGCGCATACGCAAAGATCGTACCTTGCTCCGCGCTGATCCCGATTTATTACGTGATGTCGTCAAAGACGAACTCCTACCTTATATCCATACGCGCTATGCGGCGTCGCTGATATTAGGCGCCCAGTATTATCGCAAGGCAACGCCTGAACAGCGCGATGCATTTACCGAGGCCTTCACCGAGTACATGATTGCCTCCTATGCACAGATTTTACTCGAATATGACGACCAAACCATTGAGGTTCAAAAGGATAAACCGATTGATCCGAATGATAAAATTGTCAAAGTTCGCGTTGATATGACTGACGCATCACGTCCGCCTATTCGTCTGGATTTTAGCTTACGTAAAAATACGCGGACAGGAAATTGGCAAGCGTATGACGTGACGGCTGAAGGAGTCAGTATGATCCAATCGAAGCAGTCTGAGTGGAAGACACCACTGCGTCGTGATGGTATTGATGCCGTGGTCGAACAATTAAAAGAGATCGCCAAGCGGCCCATCCGTCGTGAAGATAAGCAAAAACAGGATGCATCATGAGCGTCAACTTGACGGCTGGCAGCGAGCAGCACTATCACTTGTCAGGACGGCTTGATCGTGACACAGTGCCTGCCTTTTGGCGTCAGCGTCACCAATGGATCCCAACCGATAACGCCTTAACGTTAGACTTAAGTGCGTTATCACGTGTGGATTCAGCAGGAATGGCGATGTTGCTCCACCTTGATCGTACGCTGCGTCATCAAGGACAGCAGGTACGGTATCAAGGGATGCCTGAACAGCTAAAACTATTGTTAACGCTGAGTAATTTAGACACATTTTTTGACGATGCGGAGCATCAACAAGGAGTTTAAACGTGGAAGCAAGCGACGTTAAAGCCATTTTAGAGGCCGCTTTTTCAGAACAGGCTCAGTCAGTGGACGAGCTGCATGTGAAAGGTGATGGCAGCCACTTTGAGGTCATCGCTGTTGCAGAGATGTTTGACGGTATGTCACGCGTAAAAAAGCAACAAACGATCTATGGTCCGCTAACGGATCACATTGCGCGTAATGATATTCATGCGGTCAGCATTAAAGCGATGACACCGGCTGAGTGGGCACGCGATAAAAAGCTGATGCAGTTGTAAGAGGATATGATGCAAAAGTTTCGAGTGACGGGCAATGGCCCGCTTAAAGGTGATGTGGCCATTTCTGGCGCAAAAAATGCCGCCCTCCCGATTTTATTTGCTTCATTACTGGCTGAAGAGCCAGTCGAAGTCGCGAATGTCCCTAAGTTACGCGATATTGACACAACGATGGCCCTGTTATCACGCTTAGGGGCCAAGGTGAGTCGCAACGGGTCAGTGCATGTTGATGCCAGTGAGATTACTGAGCTCTGTGCGCCTTATGATCTCGTGAAAACCATGCGTGCGTCTATTTGGGCACTTGGGCCGTTAGTGGCTCGCTTCGGTAAAGGCGAAGTGTCTTTGCCTGGCGGTTGTGCGATTGGCGCGCGGCCCGTGGATTTGCACATTAACGGCCTTGAACAGCTCGGTGCCACCATCACGTTGGATGAGGGCTATGTGCGTGCAACCGTCGATGGTCGCTTGCAAGGCGCGCATATCGTGATGGACAAAGTCAGCGTCGGCGCGACAGTCACCATCATGAGTGCGGCGACGTTAGCACAAGGCACCACGGTGATTGAAAACGCGGCGCGTGAGCCAGAAATTGTCGATACGGCCAAGTTCCTCAACATGTTGGGGGCAAACGTCACGGGGGCAGGCACCGATCGCATTGAGATTGAAGGCGTAGAGCGTCTTGGCGGCGGTAAGCACACCGTGGTGGCAGATCGCATTGAAACCGGCACCTTCTTAGTCGCGGCCGCGGTGTCTGGTGGGCATATTGTGTGTCGCCATACCTCGCCAGAGTTACTCGAAGCGGTCCTTCATAAATTGGAAGAAGCCGGTGCCAAGGTGGTGACGGGTGATGACTTTATCGAATTAGACATGACAGACCGCGAGCTCAAAGCCGTGAACGTGCGTACCGCGCCACATCCGGGCTTTCCAACCGATATGCAAGCTCAGTTTAGCTTGCTGAACTTGGTGGCCAAAGGCACTGGAATAATCACCGAAACCATCTTTGAAAACCGCTTTATGCATGTGCCGGAATTACAACGTATGGGCGCTCATGCAGAGATTGAAGGCAATACCGTGATCTGTGGTGATACCGATAGCCTAAGCGGGGCACAAGTGATGGCGACGGATCTGCGCGCCTCTGCCAGCTTGGTAATTGCCGGCTGTATTGCAAAGGGCGAAACCTTGGTGGATCGTATTTATCATATCGATAGAGGCTATGAGCGTATCGAAGATAAACTGCAGGCTTTAGGAGCTAAAATAGAGCGCATTGACGCCGATGAAGCGAACGAGTCCAGTGATATCGCAGGCTAATTGGCCTTCATGCCTTAACACAAAAAACGCCAGCCCTCACAGGCTGGCGTTTTTTTATGGGCGCGCATTTTCGCTATGCGTTGGCTAACGCTGCTGGCGTTCATCGCCCACTTTGACCGGCAAGGTCAGGGTTTCACCGTCTCTGATCAGCGTAATGTTAAGTGTTGAGCCAGGACGTGTATCGGTCACCATATCCATCGCACCGCGTGCACCGCGCACCGGCTTGTCGTTAATTTGAATAATCAAATCTTGAGGCTGAATCCCCGCTTTTTCTGCAGGTCCGTCTTTATCAAGCCCAGCGACCATGACCCCACGTTGCTGCTCGGCATCTAATAATCGGGCCATCACCGGGTTTACATCACGGCCATCAATACCAATATAGCCGCGGATCACTCGGCCATCGGCAATCAGTTTATTCATGATTTTTGCGGTTAAACGGTAAGGGATCGCAAAGGAAATGCCATAGGTTTCAAGGTCGGTTGCTTGTTGAAAAGAGGCGGTATTGATGCCGACGAGCTCACCGCGACTGTTTACCAGCGCCCCGCCAGAGTTCCCTCTGTTAATGGCCGCATCGGTTTGGAGAAAATCCTGGCGACCATAAAAGCTCATCCCGGTCCGGCCGGTAGCGGAAATGATGCCATAGGTGGTGGTTTGCCCTAAATTATACGGATTGCCGATGGCGAGCACGGTATCGCCCACCGTGGGTTGATAGTTTTGATTGACCGGGATCACGGGGAGATTTTCGGCTTGAATTTTGAGCACGGCTAAGTCCGTACGCTGGTCTTTACCCACCATCTGTGCCGTGAAAATGCGCCCATCTTGCAAGGCAACGATCACTTGGTCGGCTTCGGCGACAACATGATAGTTGGTGACGATATAGCCTTTAGCGCTCATGAGCACCCCAGAGCCTAACCCTTGGGTATTAAGCTCTAATTTATCGTTACCGGTATAATTACGGGTGTAGATATTGACCACCGCTGGCGATGCGCGCTTGACCGCATAGCTAAATGACACCAGTTCTGCCGTGTCTTGGCCGTCGCTTTCAATAAAAGACAGTTCGGATAATACGCCCGAGCGCAAATCAGGCACCGCGACTAATAGCAAGGCAGCCGTGACTAGGCCAATAACCACGGAACGAACAAGTAAAGCCAGCATAAACAATGCCATCCTCAAGCAAAACAAAGCGAGGCTAGAGAATAGCATTGTGAGGTCGGGTTGTGGAAATCATCACCGTCCTGGGCGGATAAAAAACCATGAGCCAATAAAAATGCCTGCCGACGTGGCAGGCATCAAAATGAAGGTGTGAATAGACGCCGGTTTATCGAATCACGAGATAAAGCGAGCTGTTATCACGCACAATATTAAGGGCGAGCACACCCGGTTTATCCTCGAGCAGCTTGCGCAGATCGCCCAAGCTCTCTACTTTGTGTCGATTGACGCCAATAATAACATCGCCCGCGCGTAATCCATATCGAGCGGCAAGCGAGCCTTCTTCAATCGTGGCAACTTCGACACCTGCTGGTTTCGCATCATGGTTTTTCAACTCTGCGCCAGCCAAAGCTTTGTGCAGGTTATCCGCTTTGGTTTGCGTTTGAGCCGCTTCTTTAAGGGTTGTTTCCATCTCGAGGGTTTCACCGTCACGGATCACGCCGAGCGCAACGGTTTTACCTGCCCCTAACGTCGCAATTTTGGCGCGTAACTCACTAAAGCTGCGAATACTCTTACCGTTGACAGAGACAATAATGTCACCGGCTTTGAGCCCGGCATCGTCAGCGGCAGATTCAGACATGACCTGACTAACAAAGGCGCCGTGCTGGGTGGCAAGCCCAAAGGCATCGGCTAACTCAGCGGTCAATTCACGGCCGGTCACGCCAAGCATGCCGCGTCGTACCGAGCCATATTCGATGATTTGGTCGACCAAGCTTTTCGCCATATTCACCGGTATCGCAAAGCCAATCCCGACATTGCCGCCGTTCGGGCCCAAAATCGCGGTGTTGATCCCCATCAGTTCACCATTGAGATTGACCAGCGCACCGCCGGAGTTACCACTGTTGATCGCCGCATCGGTTTGAATAAAGTTCTCGAAGTTTTCTAAGTTCAAACCACTGCGCCCCAGTGCTGAGATGATCCCCGAGGTGACAGTTTGTCCGAGCCCGAATGGGTTACCAATCGCAACGGCAAAGTCACCAACACGTAAACGATCCGAATCAGCGAGTGGAATTTGCGTCAGATCTTTCGCATTCTCATCGAGCTGCAATAAGGCAATATCAGACATTTCGTCGCTGCCGATCAGGGTTGCATCGTATTCGCGGCCATCTTTGAGTTGGACACGGATCTCATCCGCATCATCAATCACATGATGGTTGGTCACGATATAACCTTTATTGGCATCAATAATCACCCCCGATCCCAAACCACGAAAAGGGCGCTCTTGGACTTGCTCAGACGGAACGTTGGGACCAAAGAAAAACCGAAATGCATCAGGAATACGTTGCTTAGACACCTTGTTGCCTTCCACCGCAATACTGACTACGGCTGGTGAGACTTTTTCCAACATTGGCGCCAAACTGGGCATGGCTTCACCGCTTACCGCTTGAGGCAAGGCGGCATAGCTTGGTAGAGGAGAAAGGGCCGCGCCAAGAGTTAGCGCGGCGACGCTAATTGCGAGTAAAGACTTTTTCATCATGGGTTAACTCCAATTGTCGACGTACCAATAGAGAGTGGGGATAATCTGAAAAAGTTCAATCCTCGATCAGCTGGCGCGCGAGCCTTCGTCGCTTTTTAACAAGCCCGAGGCGCTGCCAGAATAGTCACGAGGTGGATGACTGGCGGTGTCTACTTCCAGGTTGGTGATTTTCCCTAGACGCTTGGCAAAGGGATTATCTTGGTCGGGCAAGTCAGGCATCAGATCCGACGATGTCTTGGCCATATGTTGATAGAGCTTATTGTAGTCTTTCGATAAGGTATCAAGCAGTTCAGCACTTTGCGCAAAGTGATCCACCAACTCTTGGCGGTATTGCTCGAGCTCGTAACGTGACTTTTCTAGCTCCCTTTTCATATTTTTTTGTTGTTTGAGATCGCGCGTGGTCATACGGGCAATAAAAAAGCCCACCGCGATACCGATGACGAGAAAGATCAGGCTATTAATCCAGGCCATAACTGCTCCTTGTGCTCTCACATTGACTGAACACCCTGGGTATACGGGAGTCAGTCAGGGCAAGCGAAATCACTTGCCTACGTATAATAATATCGTACATCTGCTGGTGGCTTAGCAAGATGAAACGTGTGTTCACTATACATGCCAGATCGCGAACGTGGTACTCCTATACGCGCGTATTTCTCTTTCTCGCTCGCGTGTTACTATGAAAACGATGGCGATAACCAACGAGGCTTTCAAGGAATGACGCCCTTAGAACATTATAGTAACGATCTGACCCACCACCATTTTATCGAAGACCCCGCGCAACGTATGGCGGTCGAGAAACTCGATGAGCTCTACCACCGTTTACTCGCTCATCCCATCACCCCCACTACGCCGGAAAAGCGCAGCTGGTTGCCTTGGCGAAAGCGCGAACCGGCCTCTGTGACCCCAGTAAAAGGCCTATACTTTTGGGGCGGTGTGGGACGCGGGAAAACCTATTTAATGGATACGTTTTTTCATGCACTCCCTTTTGATAACAAAATGCGCATGCACTTTCATCGCTTTATGCATCGGGTACATCAAGAGCTAAGAATACTGGATGGCGAAGCGGATCCATTGCCGCAAATCGCCGATAAGTTTGCACAAGAAACCCGCGTGCTGTGTTTTGACGAATTCTTTGTCTCGGACATTACCGATGCCATGATCTTAGGGACCCTGATGGAAGCGCTATTTGCCCGCGGGATCACCTTGGTCGCGACCTCAAATATCGTGCCTGATGAACTGTATTGGAACGGGTTACAGCGCGCACGCTTTATGCCCGCCATTGACTTAATCAACCAGCACTGTGAGGTGGTCAATGTTGACTCAGGCGTTGATTATCGCCTGCGTACTCTGACCCAAGCGGCTATTTTTTATCACCCGCTTGGCGATACCGCCACCGAGACGATGCAGGCGTATTTCAAAAAACTCAATGGGGAAGGGGGGCAGCGCGACCAAGTGATAGACGTAAATAACCGCCCGCTACATACCATTGAAAATGGCGATGGCGTGGCGCATTTTAGTTTTGCTGAGCTGTGTCAGTCCGCCCGCAGTCAAACCGACTACATGGAAATTGCGCGGCTTTATCACACGGTATTAGTCGCTGACATGCCGCAATTACACAGTACACAAGACGATGCTGCGCGTCGGTTTATTGCGCTGGTAGACGAGTTTTATGAGCGTAGCGTCAAACTCATTATTTCAGCGGCGGTGCCACTCGATAGCCTCTATGATGGCGACCGTTTAGCGTTTGAGTTTAAGCGTTGCCAGTCACGCCTGATTGAAATGCAAAGCCATGACTATCTCGCATTGCCTCATTTGCCCTAAGGCTGTCTGCTGGCGAACAGTCAAACAATAACCAACTGAGAAAAACGGCGGAATTTTTTTGCGAAAAGGAGGTGATTTTTTCTCCACTCTTCCCTATAATCTCGCGACCCACCGTTACTGTTGAAAGGCTTTGGCCGGGTGTACCACCACTCGAAGGGGTGATGTATGGACGCTTAACAGTGGGAGCTTAGGCTCCTGAAGTGAAACTTATTAATCGGGTAATTATTAGCATGAAAACTTTCGTTGCTAAACCAGAAACTGTAAAACGCGACTGGTTCGTTGTAGACGCTGAAGGCAAAACGCTAGGCCGTCTGGCCACTGAAATTGCAACGCGTCTGCGTGGCAAGCACAAGCCAGAGTACACGCCTCACGTTGACACTGGTGACTACATTGTTGTTATCAACGCTGAAAAAGTGGCTGTAACTGGCCGCAAAAAATCTGACAAGATGTACTACAGCCACACTGGCTACATTGGTGGCATCAAGTCAATCAGCTTTGAAAAACTGATCGCGCAAAAACCTGAGCTGGTGATTGAAAAAGCCGTTAAAGGTATGTTGCCACGCGGTCCTCTAGGTCGTGCTATGTACCGTAAACTGAAAGTTTACGCAGGTTCTGAGCACAAGCACGCGGCACAACAACCGCAAGTACTAGACATCTAAGAGGAATAAAGCAATGGCAGAACAATACTACGGCACCGGCCGTCGCAAAAGCTCCGCAGCTCGTGTCTTCATCAAGCCGGGTAGCGGCAACATCGAGATCAACAAGCGTTCTCTCGACACTTACTTCGGTCGTGAAACCGCTCGCATGGTTGTTCGTCAGCCACTTGAGCTGGTAGAAATGACTGAGAAGCTTGACCTGTACATCACCGTTTCTGGTGGTGGTATCTCTGGTCAAGCAGGCGCAATCCGTCACGGCATTACTCGTGCCTTGATGGAGTATGACGAGTCACTACGTCCTGCACTACGTGCAGCTGGCTTTGTGACGCGTGATGCGCGTAAAGTTGAGCGTAAGAAAGTGGGTCTTCGTAAAGCACGTCGTAGCCCGCAGTTCTCGAAGCGTTAATCGACGTTATCGTCAGATTTGCTACAAAAAGCCTGGTGTTCACGCCAGGCTTTTTTTATGCAATTTTTTCTGATGTAACAAGGTAGGGCATTACCTCTTTATTCCCTTTTAAAACAGTGTATAAGCGCGCACTTTCCAACATTTTTATTACCCTTTACATAATTCTGTGCACACCGCTCACATTTGTTACAAAAAGGTAGCTTTATCTTGTCAAAAAGTAGGGTTTTCTCTATCATCTAGCCGACGTAATAGCAGCTAAGATTTAATCGAACTGATCCCAGTCAGCCGTTATTACATATTCGTTTTTAAGTAAGCCGTACGCTCCATGGACGCAAAGGACAAAATAAAAATCCAAGCGGGAGCACATGGGAGAATGTTGGATGAGCAATGCGCCAGTGAATACCGGCCGACGCCGCTTCCTGACTGCGACGACGTCAGTTGTTGGCGGTTTAGGGGCCGTAGCAGTTGCCGTGCCTTTTATTAAGTCATGGAACCCAAGCGCGAAAGCCAAAGCGGCGGGCGCGCCGGTCGAAGTCGATATCAGTAAGCTGCAAGACGGACAAATGATCCGTGTCGAGTGGCGAGGAAAACCTGTGTGGATTGTGCGCCGTAGCGACGCCGTGGTTGAGGAGCTTTCAAGCTTTGAAGACCAATTGCGCGATCCGCAATCAGCACAGCCGCAACAACCGGAATATGCAACCAACCAGCTCCGCTCTATTAAACCTGAAATTTTTGTCGCGGTTGGTATCTGCACCCATCTTGGTTGTTCACCAACCTATCTACCAGACAGCTTCAGTGAGCAAGTGAGTGGAGTGAAAGCCGGGTTCTTTTGTCCGTGTCATGGGTCAAAATTTGACATGGCTGGACGTGTCTTTCAAGGCGTACCTGCACCACTTAACCTGGTCGTTCCACCTTATATGTACTTGGACGACAAGCGAGTGCTGGTGGGACAAGATGAGGGGGCTGCGTAATGGAAAGTTTTGCTAACTGGATTGAGAAACGCCTTCCCGCGATGAATGCGTATCGCAAGCACATGACCGAGTACCCAATGCCGAAGAACTTTAACTTCTGGTATATGTTTGGTGTGCTCGCGATGATTGTTCTGGTTAACCAAATTGTTACCGGGATTTGGCTAACCATGAACTACAACCCTTCAGCGGAAGGTGCGTTTGCCTCTGTTGAATACATCATGCGTGATGTCGAGTACGGTTGGCTGCTCCGATATATGCACTCCACTGGGGCCTCGGCGTTCTTCGTGGTGGTGTACCTGCACATGTTCCGCGGCCTCATTTATGGCTCGTACCAGAAGCCGCGTGAGCTACTGTGGCTGTTTGGGATGCTGATCTTCTTGGTGTTAATGGCAGAAGCCTTTATGGGCTACCTGCTGCCATGGGGACAAATGTCTTACTGGGGGGCACAGGTTATCATCTCCTTGTTTGGTGCGATTCCTGTGATTGGTGATGACTTAACGCTTTGGATCCGCGGTGATTACGTGGTATCAGGCGCAACCTTGAACCGCTTCTTTGCGCTTCACGTGGTGGCCTTGCCGATTGTGTTGCTGTTGTTAGTCGCGTTGCACGTGCTAGCGTTGCACGAAGTGGGCTCCAACAACCCAGATGGTATCGACACCAAACTGCCTAAAGGCGAAGCGGATGACGATGGCCAGCAGTCACAGTTTACGTTCCACCCTGATTACACCAAAAAATATAAGATCATTGACTCGATTCCTTTCCATCCATACGGCACGGTGAAAGATCTCATTGGCGTGGGTGTGTTTGGTATCTTGTTCGCGTATGTGATTTTCTTTAACCCTGAGATGGGCGGTTACTTCCTTGAGCCACCGAACTTTGAGGCCGCGAACCCGCTGAAGACCCCTGAGCATATTGCTCCGGTTTGGTACTTCACGCCTTTCTACGCAATTTTGCGTGCGATTCCTGACAAGCTGATTGGTGTTATCGCCATGGGTGCGTCGATTGTGGTGCTGTTTTTGTTGCCATGGTTAGATCGTTGTCGCGTGCGTTCGTATCGCTACCGTAGCAAACTGCACTTGGCAAACATTGTGCAATTTGTGGTTGCGTTTGTAGCTCTCGGCATTCTGGGCGCGTTGCCAGCGACTCCAACGTACACCTTGCTGGCGCAGATCTTCAGCTTCTGTTACTTCATGTTCTTTGTGCTGTTGTTCTTCTACAGCAAAAATGAGGCAACAAAACCGCTACCAGAGAGGGTGACATTCAAATGAGAAAATGGATTGTAATCTTGTGCGCGCTGTTGCCCTCTTTGGCAATGGCCGCGGGCGGTAACGTTCACTTGGACGACGCCAACAACGATTTAACGGACAAAGCCTCATTGCAACGTGGCGCAAAAATGTTCATGAACTACTGCTTCGGCTGTCATGCCACGCAGTATCAGCGCTATCAGCGTGTCGCAGAAGATCTGAACATTCCAAAAGACTTGATGGAAGAACACCTGATTGTCGACAAGAATGCGGACTATGGTGAGTTAATGACTAACGCCATGAGCCAAGAGTCGGGCGCACAGTACTTCGGTGCGCCAGCGCCTGACTTGACGCTGGTCGCGCGTGTACGTGGTACTGACTGGATCTATACCTATCTGCGTTCATTCTATGTTGACCCATCGCGTCCGTTTGGCGTGAACAATACGGTATTCCCTAACGTGGGCATGCCGCATGTGCTTGAAGAGCTTCAAGGCACCCCACGTAAAGTGTACGAAACACGCATGGTGGATGGTGAGCCGGTTGAGGAATTTGTCGGCCTGCAGTCTGACGGCAATGGCGAGCTGAGTGAGAGCGAATATGATAATGCCGTCCGAGACTTGGTCAATTTCCTCGAGTATTCCGGTGAGCCGGTGAAGCTTGAGCGCCAGCAACTCGGTTGGTGGGTGATCGGTTTCTTCGTGGTATTCTTGATTTTGGCTTACTTCCTCAAGAAAGAATATTGGCGCGATGTGCACTGATCGGTTAATCTAGTGTGTTGCTAATCCGCAATGGGGGCTTTGAGTCCCCATTGCTTTCTATTGATATTGAACATCCTGGAGGGGTTGATGGCTGTTGCTGCCAATAAACGCTCGGTGATGACGTTATTCTCTGACGCATCTGATTTATATAGTCATCAGGTACGCATCGTCCTCGCAGAGAAAGGTGTCAGTGTAGAAATCGAGCTGGTGGATCCGAATAATCTGCCAGAAGATCTGGTTGACTTAAATCCTTATAACTCTGTTCCAACCTTGATTGACCGTGAGTTAGCGCTGTATAACGCAGACATCATCATGGAATACTTGGATGAGCGTTTCCCTCACCCGCCATTGATGCCGGTTTATCCTGTCGCGCGTGCACAAAGCCGCTTGATGATGTATCGCATTAAGCGTAACTGGTATACCTTGGTGGATCAGATCATGCAGGGCAGTGCGGATGAGGCGGATAAAGCCCGTAAGCAATTACGTGAAGAGCTCCTGGCTCTGGCGCCTGTCTTTGCCGAAGATCCTTACTTCTTAAGTGAAGAATTTAGCCTTGTTGATTGCTACTTAGCGCCACTTTTATGGCGTTTACCTGCACTGGGTATCGAACTGACCGGTCAGGGCTCGAAGCAAGTCAAAGACTACATGACGCGTCTGTTTGAGCGTGATTCGTTTCTCGCCTCACTGACAGAAGCTGAACGTGAAATGCGACTAACAGGTCAATAATGTCTACATCTGAATTTGCCATGACACCGCGCCGTCCTTATTTGGTTCGGGCGTTTTACGACTGGTTACTGGACAACGATCTCACGCCACACATTGTGGTCGATGCGACCTTACCAGGGACGCAAGTACCGTTTGATTACGTCAAAGACGGGCAAATTGTACTGAACATCGCCCCGCGAGCAGTCGGTAATCTTGAACTCAGTAACGAGCATGTGTGTTTTAACGCGCGCTTTGGCGGTAAACCGCAGCAAGTGATGGTGCCAATGGCAGCCGTGCTTGCACTGTATGCGCGTGAAAATGGCGCCGGGACCATGTTTGAAATGGAGCCTGCCTACGCCAATGCTGATGACGAGATGTTCGAGGACGAGACGTTCGAGCCGGCACCGACCGAAGAGGACGAGCCATCGCTTGTCTCTGTTGACAGTGTTGACGATCCAGACGCACTGCCGCAGGCCGATGACGAACCAGAAGCGCCAGCGGCGCCGAGTAAAAAAGGCAAGCCGACGCTTACCGTGGTGAAATAACCACTTGGCAGGTTAAACGATGACAAAAACCAGCACCTCGATGCTGGTTTTTTTATGTGTTACGCGCGCGGCAGGCGCAGTGCAAGCGCGCCCGCAACCGAGCACCCTCGCACTAGGGTTAGACAGCGAGGACTAGTGACGCTCGGTCATGATCTCGCGTGAGAATACCTTCTCACAGTACTTGCAGCAGAGCTTCACATCGTCGGCCTCCGTGAGCACTCGGAATGAGCTATCGACAGCCGGCTCGCCATGGGTAATGCAGTTAGAGTTTGGGCAGCTAAACACCCCTTGAATCACCTCAGGCAATGTCAGCGGCAGCTTGGCGACCACTTGATAATCTTCAATTTGATTCACCGTTGCCTGTGGCGCGTACAAGGCAAGCTGACTGGCTTGATCTTCGCTGATCACCACGTTCTCGATTTTGATCAAATCTTTACTGCCGAGCGCCGACGAAGGCAGATTCAAACCAATAGTGATCCGCTGATCGCTACCATGCATTTGAAACAGGTTTAAGATCTTAAAGCCAATGTGCGCGGGGATATGATCAATCACAGTGCCGTGGCAGATCGCTTCGACTTGTAGTTTATTATCCGTGCTCATTTTGCAACTCCTTCAACCTGTTCATTTAACACCAGCGCGAGTAGAGCCTCTCGGGCATACACCCCATTTTCTGCTTGCTCAAAGTAATACGCGTGCGGGGTTTTATCGACATCAACGGTAATTTCATCCACGCGTGGCAGCGGATGCATCACCTTCATATTCGGCTTGGCATCTCGCAGCATGCCGGCACTTAAAATAAACGCTGATTTAATGTGGGCGTATTCTGACTCATCAAAGCGCTCTTTTTGCACCCGTGTCATGTAAAGTACATCTAACTCAGGCACCACATCGCTAATGCTACTGTGTAGGCTATAAGGGTGGCCGCCCGCGGCAAGCTCATCAAGCAGGTGCTCTGGCATGGCGAGTGCATCCGGGGCGATGTAAAAGAAGCGGTTGCCCTCGAACTTTGATAACGCCTGGGTCAGAGAATGCACGGTACGGCCGTATTTGAGATCTCCCACCATGGCGATATTTAAGTTATCCAAGCGGCCCTGGGTTTCGTAAATCGAGAACAAATCGAGCAAGGTTTGGGTCGGGTGCTGATTTGCGCCGTCGCCACCATTCACCACCGGCACGCCTTCAGAAAACTCCGACGCTAATCGCGCAGCGCCTTCTTTTGGGTGACGCATGACAAAGCCATCAACGTAAGAAGAAATCACACGGACCGAATCAGCCAAGGTTTCGCCTTTTTTGCCTGACGAGGTATTGCCGCCGTCGGGAAAGCCAATTACCGAGCCGCCAAGGCGCTGAATCGCGGTTTCAAAGGACAACCGAGTGCGGGTTGACGCTTCAAAAAAGCAGCTAGCAATCACTTTATTTTTTAACAGCGTCGGGTTCGGGCGGGCTTTAAGTTCGCCCGCCGTGGCAACGATTAACTCTAGCTCGTCGCGGCTGAGCTCGGGAATGGAAATAATATGTTTGTGATAAAGCGTATTGGCCATAACGCGAGTCCCTTTCTTTGCAGTGTGCTACAGGCAAAAAAAAAACCTCCGAAACGGAGGCTTTTACGATCACGACCAATGCGAATGCCGTCCCGCGATGGGGCGGATAAATCGCTGTTTGTGGGTGGAATAACCAACATAACTTCTGGCCGTGTAGTGAAATCTGGCCGAATTATACGCCCCTATTTGTGCTGTGCAAGCAAAAGTGCAATCGTTTACGCGCTTGCTTTGACGAGTGTGGCAATCATCACAGCCTTGATGGTATGGAGGCGGTTCTCGGCTTGATCAAAGACGATCGATTGCGCTGATTCAAATACCGCGTCGGTCACTTCCAGGCCATTGAGCCCGTATTGATCGGCAATTTGTTTACCCACGCCGGTCTCGTCATTATGAAACGCGGGCAAGCAGTGCATGAACTTGGCATCTGAGTTCTCGGTAGCGGCCATCAAACCGGGGTTGACTTGATAAGGCGTGAGATCTGCCACCCGCTGCACCCAAACCGATTCTGGCTCGCCCATCGACACCCAGATGTCGGTATAAATAAAATCACAGCCTTTCACCGCCGCCGTATCTTCCGTGAGTGTGATCGTTGCTCCAGTACTGGCGGCAATATCTTGGCAGGTGGCAATCAAATCCGCCTCAGGCCAATAGGCTTTAGGACCAATCAAGCGTAAATCCATCCCCATTTTGGCCGCGCCCACCATCAACGAATTGCCCATGTTATTGCGCGCATCACCCAAATACGCAAAGGCGATTTGATTGAGCGGCTTGTCACTGTGCGCTTGCATGGTGAGTAAATCCGCCAGCACTTGAGTGGGGTGAAAGTCATCGGTAAGGCCATTCCACACCGGCACACCAGCATGGGCGGCTAAGGTTTCCACCACCTCTTGACCAAACCCACGATACTGAATGCCATCGTACATTCTCCCTAACACCCGCGCGGTGTCCTTCATGGTCTCTTTATGGCCAATTTGGCTGCCGCTGGGGCCGAGATACGTAACTTGTGCGCCTTGATCAAACGCCGCCACTTCAAACGCACAGCGGGTGCGGGTTGAGGTTTTCTCAAAAATCAGGGCAATGTTTTTGCCCGTCAGCTGTGGGGTTTCCTCACCACGGGCTTTGGCCGCTTTAAGGGCGGCGGCATCATCAATCAGATCGTGGATTTGCTGAGGTGACAAGTCGAGTAAGGTGAGCAGTGATTGCTGGTAGAGGTCGCTTTTCATATTTATCCCTAAATGACGCGCTATTTTGAATATTAAATCGATATTTTTGTTTAATTATTCTTTGATGGTAAAGCGCGTGTCAGCAAGATGCAAGCGACAAAACCGAGCGTAAAGGCCATCAATTAACCTTTAACACACCGTTTTGAAGGTTTTCTGACCGCAGGAGGGGGATTTAATCAAGGACTGACAATGCTGATAAATTGGCGACAAACGACACAATCCTTTTACCGCCTTATAGCGAGGGAATGACAGGGCAGTGCGGCGAGTGCGAGATAGTGTTTCTGTCCTCAAGGGCAACGACACTATTAGGAAGGAGAACACCATGAAAACATACAACCAAGCACTGACTCTGAGCGCACTGATGATGATAGTTGGCCTAGCGGGCCCGGCAATGGCGAATGACGAGCCGATGCAGCCTGCAGACGGCCAGCCAGCGGTGACTTGCCCTGAAGGTGGCACGGATTGCGACACCCAGCCAATACCAGAAGACGACAACAGCGCCTGGCCACCGGAAGAAGAAACCTGGCCCGCCGATGACAACAGCGAAGACCCCGCCATGCAGTAAGTGGTGTCACAGAACTCAGTAAGTAAAGCATGAGTGCCGTCACACTGGCGGCGCTTGTTTTGCCACCACTGCGCTAAGTGCTCAAAAACCATACTGAATTGACCCCCCTTACAACTAGACACCCTGTTTGCCTTCCCCTATAATCCCAATCCATTCGGCCCCTTAGCTCAGTGGTTAGAGCAGTCGACTCATAATCGATTGGTCCCCAGTTCAAGTCTGGGAGGGGCCACCAGTCATAGCAAGGCGTAGCAGGTTAGTACCTACTACGCCTTTTTTGTAACTGCTGATTTTTAGTCAAACACTTAGTCAAACAAGGAACGGGTACAACTCCCATTTTCGCATTAGAAAAAATCAGCGGGGTAACATTGAGAGGTGTTCAATACTCGACCCCTGCTAGCAGTCCTCTTTTCCCTTGCTTAGGCAAGCGCACACTAAAACGATTCATCCTTTGTGCCTAGGTAACTTCTTGAATCCATCTCACAAAATATGGCTTATCTAACACTTTGGACAATAGCGCACGAAAACCAAAACAGCCCTTGATACACTAACCCCAAATCTGCCAACTCGATGGCGTGTTAGGTGCCGACAACTGATCGGCGGTAGCATGGCTAAACACTGGACGGTTAACCAGCTTATCTAACCGAGGTACTCAATAGGGTGCGCGTTTATCCGAGACAGATTTACGCTTGGGGATAGTGTGAATACCTGACTAGAGATAGGTGGCATGCTCACTTTTGCGGAAGAGCAGTATCGATTAAAGACGAAAAACCATCCTATGATCAGTAGGTTAGGTAGAAAATGGTGCGGATAACGATTTTGGGAAATCGTGCGTGCGCACTAATACAATGTTATAACTTTTGGGGGAGTTCTACATAATATGAAAGTGGTTCAAGGATGAGTAATCCAAGAAAGAAGTATTCTGATGCGCAAAATGTAGCCTTGCTTTCACAGGTTAGTCGAGTATGCCCCTTATGTGCTGAGCCTCTTTTCTATAAGAAGAACGGCAAGAGCTTCAAAAACTATGAACTGGCACATATATACCCATTAAATCCTACTAAAGAAGAAAAGCATCTACTGCAGGATGAAGAGCGGCTAAGTGATGATGTAAATGACGAAAATAATATCATACCTTTGTGCGAGATATGTCATGGGAAATTTGATAAGCCTAGAGCTGTCGAGGAGTATCGAACCTTACTTGGACTAAAGAAGAAGCTCATTGATCGTAGTGGCCAAGAAGCGATTTGGAAAAGATATACGATTGAAGATGAAATCAGTCAGATCATAGAAGCTATATACGATGATCCGGAACTAGAAAATGATGCTGAAATTGATTTTACACCCAGAGAAGTCGATGAGAAGCTAGACTCTAATATTTCAAGGCCAACCAAGTTAAAAATTAAAGGCAACGTTATAGAGTACTACATATTTATTAGAAGGAAGTTCTCAGAATTAGATAACGTCAATTCTGATTTTTCTGAAATTATATCTCTGCAGATCAAGACATATTATTTAAAGCAAAAAAATATGGGCATTGATCAACAAGCCATATTTGAAAATATAGTTGCTTGGATTTACGCAAAAACAAAACCAAAAACTAATGATGCGGCAGAAATTATGGCCTCGTTCTTTATCCAAAATTGCGAGATTTTTTAATGTCCTTTCCTAGTAAGTTTACAAGTTTTGATAATTCGATCTTATCAAAGATTAGCTTTTTGATTCTGGAAGAAATTGAGGTAATTTCTTTGTCTGATCTGATACATGCTCGGTTAGATAAATTTGAAGATATTAGTGAGTTTATGCTGGCGATTGATGTGCTTTATGTCTTAGGAAAGATTGAATTGGAAGAGGGTGAAGGAGTTATTAGATATGTTAATTGAAATTCGTTGTGATAAGTTCAGAGAAAAGACTATCGACTTTCACTCCGGCCTTAATGTTGTGTTAGGCGACAGTGTCGCCACGAATTCTATTGGCAAATCAACGCTACTTATGGTTCTCGACTTCGTATATGGCGGAGAGTCTTTTCTTGATCATAATAAAGATGTTGTCGATGAGCTCGGCCACCATGATTACTTTTTCACTTTTCAGTTTGGTAAGGAATTGGTTTACTTTAGAAGAGGGACGCAAACCCCAGACTTAGTATATAAGTGTGATGATAAATATTCTGAAGTTGAGCCCATTAGAATCGAGGAATACACAACCTTTCTAAAAGCGTCTTACTCACTGGGAGATATCGAGCTTTCTTTCCGTTCAATTGTGTCTCTTTTCTCTAGAGTCTGGGGGAAAGAAAATCTTGATGTAAAGCACCCTCTCCATAGTTTTAAAAGTCAAAAACCCTCCGATTGCGTTACGAATATAATTAAACTCTTTAAGAAATATGAGCCGATAAGAATTCTATCGGAAAATGTAAAAAATAAAAATGACGAAAAGAGTACGATTAGTAAGGCAGCTAAAACTGGGTTGATTTCCAAGACAACCAAGACGAAGTACAAGGAAAACATTACAAGAATTAATGCGATAGATTCTGAGATTGAAGAAATTAAAAACAACCTAAAAAAATATGCCATCAATATATCGGAGATAGCTAATAGACAGGTTATGGAGCTAAAAGTCGAGAAAGATCGGCTTTTAGAAGAGAAACTTAGATTAGATAGTCGACTGCTTCGAGTGAGAAATGATCTAAACCAAAACAAGGCGATAAAAAGTAAGCATTTGGAGTCCCTGATAAAATACTTCCCAGATGTCAATACTTCGAAGCTCGAAGAAGTTGAATCATTTCATTCAAGCATAACAAAAATACTTAGAAAGGAGTTGAAGAGTAGCTAGGCTGAATTAGCTTCACTGTTATCTTCAATAAGTGAAGAAATCGATTTAATCGATATGAAAATATCTGCTTCCTTGGCAGAGTTAGATAATCCAAATGTCGTTATTGATAGGGTTTATGAGTTGTCGCAAGACCATTCCGTGGCCAGCAAAGAAATAGAGTATTTCGAGATGGACACTCAGATTAAATCGGATTTAAAGGAAGCAAAAGAACTTCTTGCTGCCGAGAAGATTAGAATATTGGAGTTGATCGAAAATATAGTCAATGACAAAAATAGAAGAAATGTCACGGAGATATATAGTGAGGAAAGGAGGAGCCCAACACTTAATATTGGTCAAAATAGCTACACTTTCGAACTGGTAGAAGACACTGGAACAGGCAAGGCTTATTCAAATTTAATACTACTTGATTTGGCGTTTTTAGAGGTTACAGCATTACCTTTCTTGGTACATGATTCAGTATTGTTTAAAAACATCCAGAATGATGCTGTTGCTAAACTGATTGATCTGTATGAATCAACAGGAAAGCAAACGTTTATCGCGATTGATGAAATCGAAAAATATGGTGGTGTAGCAGAAAATAAATTGAAAGGTAAAAAGGTCATTCAACTTGATAATAATAATGTCTTGTATGTCAAGGATTGGAGAAAGTGATAGGCAGTTATAACAAGTTGCTGCACGCGGAAAAATTACTCGCTGCGCTCCTAATTTACCGGTGAGCAAAGCGTTATAACTCAGGAGAAATGATGACTCTTCCAAGATATTCAAGTTCTGTGAGATGGACAGATTATAAAATTGATACACCAACATTTCGTTTAAGTCCGGTTGAAAAACCTGATATGTCTCCTTATCTGTTCCATATGACTGGTAAATCTCAATTATTAGCGATCTTGCAGCCTGAAGCGGACGAGATGCCAGAACAACATGGTTTTTTGAGGGCATCAGTCCCCGAAGCTCAGGGAGAGGATAGGAATTATGATGCACGTGTCGTCTGCTTTAGTGAGTCACCTATCTTTGCGTTAGATTTCTTCCGATATCGCTCATTCCGACGTTGGCGAGATAATCAAATGTATGGAATAGGGTTTGACAAAAGTAGGCTTTCATCGCTAGGAGCGAGACCCTGTATTTATGCCGATGATGAACTGAAGAACGACATCGTAATTCTAAAGAATTTAATTGAACAAACCAATATTGAAGATGAACGTATTTCTGAACGAGTTACTTCATTAATCAACGGGAGTTATCCATTGCTAATGCCTTTATTGGAGAACTCACATTCTCAAGGTTTTATGTGGGAGCGAGAATGGCGGTATTTCAATGAACGAGATAATGGTCTTGTTTTCCCTCATGACACTATTCGTATAGTTTGTTGCCCAAGAAATGAAGAGCAGGAACTAAGGGACTGTTTGGGAGCTACTGCAAGCAGCATAGAGTTTGTGCACTCATGGAACGAATATAATGAAGTAACAAACTTTCTGAAATCAAGAGACAATGAGCGTCATGTGCCAGACAGAGCAATATATGGTAGTGAAGTAAATGATTATCTAGAGTCATTAGAAGAGCAATTAGCTAACCATGTCAAAATATTTAATAAGCTAAATGCATTCAAAGACTATATAGATAATTTACAACGCAAAGGTGCTCTTGCAGATGAGGCTCTTGGAGAGCTTCAAAATGAAATGCAGCAAATGGAAAATGAAATACGTAGAATCAAGAAAAAATGAGTTATAACAAATAAGAATAAGTGTCGCGCAGCCGACACTTCATTTGGGTGTTGAACAAGCCCGTTGCTTTATTAAGTAAATAGCTCGAATGCGGATAGGTAGGCGCTGCGTCTGGCACTTTTTTCAGCGCGAGCGCAGCCAAGAAGTGAGTAGATAAGACCTCACTTCAATACGTTACGTTAACGATGTGGTTTTTGTCGGTTTCGTAGTGACAACTTTTAATCCTTAATGATACAAGATTAAACTCAAAAAGTAAGTTTCAGACTAGGGGGGAGGTACGTTTAAATGGGATGGTTAGATAAAGCTAAGAGCGCAGCGGCTGGAGTCAACGAAAAAGTAAACAATATTGATGTTTCTGATATTACGAATAAAACCAAAGAGTACGGAAGAAACGCCTATGATAGTACAGCTGCGAAGTCAGCCCAAGCTGCTGAAGGAGTGAAAAAAGCTGCATCTGACTTAGATTCAGCAGCAGTTGCCGAAAGCGTTAAAACTAAGGCTACTGATCTATCTCAAAGGGGACAAGAAGCTGCTACCGAAGCTTACGAGCAGGCTAAAGAGAAAATCGACAATATCGATTGGGAAGAACTAAAAGATGTGGATGCTCAAAAAGCTAATGCAATCAGATATTGGGAAACTGGTACTGACAAGCTAAACCAATGGGCTAGAAGTACTTTTGAAGTTGATAAAGATACTTTGCGGATGGTTTCAGATTTGCAAGGCAACCTACCTGTTCCTGTTAAAACATCGGAAGAAATCTTTGAACAATGCCGAAATATTGCCATTCAAAGGGCAATGTCTTCGTTCTTCTTAAACCAGACAGCTAATTCTATTGATGACCACTCTCAAACTAAGTATGAGAACTTGTCAGAAAACTACAAAGAGTTTGGGGGACGCATTGGTGAGCATAATTTAAGAAATTCACATGAGAACTTTTCTTCTATGCAAGATCAAAGAGCTGCTGCAAAAGATACGTTTTCTCCTCTGGAAGATGGGTACAATAAAGATGCCACACTCCAGCCGCATGACGCGGATATCGAGCATGTTATTGCAACTAAGGATATTTATAGCTCGACTTTGTTGAAAGCCGGTACAACGGATAAAGAACTTCTAGATGCAATGAATGATTCTGGGAACTTAATCTTTACAAACTCTTCGGTGAATCGTTCAAAAAGAGATATACCACTTGGTGAGTTCCTAGAAAATTCAGTTCCGCATCCAGATAAACCAGGTGTTCGTATCATGCAAATTCAGGGTGAACAGTATGAATTAAACGAAGAAGACTGTAATGCTGCTTTAGAACAAGCTCAGAAGGTTTTGAATAGGCATAAATCTAGTGCAGCCGTCGAAATTGGGATGACCGCGGTTAAGAGTGGTGCGACGATGGCGGTTCAGCAGGTTGTCGGTATGATTGTTGTTGAAACCATCGATATTTTTATGGATGAAATCAAAGTCTTTTGCAAGGAATTCAAACTATTTGATGAAAAGGGTATGGTTCAAAATGTGAAGGAACTTAAGGTTCGGTTGACTCAACGTTTGAATCAACGCTTCGAAGAAAGACAGATTTGGGCTAAAGCTAAAACTCTTGGGATAGAGGCTGGCGTGAGTGGTGCGTTAAGTGTCATTCCTCAGATCTTAATTTCAATGGTTACGAAACTTCCTTCGTTTGCTCTAGGCTTGATACGTGAGGGCACTCTAAGCTGTATTCGTTGTGTTCGAATTATGTCTAGTAATGATGAGAATAAGCTTAAATCTATAAATATCATCATGGCAAGTACCGCTTCAGCAGTAGTGGGTTTGTACGTCGGTCGCGTAATAAGTACAGGGCTTGCGTCTGTACCACTACTGAACCGATTCAATGCTCAGACCACCGCGATTTTGTCAGGGCTTGTAGTAACAGCAGTTCCATTGGTTGCTATTTACGTGTTTGATCAGAACAAATCAAAGTTCACCTTTGCATCTGGAAATATTACGACAGGTGAGGCTTAGTTGTATTAGTTCAATAAGAAGGTTGGGTGACAACAGTCTTATTCCTATCGCCGTAATAATAGTATCTTTGGACTTGTGTAGTGGAATAGTGAATTTGGCCACGGTGCTAGAGCGTGTAAGAACAGAGATCCGTTTAGCAGAATCAGAGTAACCAAACTCGACAAGTGCGGCCTGATGATTTTGTCACGATCTCTGGTGATGGCTTAAGTTCCGTATGCATTCCCACGCAGGAGCGTGGGAACGAGTAAATAGAGGATAAATTTGCCGAGTTAACCATTGGCCCGTTTTTTTCTTCATGAATATAAAAAGGCACTGATCACAGTGCCTTAATATCAACCGTCACACAGCATTGTTACTGTTCAATCATCTTCATCTCAACAATGATAGGCAGGTGATCCGTGACTGCAGGCCAGTTAATATCGCCATACGACATGTTGTTTTGCGGCACCGTGATGTTTTCAACATGCCATTTTTGGGCTTTTCCTGTCATCACATAATCGACTTGGATCTCAGGATTACTCGCGGGCCAAGAGCGAAAATCAACCGCTTCATCGTTAACCACATTCCAGTAACGGCTCAATTCCTGATAAGTCGCAGAATGTGGTACATCGTTCATGTCACCGAGCAGTAATTTGATACCTCGAGAATCTATGGCGGTATCGTTTAATTCTCTCACTTGCTCAACACGCATCGTCGGATCTTCTTTTGTGTCTAAATGCGCATTAAAAATGGTGATTGGCGCGTCAAACCCTGGGACATCAACATGTGCCTCAAAGGCAATGCGCTGCTCACGCTCACCCGATGGCAGTTCAGTGATCGCGGTTTTTAAAATAGGGTGTTTTGACGCGACAGCCAATCCGTACTGACCACCCTCAAAGTCGATAGCCCTACCAAATTCAACATTAAGCCCAGTAAGCTCAGCGAGTTTCTTTGGTTGGTCTACTCTGCCGCTACGCGCTGTCAGTGCGTCAACTTCTTGTATTGCAACGATATCAACATTCAACGCCTTAATGGCTTTGGCAATTTCTGTTAATGAAGACACTCGACCTGCGGCCATATTGAATGTCGCAACACGAAGTGTAGGTGCTTCCTCCACAGAAAACGTCTTGTTAATCAAATCGGTCTGGGCTTGATAAGGTTCTCTATGTCCTCCGGCAAATGCAGTGGCTGATACAATTAAAGAGATTGGTAACAGTAGGTGTTTGTATTTCATTATTTTTCTTCGCCTTTATGATTTATTTTTCGAGGCGAATTATCTTATAAGGATACGGGGAAATACGTGATAGATATCTCAATAAAAAGATACATAAACAATCTAGATCACACTTACATGTAAAGTGTAATGGCCCACTAACATTGGCCACGGTGTTAGATCGTGTAAGAACAAGGACCCGTTCAGCAGAATCAGAGTAACCAAACTCGACAAGTGCGGCTTGATGATTTTGTCACGATCTCTGGTGATGGCTTAAGTTCCATATGCATTCCCACGCGGGAGCGTGGGAACGAGTAATCGTCGCCAATGACATCACCGACGTTAAAGTACGCGTAGGTCGGCATAAGCGCCTTCTCGATCGCGCAAGCTGGGTGTGATTTCCGCCGCGCGCCATCCGACATCGTGGATAAAATTGGCACCAAACGTGACAGGCGCCCAGGTGGCATAATGCATCATAGTTGACATCTTGCAGGGGCTTGTGTCACCTACGCCAATGGGAGCATTTGACGGATTACGGATTACGGATTACGGAATACCGAATACAGAATACAGAAAGAGCTGAGCCCCGATTCGAACACGATCTGCTCTTTTCTGTACTCTGTAAGCGAAGCGTTCTGTATTCAAAAATCCTGAATATCGCGTAGGTCGGCATAAGCGCCTTCTCGATCGCGCAAGCTGGGTGTGATTTCCGCCGCGCGCCATCCGACATCGTGGATAAAATTGGCGCCAAACGTGACAGGCGCCCAGGTGGCATAATGCATCATAGTTGACATCTTGCAGGGGCTTGTGTCACCTACGCCAATGGCACCATCGATGTATAAATTTTGTCATTGTAATGGCCCACTAACATTGGCCACGGTGTTAGAGCGTGTAAGAACAGAGATCCGTTCAGCAGAATCAGAGTAACCAAACTCGACAAGTGCGGCTTGATGATTTTGTCACGATCTCTGGTGATGGTTTAAGTTCCGTATGCATTCCCACGCGGGAGCGTGGGAACGAGTAATCGTCGCCAATGACATCATCGACGTTAAAGTACGCGTAGGTCGGCATAAGCGCCTTCTCGATCGCGCAAGCTGGGTGTGATTTCCGCCGCGCGCCATCCGACATCAAAGCTGTAGTGGCCAACTAACATTGGCCACGGTGTTAGATCGTGTAAGAACAGAGATCCGTTCAGCAGAATCAGAGTAACCAAACTCGACAAGTGCGGCTTGATGATTTTGTAACGATTTCAGTTCATGGCTCAAATCTCGTATGCATTCCCACGCAGGAGCGTGGGAACGAGTAATAGAGATCCAGGGCAGTAAAGTCACAGTGAAAAAACGCAGCCCCACGGCTGCGTTTTGTTTATCTCACTCAATGAAACCAAGCCTGTGTTATTGAGTCGGCTCAATGGTCAGTGGCTCCCAGGTTGCCATGGCATTGCCGCCGGCGCCGTATTGGTCTGGGTATGCACGGCCTTTAAGCAGGGTGTAGTACACATCAACAAAGTCATCATCGTTGGTCAGCCAGCCGTCGGGGATGGCTTCGATGATTTTTCCGGTGATTTGCGTGACCACGCCATAGGCTTGCGCTTCCAAGTCGGGGATCGCGGCTAGGATGTCGCTCGCCACCTCGTTAAGTTTCAGCGCCAGCTCTTTGTAGTTGGTGCCGTCGTCTTGCTCCATTAAGATCACGTCTGCCGCGCCCCAGCGATAACGATCCCAATGGATCATCACTTGGTTGGGGTAATAGGTAGTTTTGTCGTAATCCAAATACGGCATATCGACAATGTCGAGCGTCGGTTCGTCACGGCTTGGGTTCACACCGGTGACAATGGCATACACTTCTGCTGCGCCGGAGATCCACGGTTCTTTATCGTCGGCCAGGCGGATGGTTTTTAGCACTGTGGTGTCAATGGGTTGGGCTGGGGCTTGTGCCATCATGCGTGCACTACGACGCATCCGTGGTGCAGGGTTCTGCTCCGCCAAGGTGCGACGCATCACTTCCAATCCGGCTTTTAATGCCGCTTTGCCGTCCGTATCAATCACTAACACGGGGCGGTCAGGCATTTGATAGACGTCTAGCCAGTGGGTGTTGCCCTCAGTGTCAAAGGCCTCAATCTGGGTCCAGCTTTTTTCATCACCGGCCGGCTCAAAGGCAAACAAAGGCGCTTGGCCGGCTTGCCAACGCGCGAGCATGCTTGGGTCGGCTAAGCGTACTTCGAGCAGTTGGTCGGCGACGTCTTCGACGCCTTGCGCCTCACGCAATGCACGGTCAGCGCTGTGCAGCTGAGTATCCAGGCTGCGTTTGCTGCGTGAGCTACGCGCTTGAGGCTGTGTCAGTGCCGACAAGGGAGCATTTAAGCCATAACTATTAATATTGCGCTGTAGCGTTGGGGCAATTTGCGCATAGTCTTGGCTGAGTTGTTTGGCGGTGTCGCGTTTTATCTCTACCACGTTGTTATCTGCGCTACCGGCAAAAGCGGGGGTGAAAACCTGAGAAAGGCCGGCGAATAGCAGCGAGATCAGTATTTTTTTATTCATCGCATTTCCTTTTCGTTATGTCCAACTGACGTTAGCTAGGGCTAACGCTTTGTATCTTGCGATGCTTGTCTTTAAACACGCTATCTCAAATAAAAAGAGCTGTGAGTACAGTTCACAAAAAAACTGAAACTCTAATGCGAAATTAGTCATTTTTGGAATTGGAGTAAATACTCACTAATGAAAAAGAATGAGATTTCCAGTAATCAATCGGTATGAATGTTGGCAGTTTTAACCGTAACTGATTGATTGGTGAAATGAAGCGATGAGAGGGAGTGGGAAAAGAACCATCAATGTTGTAGGCCGTGCGGGTAAGCCATAAACACGATAGCAGACGGTAAAAGGTGGGAGAGAAGAGCGTGGGGAGAGAACCGCCAGCATTGCACTGGCGGTGTTGAGTGCTTAAATGTCGTCGCGTTCTAGCGGACAGCTCATGCAGCGTGCACCGCCTCGGCCTCGACCGAGTTGGTCGCCGGGAATAGAGAGCACTTTAATGCCGGCTTTATCATATTTTTCATTAGTGTAGGTATTGCCTTCGTAGCCAATCACGACGCCTGGACGCACGGTCAGCACGTTGTTGGCATCGTTCCATTGCTCACGCTCGGCGGCATAGCTGTCGCCGCCGGTAGTAATGATGTTTAACGGGCCGACATCCAGCGCTTTTTCAATCGCGGTGAGGTAGCAAGACTGTGCTTCCACGTTAAGGCTGTCTTCCCCTTTACGGGTTAAGCGCCAGCAAGGCAAATCAGGGCGCATCACCGTGGGGTAGACTGAGAAAGTATGGATATCCATGTGGGTCATCACGGTATCCAGGTGCATGCATGAGCGGTTTTTCGGTAATTGCACCGCAATCACTTCTTTGGCTTGACCGCTAAACAGTAGGCTACGCGCTAGCTGTTCAACCCCTTGAGGCGTGGTGCGCTCGGACATGCCAATCAAGACCGCGCCGCGGCCAATGACCAGCACGTCGCCACCTTCAATCGCGGCGTTGTCGTAATCGCGGACCTCATCACCGAGGTAATTGACAAATTGGCTTTGCGCGAACTCAGGATGCCAGCGGTAAATGGCGCGCAAGTGATTGGTCTCTCGCTGGCGGGCGGATTTCGCCATTGGGTTGAGTGAGACGCCGCCATACACCCAGCAGGAGGTATCGCGGGTAAACAGATGGTTGGGCAGCGGCTCAATCACGAAGTCGGTTTTGTCGTGCATCGCTTGCATCATCGAGGATGATTGCACGGGTAAATCGATATAGCTTAAGCCACCGAGCAGAATGTCCGCGAGCGTGTTGTGGTCGATATCGGCCATGTAGGCGCGCACATCGTTGGCAAATTGATAGCCAAGACGGTATTGGTTGAGCTGGGTGTCGAGCAGCCATTGCTTGGCATCAGGTTCGGCTAATGTCTCAACCAGTAAGTCGTGCAGTAGGTGCACCTGCACGCCTTGATCCGTGAGTGTGCGGGCGAACATATCATGCTCTTCGCCGGCACGCTCTACCGCCAGAACATCATCAAACAACAAATCGTGGCAGTTAGATGGCGTTAGGTGGTTTAACGCTCGTTCAGGGCGATGAAGCAGAACGCGCTTCAGTTGCCCAACTTCGGATCCAACGTAAAACTCACTCATGGTAGGTCCTCTTTTTCCTTAATACGGGCCAGGCAATGAGACAAACAGCGCCTTGCACATCCGGGATGTGTGCTCACCGATAAGGTGGGAATGCGGGCCGTTTGCACAGGGTGGGCGTGTCTCATGTCCTCCTTGGATGGTCGAATAATGACAACCTTCCGAGGGGAGGTCAATGTTACAAATCACTAACAATCTCGCCAAACTAGCAAGGTCACAGAAAATTCATCAACTTGGCGGTTTTATCGTCAGCTTCGCGGTGAGCGAACGTGGCATTTTTGCCGAAACCGTGCCATATTGCGCCCGTATTCATTTTCTGGAGTCGCGCTTATGTCACAGGCTGAACTGATTGAACAACAACACCAAGAAACGCGCATGATTATCGAGGAGCTTCTCGCTGACGGCAGTGATCCGGATGCGTTATATACCATTGAGCACCATTTATGTGCCGATACCTTTGCGGCGCTGGAAGATGCGGCGGTCGAGGCCTTTAAAATGGGCTTTGAGGTAGCAGAGGCTGAAGAGCTCGAGCTGGAAGAGGGCGGCACGATTGTTTGCTTTGATGCGGTCATGGAAACCGCCTTGAATGCCGAACGCATTGATGAGCAGGTAGAAAAGTTGGTGGCGTTGGCCGACAAGCACAACATTGATTACGACGGCTGGGGTACCTATTTCGAGTCGGATGAAGACGAAGAAAGCCCAGAAAGCGAGTAAATTTACTCGCATCAGTAAGCCTCAAAAAGCCACGTTAGCGTGGCTTTTTATTTGCCTGAACTTGTTTACAGCACCTTTATCATGGTGACTTCACAGCTGTCGTGACCGGTGTTTCCCATCCTAGGACACGGCACAAAACCGAGTGACTGATATAAGGCAATGGCGGCGGTGAGGTTGGCGGTGGTCTCGAGGTAGCAGCGCTGATAGCCCCATTCTCGCGCCGTATCCATCGCCTTGACGGCTAACCGCTTTGCGATGCCTTTGCCGCGTAATGCTGGCAGAAAGTACATCTTCTGTAGTTCACACACACCATCGTGCCTAGGCAAAGGGGCGACACCACCACCGCCGAGGATCACTCTATCTGCTTCAATCACCCAATAGGCGGCATGCGGGTGCGTATATTGTTCGCTGAGATAATCGAGGGTGGGATCGGCCACGCTAAATCCGGCATCGGCACTAAGACCATGTTCGGCAGAGACGCGACGAATGACATCGGCAATGGCAGGGTTATCGCTCGGCGCAATTAAGCGCACGTCGAGGGACGCAGGGGCGTGTGAGTCAGCCTTGCGTAAATTTTGGGGGCAATCCTTAGCCATTAATACACTCCGGATAATAGATTTATCGACAATCTATCTCACTGAGATGGCTTTCACAACTCAATCGCGATACAGGCAAGGCGGCGATCATTGCGCGTTGTTCGGCGTCACTATCCCCGGTGTGGTTTTAGTGGTGGTGGCCAAGGTGCACCGGCGCGGGTTTTACCCCATGACGGCGCTGCCAGATTTTTTCATGGAAAAAGTAAGCCAATGTATTGATGCTTGGCTCAACCAGCGCTAATGCACCACCGACTAACCAATCACCGCTGATCAAATAGCCGACCAAGAAAGCGACGTTAAAGTGGATCACCGCAAAGCTGGCGGTTTTAATCACCGGACGCGCTTGACGGCTTAGTTTCCACACTTTTTCATGAAGGTAAAAGGCACCCGTGTTGACCGTTGGCTCGGTCATGGCAATTAAGCTACCTAAAATGATATCGCCGGTGAGCACATACGCGACCGTAAAGGCGATCGAAAAGTGGATAGCGGCAAAACTGAGTGTCTTTTTCATGGTGTAGCTCCTTCGCGGCAACACGCGTTTAATCAACAATGACAGTATGTACGGTTCATGTCGATAAATAAAAACGGTTCTCACTATCTTTTAGATAGAGAAGGGCTATCAAAGGCGATCAGTGCTGGTACAACAACCGTTGAGAAAGTAACCAAGCCAATTGTGTGCTGGTGTTGGGCATAAAAAAAGCCACGCCGATTGGCGTGGCTTATCACAGGGTATCGGTAAGACCGATGAACTATAACGCAGCGATGGTGACCTTTTGCTCACCGAGCTTGGTTAAGGTGTCACGATAGCCATCGAGCTTTTCACGCTCTTTCGCTACCACGGCTTCGGGCGCTTTAGCGACAAAGCCTTCATTGCCAAGCTTACCTTCAACACGCTTGATCTCACCTTCGATTTTGGCGATCTCTTTGTCCAGACGCGCCAGTTCGGCATCTTTATCAATCAAGCCCGCCATTGGGATCAAGATCTCAGCGCTGCCAACCAAGGCAGACGCACAGGCCGGTAGCGTTTCGCTGCCGTCCAGTACCTTGAAACTGCCCAGTTTGGCCAGTGCGTTTAAGGTGGTGCTGTTGCTGCTCGCACGATCAGCATCACGTGAATCGGCGGCTTTTAGCATTACGTCAAGCGGTTGGCTTGGCGCAATATCGTACTCAGCACGTAGGTTACGGATGCTGACGATAAACTGCTTCACCCACTCAATATCTTCTGACGCTTGGGTGTTCACGTGGCTTTGATCAAATTGCGGCAGAGGCTGCTGCATAATGGTGTCGCCTTCCACGCCGTTTACCAGCGGTTTAACGCTCTGCCAGATCGCTTCGGTGATGTAAGGGATCACAGGGTGCGCCAGACGCAAGGTTTTCTCCAGCACGGTGATCAAGGTATAACGGGTGGCACGCTGTTGTGCGTCGTCACCTTTCCACAGCACCGGCTTGGTCAGCTCCAAGTACCAATCGCAGAATTGATGCCAGATAAACTCATACAAGACGCCCGCCGCCATATCGAGACGGTAGTTGTCGAGGTGGGTGTTAAAGTCTTTGGCCGCTTGTTGGAACTGAGACTCGATCCACTGATCGGCATTTGAGAAGGTCATCTCGCCGCCGTTCATGCCGCAATCTTGCTCTTCGGTGTTCATCAGCACGTAACGGCTGGCGTTCCAAAGTTTGTTACAGAAGTTGCGGTAACCTTCCAGACGCTTCATGTCCCAGTTGATGTCACGGCCGGTAGAGGCCAGTGCCGCCAAGGTAAAGCGCAAGGCATCGGTGCCGTGGGCGTCGATGCCGTTTTCGAAGGTTTTGCGGGTCGCCTTCTCGATTTTTTCAGCCAGCTTAGGCTGCATCATGTTACCGGTGCGCTTGGCAACCAGATCATCAATACCAATGCCGTCAATCATGTCGAGTGGGTCAAGCACGTTGCCTTTCGACTTCGACATCTTGGCGCCACTTTCATCGCGAATCAGGCCGGTCATGTAGATGGTTTTGAACGGGACTTGTGGCTTGCCGTTTTCATCTTTGATGAAGTGCATGGTCATCATGATCATGCGCGCCACCCAGAAGAAGATAATATCGAAGCCTGACACCAATACATCGGTAGGATGGAAGGTTTTCAGTGCATCGGTATTTTCTGGCCAGCCGAGGGTGCCGAATGTCCAAAGCGCCGATGAGAACCAGGTATCGAGCACGTCTTCGTCTTGGCGCAGCGCGACGTCGTCGCCAATCTGGTTGTCACGACGGACTTCGTCTTCATCGCGGCCCACATAGACGTTGCCTTGGTCGTCATACCAGGCAGGAATGCGGTGACCCCACCAAAGCTGACGCGAAATACACCAGTCTTGTACATCGCGCATCCAGGCAAAGTACATGTTTTCGTATTGCTTGGGCACAAACTGAATGTCGCCATCTTCTACCGCTTTGACAGCCGGCTCGGCGAGCGGCGCGGTGCGCACATACCATTGGTCGGTCAGCATTGGCTCAATCACCACGCCACCGCGATCGCCATAAGGGACGGTCAGATCGTGATCTTTGATTTCACCCAGCAAGCCGAGAACGTCAAACTCGGCGACGATCGCTTTACGCGCCGCAAAACGTTCCAAACCCTGGTAGGCGGCTGGAATGTCGCTCGCGTAGGCGGTGCTTGGCTGGCCTTTGTGATCAAACACTTCTGCGTGCTCGCGGATATCCGCGTTCAGGGTCAAAATGTTGATCATTGGCAGCTGGTGGCGCTGGCCGACTTCGTAGTCATTAAAGTCGTGCGCGGGAGTGATTTTTACACACCCGGTGCCTTTTTCCATGTCGGCGTGTTCGTCGCCCACGATCGGGATACGACGATTCACCACTGGCAGCAACACGTGCTGACCAATCAGATCTTTGTAGCGCGGATCGTCTGGGTTTACCGCAACACCGGTATCGCCCAGCATGGTTTCTGGACGGGTGGTGGCAACGACAATGTAGTCTTTACCGTCTGCGGTTTTGGCACCATCAGCCAGTGGATAACGGAAATGCCACATGTGGCCTTTCTTATCTTTGTTTTCCACTTCCAAGTCCGAAATCGCCGTGTGCAGTTTCGGATCCCAGTTCACCAAGCGTTTGCCGCGATAAATCAAGTCTTCTTTGTGCAGGCGCACAAACACTTCTTTTACCGCATTGGAGAATCCTTCGTCCATGGTGAAACGTTCGCGATCCCAGTCGACAGAGGCACCCAAGCGGCGCAGCTGTTGGGTAATGGTACCACCGGATTCGCCTTTCCATTGCCAAATTTTGTCAATAAACGCGTCACGGCCGTAGTCGTGCTTGGTTTTGTTTTCTTCGGCTGCGATCTTACGTTCCACCACCATCTGCGTGGCAATACCGGCGTGGTCGGTCCCCACTTGCCAAAGGGTATTTTTACCTTTCATGCGCGCGGCACGGGTCAGGGTATCCATGATGGTATCCTGAAACGCGTGGCCCATATGCAGGCTACCGGTTACATTCGGAGGTGGGATCATGATGCTAAAG
The DNA here is from genome assembly GCF_001995415.1 of Salinivibrio sp. AR647. Lineage (NCBI taxonomy): Bacteria > Pseudomonadati > Pseudomonadota > Gammaproteobacteria > Vibrionales > Vibrionaceae > Salinivibrio > Salinivibrio sp. AR647. Next base: position 282,623 of record NZ_MUFE01000001.1, on the reverse strand, counting down.
GCATCTTTGCTGGTATCACCATGAGGTCGGAAATAGCCCGCCTCTTCCCAGCGCTGATACAGCGCTTTTTCAATTGATTGTGGATTATATGTCTTTTCCATAGCGCTCTTGAAAGATCGTCAAGGGTTGGGCGATTGGTCGATGGCCAAGGTATGAAGTTGCAGGCCTGCCAGTCGGTATGCTTTATATCGGTGACGCGCGTGCTGTTTAAGCGTCTCATCGCAAGGGACGAAGTCTACCACTTGTGCAAACGAAGGCGCAAAATTTGATGCCTCTGTCGCCAAATTGATTAACACACTGCGATGACCGGTATGGCGCACACCTGGCCAGCCTATTTCCACCGGTGCGCCGCCTCGCGGCCCTTCACCGACCAGATTATGGGGCACGAAGGTATCTGGGTCACGTTGCCATAAAGCGTCATCCAATTGATGCGCTTGGGCTTGGTCCTGTGCAGCCAGATAAATGCGTTGCCCTTGTTGATAGTAGTAAAAAGCCAAATCAATGGCCGTGTCTATCAGTATTTGTTGTTCACGCGCTTGCTGCTCAGGTGTCAGCCCCAGGCTGTTGCTGTCGTCTGCCGGCTCGGGCGGCGACAAAAGATAAAAGGTGGCGGTGGGCATATACGCTCCTAAATGTGAGAAACGGCCTCCGTCCCAAAAGCGGGGTGTCCGGGTAGCGCGGAGCCATCAACATAGCCGATTGTGCGTGCAGACACCAGTGCCGGATAAAGTTTCAACAAAAAAGGAGGCCGGTGGGCCTCCTGTTCGTGGTTACTCTTCCAATTCAAGCCCGGAGCGGTTGAGTAAAAATTGCACCAGCAGAGGAACGGGACGGCCGGTGGAACCTTTTTCTTTGCCGCCGCTTTTCCAAGCAGTCCCGGCGATGTCTAAGTGTGCCCAGTTGTACTTTTTGGCAAAACGAGACAAGAAGCAGCCCGCGGTGATGGTGCCACCGCCTTTACCACCAATATTGGCCATATCGGCAAACGGGCTATCGAGTTGCTCTTGGAACTCATCAGTCATTGGCAGGCGCCACGCACGGTCACCGGCTTGCTCTGAGGCACTGATAATATCGTGCGCCAAGGGGTTCTGGTTAGCAATCAGGGCACTGATGTGATGGCTAAGGGCCATGATGCACGCCCCGGTGAGGGTTGCCACATCAATCACACACTCGGGCTCATAACGCTCTACATAGGTGAGGGCATCACAAAGTACTAAGCGACCTTCGGCGTCGGTATTGAGCACCTCGACCGTTTGCCCTGACATGGTCGTCAGGATGTCACCAGGACGATAGGCTTGGCCGTCTGGCATGTTTTCACAACCAGCGAGCACACCCACGACATTGATAGGTAGATTAAGCTCGGCCAAGGCACGCATCACCCCAAATACCGATGCAGCACCGCCCATGTCGTACTTCATCTCATCCATACCGGCACCGGGCTTAATGGAAATACCGCCCGAGTCAAAGGTGAGGCCTTTGCCGACGAGCACAATCGGTTTTGCCTCTGGATCAGGGCTGCCCTTGTACTCCATGATCGACATCATCGATTCATTTTTTGAGCCACGGCCAACCGCAAGATAGGAATGCATGCCTAGCTTTTCCATTTCCTCTTCACCGATAATACGGGTGGTGACCGCATCATAGTCATCGGCTAAACGGCGCGCTTGCGAGGCAAGGTACGCCGGGTTGGCTACGTTTGGTGGCATGTTACCCAAGTCTTTACAGGCGTTAACACCAGAGGCAACCGCCAAACCGTGCGCGATAGCGCGTTCACCCAGGTTCAGTTCACGACGTGTTGGCACGTTGAACACCATTTTGCGCAATGGGCGGCGAATTTCTGGCTTAACACTTTTGAACTGGTTAAAGGTGTACAGGCTGTCTTTGGTGCTCTCAACCGCTTGGCGGACTTTCCAGTAGGTGTCGCGCCCTTTAACGTGTAGTTCGGTTAAGAAGCAGACCGCTTCCATCGACCCGGTTTCGTTCAGGGTGTTGATGGTTTTCTTGATGATTTCTTTATACTGACGCTCGCCCAGCTCGCGTTCTTTACCGCAGCCGACCAATAGTACGCGTTCTGATAGGACATTCGGGACATGGTGCAGCAGGAGCACCTGGCCGGGTTTTCCTTCCAGATCACCGCGGCGCAGCAAGGCGCTGATGTAGCCGTCGCTGATTTTATCGAGCTGCTCGGCCACAGGGGAGAGGCGGCGAGGCTCAAACACGCCAACGACAATACAGGCACTGCGTTGCTTTTCGGGGCTACCGCTCTTTACACTGAACTCCATTTGTACTCCTAGATCCTAAAGACAATTGAGACCAAATGTTGGATAATGCCGCCACTATATGTTGTTGAACGCGCGTTGATGCGTCCAGATCAGCCGGCGGTCAACAAATGGCCGAAAGATTAGAAAACAACTAATTAACCCAGAAACTATAGTTATTCGAGTAAAAAAACAAGTTTTCCATAGGTGCCTTCGCTTTGATAATTGTTCGATATTTGATCCGGGAGACAGTTAAAACACAAGTTGCCGTTTTATTTGTGTTGTTTCTGGTCTTTTTCAGCCAAAAATTTATCCGTGTGCTTGCCAGTGCCACGGAAGGATCGATCCCGGGGAATCAGATCATTACCTTAGTCGGTTTATATATGCCGTCGATGGCAATGTTGATGTTACCTTTGAGCTTGTATATCGGCATTTTGATTACATTCGGGCGGCTCTATGCTGAGAGTGAGATCACGGTCATGAACGCCACTGGGATTGGCAATGAGTTTCTGATCCGCGCCGCGCTGTATCTCGCGATTATCACCGGATCCGTGGCGGCGTTTAACTCGCTTTGGCTAACGCCTTGGGCTAATAACCAAGAGCTCGAGGTGATGGAGCAATTAGAGGCCAAATCCGGTTTAGAATTGTTGGTGCAAGGGCAGTTTCAAAGTGCGCCATCGGGTGAGGCGGTGATTTTCGTCGATAATATCGAAGATGATGGTAAAACGCTCAAGCAGGTATTTGTCGCTCAGCCCGTCCCCCAAGGCTCTTTACTGCCGAATGTGGTGGTGGCCGATAAAGGCTATGTGTCTGAGCTGCCTGACGGTCGCCAAGTTTTGGATTTGTTAGAGGGAACCCGTACCGAGGGCGTACCGACTCAGCTTAACTATGGTGTAACGACCTATAAAAACTATCAGGTATTGATTGGTCAGCGCGAAGTGCGTGAAAAAAGTCGTGACTGGGATGCGGTGCCAACCTTGCAATTGGTTGGTGAATCAAGTTTGAAGGCGCGCGCCGAACTGCAGTGGCGTATTTCCTTGGTGTTGTGTATTCCCTTGATGACCATGATTGTGGTGCCGTTGTCGGCGGTGAACCCGCGTCAGGGACGCTTTGCCAAACTCTTCCCCGCGATAATGATTTATCTGGCCTATTTTTTATCGATCAGCGCGGCGAAATCCGCGGTAGAAGATGGCGATCTGCCCGCACAAATTGGTCTGTGGAGTATCAATGTGGCCGCCTTATTACTGGCCGTGATCCTCGCCAGCTGGGATTCGCTACCGGTGAGAAAACTCAAAGCTAGCTTAAAAGGATCTGCCTGATGTTTCGCATTCTTGATTGGTATATTGGCCGGACTCTGATAGGCACCTCGTCACTGTGCTTGGCGACCTTGGTGGGATTGTCTGCGATCATCAAGTTTGTCGAGCAGCTGCGCTCGGTCGGTGATGGTACCTACACCATGGGTAAAGCGATTTTGTATGTGTTGCTCAGCATGCCGCGCGATATTGAAATGTTCTTCCCCATGGCGGTTTTGCTGGGGGCATTGATTGGTTTGGGAATGCTGGCCTCAAGCTCAGAGCTGGTGGTGATGCAGGCCGCTGGGGTGTCGAAACTCCAAATTGGCCTATCAGTGCTTAAAACGGCCATTCCGTTAATGTTGATTGTGATGGTGCTGGGCCAGTGGSGCGCACCGGATGCGCAAAAAGCTGCTCGTGAGCTGCGTGCCATTGCCAAATCAGGCGGAAACGTGATGTCGGTGCGGCGTGGGGTTTGGGCGAAAGATGGCGACGACTTTATTTATATCGCCCGCGCGGATGAGCAAGATACGCTGACCGGTGTGAGCATTTGGAAGTTTGATGACCAGCAAACCATGACCAATGTGGTGTTTGCTGAGCGTGCTGATTATCTCAATAAAGACAGTTGGATGCTTAAAGATGTGACCATTACGCGCATGCAAAATCAAACCGCGCTGAGCAATGTAGAGCAGGATGAATTGGTTTGGAATACCACACTGACGCCTGACAAATTAGCGGTGGTGACGGTGAAACCGGAAGAGCTACCGCTATCGGGTTTGTATAGTTATGTGTCGTACCTTAAAGCGTCACAGCAAGATGCGTCACGTTATGAGCTGGCCCTGTGGCGCAAAGCGGTACAGCCGCTGTCGATCGCGGTGATGATGCTGTTGGCGCTGAGTTTTGTCTTTGGCCCTTTGCGAAGTGTCACCATGGGTGCGCGGGTGCTATCAGGGGTGATTTTTGGCTTTGGCTTTTATATCGCCAACGAAGTCTTTGGGCCGATGAGTTTGGTGTATCATCTCCCTCCGGCCATTGGTGCTATCACCCCAAGTGTCATTTTTCTGGTGATCACCTTGCTGTTACTGAGACGCAAGCTGTAGTGCTGAAAGTAAACGCTTAGCGACAAGGTAAGGTGATGACATCAGTGCTTTGGCAAATCAATCGCGAGCGTGAAGAGATTAAAAAAGGGCCGATAACATATCGGCCCTTAGTTTATTTGATCATTCTCTAAGTGTGGTTTAGAAGCTGTAGCTCATACCTAAACGAACATCGCGCCCAGGCTCAGGCATGCTATTGCCGCTGCTTAAGGTAAACGAGCTATGCTCGCTGTATTCTTTGTCGAGCAGGTTATTGACCGCGAGTGAAACAGTAAGCCCCTGATAGGCTGCTGGCTGCCACTGTGCGCGTACATCATGAACCATGTAACCAGGTTTCTCGTGTTTACCTTCTGGCACATCGGTCAGCCTTTCCACTCCGGTAAGGGTATAGCCTAAGCTCACATCGGTATCGACTAGCTGATATTGCGTATCCCACACCCAAGTGTTACCGACTGACGCGCCAATTGCCATGGCGTCGCCCAAAGGATCGCCATTTTCATCTTCCATGTCGACGTAGCTATAGCTCAGTCGGGTATCGAGCTGCTTGAGCGCCCAGTTAACACTGGCTTCGACACCTTGGCTCGTCACATCATCCTCTAGATTGTAAAGGTAGTGTGGGTCACTACCGCGATCATACGCCTGGTAGTTTTCTATTTGAGTATTAAAGCCGGTGACCGCAAAACTCAGGGTATCTTGTTCGGCTAGCATTCCATAACCTTGCCATTCAATACCGATTTCAGCTTGTTTAGCCTGTTCGGGCTTTAAGCCTTTTTCCACATCAACGGCACCACCGATCAACAATACTTCGCGGGTTTTGGCACCGCGTACGGCTTCGCCGTAGCCAGCATGAAGACGGAGGTTGTCAGTGGCTTGATAGCTCAGTTGTAGGTTCGGTGATACTTCACTGCCATCGATCTCGCCTGCTTGGCCATAATCGGTGTGGTAATCATCAAAACGGGCACCCCAAGCAATGCCAAGGTCGCCGATTGTCATTCTATCTTGCAAGAAAACACCAATGTTTCTGGCTTTGTCTTGGTTGTTAGGACCATTCGCTTCTTCATAATCGATATTGTCGGTTTTTTGCTCGAACATATCGATGCCAGCGGTGAGGTCATGCTGCAAAGCACCGGTATTGAAACGCATACGATTACGAATATCACCGCCAATATTGCGTGAACGGCTGAATGTCTGGCTCTCAATGCGATCAAGATCGAGGGTGTTTTGATAGAGCTTGGTGGTCAGTTCAATCCAGTTAGAATCCGGCGCCCAGCGATGTTGGAAAGAGAAGGTTTCGCGCTCGGTTTCTTGATAGCTCTGTGACTGACGGCTGAATTCAGGCATGTGCGCACGGATAAAGTAATCGCCCTCATCTGTCCGACGTTCGGCGCTAACACGAACATCATGATCACCCTGATCAAGAAGCGAAAGCTTGACCAAGTAGCTTCGCTGTTGGCTGGCAGTAGCAGGTTGTAAATCACCACCACCGTGACGATAGTCGTCACTATTGCGACCTTTCATGTAGGCAAGAATGCCCAGTGATTCGCCAAGGCGACCATACACAGCGGAACTGCCCGAGGTCGCATTTGCCGCGCTTTCGTGGCCGGCGGAAAAACGGGCACCGATATCTTGCCCTGCGCGAAGCATGTCTTGCGCATCTTTGGTTTCAAAGCGGACGCTACCTCCTAATGCGCCAGGGCCACTATCAGCGCTAGCAGGTCCGGACTCTACGCCAACACGTTTGAGCAATTCAGGCTCAATATTTAAACGCCCTTGGTGATGGAACAGGTAGCCACCTTGAGCTGCACCATCAACGGTAATGTTGAGGTTGGTATCTTCAACACCGCGCAGATAGACCTTTTGTCCGGTGCCAATCCCGCCGCCGACGTTAATGCTGGCGGTATCGCGGAACATGTCTTCTAGATCTTGTGCCTGACGTGCTTCAAGCGCTTCGGCATTAACCGCTATTTTGCCTTGTAGGCTGTCAGCGGTGACAGTCACTGTCTCGACCGGCTTTGGGTCTTGAGCATGAGCGGGCAGACTGAGCRTTCCCGCGGCGATAAGAGCAAGGGTGAGCGGTCTTAAACGTAAATGCATGTCATACTCCTATGCAAATAGTTATCATTTGATTGTGGGGGGCGGAACTATATCAAGGCGAGATCAAAATAACCAATAAAATCATATTAAAAATGCGTATTGTTACGATTATCATCTGCCTATGTTGCTAAATGGATAGACTATGTGACGTGTTTGTTTTTAATAAGAAAATAGAGAGGCAATCAGAAAGCTAATGCAGATGCTATGCGGTGGAAACGGACGAGAAAAGAATGAAGACGGAAAATAAGAGGGCCAGCAATCATGCCGGCCCACGCAAAAGAATACGTCTTTTAACGTTAATCTTTTTTAGATTGAGGCGCATCTAGGTATTCAAACGCCTTAACCACGCCTTCTACACCGCGAATATTGCGCGCTATCTCAACCGCTTGGTCCGCTTGTGATTGGGTGACGGCGCCCATTAAAAACACTTCGCGGGCTTCAGTGACCACCTTGATATTTACCGTGCGTAACTGGTCATCGGCGACAAAGGCTGCTTTGACGCGAGTCGTTAGCCAGCTATCCGTACTGATATCGGCCAAGCCAACCATTGGCGTTTCACGAACTTCGTTATAGACAACATCGACGTTATCCAGGGCTCGGACCCGTTCAACCAGTTGCTGGGTGAGGGCCTGGTCGGTGCTTTGCCCGACTAACAGAACTTGCCCTTGAAACGATGCCGCTTTAACGCGAAGCTTATTTTTGAACGGGGCCTTGTTCACGATCCCGGCAGTATTGAGACCAATTTGGGTATCGTGCCACTCTTCTCCGGTCGTACGAGGATCGGAGGAATAAATGGCGGAACACGCTTGCAGCGTCAGTGCCAATATCAAGGTCATGATAACGCGCATGAATTATTCTCCGTGAGAAGGAAAGAGGACTTGGTCAATCAGGTCACACAAGCAATGGACAGTGAGTAGGTGTCCTTCTTGAATGCGTGCGGTACGTTGCGAGGGAATACGGACTTCGACATCACGCTGGCCAAGCAACCCGGCCATTTCGCCGCCGTCTTTCCCGGTTAACGCAATAATGGTCATATCACGGGTCACGGCAGCCTCCATCGCTTTGATGATGTCTTTACTGTTGCCGCTGGTGGATATGGCCAGAAGCACATCGCCCGCTTGCCCTAGCGCTCGTACTTGCTTGGAGAAGACTTCATCGTGGCTGTAGTCGTTGGCCACTGCGGTTAAGGTGGTAGTGTCTGTGGTGAGCGCCAAAGCCGGTAAGCTGGGACGCTCAGTCTCAAAGCGATTTAACAGGCAAGACGCAAAATGCTGGGCATTCGCGGCGGAACCGCCATTACCACAACACAAGATTTTGTTGCCGTTAAGTAGGCTTTGCACCATTACTTGTGCCGATTGTGATAGATACTCGGGAATCGCTTCTGCGGCCGCGATTTGGGTTTGAATACTTTCGGTAAAGCTCTCTTTAATGCTCTCTAGCATGACTTACCCTTGAACAATGTTTTGAATCCAGTTGACCGCCTCAACGCTGCCATCAAAGGTGACAGCGTCAAAGCGAAATTCGGTTTGCATACTTTTGATGCCGCGGCATTGCATCCAACGCTCAGCGGCGAGAATTAAACGACGTTGTTTGGTGGCGGTAATGCTCGCCGCCGCACCACCAAAGCCGTGCCCGCGCCGGAAACGCACCTCGACAAACACCAAGCAACTGCCATCGCGCATCACAAGATCAATCTCGCCGCGACGACTATGGGCGTTTTTATCGAGTAGATTCAGCCCGTGGCGCATTAGGTATTGGCAAGCGTGTGCTTCGTAAGCCTGTCCTGTTGCTCTGGACTGAGGCTGTTTCACTGCGCCTCTCCGCGAGATTCCGTCTCAACAGGCTCAATGGCGGTTTGACCAAATCGCGCCCAGTCTAGCTGACGGTGGATAATACACTGATCGGCGAGTGAGAGTTGCCCCGTTTGACCATTTAGCTGATAACCCGGCTGGGCCTGCATTTGTGGTAGCCCCTTCAGTAGCTGGTAAGCATCCATCCCCAAGGCATGTAAGCGCGTGGTGTTGTTACTTGGTGATGGATGACGCTGTTGATAGCTTTTATACGCATCGCTTTGGGCGTGCACTAATAAAGGAATATCACTGAATTCGATGCCTTCAAGCTCGGCTAATTGGCCCATGCCATCGGCGCGGTTATTGCTACGCGAGCTTGCATAGAGTTTCGGCGGCAAGACATCGGGATTAATCGCGACCTCAATAAAGGGTTTTAATAAAGTCAGCTCAGCGKCACCGGCCACCATATAAACGGCGTCGATATCGCGACGGCTGCGGGCTTGCGATTGTAAGGGTAAGTCGGTGAGTTTTTTCAGTTGTGAAATGCGGCGCTGACTGGCGTCTAAACCAAAGATATCACGAATGCGTGCTTGCATTTTATCACGATCCCCGAGAGGCGCTTGCTCAACGTCTGTATCGGTGAGTGACTGCCAGCGGGCGGAAAATGCATCACGGATCCGTTGACCAAAGGCAGAGTCAGGGTAGAGCACTAAGGGGAACTGATACCCCTGCTGGTGAAGACGGTCGGCGGCTTGCGCGGCTTCTTGTTCGGGTGACAAGGTGAAGTAGCACACACCTTGCGTATAATTTTCATCCGTGGGCTGGTTAAGCGCCAATAAAGGCACTTGGCCGGCGAGCGCGTCACTGACTGCGGCGACTTTGTGTTTCTGCAGTGGGCCCACCACGAAGTCGATGCCGTCATCACGGATACGTTGCGTGAGCGCATCGACATCCATGGCGTTGGTATCGTAAAAGCGCACACGAGGGCGTTGATCTGTTTTCGCATCAAGCATGGCTTCAATAAAGCCATCACGAATGGCATCCCCTTGATCAGCAAATTTATCCGTCAGTGGTAGCATGACCCCTACATTAGTGGGTTGTGTGATGGTCAGTGCTTGGATATCGGCCAAATTATCCGGTAAATACTGGTTCGCGGGGTGCGTAGGGTGCGACGCCAAGTAGGCATCTAATTGGCTTTGCATCTCGGCCAGATCGCGGGTGTAGCGGCGCGCGATGTCCAATAAGGTGACCCAACCGGCAAGGATGTCATCATCACTGGATTGAAGCTGTTTGATCTCGCGCTGGTTGAGCGATTGTAAATCTTGCCACAGCGTGTTCCATGCTTGCTGAGCTTGGTCGGATTCAATATAGCTGGCTAACCGATGCTGATTGTTGACCGCGTCCAGGGCATTGCCTTGCTGACGCGCAATTTTGGCTTTTTGCTGATAAAAGCGGACATATTGTCCCTCGGTGAGCTGCCAATCAGGGGATAAGGCCAACGCTTGATCGGCTTGGGTTAGCTTGCCGGTTTGTGCCAAAAAGCGCCCACGGGCGAGTGTCCATTCAATACGCTGGTCCGTATTAAGATTGCGCTCAGCCAAGCGCTGCAGCAGCACATCCGCTTGGTTCAATTGTTGCTCGTTAATCAGCGCTTTTATCGCCAGTAAAAACCAGTCATTTTGCTTTTCACCTTGGCTGGTTTCGGCCTGCAACAAATAAAATGTCGAATTTTCCGTTGCCGGTTGACTGATGACATCACGCGCAGTTGGCGTGGTGGACGGCGCACTACAAGCCGCTAAAGCCAATGCTAAGGCTACAGGGGTAATAAGTCGTGTTACACTTTGACGCTTCTGGGTAAGTTTAACCATGAACATATTTCAACCGTGACAACGTTGCCCCTATCTTAATCGCCGAAGGGTTGTTAAACAAATGACTGATGCAAATCTATCCGACCATGCTCACCCCACGCTGTATATTGTGCCAACACCGATTGGCAATTTGGCTGATATTACCCAGCGTGCTCTTGATGTTTTAGCCAGTGTCGACGTGGTCGCGGCCGAAGATACGCGTCATACGGCTCGGTTGCTATCGCATTTTTCGATTAGTGCGAAAACTTTTGCGTTGCATGAGCACAATGAACAGCAGAAAGCCGCTGCATTGTTAACGCGCCTGCAACAAGGCCAGTCGATTGCATTAGTCTCTGATGCTGGCACCCCCTTGATTAGCGATCCGGGATATCACCTGGTCACTCAATGCCGTGAGGCGGGTGTCAGAGTGGTCCCATTGCCTGGCGCCTGCGCGGTAGTCACCGCATTAAGTGCATCGGGTTTGCCTTCAGACCGTTTTAGTTTTGAAGGGTTCCTGCCTCCTAAGACAAAAGCGCGACAAGATACGTTCCGTGAATTGGCCGATGATCCGCGTACCTTAATTTTCTATGAGTCACCGCACCGTATTCGTGACAGCTTGGCGGATATGCGCGAGGTACTGGGCGACGCGCGTCGCGTGGTGTTGGCGCGCGAACTAACGAAAACCTTTGAAACCATCCATGGGGCACCGTTGGGTGAACTCATTGAGTGGTTGAGTGAGGATCCTAACCGCTTACGTGGAGAAATGGTGTTATTGGTCGCCGGCCATCGCGCGGATAAAACGGCTTTGCCAACCGCGGCGTGTCATGCGCTGGGTCTATTGGCGGCCGAGTTACCGTTAAAAAAAGCAGCCGCGTTAGTCGCGGAATTATATGCGGTGAAAAAAAACGCACTCTATAAATGGGGCCTAGAGAATTTATAGCTGAGCGCGATTTACGCTGGCTTGCGTGAATATTCTTCTATATACTCCCCCGCTCGAGTTGGCCGGGTAATCGCTGCTTTATTGATGTCCTTTGGGAGACTAATAAAGGGGAGGAAAGTCCGGGCTCCTCAGGGCAGGGTGCCAGGTAACGCCTGGGAGGCGCGAGCCTACGACCAGTGCAGCAGAGAGTATACCGCCGATGGCTCTTCGGAGCACAGGTAAGGGTGAAAGGGTGCGGTAAGAGCGCACCGCGCGACTGGCAACAGTTCGTGGCACGGTAAACTCCACCCGGAGCAAGACCAAATAGGTCCCTATTGGCGCGGCCCGCGTTTGGGGACGGGTAGGTTGCTGGAGCCTGTGAGCGATTGCAGGCCTAGACGAATGGTTACCACCGTTTTTACGGTACAGAACCCGGCTTACAGGCCAACTCACCTCCTTTTAGGGCGAGCCTTTTTGGCTCGCCCTCTCTTTTTCAGCGTTTGAGTCAGACGATTTGGTTATAACCGAATGTCATCGGCTTGTTTATGTATTGATTAAGCCGCTGAAAACCTTCTTTAATCTTCCCAGGTGTGATCTTGCTCACTGTCATGGCTTGCTTGACTTTCTTTTTACCTGCTACGTACACTTCTGGGTGGGAAAATGTGGTGTAAAGTGGATAATCTTGGTGAAAAAGGGAAAATAACGTCATGTTACGTGGCGTCAGCGCCATTTCGGTCGATAAAAAAGGGCGACTTGCTCTGCCAACGCGCTATCGCGATGGGTTAATTCACCATTGTGATGGCCAGTTTGTGTGCACGATCGATCACCAACTTCCTTGCTTGGCGCTGTATCCGGTCCCGGAATGGGAAGTGATTGAGGCGAAGTTATCGCAGTTATCCAGCTTTCAACCTGCAGAGCGACGCCTGCAGCGTTTATTACTTGGCCATGCGTTTGACTGTGAAATGGACGGACAAGGTCGCTTATTACTGCCTGCGACCTTGCGCCAATATGCCGGGTTAGACGGCAAAGCGATGCTGGTTGGCCAACTCAACAAATTTGAGATTTGGGACGAGCAGACGTGGCAGGCACAAATTCGCCAGGATATGGACACACAGGCGGAATCAACCCCGATGCTCAGTGAGCGGTTAGCAGACCTCTCATTGTAAATAATGAAGTGAATGTATGTCAGAACAATATACCCATGTTTCCGTCCTATTAAATGAATCAGTGGACGGCCTTGCGATTAAACCCGATGGTATCTATGTCGATGGTACTTTTGGTCGCGGCGGTCACTCGCGCCATATCTTGTCGCAATTGGGTGATAACGGTCGCCTGTATGCTATCGATCGCGATCCACGCGCGATCGAAGAGGCAAATTCCATCGATGATCCGCGTTTCCAGATTATTCATGGCCCGTTTTCTGAGATAGCGTCGTACCTCAGTGAGCGTGGGCTAGCGGAAAAGGTCGATGGGATCCTCCTTGATTTGGGCGTGTCTTCGCCCCAGCTTGACGACCCTAGCCGTGGCTTCAGTTTTATGCATGATGGCCCGCTTGATATGCGTATGGATCCGAGCACCGGCCAGTCGGCCGCACAGTGGTTAGAAACCGCCAGTGTCGATGATATTGTTTGGGTATTAAAAGTGTTCGGCGAAGAGCGTTTTGCGCGCCGGATTGCCAATGCCATTGTTCGTCACCGTGAAGATGAAGAAGCACCTGCGCTGACCACGACCAATCAGCTTGCCAAGCTGATTGATCACGCGGTGCCGTTTAGAGAGAAGAAAAAGCATCCTGCGACACGTAGCTTTCAAGCGATTCGGATTTACATCAACAGTGAACTGGATGAAATCGAGCAAGCACTGCAAGGCGCGCTCGCCAGTTTAGCCCCGAGTGGACGCTTATCAGTGATTAGCTTTCACTCGTTAGAAGATCGCATGGTCAAGCGCTTTATCCGTAAGCAAAGTAAAGGACCGGATGTGCCCAAAGGGGTGCCTTTGACCGAAGCACAGATTGCCGAGCTCGGTTCGGCGGCAATGAAGCCGATTGGCAAGGCGATTAAACCGTCCGCGGAAGAAGTGGCGCATAACGCCCGGGCGCGAAGCTCGGTATTACGCGTAGCGGAAAAGCTAGGATAACGCATGAAACCGCGCCCAAGCCTCGCTAAGCAGATAGGCCAGGATGTATTGGCAATCGGGAAGTTGCCATTAGGGTTACTGCTGGCGGTATTGGTTTCGGCGATTGCCGTGGTATCGATGACCCAATCAACGCGTAATTTGATTGCCAAACAGGACGCGCTATTAGAGCAACGTGAAACCCTTGAAGTGGAGTGGCGCAATCAATTGTTAGAGGAAAATGCGTTGTCTGAACATAGCCATGTGGAATCCGTGGCGCGTCAGTCTTTTGATATGATTCGTCCCACCAGTGAGAACGAAGTGATTGTAACGCGACCTTTGAGTAACGACCGGTGAAAAAACGTTCTACCAAGTCAACTAATCGCCGTACACCCAAAGCGCCACCGGTATTGATTCAGTGGCGCTTTGGTCTTGTCTGCGTATTTATTGGCTTAGCCTTGGCTGCCTTGGTGGCGCGCGCCGCTTATATCCAAGTGATTGAGCCCGATCGATTACGCCACGAAGGGGATCTGCGTTCGATACGAACAGAGCAGGTTCCTTCCGCGCGAGGCATGATCACCGACCGTCAAGGTGAGGCACTCGCGATCAGTGTGCCCGTTCAAGCCGTGTGGGCGGATCCGGTGACGGTATTCAAACACCAAGGATTAAAAAACGTCGATCGCTGGCATGCGCTTGCGGATGTTTTGGGGTTAGATCGGCAAGCCTTGATTGATAAAATTCAGGCTAATCGGCAGCGGCGCTTTATTTATCTGCAACGTCAAGTGCGTCCAGCCATGGCAGCGTACGTTGATAAGCTTGAGTTACCTGGCATAGGGTTAAAAGCTGAGTCACGCCGCTTTTATCCTAGTGCGGAAGTCAGTGCACACCTTGTTGGGATGACTGGGATTGACGGCCATGGTTTAGAAGGGATCGAACGCCGATTTGATGATTGGTTGGCGGGTGAGCATGGTAAACGCACGGTGCGTAAAGACCGATTTGGCCGTGTCGTGGAGCATATTGCCACCGAAGATAAAAAAGAAGGCCAGTCGCTGACGCTGAGCATCGATCAGCGTCTTCAAGCCATTGCGTATCGTGCTATCAAACAAGCCGTCGCCGATTACCGCGCCACCTCGGGCTCTTTGGTGATGGTGGACGTGAAGACCGGTGAAGTGATGGCCATGGTCAACGCCCCCTCCTATAACCCCAATAATCGTAGCTCACTCAAAAGCTTTAACATGCGTAATCGCGCGATTACTGATGTGTTTGAACCGGGCTCAACCATGAAGCCTTTTGTGGTACTCACGGCATTAGAAAACGGTGTTGCTGATATGGACACCGTAATAGATACCGGCAACGGCATTATGCAAATCGGTGGCAGTCGAGTGCGTGATGTTTCTAAAGTCGGCAAAGCTAACCTTGCGCGTATTCTCAAAAAATCCAGTAATATCGGTGTGAGTAAACTCTCATTAGCCATGCCTGTAGAGACCTTATTAGGTCAGTATGGCAGCTTTGGACTCGGCACCGGTACGGGCGTTGAGCTGGTTGGTGAATCTGTGGGCCATTTCCCCTCTCGGCGTCGTTGGTCAGATTTTGAACGTGCCACGCTAGCCTTTGGCTATGGATTATCGGTGACACCGACTCAGCTTGTGCGTGCTTATGCCACGCTAGGATCGCTGGGTATTAATCGACCACTGAGCATTTTAAAGCGTGAAGGCGTCACAGAAGGTAAGCAAGTTGCCTCGCGCGAAAATGCCTATAAAGTCCTGCAAATGCTGGAAGGGGTGACCCAAGAAGGCGGCAGTGCGCGTCGTGCCGCGGTTGATGGCTATCGCGTTGGCGCCAAAACCGGGACCGCGAAAGTCGCTGTCGCCGGTGGCTATGGCGACGAATATATTGGTTACACCGCGGGGCTGGCCCCCATTAGCGATCCTAAGCTGGCCATGGTGGTGGTGATCAACGAGCCGCAAGGCGACAAATATTATGGCGGGCAGGTCGCGGCACCTGTGTTTTCGAGCGTGATGAAAAGCGCCCTCCAGATTTTAAACATTGCACCGGATGCCGGTACGGGTCCGGCGTTGCAAGTGGCAAAGCATGCAAATGAAGTGAATGGCGATGAATGATTTAAACCAATGGCTGAGCCCTTGGCTGGCGGATGTGCCCTCGATGCCGGTACGGCACCTATCCTTGGATAGCCGCAAAATCCGTCAAGGTGATGTATTCGTGGCGATAAAAGGCCACCAAGTTGATGGTCGCCAGTTTATCGATACCGCGATTCAGGCCGGTGCTGTGGCTGTGGTGCAGCAAGCGGAGCAAAATGCTGTGCAGTGGCATCAGAATGTGCCGCTCATCAGTTTATGCGTTTTACCTGCTTCCTTATCGGCATTGGCCGCGCGTTTTTATCAGCACCCGCAACAGCACATAGGCATGATTGGCGTGACCGGCACCAATGGTAAAACCACAGTCTCCCAATTGATTGCACAGTGGTTAGATGCCTTAGGTGAGCGGACCGCGGTGATGGGCACCACTGGCAATGGCTTTATTGGCCAATTAGAAGCGGCGGAAAACACCACGGGCGATGCCATTGGTATTCAAGCCCAGCTTGCGGCGTTTGCGCAGCAAGGTGCACGCCATGTCGCGATGGAAGTGTCTTCACATGGTTTAGTCCAAGGACGAGTCGCGAGCCTGGCATTGGATGCGGCTGTGTTTACCAATTTAAGCCATGATCATCTCGATTATCACGGCACCTTAGATGCCTATGCGGCGGCGAAAAAGCAACTGTTTGATTTGGGCTCTCCGCTCAAAGTGATAAACGCTGACGATGCCGTGGGGCGCACTTGGCTCCAGCAATGGCCTGACGCGATTGCCGTCGCCATGCAGCCCGACGCATTAAGTGCTCACGCCGGCCGGTATGTACTGGCACAGTCGGTGACCTATACCACCGAGGGGGTCTGTGTTCGTATTGACTCCTCGTGGGGCCAGGGTGACATGTATGCAGAGTTAGTGGGTGATTTTAATGTCAGCAACCTCCTTGTGAGCCTGGCGACTTTGCTGGGGCTGGGTTATTCGTTATCAACCTTGTTGGCGAGTAGTCAGCAGCTACAAGCGGTTGTGGGGCGCATGGAGGTTTTTCTTGCGCCTGACAAACCGACCGTGGTGGTTGACTATGCTCACACGCCCGATGCGCTTGAGAAAGCACTACTGGCCTTACGACGTCATTGCCACGGCGCACTTTGGTGTGTATTTGGTTGTGGCGGCGATCGTGATACGCGTAAACGCCCGGTGATGGCCCGAGTGGCTGAGCAGCATGCCGACAAGGTGGTGTTGACCAATGATAACCCTCGCGGTGAGGCCCCTGAGTCGATCACGCAAGATATGCTCGCGGGGCTGCACAACCCCGAATGTGTATGGGTAGAGCATGACCGCGCTCAAGCGGTGACGCAGGTCATCGAGCAAGCGCAAGCCGACGACATTGTCTTGGTGGCGGGCAAGGGCCATGAAGACTATCAAGTGCTCGCGCATGGCAAGGTGCATTACTCTGACCGCGAGACGGTCGCGGCGCGACTCAAGGAGTTATCATGATTCGGACAACCCTCAGCACATTGGCGAATGCGATAGGGGCCACTGTGTATTATGCCGATCACGCGTCGGGCACGCCGCCGATCGATGCCATTACCACCGATACGCGTGAGCTGCGCGCGGGGGCACTGTTTGTCGCGCTAAAAGGTGACCGTTTTGATGGCCACGATTTTGCTGAGCAGGCAAAAGCATCAGGCGCCGCCGCGATGGTGGTTTCGCGCCAGTTGAACATTGATATACCCCAATTGCTGGTGGACGATACACGCCTTGCCCTCGGTCAGTTAGGCGCTTGGGTCAAACAGCAATGCCAGGTGCCGACCATTGCGATCACGGGGAGCTGCGGTAAGACCACAGTCAAACAAATGTTGGCGGCGATCCTGGCACAGAAAGGATCCACGTTATCGACTGCCGGTAACTTCAATAATGATATTGGTGTCCCGCTGACGTTGTTTCGACTCACTCCTGCACACCACTATGCGGTGATTGAACTCGGCGCTAACCATATTGGTGAAATTGCTTATACCACATCATTGGTCAAGCCTGATATTGCCGTGGTCACTAACTTAGCCGCGGCCCATCTCGAAGGGTTCGGCTCATTAGAGGGCGTGGCTGTTGCCAAAGGCGAAATTTATCAAGGGCTGCCCGAAGGCGGGATAGCGTTGGTGAATCAGGGTAGCCACGGTGGTGATATATGGGGTGACGTCCTGGCAGATAAGCAGGTGATTGCGGTAACAGACACGCAAGCCGCCCCCCTGACCTTGATTGATAGTGCCCTGACAAACGCGGGCTGTTATCAGCTCACGCTGAGTGACGGACAGAGCCAACAGTCGGTGATGCTGCCGCTACCGGGCAAGCACAATATTATTAATGCGTTAATGGCCGGTTGTGCGGCGATGCAGTTACCCGGCGTGAGTCTGGCGGATGTCGTGACTGGGCTTGAGTCGGTAGAAAACGTCGCAGGACGCACACAAGTGAGTGAGCCTCGTCCAGGGTTACGACTGATTGATGATACCTATAACGCCAGTGTCCCAGCGATGAAGTCTGCCATTGATGTTTTAGCCAGCTATCCAGGTGAGCGTTGGTTGATCGTCGGTGATATGGCAGAGCTGGGTGAATACAGTGAGCAAATGCACCGTGAAGTTGGCGAGCATGCGGCGCAAGCTGCCGTTAACCGTGTCTTCACGACCGGACGCGATAGCCGTGTGATCAGCGAACGCTGTGGCGGCGATCATTTTGACAGTAAAGAGGCGCTGATTGCGCACGTAGTAGCCATGATAAAAACACAAACACCTAACACGATACTGATTAAAGGCGCCCGAGGGATGGCGATGGAAGCGGTTGTCACCGCAATCAAGGAGGCTTGCTAATGCTTTTATGGCTAGCGGAAGTACTACAAAACCTTTTACCCTCAATGCGCTTGTTTGAATACCTGACATTTCGCGCCATTGTTAGTGCACTGACGGCATTGGTTTTCTCGCTTTGGGCCGGCCCACGTCTGATTCGACGTTTACAGTCGATGCAGATTGGTCAAGTTGTTCGCGAGGAGGGCCCCGAATCTCACTTTAGCAAACGCGGTACGCCGACGATGGGCGGGGTCTTAATTGTTGCTGCCATTAGTTTAACCGTTTTGTTGTGGGCCGATTTATCCAACCCCTATGTGTGGGCTGTGATGGTCGTGCTACTGGGATACGGTGCGATTGGTTTTGTTGATGACTACCGCAAGGTAGTGCGTAAAAATACCGATGGATTAGTCGCCCGCTGGAAGTACTTTTGGCAATCTGCGATCGCACTCGGGGTGGCGTTCGCGCTCTACGCCCATGGCAATGACACCGCGGCGACACAACTGGTGGTGCCTTTCTTTAAAGACGTGATGCCCCAGCTTGGTCTGTTTTATATTGTCTTCACTTACTTTGTCATCGTGGGAACCAGCAATGCGGTGAACCTCACTGATGGCTTAGATGGCTTGGCTATTTTGCCAACCGTGATGGTTGCCGGCGGCTTCGCCTTTATTGCTTGGGCGACCGGTAACGTCAATTTCGCCAGCTACCTGCATATTCCGTATATCGAATACAGCAGTGAACTGGTTGTGGTTTGCGCGGCCATTGTTGGCGCGGGGCTGGGCTTTTTGTGGTTCAACACTTATCCGGCGCAAGTTTTTATGGGCGATGTGGGCTCACTGGCGTTGGGCGGTGCATTGGGCACAATCGCCGTGCTGGTCCGTCAAGAATTGCTATTGATCATCATGGGCGGGGTGTTCGTGATGGAAACCATCTCAGTGATCTTGCAGGTAGGCTCGTACAAACTGCGGGGACAACGGATTTTCCGTATGGCGCCGATTCATCACCATTATGAATTGAAAGGCTGGCCAGAGCCTCGGGTGATCGTACGGTTTTGGATTATTTCGTTGATGCTGGTGTTGATTGCCCTCGCCACCTTGAAGGTCCGTTAACCATGACGCAACCAGGCCACCGCACATTAACCGAGTTTAAGCATATCGTGGTGATGGGGCTGGGGATCACCGGCCTCTCAGTGGTGAACTTTATTGCTCGCCATCATCCTGACGCCATGATCCGCGTGATGGATTCGCGCCAATCCCCTCCTGGAGAGGCGCAGCTGCCAGAGACGGTCGCACGACATACGGGAAGTTGGCATTCGGCATGGCTGGCGTCAGCTGACTTGGTGGTGATTAATCCTGGTATCTCGCTTGCCACCCCCGTCTTGGCGCCTGTTCATGCCGCGGGCACGCCCATTGTTGGTGATATTGAACTCTTCGCTTGGTACTGCGATAAGCCCGCAGTGGCGATTACCGGTTCAAATGGCAAAAGTACGGTCACGGCGCTGGTGGGAGAAATGGCGAAAGCTGACGGCATTAATGTGGGCGTGGGCGGTAATATCGGCGTGGCGGCACTGGATTTGCTCGACAAAGGCCACGACCTCTATGTGTTAGAGCTGTCCAGCTTTCAATTGGAAACCACTGAGTCATTGACCCTTCAAGGCGCCGCCTTCTTGAACTTCTCAGAAGATCACATGGACAGGTATCAAAGCTTGGCGGATTATCGGGCGGCGAAATGTCGTATTTTTACCCATGCAACTACCTTGATCGGCAATGCAGATGATGCACAGACACAGATTGATGCCGACATGTGTTTGTTTGGCTTTAGCCAGGGCGATTACTGTTTGGGCACTGACGATGGGCAAGTGTGGTTATCGGCGCAAGGAAAGCCTGTGCTACCGGTATCCTCACTGAGTCTTGTTGGTCGCCATAATGTAGCAAACAGCCTCGCGGCCATGGCATTGGCTGATAGTGTCGGGGTGAGCCAGTCCGCTCAAATCACCGCGCTGCGCACTTACACTGGACTGGCACATCGTTGTCAAAAAGTCGCTGAGCACCAAGGTGTGATCTGGGTGAATGACTCCAAAGCCACCAATGTTGCCAGTACGTTAGCGGCGCTTGATGGTCTTGAAGTGAGCGGTTACTTACACCTGTTAGTAGGCGGAGAGGGTAAAGGCGCCGACTTTAGTGTGTTGCAGCCTGCACTCGCCAAGTTACCTGTCAGGCTTTACTGTTTTGGTAAAGATCAAGCCCAATTAGCCGCACTGGACGCGTCGGCACAGTGCTTTGATACCCTGCAACAAGCCATCGATGCCGCGGCAACGGCTGCAACGAAAGGCGACATGGTATTGCTGTCGCCAGCGTGTGCAAGTTTGGATCAATTTACTAACTTTGCCGCTCGTGGTCAGGCGTTTGTTGCCGGCGTAGAATCTGTTATCGCGAGGCCGTTATGACAGCAGTGCGTGCATTCCCCAAATATTGTTGGCAGTGGCTCCGAACGCCATCGCCGGGGGTACTGTACGATCGCCAATTGGTGTGGACGTCTCTGCTCCTAATGGTTATTGGCCTTGTCATGGTCACCTCAGCCTCGCTCCCGGTTGGATTACGACTGGCGGATGCCCCCTTTTTGTTTGCCAAACGCCATGCCTTTTATTTGCTGGTTGCCATGTTGGCGGCGGTGGCGGTGATGTATATCCCTGTCAAACTTTGGCAGCGCTACAGTGGCTACATGTTATTGATCTCATCGATTCTCTTGCTGGCGGTGTTGGTGGTGGGTCGCTCGGTCAATGGCGCGGTACGATGGATTTCTATCGCGGGGATCAATATCCAACCGGCCGAGATTGSCAAGTTATCTTTATTTGTCTTTTTAGCCGGGTATCTGGTGCGCCGCCATGGTGAAGTCCGTGAACATTTCCGTGGTTTTGCCAAGCCGCTGGCTGTGTTGCTGCTGTTTGCGGGGTTGTTGCTGATTCAACCGGATTTAGGCTCAGTGGTGGTGATGTTTGTGACCACCGTGGGCATGTTGTTTATGGCTGGGGCAAAATTGTGGCAGTTTATCGCCTTGTTGATGACGGGTCTGACCTTGGTCGCGGGCTTAATCATTGCTGAACCCTATCGAGTGCGGCGAGTCACTGCGTTTTTAGATCCTTGGCAAGACCCGTTTGGCAGTGGCTACCAGCTGACGCAATCTCTGATGGCATTTGGACGTGGCGGCTGGTTTGGCCAAGGGCTAGGGAATTCGATTCAAAAGTTAGAGTATTTACCGGAGGCGCACACTGACTTTGTCTTTGCGGTCATTGCCGAGGAACTCGGACTCGTGGGTGTAAGTGTGATTCTGTGTCTTATTTTTTTCCTCGTATTCARAGCGCTTTTCATTGGAAAGCACTGTCTGGCGCAAAACCAGTTATTCGGTGGTTTTTTAGCCTTTGGCATTGGCATTTGGTTTGCCTTTCAAACCCTGGTGAATGTCGGTGCGGCGGCGGGCATGTTGCCGACCAAAGGGTTAACCTTGCCACTGATCAGCTACGGGGGATCGAGCTTGGTGATTATGGCGGTCGCGGTGGCCTTGTTACTGCGCATTGATCACGAATACCGCTTAGCGACGTCTCAAGCACACCAAAAAACCCCTTATCAAGGTAAAGATCATAAACATGACTAAAAAACGATTATTAGTGATGGCAGGCGGGACCGGTGGTCATGTATTTCCCGGCCTTGCGGTCGCCAAGTTTTTAGAAAAGCAGGGATGGGACATCTGTTGGCTCGGTACCGCTGATCGCATGGAAGCCGAACTCGTTCCCAAATATGGTATCGAGATCGCATTTATTCGTGTCAAAGGCTTGATTGGATCCGGACTGATGCGCAAGCTACGAGCCCCTTGGATGATTGTCAGTGCCATTTGGCAGGCACGCCAAGTGATTAAACGTGTCAAACCCGATGCGGTGTTGGGCATGGGCGGTTATGTCAGTGGTCCAGGCGGAATCGCCGCTTGGTTAAGTGGTGTACCAGTGATACTTCATGAGCAAAATGCCGTGGCGGGGCTGACCAATCAGTGGTTAGCCAAAGTTGCCAAGCAAGTGTTGCAAGCCTTCCCGGGCGCGTTTGATGGGCAGCCGGTGGTTGGGAATCCCGTACGTCGAGACGTGTGTGACCTCCCGGATCCCGCGCAACGATTCGCAGACCGTCAAGGTGCACTACGTATTTTGGTGATGGGGGGCAGTCAAGGCGCACGTATCCTCAATCAAACGGTGCCTGAGGCAATGCCACGGCTAGAACAGTCGGTGACGGTGCGTCATCAAGCCGGAAAAAATAATGCGGAAAAGACGCTTTCCGCTTATCAACACGCCGGAATGGTCGATGTTGATGTGAGCGAATTTATTGATGACGTGGCCGAGGCTTACGCTTGGGCCGATGTGGTAATTTGTCGAAGCGGCGCGCTTACCGTGTCTGAATTAGCGGCGGCTGGCGTTGGGGCGATTTTTGTCCCCTTTATGCATGCAGATAGGCAACAAGCACTCAACGGTGATTACTTAGTCGCCCGTGGTGCGGCTTTAATGATTGAGCAGCCATCACTGACCGCCCAGTCACTGGCGGAAACAATCAATCGGTTAGACCGCCACCGCCTGTTAGCGATGGCGACGGCGGCGCGTGACGCTGCCATTATTGATGCAGATGCCCGCGTTGCGGATGCTATTACCGCACACGCAAACACATAGAGAATAGATAATGGGTAAATTGGATAATCAGCAGCTGGAAAAACTTCGCGCCATGATCCCGGAAATGCGCCGGGTCAAGCGGATCCATTTTGTCGGGATTGGCGGTGCAGGCATGTGCGGTATTGCTGAGGTGCTGATTAATGAAGGTTACCAAATAACCGGCTCGGATCTTGCACAGAATATCGTCACGGAGCGATTGGCATCCATGGGGGCGCAGATCTTTATCGGTCATCAAGCGAGCCATATAGAACAAGCCAGTGTGGTGGTGGTATCAACAGCAATTAAAGCTGACAACCCGGAAGTTGAAGCGGCAAAAGCTTTACGGATCCCGGTGGTCAGACGGGCAGAAATGCTTGCCGAATTAATGCGCTACCGGCATGGTATTGCCGTTGCCGGTACCCACGGCAAAACCACCACGACCGCGATGGTGACGCAGATCTTTTCTGAGGCAGGCCTGGATCCCACTTTCGTGAATGGCGGGTTAGTAAAAAGTGCGGGCACCAATGCACGTTTGGGAAGCAGTCGTTATTTGATTGCAGAGGCGGATGAGAGCGACGCGTCGTTTTTACACTTGCAGCCTATGGTCGCCATTGTGACCAATATTGAAGCGGATCACATGGATACCTATGGCGGTAGTTTCGCAAAACTGCAACAGACGTTTATCGACTTTCTCCATAATCTGCCGTTCTATGGTTTAGCGGTGGTGTGTATTGATGATCCTGTGGTTCGCGAGTTAATTCCGTCGATTGGTCGTCAAGTGATCACCTATGGGTTCTCGCAGGATGCGGATGTATGTTTACATGATTACCAGCAACATGGGCAATGTGGCATTTTTAAAGTGACACGCCCTGGCCGCGAAACCTTGACCATTCGCTTGAATACGCCAGGCCAGCACAACGCCCTGAATGCGGCAGCAGCGATTGCGGTAGCAACCGAAGACGGCGTGGACGACGACGCTATTTTACGTGCCCTCGCTAATTTTGCCGGGACGGGACGCCGTTTCGATCAACTTGGCGAGTTTCCGGTCGATGACGGCACTGCCTTGCTGGTGGACGATTACGGCCATCACCCTAGCGAAGTGGATGTTACGATTAAAGCCGCACGCGGTGGCTGGCAAAACCATCGCTTGGTTATGATTTTTCAGCCACATCGTTATAGTCGTACGCGCGATCTTTATGATGATTTTGCCAATGTGTTGGAAAAAGTCGACGTGTTGCTGATGCTAGATGTGTATGCGGCTGGTGAAACCCCGATTGCGGGAGCCGATGGGAGAAGTCTTTGTCGTAGCATTCGCGCTCGCGGCAAGCTGGACCCGATTTTTGTGCCGAATGCCGACGCCTTACCCTCCGCGCTCGCCAATGTTATTCAAGCGAATGACTTGGTTTTAACACAAGGGGCGGGAGATATTGGTAAAGTAGCGAAAAACTTAGCGGCAAAACAGCTAGACAAGGCTGAAATGGCACAATAAAACACAAGTTGGCAACGTAAAAACGGCGCGCAATTGCGCTCTTGGTGATCAAAAAATAGATTTTTATCGCGTTCAGGAGCCAAAATGCGCGCAATAGATCCCAGCTTATGTATGAAAATGCATATCTGTGTTGGAGTGCTTGGCGCGGGATCGCTATAATCAGTCGGTTTTTTCGCGATGAGTGTCAAGTAGCATCGACACAAGGCGATAAGATAGGTATGAGCATGGTTAATGCCCTTACACGAGTGCAAGGAATGGTGCAGCTAGATCGCCAAAAAAGCGCATCACTCGCGTTTTTAATTGGGGTTATTATCCTGATGCTCTTTGGTCTAGCTCGTGTGATTGATTGGATGAGTGATGAGCAGCAGCTCCCCTTATCGCAACTGATGCTCGAAGGCGACCAGACTTACGTGACAGCGACGCAAGTCCGAGAGGCGGTGTTGTCAGTGGGCGAGTTAAAGAGCTTTATGCTGCAGGATGTGGATAGCATCCAGAGCAGCATTGAGGCTCTGCCTTGGGTGAAGCATGTGGCCGTGAGAAAGCAATGGCCGGATACCTTGAAGGTGCACATCACTGAATATCGCGCGAGTGCGATTTGGAACGGGCAAAAGTTGCTCACACCAAGCGGTGAGGTTTTTGATGGTTCACCCAGTGATGTGGCTGACAAATCGTTAATTTCGCTACACGGCACACCCGGCTCAGCTGAAGAAGTGCTGGCGACGAGTCGTGAACTGGAAAAGAAACTGCGGAAAATTGGTTTATCGATACAAGCGCTGTCACTGAATAAACGTCGGTCTTGGCGTATCGTGACACGAGATGGCGTACGGATTGAGTTAGGGCGGACAGCCCGGCAAGAACGGCTTGCTCGCTTGGTCGCGTTATACCCGCGGATCAGTGCGCAAGATAAAACAATTGCCTATGTAGATTTGCGTTATGACACGGGCGCGGCCGTTGGCTGGAAAAGCGAAACAGGCCCCGCGAATAGCCAAGATTAAGAGATGGTGTGAATGAATAAAACGACAGATAAGTCACTGATAGTTGGGCTCGATATTGGGACGTCCAAAGTGTCTACTCTGGTCAGTGAAGTACTGCCAGACGGCACCATCAACGTACTGGGTGTGGGCAGCAGCCCATCACGCGGCATGGATAAGGGTGGCGTTAACGACTTAGAATCTGTGGTTAAATCTGTTCAGCGTGCGGTGAATGAAGCAGAGATGATGGCCGATTGCCAAATCAGTTCTGTCTATCTTTCTTTGTCAGGAAAGCACATTCACTGCCAAACTGAGAGAGGCATGGGGACAATTTCGGATGAAGAGGTTACCCAAGACGATATAGACAACGTGATTCATACCGCAAAGTCGGTCAAAATCAGTGATGAGCAGCGCGTGCTGCATGTGATCCCGCAAGAATACAAAATCGATTACCAAGAAGGGATCAAAAATCCGCTCGGCCTATCTGGCGTAAGGATGGAAGCCAGTGTGCACCTCATCACATGTCACAATGATACCGCGAAAAATATTGAGAAAGCCGTGGAGCGTTGTGGTCTTAGAGTGGATCAACTGATTTTCTCCGGGCTATCAGCGAGCCATGCGGTGATCACGCCGGATGAACGAGAGCTCGGCGTGTGCGTGGTCGATATTGGCGGCGGTACCATGGATCTTGCAGTTTGGACTGGCGGCGCACTTCGGCATGCCGAGGTCATTCCTTACGCGGGCAATGTGATCACCAGCGATATAGCCTATGCCTTTGGCACCCCACTGGCGGATGCAGAAGACATTAAAGTGAAATATGGCTGTGCATTGAGTGAGCTGGTGAATAAGGATGCAAAAGTCAATGTGCCGAGCGTGGGTGGACGCCCGTCGCGGACGTTACAGCGACAAACCTTGTCTGAAGTGATTGAGCCGCGTTGTTCAGAATTGTTGGGGCTGGTGAATCAAAAATTAGTCGCCATTCAAGAAAAACTGCGTAGCGATGGTGTGAAACATCAAATGGCAGCTGGAATAGTGCTTACTGGCGGGGCATCACAAATGCACGGGCTGGTTGAATGCGCGGAACGCGTGTTCCAAAACCAAGTGCGTGTTGGACAGCCAGCCAATGTCACGGGACTGACTGATTATGTACAAGCGCCTTGCTATGCAACCGCGGTTGGGCTTTTACACTACGGTAAAGAAAGCTTGCTGACAGAAACGAGTGAACCAGAACAAAAGCGGGCTGTGGCTAGCTGGATTAAGACGCTGAGTAGCTGGTTTAAGAAAGAATTTTAACCCTGATGCGAACAGGAAGGACGGAGAGAACTCATGTTTGAACCGATGATGGAAATGTCTGACGATGCGGTGATTAAGGTCGTCGGCATTGGCGGTGGCGGTGGTAACGCCGTTGAACATATGGTGCGTGAGTCAATCGAAGGGGTTGACTTTATTAGCATTAATACGGATGCCCAAGCACTACGGAAAAGCAGTGTCGGCACGGTCATTCAAATTGGCGGTGATATCACCAAAGGACTTGGCGCGGGGGCAAATCCGCAAGTTGGGCGTGATTCCGCACTCGAAGATCGCGATGCGATTAAAGCTGAGCTCGAAGGTGCCGATATGGTATTTATCGCAGCCGGAATGGGCGGTGGTACCGGCACCGGGGGAGCGCCTGTTATCGCGGAAATCGCGAAAGAAATGGGGATTCTGACCGTTGCTGTGGTCACCAAACCTTTCAGCTTCGAAGGTAAAAAGCGACTGGCGTTTGCCGAGCAAGGAATCGAAGAGCTGTCAAAGCAAGTTGACTCGCTGATTACGATTCCCAACGAAAAATTGCTTAAGGTGCTAGGTCGCGGCATTACCTTGCTGGATGCCTTTGCGAAGGCGAACGATGTGTTACGCAATGCCGTACAAGGGATTGCAGAACTGATCACACGCCCTGGCCATATTAACGTCGACTTTGCTGACGTACGCACTGTGATGTCAGAAATGGGACACGCAATGATGGGCAGTGGTGTTGCAACGGGCGAAGATCGTGCTGAAGAAGCGGCAGAGATGGCAATTTCTAGCCCACTTCTTGAAGACATCGACTTGGCGGGTGCGCGTGGTGTGCTAGTCAACATTACAGCAGGCTTTGATATGCGTCTTGATGAGTTCGAGACTGTGGGTAACACCGTCAAAGCATTTGCATCAGACAATGCCACTGTGGTGATCGGAACGTCGATGGATCCAGAAATGAGCGACGAGCTGCGAGTGACTGTGGTGGCGACCGGGATTGGCAACGAACGTAAGCCAGACATTACCTTGGTCACCAATGCACAGTCTGGGCAAGCAAAAGCCGAGCCTAAAAAGGCACAGCCTTTGCAGGATAAACCTCAGGCGGCAAGTTCAAACCCAGCGGCGAAAGAGCAGCCAGCTGCTTCATCGAATGCAGCACCAAAATCGCAGACTGAGCATGATTATCTCGATATTCCTGCGTTTTTGCGTAAACAAGCTGACTGATCGCAATTGCTTGGTTTGTAGCCAGTGATGTGCTACCATCTCGCTCCCCTTGTCTAAGGTGACAGGGTAATGAGTGACGCAGAGCACACTTTTTTAAGAAAAAGTTGAGATAAGCCGATGATTAGACAGCGAACATTGAAAAGTATGGTCCAAACGACTGGTGTGGGTCTCCACTCTGGGCGTAAGGTTACGCTTACTCTGCGTCCGGCTCCTGCCAACACCGGTGTGATTTATCGTCGCACTGACATGGAGCCGCCGGTTGATTTTCCGGCCAACCCTGAGGATGTGCGCGATACCATGCTGTGCACCGCCTTAGTGAATGACGCGGGTGTTCGCATCTCAACCGTTGAGCATCTCAGTGCTGCAATTGCAGGAATGGGTATCGATAACATCATTATCGAAGTGAATGCGCCAGAAATTCCGATTATGGATGGCAGTTCAAGTCCGTTTATTTTCTTGCTGCAGTCTGCGGGTATCGATGTCCAAAATGCGCCAAAACGATTCATTCGTATCAAAAAGCCTGTTCGCATTGAAGACGATGATAAGTGGGCGGAACTGTTGCCTTATAATGGCTTCCGTCTCGACTTTGCCATCGAATTCGACCATCCGGCGATTGAATCGGAGCAACAAAACTTGGTGCTCGACTTCTCAAGTCAATCTTTTATTAAAGACTTGAGCCGCGCGCGAACCTTCGGTTTTATGCGTGATATCGAATACTTGCAGTCACAAAACTTGTGTTTGGGTGGCAGCTTTGACTGCGCGATTGTTCTGGATGATTATCGCATTTTGAACGAAGACGGCCTACGTTTTGACAATGAACTGGTTAAGCACAAAGTCCTGGATGCCATTGGTGACTTGTACATGTGTGGACACAGTATTCTTGGTGAAATGCGCGCCTACAAATCAGGCCATGCCTTAAACAACAAGCTGTTACGCGCGGTGTTGGCCGATCAAGAAGCGTGGGAGTGGGTCACATTTGAAGAGACTGAAACCTCTCCTGTGGCATTTGCTGAACCGGGAATGGTATTGGCCTAAGCGATATTCTTGCGCATAAGCTACTACTTGCGTATACGCCACCAGATGGTGTGACCGCTGACAGAAAGCGGTATGAAGCCTAACCGCTAGGCATCGTAACCAAATACTCGATTAAGATAAAAAAGCCAGAGTTTACTCTGGCTTTTTTTGATCATGGGCCAGGTTAGCTAATGCTTCAAATCGTGCTTTTAATGTTGGGGAAGCGCCTTCCCCTAACGCGCGAAGCAACTCGCCAGAGGCTTGGCTAAGATGACGAGAAGGGGCCTTCTCGTGGTCTGTTCTGTCCGCGGCGGCTAATGCTGGATTAATATTCACCTCAATGGTCGTCAAGCTCGCGAGGCCTTTGGTGCGTAACACCGAGAGCAGGTGCTGACGTTCATAGTTAAGTCGCATGGCCCAAGCGGCGCTACCTACTTCAATCACTAATACGCCATCACGATAATTGGCAACGCGACATGCCTTTGAGGTTTCACCGGGCAACAATGCTAAGATCAGCTTGTTTAGCTTGGCAAGCTCGACCGCCCGTTGGGCAATGTTGTTGGAGTCGCTCTCTAGCAGGTGTAGCGTTGAGCGAGGACGATGGTCTCTCATAGCACAATAACTGCCTTTTTTGTCATCAATTCGGTGTGGGAACGGGCGCACAGCGTCTAATTTTCGCTAATTGATCCCTTGAGTCCTAGATTTGTCATAGGATGTGAGACTATTTTACCTTATCATACATGCGTGACCCCAGCATGTAAGCTAACCCATTTGATCAATTAGGGATTGCTGGGGGAGTACAATATACAGTGCGCGAATCATTCACAGGTAAGTGTCGCATGGGTACGGCGATAAGGGAGAGCCTTTTTCCATTCCGTCTATCACATTATCAGTTACGTGGAAATTGTTGTGAAGCGGCGTGATCGCCCTTGAATTCTGTCCGATTTGGCTCCACTTAAAAGAGATAAGCCTTGTTATCTCATGTTGAATCGATGAGCTTAAGCCAACCCGCGTTGAACTGAAACACGCCAACAGAGTGGCAGTGTAGCGGCCGCCCATGTGGGAAGACCATTAAAAAGAGTACCGGCAACGCCATGTTATCGAAAGTCCTGACTAAAGTTATCGGAAGCCGAAATGACCGCACCTTGCGTCGGCTGCGAAAAGTTGTTGATGAAATCAACAAACTCGAACCCCAATTTGAAGCGTTGAACGACGATGCGCTAAAAGCGAAAACCGTTGAGTTCCGCGAGCGCCTAGATCAAGGCGCTGAACTGGATGATCTTATTCCAGAAGCCTTTGCAACAGTACGAGAAGCCTCGAAGCGTGTCTTCGGTCTGCGCCATTTTGATGTGCAGATGATTGGTGGGATTGTGCTGCATAACGGCAAAATTGCCGAGATGCGTACCGGTGAGGGTAAAACGCTCACGGCGACCCTGCCTTCCTACCTGAACGCGTTAACCGGCAAGTCGGTTCACATTATCACCGTCAATGATTACTTGGCCGAGCGTGATGCTGAAACCAACCGTCCTTTGTTTGAGTTTCTAGGGATGACGGTTGGCGTCAATGTACCGAATATGCCGCCGGAAGCGAAAAAAGCCGCCTATGCGTGCGATGTGCTGTACGGCACCAATAACGAATTCGGTTTTGATTATTTGCGTGACAATATGGCGTTTCGCGCCGAAGACCGCGTTCAGCGTGATCGCTACTTCTCTATCGTCGATGAGGTCGATTCCATCTTAATTGATGAAGCGCGAACGCCATTAATTATCTCGGGGCCGGCAGAAGATAGCTCCGAAATGTATCAGCGCATTAATGCCTTGATTCCGAGCTTAAAGCAGCAAGCAGAAGAAGACACCGAAGATTATCAAGGTGATGGCCATTTCACGGTCGATGAAAAGGCGAAGCAGGTTTACATGACCGAAAACGGTCAAGAGTTTGTTGAAGACTTGCTGAAGAAAAACGGCTTGATGGGAGAGGATGATACCCTTTATTCGCCCGCCAACATTAGCCTTATCCATCACATTAATGCCGCCCTGCGTGCACATGTTTTGTTTGAGCGTGATGTTGATTACATCATTAAAGACGACGAGATCATCATTGTTGATGAGCACACTGGCCGTACTATGCCAGGTCGTCGCTGGTCTGAAGGCTTACACCAAGCCGTAGAAGCCAAGGAAGGGGTGAAAATCCAAAACGAGAACCAAACACTGGCCTCGATTACCTTCCAGAACTTTTTCCGTCTCTACGATAAGCTTTCAGGCATGACCGGGACCGCTGATACCGAAGCGTTCGAGTTCCAGTCGATTTATGGACTCGATACCGTTGTGATCCCCACCAACCGTCCGATGGTGCGAAAAGACCATGCGGATCAGGTTTATATGACCGAGAAAGAAAAGTTTGTCGCGATTGCTGAAGACATCAAAGCACGTGCAAAAGCCGGTCAGCCTGTATTGGTGGGCACGGTATCGATTGAAAAGTCTGAGCTGTTGTCTGATGCGCTTAACAAAGATGGCATTAAGCACCAGGTACTGAATGCGAAGTTCCACGCGCACGAAGCGGATATTGTGGAGCAAGCCGGTTATCCAGGCGCAGTCACCATTGCGACCAACATGGCGGGCCGTGGTACGGATATTGTTCTGGGCGGAAGCTGGAAACAGGTTCTCGGTGATGTCGAAAACCCCACCGATGCCCAAGTGGAAGCGGCGAAAGAAAAATGGCAACAGCTGCACGACCAAGTGGTCGAAGCCGGCGGCTTACACATCATTGGTACCGAACGTCACGAATCGCGTCGTATTGATAACCAATTACGTGGTCGTGCCGGACGTCAAGGTGATCCGGGCTCAACCCGTTTTTATCTATCCATGGACGACTCACTGATGCGCATTTTTGCATCAGAGAAGGTGTCCAATATGATGAAGCGCCTCGGGATGGCTGAAGGGGAAGCGATTGAACACCCCTGGGTTAACAAAGCCATTGAGAATGCGCAGCGCAAAGTTGAAGGCCGTAACTTTGATATTCGTAAGCAGCTGCTTGAGTTCGATGACGTCGCCAACGATCAGCGTAAAGTGGTTTATGAATTGCGTGATGCATTGCTCGTCTCAAATGACATCAGTGAGATGATTGAGCACAACCGCGAAGACGTGGTTAATACCATTGTTAACCAATATATCCCGCCACAGTCGTTAGAAGAAATGTGGGATATTGCTGGGCTTGAGAAGCGCTTAAAAGCCGATTTTGATATCGAGCTGCCGATTCAACAATGGTTGGATGAAGATGACAAGCTCTACGAAGAGTTGCTGCGTGAACGTATTCTGACTGCCTTAATTGAGGTGTACAAAGGTAAAGAAGAAGCCGTTGGCGCGGAAACGCTGCGTAACTTTGAAAAGGCGGTCATGCTACAAACGCTCGACACCCTTTGGAAAGAGCACTTGGCGGCGATGGATCATCTGCGTCAAGGCATTCATTTGCGTGGCTATGCCCAGAAAAACCCGAAACAAGAGTATAAGCGCGAGTCGTTTGAGCTGTTTGAAGGCATGTTAGATGCATTAAAAACCGATGTCGTGACCGCTTTGAGTCGTGTTCGTGTTCAGCAGCCTGACGACGTTGAGCGCATGGAAGCTGAACGTCAAGCACGTGCTGAGAAAGCGGCGCGTCAGCAACAGGTTAATCATGCGCAGGCTGAAAACCAGTTTGATGATGGTGAAAGCGCTGAACGTGACGACAGCGGCAACGAAACCGTGGTACGTGATGGGCGAAAAGTTGGCCGAAACGAGCCTTGTCCTTGCGGATCAGGGAAGAAATTTAAACAGTGTCACGGTAGAATCTAGCCCCTGACCCTGTGTTAGCAAAAAGGCCGTTTTCGCGGCCTTTTTTTATTATTAGGAGAGTGCATGAAACGGGTAAGTATTGCCGCGGGCATTATTGTCAATTCGGCACAAGATCAGGTGTTTATTACACGTCGTCACGATCAGGCCCACCAAGGAGGAAAGTGGGAGTTTCCGGGCGGGAAAATTGAAGGCAGTGAAACGCCTAAACGCGCTCTGCTCCGTGAACTCAAAGAAGAAGTGGGTATTGATGCCACCGAGGTCAGTCCGTTTATTTCGTTAGACTTTGATTTTCCAGACAAAGCCTTGAGCTTAGATTTTTTCTTAGTGTGTCGTTTTGATGGTGAGCCGGCTGGTTGTGAAGGCCAAGAGGGGGTTTGGGCGCCTATCGCTGAGCTGGATAACTATACGTTTCCAGACGCGAATGACGCCGTACTTGAGAAAATTCACGCCCGATTTTGACTCGGTTGCACTAGCACTAGCACTAGCACTAACACGCGAGCGGGGCGAAGGACGCTTGCTATTGTGTTAATACAGTTTGCTACGCGAAGTGAGCGCAGCCTGCTCAGTGAAGTGAATGCAGCCTGCTCAGTCGGGCTGCTCTTCTGACCACAAGTCATCATCCGAGATATCAGGTGCACCGGGGATGGCTTTTTCTTCACTGGCCCACTCGCCTAAATCGATCAGTTGACAGCGTTTACTACAAAATGGACGGTGTGGACTCACCTCTCCCCAAACCACAGGCTGTTGACAGGTCGGGCATTTCACCACAGTGGGGGTATTACTCACGTACTTCTCCTTAACAGACACTGATATGAACAGGCATATTGTCGGCGACCTCATGATCATCGTTAAATGGCATAAATCGGATGGCGAAGCGATTTTTATGGCCTGATACCAAAGGATACACGCCCAGATCCGGTGCCAGTTTTAGCCGAATTAAACAAGCGCCATCGGCTTCTTGTTGATAAAACCCTTGTTTTACTGTTGCGGTGCCACCGTGTGCGCTTTCGCGTGTTAGTTGCAGCCAAAAAGCGAGTGCATCACGCAGCGGCGATAGGGTAGCCATCCAAGTTTGAATCGCATTTTGCCGGGCCGCGAGCGGCTGATGCAACCAATAATGGAAAACGGGCAAATCAAAACTGCAACTGCCTCCGGGAATCGAGAAGCGTTGCTTGATGCTGGTTAAGAAGCGATCTTCCCGCAGTGGCTGACCAAAGCGTTTGGCTTGGAGCACCGAACGTTGGTGCGCGGCCACCTGATCGAGTAGCTGATTCAGCTGGGTTTGATCCACTTGCGGTACGTTTGCCCATGCGTTGAGCTTTTTCTTCAGTTTATCCAAATCCTTGGCTAAGTCTGCTTTTACTTGCACCTGCTCTAAAATTTCCAATAAATCGAATAAACTGCGGAAAAATTGAATATGGTGGCAGGGTGCTGAAAGGCCGCTCACTTCGTCCAGTTGGTCGAGCAGGTACTCCAGGCGCAAATAAATACGCACCTGTTCATTGAGTGGGTGTTCATACACAGTGAGGCTGGTCATAAGCGTTGAGCTATCCTGTCCGGCTATACACCGGCGTTTGCCTGGGTTGCCAAGGTTAAATACGTGTGGTGTAAGGCATCAACTTGTCGATCAAGTTCCGCCTCCGTGTGGGTATTGTCGATCACGTCATCAGCCACGTCGAGGCGTTGTTGACGACTGGCTTGCGCGGCCAAGATTGCCTGAACTTGTTGTTGGCTGACCTGATCGCGCGCCAAGGTTCGGGTTATCTGGGTGGCCGGGTCAACATCCACCACAAGGATGCGATTGGCTAATGTCATCAGGTTATTTTCTACTAATAAGGGCACGACAAGCAAACAATACTGAGATTGCGCGTCGGCGCAAGCTTGAATCATGCGGGTACGAATCAACGGGTGGAGTAAATCGTCAAGCCATTGCTTGTCGTCTGGTTGGCTAAATACACGCTCACGAAGCCACGCCCGCGCCAGGCTACCATCATGATTTAATGCCAACGCACCAAAGCGCGCCACAATCGCACCCAGTCCTTGGCTGCCAGGTTTTACTACCTCACGTGCAATCACGTCAGCATCGACAATATCGATCCCTTTTGCGGCAAACCGGTCCGCTACTGTGGTTTTACCGCTACCAATCCCGCCGGTTAATCCGACTACCCATGCCATTAGATGACTCCTAAAATGTGTGACAGATACCAGTGTAACAGGCTATCGCCCCAAAGCAGACTTAGCCAGCCAGCCGTGGCAATGAAAGGGCCAAAGGCAAACGCATGTTGCATACCTTGCCGCTGAGAACGAAGCCATAGCGCGCCGACAACGGCCCCGCTCATGGAGGCCATTAAAATTAACAGGGGTAACGCTTGCCAGCCCACCCAAGCGCCCAAGGCAGCAAAAAGCTTAAAATCACCGTAGCCCATGCCTTCTTTGCCAGTGATCAGTTTGAATGTCCAAAATAAGCTCCAGAGGCTGAGGTAGCCAATCATGGCGCCTGTTACGCTGTCTGCCAATGATACTGGGCTGACGCCGATGAGTGCGAGTGCGATCCCGGCCCAAAGAAGCGGCAACGTGATTTGATCGGGGAGCAGCATGGTGTCCCAGTCGATCATCGTCAGCGCAAGTAATGTTAGGCTTGCGCCCATCACTGCGATGGCCCACCCAGGTGAGGTGATCAGCCAAGCGGGCAGTATGCAGACGAGGGCGCCCATCAGCTCAATTAACGGATACCGCTTACTGATCCGGGTTTGACAATGCCGGCAGTGGCCTTTTAACGCGAGCCAGCTAATCAGCGGGATATTGTCGTACCAAGCAATCGCTGTGTGGCAATGTGGGCAATGCGAAGCGGGTAAGCTTAAATCAAAGCGCGTGTCGTCTGGCGCATCGATATTGGCGTCAGGAAAGCTAAGCCGGCATTCTTGGCGCCACTGGCGTTCCATCATTGTCGGCAAACGGGCGATCACCACGTTTAAAAAGCTGCCAAAAACCAGACCCAGCAGGCCGGCTATCACGATAAAAAACGGGGAGGAGAACACCAACATGACACCTGCTTATTACTTGTTGCTTGTTGTGCGCGAATCATAGCGCGTTACGTATCGAGACTCTATCTTGGCTTAGCCGAGAACGGACATCAGATTAAAAATAGGAAGGTACATGGCAACCACCAAGCCACCAATGAGTAATCCGAGTACTAAAATCAGCAGTGGCTCAATGATCTTACCCAGATTATCGACGGTGTTATCAACCTCTTCCTCGTAAATCACTGCCACCCGATTAAGCATGGTGTCTAATGCGCCAGACTCTTCACCAATCATGATCATTTGCGTCATCATATTGGGAAAACGGCCACTTTCACGTAACGCTTGATAGAGCGGGATCCCGGTAGCTGTGTGTGCAGACACTCGAATGAGTCCGTGTGCATAATAGTCGTTGGTGAGAATATTGGTTGCCGATTTAAGTCCGGAGATCAGTGGGATCCCAGCGCTAAAGGTTGTGGCCAGTGT
Source organism: Salinivibrio sp. AR647 (assembly GCF_001995415.1). NCBI lineage: Bacteria > Pseudomonadati > Pseudomonadota > Gammaproteobacteria > Vibrionales > Vibrionaceae > Salinivibrio > Salinivibrio sp. AR647. The sequence continues at coordinate 246,311 of NZ_MUFE01000001.1, read as the reverse complement.
GCGGGAAAACTTCGCGATACAGGCTTTGCTCAGCACCTCACCGATGATAGGCAGTTTAAGTAGCCAGTGGTGATAGTGGTACCGATAGCGCGGGCGATGCCGTTGTAGCCATTTATGCGATAACATCAGGACAATCAAGATAGCGGCAATGGTTGGCGCATGGGTGGTCATCCAATCAGACAATGCCAGCACTTGCCGTGTGAGCCATGGTAGGGGCGCCCCAAAAGAGTCAAAAATCTGCTTAAATTTTGGGATCACGAACAAAAGTAAGTAAGTGCTAACACCGAGCGCAACACTGACGACGATGGTGGGATAAATCATGGCTTTCATCACCTTACTGCGCAGCAAGGCTTGTTTTTCCCGATATAGTGCAAGGCGAGCAAATACCAAAGGAAGTTGACCGGTTTGTTCGCCGGTAGCGACCAGATCACAGTAAAAGCGATCAAATAGGGGGCTGGCTTGCGCCAAGGCCGTGCTTAAGCTGGTGCCAGCTTCTAGTTGTTGACGAAGGTAGCGAACCACTAAGCGCATTTCTGCTTTGACTTGATTCTCTTCTATCAGGTTGAGTGCCTGAACAATCGGGATGCCAGACTCTAACAAGGTAGTGAGTTCGCGTGAAAACTGGGTAATATCGGCCGCTTTGGCTTTGTGCTGGCGTTGTTGCCAGCTAGAAAGGCGTCGACGTATTAAGCGTGTTGGCAAGATAGCTTGGCCGGCGAGTTGCTGGCGGGCATCGTGCTCAGAATACGCAAATACTTGGCCTTTCTGGTGTCGCCCAAACGGCACGGCTTGACGCCAATGAAAGACGAATAACGTTTGCTTGGCCATGATCATTCCTTATGCCAGTTGGATCRCGCGACTGAGTTCTTGCACACTGGTGATCCCTTGATTGAGTTTGGCAATGCCGGACTCTGCCAGCCGCCACATGCCTTGTTGGCAAGCGAGTTGGGTGAGCTCGCTAGCACTGGCATGGCGATAAATCGCGTCAGTAATGGTGTCGTCGATAGGCAGCACCTCATAAATGCCAGTTCGACCTTGATAACCTTGGTCACAGCGGTAACAGCCGCGAGGATTGGCTTGATAGATTTGAGTGGGGTCGCAGCGCGGATAAAGGCGCATCAGCTGGGTCAAGCTTGGGTCATCACGCGGGTGAGGCTGCTTACAGACGGGACAGAGCCGGCGCACCAGCCTTTGCGCCACCACCAAGGTCAATGAGCTGGCGAGGTTGTATGGCGCGATCCCCATATGTGCTAAACGCGTGATGCTCTCTGCGGCAGAGTTGGTATGTAAGGTTGAGAGCACCAAATGGCCAGTTTGTGCGGCTTTAATACTGATCTCTGCGGTGTCGGTATCGCGTACTTCTCCCACCATGACTACGTCGGGATCTTGGCGTAAAAAGGCGCGGAGGGCGGTCGCAAAATCGAGTCCGATCCGCGTATTGACATTAACTTGGTTGATCCCATTAAGCTGGATCTCGACCGGATCTTCAACGGTGGCAATGTTTCGCTGCGGCTGATTGAGACAGTGCAAACCGCTGTATAATGAGACAGTTTTACCGCTCCCGGTTGGCCCGGTGAATAAAATCATTCCTTGTGGTTGATCGAGCGCTGCTTGATAGTGCTGGCGCTGCCACTCGGTTAAGCCTAAATCATGCAGCGTCAGTTGCTGCTGACCATTATTCAATAAGCGAACCACCACTTTTTCACCCCAGACCGTTGGTAAGGTCGATACCCGCATATCGACCGTATGCTCGGCAGTAAGGGTCAATTTGATTCGCCCATCTTGCGGTAAGCGTCGTTCGGCAATATTGAGTTGGGCCAAGATTTTGAGTCGCGTGGATAAGCGCCGCGAGACGCCCGCGGGCGGATGGGCATAGGTTTGCAGTAAACCGTCTTGGCGAAACCGTATTTGGAAGTGATCCTCAAACGGTTCAAAATGCACGTCGGACGCTTTTTTTCGTACCGCATCAACTAATATTTGCTGGATATAGCGGCTAATGGGTGCCTGATCGCTTTGCAGTTCCGCGCTATCTTCTTGCGGACTATCGGTGACGGTCAGGGCCGCTAAATCCTGATCACTGATGGTGATGCCATCGCCGGTGCCCTCAATATCTGCGCCGTATAAATGGCGCAGCGCTGCGTCTAAATCCGGCTGGCTTAACACCACCAAACGAACATTGAGTCCGGTTGAAAAGCGAAAATCAGCCACCGCCTCTGTGTTATCTGGGTCACTGACGCCAAGCAGTAGCTCTTTGCCTTGCTGGGCAAGCGGCAACACTTGATGGCGCTGAATCAAATCGCGCCGGTCGAGGGCATAGCAGGTAGCTTTAAACGGATACTGATGGCTTTCCGAAAAAGGCAGGTGATGCTGACTCGCGAGGGTGTGGGCGAGCGCGGTGGGGTCAACCCCGGCATCGAGCAAACGGGAGACGCTAAGCGGTGTGCCATCGCCAATGCCCAACGCATCGCGCTGGGCATCGGTCAATAAACCGGCTTGATACAACTGAGCGGTTGGGATCATCGTGAGTCCCTGTTTTTATATTCGCTTAAGGTGTTGGCTTTTTGGTACCCGACTTACTGCTGCAACCATCGACTTCAATATTTGTTGACGGTTGCGTGCATTCCCACTCGCCTTTAGCTGAGCGTGAGAGTTTTACATCCCCACCTCCCGGTAACCCCTCTACGGCTAGTGTCATGTTTCCTTTAACAGAATCTTTAGTAGGGTTGAGTGTTACTGTATCAGGAATACCAAGGTCTTCTTTTTTATTATTTTCTGGGAACACGCCCTCTTCCATAATTTCTGCTTCTACCACGGAGCGCATATTAGTCAGCGTGGCAATTGCGGCAGTAACTTTGGCTTTATCTTGATACTTTTGGTATTGCGGAATGGCGATGGCAGTCAGGGCGCCAATAATGCCAATGACCACGAGTAACTCAATCAAACTAAACCCTTGTTGCTTTTGCATCCTATGTCTCTCCTCTCAATGATGGTCGGCCGCCAACTCGGTGGCCGCGAGTGCAGCGACTTTACGCTTGTGAGCGTGGCACAAAAAAGAGGGGCAACATGAGTTTGAGAGTGAAGGGTAAAAGCTGGATGTAAGATTTTGTTTTTTCTGTTGTAGTGTTCGACTCACCACAAATTTTTTGTCACGAAAGCGCGATAAAAAGGCCGCCCATCGTGGGCGGCCTGGTCGACTCTGGGTGAGCGTACGTGTTATTGAAAGTACGTGTTATTGAAAACGCATGGATAAATCGAGCGCGGTCACGTGCTTGGTAAGCGCGCCCACGGAAATATAATCTACGCCTGTGGACGCGTATTCAGACAGAGTATCCAAGGTGACATTGCCCGAGACTTCAAGCGCCACACGGCCTTGGTTGAGTGCAACCGCTTCGCGCATCATCGGCACGCTAAAATTATCTAACATCACAATGTCGGCGCCGGCCTCAATGGCTTGTTTTAGCTCATCCAGATTTTCTGTCTCTACTTCCACCGGTTTATCTGGATTCAGACGACGAGCCTCTTGCACCGCATTGGCAATCCCGTCGCAGGCAAGAATGTGGTTTTCTTTAATGAGATACGCATCGAACACACCAATACGGTGATTGTGTCCGCCGCCACAAGCGACTGCATATTTGAGTGCACTACGCAGGCCTGGCACGGTTTTGCGGGTGTCCAATAGCTTGGTCTCCGTCCCTTGTAACTGTGCCACATAAGTTGCCGTTTTACTGGCGCAGCCTGACAAGGTCTGGATAAAGTTCATCGCATTGCGCTCACCCGTTAATAACACGCGTGACGGTCCTTTTAAGGTGCACAAGGTTTGATTGGCAGTGATCGCGTCGCCATCGGTCACATGCCAGGTTAAGGAGACCTCGCCACCCAGTTGTTTGAATACTTCGTTAGCATAATCTTGGCCACAAAATACGCCATCTTCACGCGTAATCAGTACCGCGGTCGACACCGAATCGGCCGGAATCAGGCTGGCGGTAATATCTTTACGCGCGTCAAGATCGCCCCCTAAATCTTCACGCAATGCGTCGCTGACGGCACGGGGCACATCCGTTTTTAGATGAGAGGTGAGATAGGCAAGACGGCTTTTGCTGTCATGAACAGCATGAAAAGGAGTCGATGTCATTATGGCTTACCGCGGTGATGAAAAAACGTGGCGAAATGATAACGCTGGTTGGGGGGAAATGCAGCTTTTCTCTCCTGTTTCCGCGTCGGCGTCCATTTTATTATCGACACCCTGACTAGAAAATTACCCATGCATTGCCTGCTCATTTGTCTACACTTTGATCAGTTCTAGTAAAGAGGTAGCGTCATGAAACGCGGGTTGGCACTGATGACGATGATATTCGCTGCACTGGCAGGTTTTAGTGTCTGGCAGCACCTACGTTTACCCGCGTCTACCTCATTGTCACCATTGACGATTGCGGTTTCATTAACGCCGTTGTCAGCGCCTATCATCGTTGCCAAAGAACAAGGTTTATTTAAAAAACATGGCATAGACATGACGCTAAAACCGGTTCATGGCGGAGTGAAAAGTTTTCAAGCACTGGTTGCGGGAGAGGCGGACTTAGCCACGACGTCAGAAACAGTGGCGATGTTTAATAGCTTTGAAAGAGAGGATTTTAACATTCTGACTAGCTTTGTTGAGTCAGACAATGATGTGAAACTGTGGTCTATCCATCGTGCAATTGGTCACTCGCTCCCTGATGCGCTTCGGAGCGCACGTGTTGGAGTGGTCGCGTCAAGCGCGAGTGAGTACTTCTTCGACTCATTGCTCCAGCTGTATGATATGCCAACTGAGACAATAGAGAAGGTTTATTACTCGCCTGAGGCGTTGCCGTCGGCACTGCTCGACAATGAAGTTGATGCGATTGCTATTTGGGAACCTTACGGCTATCAACTAGTAAAACGAGCCCATGAGTCAGTACAAGCACTCGATAGTAAAGGCTTACATAGCTTATCTTTTTTATTGGTAAGTGATCGTTTAGTTGCGAAAAAGCAGCACCAAGATATGCGTCGCGTCATTCGAGCCTTGGATGAAGCGGTAGATGTTATTCATCAACGGCCTGAGCAAGCGAAAGCCCAGGTCGCTGCGTATCTTTCAATGTCCGACGACAAGCTCGGCTGGCTTTGGCAGGACTATTTATTTCGCCTGTCGTTAAACGACTCTTTACTGTTGCGTTTAAAAAACCAAGCTCGGTGGGCGCAACGCGCGGGATTGGTTACGGGACCAACACCATCGTATCGTCATTTACTTAACCCTGGCCCCTTGGTTGAAGCAACTCAAAAAGTGAGTCTATTAGAATGAAAATCGGTCAGCAGTTAAACATCGTTGTTTACGCATGTGCGGCATTGACGCTGGTAACACTATTGATCACGGTAGAGCTTTTTCAGAAACAAAGTCAGACGCAAGTACGCTTAGATAGAATTGTTGCGGTGCATTCTCAAATCGACAGTTTACGCGGTCGTTTGTGGCTATATCGTCAATACCCCAGTGCGCAAACCCGCCAAGATGTATATCAATCAACCAATGCGTTGCGGGCTCAGCTATCCAGTGACCAGCATGCGATTCCTCCCCAGTCAGTGCAGTCTATGACGCAAGCGGCGGACAGTATTGACCGTTTGCTGGATACCACAACAGGCCAATTTGGTCGGGAGCAGAGCGTTGATGAAGGGCGGCTGATGCTTTTTTCACGATTTAATATTTTACTACAAGCCATGAGCGAGGCGGCATTTTCTGTGCGTCAGCAAGCGATGCATGATGCATCTAAACAGCAGAAAATGTTGCTTGTTGTCCATGGTGGTATTTTGGTGCTGTTGGCCTTATTAGTAACGATTTTTGCGACCCGTTTACGACGACGTTTAAGACAACGCTTAAAAACATTACACAGCACGGTTACTCAGATTAAAAAAGGTGATTTAACCACTGAATTAATCATGACCGATAAAGATGAACTGACCGAACTGGCGGATCATGTCAATGAAATGAAGCATGCGCTTAGCCATACCATGGTGGATAAAAACCAACTGAGTGAAGAAGTCGCACGGCAAACACAACAGCTTCGCGAGCAACAACACCAGCTTAAATTTTTAGCGGAGCATGATGAATTAACAGGTTTATTTAACCGACGTGCGTTTGAATCGCATGTCGATGTGGCTTTGATGCGGGCCAACCGAGCACAAACGAATGCTGCGTTACTGTTTATCGACTTGAATAACTTTAAACAAGTCAATGATACCTACGGCCACGGGGTCGGGGATGAGTTGCTCAGGGTTGTGAGCCAACGTCTAAAGCACGCCGTCCGTCGTTCTGATTTAGTCGGGCGTTTAGGCGGTGACGAATTTATCGTGTGGTTGGATCTTTTGACAGATAAAGATGCATTGAATGAAGTTATTCGCCGTATTCAAGATGATGTCCATGCACCTATATTAACCGAGAAAGCAGAGTTATCACTGGTGAGTAGTATTGGCGTCAGTTGCTTTCCTACCGACGGATTGGAGTTGCAACAAATGATGAATCAAGCCGATGCGGCCATGTATTACGCGAAAACACATGCTAACGAGCGGCACTGCTTATATTCCAATCTGCCTGCCGAGCGGATACAGTAACGAATTTTGCGACACGAGTAGCTTGCATGTCTTTTTCCCGCATCGACGATCATTGGCTAGCGGGCGCGCGCGCCTGTCCTTCTCCCCATTATAACTCACGCCCGGATAGCGAGGATATTTCCTTGCTGGTGGTTCACAATATCAGCCTGCCCCCCGGCCAGTTCGACGGTCCCTATATTGAGCAATTTTTTCAGGGCAACCTCGACGCTGACGCGCACCCTTATTTTGCCCAGATCCGTGATCTTCGCGTGTCCGCTCACCTACTGATCCGACGAGATGGAAGTGTGATCCAGTTTGTACCATTCAACGAACGCGCATGGCATGCTGGCATCTCGTGTTTTGACGGTCGGCAGCAATGTAACGATTTTTCTATCGGTATTGAGCTTGAGGGCACGGACACACTTCCATACACCGACCAGCAGTATCAATCGTTAGCGGCGATCACGCAGACGCTGATGCAGTACTATCCAGCCATCACTCGTGATCGGATCACAGGACATCAACATATTGCGCCCGGACGGAAGACCGATCCTGGCCATGTGTTTGACTGGGAAAGATTACACCTACTGCTCTATACTGCCTGACAAAGCCGTCATTCTTTTTGGTCTGACCAATTTTAGAGCGCCGTGAAAAAACAACTGTCAGGTGACGAATACAGGGGTTTCCATGATGTCAATCAAAGTTCAGGTGGACAGAATATCCGCTGTCTGGTAACTTTAGAGAATAGTAAAGCAATTGGTCTTACCAATTTACAATCAGTCAGTTTCTGCAGCTAAGCGCCAAGCTTGGGGGGCAGATGGTCAATAAATACAATGGCATATCAGCGAATTCGTCAACCCAAACTCTCAGATGTTATCGAGAAAGAGCTCGAAGGTTTAATTCTGGAAGGGACCTTGTCTCCAGGCCAGAAGCTACCGCCTGAGCGAGAGTTAGCGGTCCAGTTTGATGTGTCTCGTCCATCAGTCCGTGAGGCGATTCAGCGACTTGAAGTAAAAAAGCTGCTCACTCGCAAACAAGGTGGCGGCACCTTTGTCAGTCAACGACTGTGGCAGCGATTTTCTGAACCCCTGCTAGAGTTATTGGCGGACCATCCGGAAACCCAGCTTGATTTGTTGGAATCACGGCATGCGCTCGAAGGTATTTCTTCTTATTTCGCCGCTTTACGGGGCACGGAAGAGGATTTTTCTCGGATTGAAGATTGCCATGATGCGATTCGACAAGCGCAGAAAGATGGGGACTTAAAGGCAGAAGCTTCCGCCGTCATGCAATATCTCGTTGCCGTAACGGAAGCGGCGCACAATGTGGTGCTACTGCATATCATGCGTAGCCTCGCACCGTTACTGGAACAGAATATTTACCAAAACTTTGAGCTACTTTATCGCCGTCAAGAGACGGTGGAAAATGTCAGCCGACACCGAGCTGAGATCGTGGATGCAATCACCGCTGGCGAGCCAGAAAAAGCGAGACAGGCGTCGCATGCACACTTAGCTTACATTGAGGAAACTCTGTTGGATCTTGGCCGAGAAGAAAGCCGTCGAGAACGGTCTCTACGTCGAATTCAACAACGCAAGGACGAGCTGGAGTAATCCCTATTCGCCGCCAAAATAAAGGCGAGGGGCCACTGCAGCTGCGACAACGTTTGTTTTGTACGAGTCAATCAACGAAAGGATAGATCGCCATGTCTGAAGTCATGAAAAATGACGTGGACGCACTTGAGACCCAAGAGTGGTTGCAAGCTCTTGAGTCAGTCGTTCGTGAAGAAGGTGTAGAACGTGCCCAGTTCCTTCTGGAGCAAGTCTTAGGGCAAGCACGTTTAGACGGTGTTGACATGCCAACTGGCGTGACCACCAACTATGTAAATACCATCCCTGCAGATCAAGAACCTGCTTATCCAGGTGATGTGAACTTGGAGCGTCGTATCCGTTCTATCATTCGTTGGAACGCAATCATGATCGTGTTGCGCGCGTCCAAGAAAGATTTAGAGCTGGGTGGCCACATGGCTTCATTCCAGTCATCGGCTGCGTTCTATGAAACTTGCTTTAACCACTTCTTCCGTGCGCCAAACGAAAAAGATGGTGGCGATCTGGTTTATTATCAAGGTCATATCTCTCCAGGCATCTACGCGCGTGCGTTTGTGGAAGGTCGTCTCACTGCTGAGCAGCTCGACAACTTCCGCCAAGAAGTTGACGGTAACGGTATTTCCTCTTACCCGCACCCGAAACTGATGCCTGAGTTCTGGCAGTTCCCAACCGTATCTATGGGTCTGGGTCCTATTGCGTCTATCTACCAAGCGCGTTTCCTTAAGTATCTGAACGGTCGTGGCTTGAAAGACACCTCAGAGCAGCGTGTTTACGCGTTCTTAGGCGACGGTGAGATGGATGAGCCAGAATCACGTGGTGCGCTATCGTTTGCCGCCCGTGAAAAACTGGATAACCTGTGCTTTTTGATCAACTGTAACCTGCAGCGCCTTGATGGTCCTGTAATGGGTAACGGTAAAATCGTTCAAGAGCTCGAAGGCCTATTTAAAGGCGCTGGCTGGAACGTGATCAAAGTGGTTTGGGGCTCTGGCTGGGATAAACTGCTGGCCAAAGACACCTCCGGTAAACTGCTGCAGTTGATGAACGAAACCATCGACGGCGATTACCAAACCTTCAAATCAAAAGACGGCGCCTACGTGCGTGAACACTTCTTCGGTAAATATCCTGAAACTGCAGCCCTGGTTGCCGATATGACCGACGAAGAAATCTTTGCGCTCAAGCGCGGTGGTCATGAGCCATCAAAACTGTTTGCTGCGTTCAAAGCGGCACAAGAGTGCAACGACCGTCCAACCGTGATCCTGGCGAAAACCGTTAAAGGTTACGGCATGGGTGAAGCGGCTGAAGGTAAAAACATCGCGCACCAAGTGAAGAAAATGGACATGACCCATGTTCACGCTATGCGTGATCGTCTTGGCCTACAAGACTTGTTGTCTGACGATGATGTGCAAAACCTGACTTACCTAAAACTGGAAGAAGGATCTGCGGAACACGAATACCTGCACGCGCGCCGTAAAGCCCTGCACGGTTACACTCCGCAGCGCTTACCTAAGTTCACTGAAGAACTGACGCTGCCAAAACTGGATGATTTCTCTGCTCTGCTGTCTGAGCAGAAGCGTGATATCTCTACCACCATGGCGTTTGTACGCTCATTGAACGTATTGCTGAAAGACAAGAGCATTGGCAAGAACATAGTGCCAATCATTGCTGACGAAGCCCGTACTTTTGGTATGGAAGGTCTGTTCCGTCAGGTGGGTATCTATAACCCGCAAGGACAAACCTATACCCCAGAAGATCGTGGCGTGGTGTCTTACTACAAAGAAGACCAAGGCGGCCAAGTACTGCAAGAAGGGATCAACGAGCTAGGCGCGATGTCATCGTGGGTAGCGGCGGCGACCTCTTACAGCACCAATGATCTGCCAATGATTCCATTCTACATCTACTACTCCATGTTCGGCTTCCAACGTGTTGGCGACATGGCGTGGATGGCGGGTGACCAACAAGCACGTGGTTTCCTATTGGGTGCCACCGCAGGTCGTACCACCCTGAACGGTGAAGGTCTGCAACACGAAGACGGTCACAGCCATATTCTGGCAAGCACTGTACCTAACTGTGTGTCTTACGACCCAACCTTCGCGTACGAAGTGGCGGTGATCATGCAAGACGGTATCCGTCGTATGTACGGTCCTGACCAAGAAAACATCTACTACTACCTGACGCTGATGAACGAAAACTATCATCAGCCAGCCATGCCTGAGGGCGCGGAAGACGGTATCCGTAAAGGTATCTATAAACTAGAAACCTACACGGGCGACAAAGCCAAAGTTCAGTTAATGGGCTCGGGCACTATCATGACCGAAGTGCGCAAGGCAGCGAAACTGCTCAGCGATGAATTCGGCGTGGCGTCTGACGTTTACAGCGTGACCTCGTTCAACGAACTGGCACGTGACGGTCAGGATGTGGATCGTTTCAACATGCTGAACCCAGATGCAGAAAGCAAAGTGCCTTATATCCAAACAGTCATGGGATCTGAGCCTGCGATTGCTGCGACTGATTACATGAAAAACTACGCTGACCAAGTTCGTGCGTTTATCCCAGCTGAGTCTTATAAAGTGCTGGGTACAGACGGCTTTGGTCGTTCTGACAGCCGCGAAAACCTACGTCGTCACTTTGAAGTGAACGCAGGCTATGTGGTGGTTGCGGCACTGAACGAGCTGGCTAAGCGTGGTGATGTTGATAAGAAAGTCGTGTCAGAAGCGATTAAGAAATTCGACATCGATACCAACAAAGTAAACCCGCTGTTCGCGTAAGAGGCTGAAACAATGTCAATCGAGATTAATGTACCTGACATCGGTGCGGATGAAGTAGAAGTGACTGAGATCCTTGTTAGCGTTGGCGACAAGGTAGAAGAAGAACAGTCGTTAATCACCGTTGAAGGTGATAAAGCATCCATGGAAGTCCCTGCGTCACAAGCGGGTGTGGTCAAGGAAATCAAAATTGCCGAGGGTGATAAAGTCACCACTGGCTCTTTGATTATGATCTTCGAAGCCGATGCGCCAGCGCAAAGCGCCCCAGCTCAAGAGGCGGCGCCAGCCGCCCCTGCTACAGCACCAGCGGCCGCATCAGAAACCAAAGAAGTGCACGTCCCTGATATCGGTGGTGACGAAGTTGAAGTCACTGAGATCATGGTTGCGGTTGGCGATACCATTGAAGAAGAGCAGTCACTGATCACTGTTGAAGGCGATAAAGCCTCAATGGAAGTGCCTGCACCGTTTGCGGGTACCGTTAAAGAAATCAAGATCGCGGCGGGTGACAAGGTGTCAACTGGCTCACTGATCATGATGTTCGAAGTGGGTGGCAGTGCTCCAGCTGCAGACGCCCCAGCAGCAGCCGAGGCACCAGCGGCGCCGGCAGCAGCACAAGCCAAAGACGTTCACGTCCCTGATATCGGTGGCGATGAAGTTGAAGTGACTGACATTATGGTTGCCGTTGGCGATACCATTGAAGAAGAGCAGTCACTGATCACCGTTGAAGGCGACAAAGCGTCAATGGAAGTACCGGCACCGTTTGCGGGTACGGTCAAAGAGATCAAAATTGCGGCGGGCGATAAAGTGTCCACCGGCTCGCACATCATGGTGTTCGAGGTTGCTGGTAGCGCACCAGCAGCGCCTGCACCAGCAGCGCCTGCACCTGCAGCGGCACCTGCTGCTGAAAAGGCGGCACCCGCACCTGCGGCTAAGGCCGACGCCCCAGCGGCTAAAGCTGACGCCGGCAAAGACGAGTTTGTAGAGAACAAAGAATACGCGCATGCGTCGCCTGTTGTTCGTCGTCTTGCCCGCGAATTTGGCGTGAACCTTGCGAAGGTAAAAGGTAGCGGTCGTAAAGGACGTGTACTGAAAGAAGACGTTCAGAGCTTTGTCAAAGACGCGCTAAAACGCCTTGAATCGGGTGCAGCATCTGGCTCAGGCGACGGCAGTGCACTTGGCTTGCTCCCTTGGCCTAAAGTGGACTTCAGCAAATTCGGTGAAACTGAAGTCAAACCACTGTCACGCATTAAGAAGATCTCGGGTGCGAACCTGGCACGTAACTGGGTGATGATCCCGCACGTGACGCAGTGGGATAACGCTGATATCACTGAAGTGGAAGCGTTCCGTAAAGAGCAAAACGCGATTGAGAAGAAGAAAGAGTCTGGCATGAAGATCACCCCATTGGTGTTCATCATGAAAGCCGCTGCTAAAGCGCTGGAAGCTTTCCCTTCATTCAACGCATCACTGTCGGAAGACGGTGAAAGCCTGATCATGAAAAAATATGTCAACATCGGCATTGCGGTTGATACGCCAAATGGTCTGGTTGTGCCTGTCTTTAAGGACGTGAACAAAAAAGGCATCTACGAGTTATCTGAAGAGCTGATGGCAGTCTCGAAGAAAGCGCGTGCGGGCAAGCTCACTGCTTCTGATATGCAGGGCGGTTGCTTTACCATCTCAAGCCTCGGTGGTTTGGGCGGTACCGCGTTTACGCCAATCGTTAATGCACCAGAAGTCTCAATCTTGGGTGTCTCTAAGTCAGAAATGAAGCCAGTATGGAACGGTAAGGACTTTGAACCTCGCCTGATGCTGCCACTGTCTCTGTCTTATGACCACCGTGTGATTGACGGTGCTGAGGGTGCGCGCTTTATCAGCTACCTCAACGGTCTAATGTCCGATATCCGCCGTTTGGTACTGTAATCGCAACATCGACAACCCAACCGGTCCGTGAAGGGTCGGTTGGGAATTGTTGTGCAGCTCACAGGCTATGGGTTTTTATTTTTCAGCCCATTAACATGGCTGTAAACTGTGGCACCAAACACCCACAACAATAAAAACTACCGCTCTTAGCCTGTCAGGGAATAAGACTACAACGAGGTCAGAATGAGTAAAGAAATCAAAGCGCAAGTCGTCGTTCTTGGCGCTGGTCCTGCTGGATACTCCGCCGCTTTCCGCTGTGCCGACCTAGGTTTGGAAACAGTGCTGGTTGAACGTTACAACACCCTAGGGGGTGTGTGTCTAAACGTTGGCTGTATTCCTTCTAAAGCCCTACTACACGTTGCCAAAGTGATCGAAGAAGCCAAAGCGATGGCCGATCATGGCGTGGTTTTCGGCGAGCCACAAACCGATATCGATAAAATTCGCTCTTGGAAAGACAAGGTGATCGGTCAGTTGACCGGTGGCTTAGGTGGCATGGCCAAGCAGCGTAAAGTGACCGTGGTTAACGGTACCGGCCGTTTCACTGGCGCCAACACCCTGTTGGTCGAGGGTGAAGAAAGCACCACCATTAATTTTGACAACGCGATCATCGCGGCCGGCTCTCGTCCTATCGAGCTGCCATTTATCCCGCATGATGATCCACGTATCTGGGACTCTACTGACGCGCTCGAGCTCAAAGACGTACCAGAGAAAATGCTGCTGATGGGCGGTGGTATCATTGGTCTAGAAATGGGTACTGTCTATCACGCATTGGGCTCACAGGTCGATGTGGTCGAAATGTGTGATCAGGTGATCCCGGCGGCCGATAAAGACGTGATTAAAGTCTTTACCAAGCGTATCAGCAAGAAAATGAACCTGATGCTGGAAACCAAAGTCACCGCAGTAGAAGCCAAAGAAGATGGTATTTACGTGACGATGGAAGGCAAAAAAGCGCCAGCAGAGCCAGTACGTTATGATGCTGTATTGGTTGCGATTGGCCGTAGCCCGAATGGCAAACTGCTTGACGCCGGCCAAGCCGGGGTTGAAGTTGACGATCGCGGCTTCATCAATGTTGATAAGCAAATGCGCACTAACGTGCCACACATCTATGCGATCGGCGATATTGTTGGTCAGCCAATGCTTGCGCATAAAGGTGTGCATGAAGGCCATGTGGCTGCGGAAGTCATTTCTGGTAAGAAACATTACTTTGATCCGAAAGTGATCCCATCGATTGCTTATACTGAGCCAGAAGTAGCATGGGTCGGTAAAACCGAGAAAGAATGTAAGGAAGAGGGCATCAACTACGAAGCCTCTACCTTCCCATGGGCGGCTTCTGGTCGTGCGATTGCGTCTGACTGCGCTGACGGTATGACCAAGCTTATCTTCGATAAAGATACGCACCGTGTCATCGGGGGTGCCGTTGTCGGTACCAACGGTGGTGAGCTGTTGGGCGAAATCGGTCTTGCGATTGAAATGGGCTGTGATGCCGAAGACATCGCGTTGACTGTTCACGCTCACCCAACACTCCATGAGTCTGTTGGCTTGGCCGCTGAAGTGTTTGAAGGCTCAATCACGGATATGCCGAATCCAAAAGCGAAGAAAAAGAAATAAACTGCGCGTTTATATGTTTCTTCTTAAGCCCTGCATTGCGGGGCTTTTTTATATCGGTGATATATCGATTGAGAAGAAAAAAGCGGGCCTCGGCCCGCTTAGTCAGTATGATGGTCAAGCGTTAACGCTTAAAGCTTAAAGCTGCCCACCAAGGTATCGAGACGTTTAGACAGATCACGCAGTGACTCGCTGGCTTCAGCCATGGTATTGGCGGTATCCGCGGTCTGTTGCGAGCTGTGATTAATCTCTTCAATATTCTGATTGATGTCATTGACCACCGTTGATTGCTCTTCTGTCGCGGTCGCTACTTGTGTATTCATGTCTGAGATTTGGATAATCTGCTCATTAATCGCGTTCAGTGACAGCGACGCCTCATCCGATGCGTTGACCCCTTCGGCTGTCATGGTACGGCTTTGCTCCATTGCGTTGACAGCATTATGGGCCTCTTGCTGCAGGCGGTTGATCATAGTCTGGATTTCATCGGTTGAATCGGAGGTACGGCTAGCCAGGTTACGCACCTCGTCGGCAACGACCGCAAAGCCTCGCCCTTGTTCGCCCGCACGTGCCGCTTCAATGGCGGCGTTCAAGGCGAGCAGGTTGGTTTGCTCTGAAATACCACGAATTACATCCAAAATGCCGCCAATTGCGTCGGTGTTTTCAGCCAGCGCACTGATCACTTTCGACATATTCTCCATATCGTCGGCAAGGCTGGCGATGGTGTCTCGCGCTTGGGTGACCACACCTTGGCCATTGGCTGCATCATCGGACGCTTGGTTAGCGGCACTGGCGGCATTAGCGGCATTGCCGGCAATTTCATTCACCGTCGCGCCCATTTCATTAATCGCCGTCACCACTTGTACGGTGCGATCACGCTGATACTCACTCTGAGATTGCGTGGCGCTAGCTTGTGACGAGACTTGCTCTGCAGCATGACGAAGCTCACCACCGGTACTGGCAACGTCTGAGACTAGACGATGGATTTTCTCCACAAAACTATTGAAACCAGAGGCGAGTTGGCCAATTTCGTCTTGGCTATCGATGTCGACACGTTGGCGTAAATCGCCTTCACCTTCGCCGATCTCACGGAACACATTCGCCACGTATTGAATCGGTTTGGTAATGGTCGTCGCAAGCCAAACGGCCACCACAATAAACACTAACCCAACGACCACAGACACCATTAGGATCTGATTGCGGGTTTGATTGAGTGGTGCAAAGACTTCTTCTGCTGGAACATCTGCGATGACATACCAGTCCATGGAGGGAACATAACTTGAGGCGAGCAGGACTTCCTTGCCATTAATGTGTGTATCGAGGAGGTTAAAGTCACCTTTTTGGAGCAAGCTCCGTGCCTGTGCTCCATACACATCACTCAATGTTTTTTCGCCCATGAGATCGGTGTCACGGTGCAATTGGACCATGCCATCGGCATTGACTAAGAAAACAAAACCCGACTGTTCGATTTTGAATTGATTCAAAAAGCGGGTCATGTCTTCGAGTGAACGCGAAAACCCAGCCAAGCCTTTGCCGTTAAGCTGTTGAAAGTTGACGAACAGCTTGAGCTCGCCATTATCCTCTTGGAACACCTGTGCCATGGTGGCATTGCCACTGTCGAGAAAGTTATAAAACCAACTGTCTTTTTCACGCGTTAGGACGCGTAAAAAACCATCTTGGTTCCAATACTGGCCGGTCTCTCGGTTAGCGATAGAGGCATCATTGAGATCGTATTGGTCACGTAACACGTTAAGCTGCTTGACCACGCGGGCTTCTTCGCTCGGGGTGATCCCTTGGTTGAGAATATCGAGTGTCACCGGATTTGACGCGAGCTGACGCGCAGCAGATTGCAGCTGGTTAACTTCACTATCAATGGTATCTCTAAACTGAGTGAGGGTGGTCGGAAGCTCATTCTCTAACAGGCGCTTTTCCATAATATCGCGCGCTTGGCTTAAGCTCATATAGCTGACGATCGCTGTCGATGCGATCACGGCTGAGACAAATGCCAACACGAGCTTTTGCTTAATCGTGAGTTGTTTTAGCTTCATGCCTTTCTCTCTATGTGGTCTATCACGCGCTATTTTGTAATCATCGATAAGTTGACAAGTTAGCGTGACAAAAAAGTGACGATGTGTATGGCACCAATGTCTAAGTTAGCAGAATTACATTTACCGTTCCTAATGTATCGGCGATGAAATGATAAAATTGAAGCCCTTGCCCATAATTATTGATGAAAATGACACTTAGCTCGCGCTTTCAACACAAACCGATAAAAAGGGATGGAGGGCGCATCGCCTGATCGATATCGCGTTATCTTTTTTGGCTAACTGTATCGTGATAAAAAACCGTATAGAATCAAACAGAACGCGACAATCACGGTTAATTGGATCGTGAGAACGAGGGAATAGAGGGCTGCGTCACTAAGACCTTGGTCGTATGTTTCATAAAACGGGTAGATTTTAATTTTAAGTTAAAAATGCTATCCTCACGCAGCGGTTACGTGCTCGAACCCTCGTCTTGCTGGAAAATTTTAATAAACTTCGCCGGATAAGCGTGATACGAGTACTAACACTTTCCAAGGATGTTGGATCATACGATCTGACCGAGAAAAGAGGAAATAGTCGTGCTTGAAGCCTACCGTAAACACGTCGAAGAACGTGCCGCTCAGGGTATTGTGCCTAAACCGCTGAACGCTGAGCAAACCGCCAGTCTGATAGAACTGTTGAAAAACCCGCCCGCTGGCGAAGAAGAAACCCTTGTTTATTTGCTGGAAAACCGAATTCCACCCGGCGTGGATGAAGCCGCCTATGTAAAAGCAGGCTTTTTAGCTGCGTTGGCAAATGGTGAGGCGCAATCGCCGTTAATCAGCCCTGAGCGCGCCACAGAGCTACTCGGTACCATGCAAGGCGGTTATAACATCCAGCCTCTGATCGCGTTGTTAGAGGATGAAAAACTGGCGCCAATTGCAGCCAAAGCCCTGTCACATACCCTGCTCATGTTTGATGCTTTCTATGACGTGGAAGACAAAATGAAAGCAGGGAATGCTTACGCTAAACAAGTGATGGAATCTTGGGCCAACGCAGATTGGTACCTGGAAAAACCGCAGATTCCTGAAAAAGTGACACTGACAGTGTTCAAAGTATCGGGTGAAACCAACACCGATGACTTGTCTCCCGCGCCAGATGCTTGGTCACGTCCAGATATTCCCTTACATGCTCTTGCGATGCTGAAAAACGAGCGCGAGGGTATTCAGCCGGATAAACCCGGTGACATTGGCCCCATTGAGCAAATGAAGGCGCTGGAAGAAAAAGGCCACCCACTGGTTTATGTCGGTGATGTGGTCGGTACTGGCTCGTCTCGTAAGTCGGCAACTAACTCGGTGTTGTGGTTTATGGGGCAGGATATTCCTAACGTCCCTAACAAGCGCTCAGGTGGTTTTTGTTTAGGTGGCAAAATCGCGCCTATTTTCTTTAATACCATGGAAGATGCGGGCGCTCTGCCGATTGAACTTGATGTGACTTCGCTCAATATGGGCGATGTGATTGACCTGTACCCCGCTGACGGTAAAGTGTGCAAGCATGGCACCGATGACGTGTTGTCGACCTTCCAGCTCAAAACCGACATTTTGTATGATGAAGTACGTGCCGGTGGCCGCATCCCATTGATTATCGGTCGCGGCTTGACCGATCGAGCCCGTGAATGTCTCGGCCTTGAGCCATCTGACGTCTTCCGCCGTCCCCGTCCAGTGGCTGAATCCACCAAAGGCTTTACGCTGGCACAAAAAATGGTCGGTAAAGCCTGTGGCGTCGAAGGTGTGCGTCCGAATACCTATTGTGAGCCTAAGATGACCACGGTAGGGTCACAAGACACCACCGGACCCATGACCCGTGATGAGCTTAAAGACTTGGCGTGTCTTGGTTTTACCGCCGATTTGACCATGCAGTCTTTCTGTCATACGTCAGCATATCCAAAGCCGGTTGACGTGGAAACACACCATACCTTGCCCGATTTCATCATGAATCGTGGTGGCGTGGCACTGCGTCCAGGTGATGGGGTGATTCACTCTTGGCTCAATCGTATGCTGCTGCCTGATACTGTGGGTACCGGTGGCGACTCACATACGCGTTTCCCGCTGGGGATTTCTTTCCCTGCCGGCTCGGGTCTGGTGGCCTTTGCTGCCGCAACCGGGGTGATGCCGCTGGATATGCCTGAGTCGGTCTTGGTGCGCTTTAAAGGCGAAATGCAGCCCGGTGTTACCTTGCGTGACTTAGTCCATGCCATTCCGTATTTCGGCATCAAACAAGGTCTGTTAACGGTTGAGAAATCAGGAAAAATCAACGAATTTTCCGGTCGTGTTCTCGAAATCGAAGGGGTTGAGCACCTCACGGTTGAACAGGCGTTTGAGCTATCAGATGCATCCGCAGAGCGCTCTGCGGCGGGTTGTACCGTGAAGCTGTCACAAGACTCAGTGGCCGAATACCTTGAGTCAAACATTGTGATGTTGAAGTGGATGATTGCCGAAGGTTATGGCGACCGCCGTACCATTGAGCGCCGTATTCAAGCGATGCAGCAATGGCTAGACAGCCCAAGTTTGATGGAAGCGGACAAAGATGCCGAGTATGCCCACGTACTTGAAATCGATCTGGCTGAGATCAAAGAGCCTATCTTGTGTGCGCCGAACGATCCGGATGATGCGCGTACCTTGTCGGACGTGGCAGGCGACAGAGTCGATGAAGTCTTTATCGGAAGCTGTATGACCAACATTGGTCACTTCCGAGCAGCCGGTAAATTGCTGGATAAATTCGGTGGCAGCTTATCGACTCGGATGTGGGTGGCACCACCGACGAAGATGGATAGAGATCAGCTGACCGCTGAAGGTTATTACGGTATCTACGGTCGTGCTGGGGTACGGATCGAAACGCCGGGATGTTCCTTGTGCATGGGTAACCAAGCGCGTGTGGCGGAAAAATCGACTGTGTTGTCGACCTCGACACGTAATTTCCCAAACCGTCTCGGTACGGGCGCGAATGTGTATCTGGCGTCGGCTGAGCTGTCGGCAGTCGGTGCGATTCTCGGCCGGATCCCGACTCAAAAGGAATATCTAGAGTACGCTGAGCAAATCAATGCGACGGCAAGTGATACTTATCGTTATCTTAACTTCCATCAAATGGATGCCTACACCAACATCGCCAATGATGTGATTGTTAAAACCGCCGTGTAGGACGCGCTGATGGCCGATAGCGTTCGGCATGGCGCCAAGAAAAGCGCCTTCCATCTTTATGGGAGGCGCTTTTTTTCGTGTGCGTGACCGAGTGAGAGAGCGCCAACTGGCTTCGTGTTATGGTTGATTAATTAATCGGGTTATCCATTAATCGCGCAATATTCTCAGCCGTGCGCGTGACGTTGCTTGCCGTGTTGACCAGCGCCTCAGACAATGAGCAGGGCCCTGGCTGAATGGGGAAAATCGCTTTGACGCCGTGTTGATAAAGCGTATCACAGTTGTCACCGACACTGCCGGCGATCGCCACCACGGGAATGTGATGTGATTGGCCAATCCGGGCGAGCGCCATGGGGACTTTTCCGTGCTGAGTTTGACCATCGACCCGTCCCTCACCGGTAATAATCCAATCTGCTTGTGCCAGGGTCGAATACGCGTGGGTCCGTGTTAGTAGCAACTCCACCCCGGGTACGAGCTGGGCATTGAGTAAACCGCCTAAAGCGGCACCGATTCCGCCTGCTGCGCCTGCGCCTGGAAAGTGCGCAATGGCATGGCCAAGTTGATAGTGACAAATACGGGCAAAACGGTGAAGGTGTTGCTCTAAACTGCGAATGTGGCTGACCGTGGCGCCTTTTTGCGGACCAAATACGGTAGCAGCGCCATCGGGTCCACATAGCGGGTTATCGACATCACAGGCCGCGATGAGTGTGACAGCGCGCAGGCGTGAATCAAGCGTGCTGAGATCCAGTGTCATCAATGCACCTAATCCGTGTCCAGTCGGAATAATTGGTTTGCCTGCACCGTCAAGCAGGCGCGCGCCTAAGGCGGTCAGGATCCCGGCGCCCGCGTCATTGGTGGCACTGCCACCTAAACCAATAATGATTTCATCGATGTCATGATCAAGCGCTGCACGGATCAGTTCACCGGTGCCTAAGCTGGTGGTATGGAGCGGATTTTTTGCGGTGCTTGGCATTAATGGTAAACCTGAGGCACTGGCGACATCCAACACGGCCAGTCGTTGCTCACGATTAATCACAAAACTGGCCGTCACCGGGCGAAAATCTGGCCCCGTGACGTCACAGTGAAAACGTTCTCCACCCAGTCGTTCGAGCATACTTTGTGCAAATCCCTCACCACCATCTGCCATGGGCAACAGTGAAAACGTGGCATTAGGCAGTGCGGCTGCCATGCCTGTTTGAATAGCGTTAGCGACTTGTGGGGCGCTGAGGCTTTCTTTGAATGAGTCCGGTGCGATCACAATATGCATGGCTTGTCCTTGGCGATATGACGGTCGTCCATTAAGTCGAACTGAAGTAAACAGTATGAGCGAAGTGCTACCTTGATAACAGCTTGGGCTTGGCAATTCGTGGCAAAAGCCGGACAATGCCGCGCGAAGATTGGAGGTGGATGTGGATTACGAATTTTCTCGCAATAGTTTTGATGACAGTTATCGCATTGTGTTCTCAATGGGCCATGAAGCGATTGGCCGCTGGTTGTTCGATGAAGTAGGCACTGAGCTTAGCCACGTTGAGCAATATGTCGAGGCCCTCGCTCAGCTGGAAAACGAACAGCAATGGCGCGGGCATACTTTTACCTTAACAGCCAATAAAGATGAAGTGGTGGTGATGGCGAATGCCATGCTACAAACACCATCGGATGAGGCGCAAGCAACCCTCAGTGCGCAGGCATTGACGTTTTATGATCAAGAAAGCTGTGCCGCGTGTGGCTATGATGACTTTATGGAAATGTTATCGGCCTATCGCGACTTTATTATCCGTTATGGTCGACGATAACTCGAGATAAACGCGGAGCGGGGAATCGGCCCGCGTTTTTTCGATGATCGCTGATGGTGCAGTTGAGCGATAACACATTGCCGATGCGCTGTCTTGGTGAATACCTCGCACTTTTATAGTGCAAACTCCTCGAATTACCCCTTCTTGTTTTCTAAATGCATGATTTTAAAGCCATCAAATATTGGCACGGCTCTTGATACCTACAGTGTGAAGCAAACACAAGGACTCAGGAGAAGGATATGAAACTGATTAGCGCCATTATCAAGCCATTTAAGCTTGATGACGTTCGTGAAGCGTTGGCGGATGCCGGTATTGATGGCATGACGGTCTCGGAAGTCAAAGGCTTTGGCCGCCAAAAAGGGCACACAGAATTATATCGTGGCGCCGAATACCAAGTCGATTTTTTACCCAAAGTGAAACTTGAAATCGCGGTACAGAGCGAGAATGTGGATTCTGTCGTTGAAGCGATTTCTAATGCTGCACAGACCGGAAAAATTGGCGATGGCAAAATCTTTGTCTTCGATCTTCAGCAGGCGGTGCGTATTCGTACCGGTGAAATGGATTTGGAAGCAATTTAATACAGGGAGTATAGACAATGGAACTGGTTAATACGGTGACAGAATTGCGCTACGCGCTCGACACCTTTTTCTTTCTTTTATCCGGCGCGTTGGTGATGTGGATGGCCGCGGGCTTTGCGATGTTAGAAGCCGGCTTGGTGCGATCTAAAAATACCACGGAGATCCTGACCAAAAATATCTGCTTATATGCCATCGCGTGCACCATGTATTTACTGGTCGGTTACAACATCATGTATGTCGACAATGCGGGTGGGGGTTTTATGCCTTCATTTGGCACCTTGATTGGCACACAGGGCGCAGAGGCTGATCATTCATTGGAATCAGACTTCTTCTTCCAAGTCGTGTTTGTTGCTACCGCTATGTCAGTAGTGTCTGGTGCCGTCGCGGAACGAATGAAGCTGTGGGCGTTCCTGGTTTTCTCTGTCATCTTGACGGCGGTGATCTATCCAGTTGAAGGATATTGGACTTGGGGCGGCGGCTTCCTATCTGAGGCCGGTTTCAGTGACTTTGCCGGCTCAGGAATTGTTCACATGGCCGGTGCTTCCGCGGCATTAGCCGGTGTGCTCTTGTTAGGTGCGCGTAAAGGCAAGTACAGCAAAAACGGTAAAATCAACCCGATTCCTGGCTCTAACTTGCCGTTAGCGACCTTGGGGACGTTTATCCTTTGGTTCGGCTGGTTTGGTTTCAATGGCGGCTCGCAGTTGATGGTCTCAGATTTTGAGAATGCGACAGCGGTGGGACAAATCTTCCTCAACACGAATGCGGCGGCGGCGGCCGGTGCTATTGCAGCCTTACTGGTATGCAAAACCCTATGGGGGAAAGCGGATTTGACCATGGTCTTAAATGGCGCGTTGGCTGGCTTGGTGGCAATTACCGCCGATCCGCTGTCACCCTCACCAGTGGCGGCACTGATCATTGGTGTGGTATCTGGGGCTATCGTCGTGTTCAGTATTATCGGTCTCGACAAGATAAAAATTGACGATCCTGTCGGTGCGATTTCCGTCCACGGTGTGTGTGGTTTCTTTGGCCTCATGGTTGTGCCTTTAAGTAACACAGCAGCGACCTTTGGTGCCCAGCTTCTGGGAGCGGCCGTTATTTTTGCCTGGGTATTCGGTGCAAGCTGCGTGGTTTGGTGGATATTGAAGAAAACCATGGGTATTCGCGTGACCGAAGAAGAAGAGATGTCGGGTATGGATTTACACGATTGCGGTATTGATGCGTATCCCGAATTTGTCAGCGTAAAATAGCCACGCGTATAAGACATCGTTAAACTCTGAAACGAAACCTTACATTTTTACAGTAGGGTTTCGTTTTTTTTTGATCCTATCGATATTGAGCATTCAGTCATTCTCTGTATACTAACGAAAGTGAGATTCGTTATCATTTATCATCATATTTAAGGACTGTTACGATGAAAAAACTGCTGATTGCCTCGGCTGTGACGGCTAGCCTGCTAGGAACAAGTACTGCGTTCGCGGCTGAAGAAGTGAATGTCTACTCGTATCGCCAACCGTTTTTGATTGAACCCATGTTTGATGCGTTTACTGAAGAGACTGGCATCAAGGTAAACGTTAAGTTTGCTAAAAAAGGCATGGCAGAAAAGGTCAAGCAGGAAGGCGAATATAGCCCAGCAGATGTCCTTCTTACGGTTGATATTTCACGCCTTAAAGAGCTGTTAAACCAAGATGTGGTGCAAGCGGTTCAAAGCGATGTGATTGATAGCAATGTGCCTGAACAGTTTCGTGATAGTGAAGATAAGTGGGTAGCGCTGACAACGCGTGCACGTGCGGTATACTCTTCTCGGGAGCGAGTTGGCGAGTTAGGTGACGATTTTGACTATCTTGACTTGGAAAAACCCGAATGGAAAGGCAAGATTTGTACCCGTTCAGGCAAACACCCTTATAATGTCTCTCTTGTGTCCGCTATCATTGAAAACCATGGTGAAGCGAAAGCCAAAGAATGGCTAGAAGGGGTTAAAGACAACCTCGCGCGTAAACCACAAGGTAACGATCGCGCGCAAGTAAAAGCGATTAAAGAAGGGCTCTGTGATGTGTCGCTAGGGAATAGCTATTACCTAGGTAAGATGCTAAACGATGAAGAGCAAACAGCGTGGGCGGAAGCGGTTTATCTAAATTATCCGGGCCAGAATACTCATGGGACACATGTCAATGTGAGTGGTATGGCGATGGCGAAGTACGCACCGAACCAAGAAAACGCGCTTAAACTTATGGAATTTTTAACGTCAGACAAAGCGCAGCATATGTATGCTGAGGTTAACTTCGAAGAGCCGGTGAAAGCGGGTGTCGAGAAGTCTGAGCTAGTGGCATCTTGGGGGGATTATAAGCACGACCCAATGCCGTTAGAGGCGATTGCTGATAACTATGCCCAATCAGTGAAGCTGTTGGATGAAGTTCAGTTCGACCTGTAAACCATCGCATAGGGGCGACGACCGCCCCTGTTGTCTTTCTCTGACGCCTTAATGTAGTAGGCCATGCGAGATAGATTACCCATTATAAAAACCAGCAGCTGGGGCCTAGCCCTGTTGCTGGTTTTGCCGATCTTAGCGATCTTTTACACCGCGGTTGGTGATACAGGTGATATTTTTCCTCACCTGTTCCAGACCGTGCTCCCTACCTATACCCTAAATACCAGTCTGTTAGTGGTTGGTGTGGTCGCGATTGCGATGATACTGGGTGTCCCGACAGCGTGGATGCTGGCGATGTATCAGGTACCTGGCAGCCGACAATTGCAATGGGCGATGGTCCTACCGCTGGCGATGCCCGGGTATATTATCGGTTATATCTATACGGACTGGTTTGATTATGCTGGGCCGTTGCAGCGCGCTTTACGGTATGCCTTTGAATGGCAAAGCGTGACCGATTATTGGTTCCCCGATATGCGCACGCTAACGGGGGCTTGCTTTGTCTTAGCGCTGGTGCTGTACCCTTATATTTACTTATTAACACGCGCTGCTTTTATGGAGCAAAGTGTGACCTTGACCCATTCTGCCCGCCTGTTGGGTTGCTCGCCACTTCAGAGTTTTCGCCGAATTTCTTTGCCGCTAGCCCGGCCCGCCATTGCCGTTGGCGCGTCGCTGGTGGCGATGGAGGCGTTGGGCGACTTTGGTACGGTCAATTATTTTGCCGTTAGCACACTGACCACGGCGGTCTATGATACTTGGTTGAGTTATTCAAGCTTAACGGCAGCAGCTAAAATATCCGCGATAATGCTGGTGGCGATTTTTCTTTTAATCAGTGCCGAGCGTTATGGACGACGTAAACAAGCCCAATTTAGTCCAAGCTCAAGCAGTGACGCAATCGAGAAAACGCCTTTGCGAGGCTGGCGTAAAGTAGGCGTAGTAGTCTGGTGCTGGAGCCTATTATCATTGGCTTTTATCTTACCGCTTTTACAGTTGGTGATGTACGCATGGCACTACTATGAAAAAAATGCCATCAGTGATTTCGCCGCGTTTAGCTATAACAGCTTTTATACCTCGACGTTGGCGGCTGTTATCGCGGTGGCTATTGCGTGGACGGTGAATGTCTATCGTCGCTTACGTGGTGATGGTATTAGTGTTGCGCCAATGCGTCTGGCATCTATGGGCTATGCGGTACCCGGCACCGTGCTCGCTATCGGGGTAATGCTGGTGCTTACGCGCGGTGATCATGTCATTAATGATGTTGCCACCGCCTATGGATGGGGCCGGCCAGGGCTGGTACTGTCAGGGACCATGGTCGCTTTGCTGGCAGCATTTGTAGTGCGCTTCAGTGCCGTTGCCATTGGTAGTATCGAATCAAGCATGGCCAAAATCCCCCCTTCGCTCGATATGGCGGCGCGAACCATGGGCTGCACAACCACAGGGGTCATTCGCCGCGTGCACCTGCCTTTAATTCGTCGTGGTACGCTTATTGCGATGTTGCTGGTGTTTATTGAGTCGATGAAAGAGCTTAATGCGGCTATTTTACTGCGTCCATTTAACTTTGAAACACTGGCCACCTATGTGTACAACTTTACCTCTGATGAACACTTAGAGTACGCCGCATTACCGGCAATTTTACTGGTAGTGGTTGGCTTAATTCCGCTTATCTTGATTAACCGGTCATTGGAGCAGAAATATCAATGAAGTGCGCCTTGTCGATTAAAAACCTGACCTGCAGCTATAACGGCACGCCTGTCTTAAAAGATTTATCGCTGCAAGTGGCACCTGGAGAGATTGTTTGCCTACTCGGTGCCAGTGGCTGCGGAAAAACCACCTTGTTAAAAGCAATGGCAGGTTTAATGCCGCTATCGGCAGGGACGCTATCGATTGGCTGTAAAGTCATGGATAATGAGCATCACTCTGTGCCACCTGAGCAGCGTAATATCGGTATGATCTTTCAAGATTATGCGCTTTTTCCGCACCTAACCGTTGCAGAGAATATCGGGTTTGGACTTTCACAGTTGGCCGCTCAAGCGCGAGCGGGCAAAGTGGCTGACATGCTTAAATTGGTCCATTTAACTGACCTTGGGGATCGTTATCCGCATCAATTATCCGGTGGTCAACAGCAACGGGTAGCGATTGCCCGTGCGCTTGCCTATGAACCCGATCTGTTATTACTGGATGAGCCTTTTTCTAACATTGACWCCCAGGTACGCCACGACTTGATTGAAGAGATCCGGCGTATTTTTAAATCACAGGGTGTGACAGCGATTTTGGTGACCCACAGTCGCGAAGAAGCCTTTGCCTTTGCCGATAAATTGGCCGTAATGAATCAAGGTCTTATTGAACAGTTCGGTGATACCACAGAGGTCTATTATCAGCCTGCAAGCCGCTTTGTGGCAGACTTTCTTGGTCAAGGGTCTTATGTTCCTGTGACCGTGTCTGAGCAAGAGCAAATGCAGACGCCACTTGGCCCTTGGCCGCGTCCTGTACATTGTCATCCCGGCCCGCATTGGTGGTTACTCCGGCCACAATTTTTAAGTATTCGGGCAGACGAGCAGGGCGAGGGACAGGTCTTGTCACAGCAGTTTATGGGAGATAGCAGCCGCTACACCATTGATATTCATGGGCAGAAGTTGTCGGTTCACGCCCGAGAGCCGCTGTCGGTCGGAGAAAAAGTGCGTTTAAATATTCGTTCTCATGAGCCCGTTTTGTTCAATGATGGGCCGAGCTTTATCGATCCCTAACGCGCATGGATGACGCATTAAAAAGCCAACGTGACGTTGGCTTTCTATCGTGCCATGGCGTTTAGCCATGCTGGCATAATACATCAATGTAATGCTGGGCCATGGCATTAAGCGCCGCTTTATCGGGCTGTTGGTGGGCTTGTAAAAATAGCACATAGCAGACCCCTGCTAGCATGCTGGCGAGCTCTCTGGGTTGATGGCGATCTGTCATTTCGCCTTTTTCGATGCCACGTTTAAATACGTTCTCGAACTGATCAACCGCATCTCGACTGCCTTTGACAAAACGTGGCCAAATATCCTCGCGAATCGACGTACTCCACTCAAACCAGACTTTCATCCACGCTTTATCGGCGAGTGCGGTATCAATTATCTGTGATGTGATACAGTTTAATGCGCCGCGCATCGATTGATCTTGCTCGGTACACTCATTAATCAACGCAATAAAGTGCTTTTCGGTTTGTGCAAGGATTTCTTCCACAAGGTCTTCGCGCGTGGGAAAGTAGTTAAAGACGGTCGCGACGGAAACGTCCGCCATGTCTGCGATATCCGCGTGCCCAGCGCGGCCAATACCGCGTTTCGCAAAAACATCTAAACCACAAGTTAATAACTGCTCTTTACGTCTTTCCGGCGACAGTCGCGTCCTTGTTCTTTCATTTGATTGAGCCATCCTAAAACCTGCCAACTTATTTTTGGTTTGTACAAATTAATTATTGTTTGTGCTAACAATTTTCTTATTAGCGATATTGAGTTTATACCAGCTATTTATCGTCTGACAACGGGCGTAAAGCTGATCTGGGCCGTAAAACGGTAATTTTGTCTGCAAAAAAAGTCATTCATTATTAAAAAGACAGGCATGGATTATTTTTTCTTATCAATCAGTGTGATAGTTAACTAGTGTGCGGGTGCAAATGGCTGACAACCGGCGTGACTGGGATCCGCAATCGATTTAGTGCTAGACTATGCCACCTTTGTTAGTGACCCCCGCGATCGTGGGGACAAACCATCGGGGCAGATATGAAACACACCGTTGAAGTGATGATTTCAGAACAGGACGTACAGGCGCGAGTAAAAGCCCTGGGCGCCGAGATCAATGAGCATTATAAAGACTCAAACGACCTTGTTTTGGTCGGGTTGCTGCGCGGCTCGTTCGTCTTTATGGCTGATTTATGTCGCGCGATTGACTTGCCACATTCGGTCGACTTTATGACCGCATCAAGCTATGGCAATAGCATGGAAAGCACGCGTGACGTGCGCATTCTTAAAGATTTGGATGACGACATCAAAGGAAAGGACATTCTTTTGGTTGAAGACATCATTGATACCGGCAACACGCTCAGTAAAGTCTGCGAAATCTTATCGCTGCGTGAGCCAAACTCGGTACGTATTTGTACCCTGCTCGATAAACCCGAGCGCCGCGAAGTGAATGTGACAGTCGATTGGCTTGGCTTTACCATCCCGGATGAATTTGTTGTCGGGGTTGGGATTGATTACGCTCAGAAATATCGCCATTTGCCGTATATCGGTAAAGTGATCCCATTGGATTAATCTCCGCAGCGACGCGTAACGCCTGTCATCACAGAGTGGCCGGTGGTTATTACGATAAATGAAAAAACCGAGCGCTTGCTCGGTTTTTTTGTAGGCACTTTTTGTAGCGACTTTTGTAGGAAACATAGCGGGTTCGGTGGGTTAGCACGTCCCCTCATGCTCTGGCGCACGCTGATAATGCGAAGCCGATAGCCCCAGTATTTCTTGTAGGCAAGATGCGACGGCGACCGATGACCAAGTTCCAGTGAGCACCCCCACAAACAGCGTTAGGGCAAAGCCATACAGCGCATCGCCACCCAGTATCAACAAGCATCCGATGGTAAACAGCGTCGTCCCGGCAGTGATCAAGGTACGCGAGAAGGTCTCGCAGACCGCAATATTGGTGCTGATATAAACACATTGGTTCGGTTTGGCTCTTAGGACATCGCGCAGCCGGTCGCCGATCACAATCGAGTCATTGAGCGAGTAACCGATTACAGCTAGCAACCCGGCAATCACATTGAGATCCATGGGCACGGCGAGAATGGCGAGTAGCCCCAAGGTGAGGGTGACATCGTGTACCAGCGCGCCTATGGCTGCTAGGGCGAGTCGCCACTCAAAGCGAATCGCCAAATAAAGCATGATCGCCAACGAGGCAACCAGTAGGGCTAAGCCACCTTGTTCAAACAGGACCTGACCGACCTGAGGGCCGACTACGTCAGCTTGAATCAAACTCACTGGCATCGATAACGCAGTACTGATTTGTACCATCACCTGCTGAGGATCTTGCCATTGAGAGGTGTGGGGCAACACTAACTGCCACTGTCCCTGTGTGGTACTTGCCTTGAGCGTGGCCAGATCGCCAAACTGACTGTGCAGGGCTGGGATCAGCGTATCACTGCCAGCCAAGCTTGGTAGCGCGAAGTCAATCACGATACCGCCGGTAAAGTCGATGCCTAGGTTCAGGCCATAATGAGTAATCGCCCAGATGCTCATGGTCATTAGCAGCGCGGAGAGAGCGAAGCTGGTATAGCGGGCTTGGGTTAAGTTCATGGTATTCATTCCTTAAATGGTCACCGCGCGGCGGCGATCACGCCCCCAAATCGGATTGATGATGGCTCGGGTGCCAACAATGCCGGTTATCATGCTGGCGCACAGTCCCAGAATCAGAGTGGTGGCAAACCCTTGTAAGGGGCCAGAGCCGACGGCGTACAAACAGGCCGCAGAAATCAAGGTGGTGATATTGGCGTCAAAAATCGTGCTAAACGCCGCGCGATAGCCGGTATCAATGGCATTGGCTAGGCTTGCGCCCGCTCGCAAGCGATCGCGAATACGCTCAAAGATAAGCACATTGGTATCGACCGCCATGCCTACCGTGAGTACAAGGCCCGCGATGCCTGGCAACGTCAGCACAGCACCGGGCAGTAGCGCGAGAAGGCCGACTTGCATCATGAGGTTGGCAGTAAGCGACACAATCGCCACCCAGCCAAAACGGCGATACCAAAGCACCATAAAGATAGCCATGCCGATCATGCCGACAGCCAGTGCGGAAAAGCCTGCTTTAATATTCTCAGCACCTAAGGTGGGACCAATGGCGCGCTCTTCGACGATTTTAATGGGGGCGGTTAATGCGCCGGCACGCAATAGCATCGAGAGGTTACGCGCTTCTTCTGGGCTCGATAGCCCCGTGATCCGAAAGCGATCACTGAGCGCACTTTGGATGGTCGCTACGTTGATCACGCGCTCGTGAGCCACCAGATCGCCCTGCGCATTGGCTTGGTACTCGCGATAAACGGTCGCCATTGGATCGCCCAAGTGCCGACGAGTAAACGCAAGCATGGTCTCGCCACCTTGTTTATCCAGGCGAATGTCGACTTGAGGACGGCGCATCTCATCGACACTGGTGCGCGCATCAATAATATGTTCACCGCCTAAAATGGCATGGCGCGCGAGCGGGACGGCATTGCGCTGCGCATCGTAGAGTGGTTTGGGGCTGGTAGGATCGAGAGCATAGAATGCGAGTGAGGCGGTGGCACCAATCACGCTTTTGGCTTGCTTAGGATCATGCACGCCAGGTAGTTCGATACGAATATAGTCTTTGCCTTGACGCTGCACACTGGCTTCGGCCACGCCTAATGCGTCGATACGCTTGCGCAGAATATCAATATTCTGACGTACGGCTTGATGACGCATGGCCTCACGCTCGGTATCTGTCATTTGCCAGCGATGGGTGGCACTGCTAAAGCGCCATTGCGGATAATGCTCAGTAAACCAACCGCTCACTTTGGTACGATCAGCGGCATTTAACATCGGCAATTGCACCGTGGTTTTATCCTGCTGGTTGAGGCTCGCGGTCGGCGGCAAGCGCTGACTGTCTAACCAAAGATTGAGGCTTTGGAGCAAGGCGTCTGCTTGATGGGTCAGTGCTTGGTCGGTGTCGACCCACAGTAATAATTGGACGCCACCGCGCAGATCTAGCCCTAGCTTAACCGGCTCGGCGCCTAGGCGTGATAGCCACGCGGGCGCTGCGGATAAATAATCGAGAGTGATCTCCGCATCGGCACCTAGGGCGCCTTTTAATTGCTGTTGTACGTTCTGTTGCTGGCTAATATCGGGCGTGATTAAGGTGACATTCCCTTGCGAGTCATAACGTACCTCACTGACGGCCTCTGGATGGGCGTTTAGCCAGCCTTGCAGCGCGTGGTGAGAGTGATGAGACACGCTCACTACAGGATGATCGCCAAAAAAGCTCGGTAATGCCTGCATGGTGAGTACGATTAGCATCAGCACCAATACAGCATAGTGCCACAACGCATACCGATTAACGGGAGTTGCTTTATTCATTTTTTCTCCTTGGCTGTGCATCGTGCACAGCAAACCTCACATCGAGTGTGAACTCGATGTCGCTACTGGGGGATTAAGGCGCACAGGCCTTCAGGAAAGCGAACGATTAACGCGAATGAATAAAGCGATATTGCAGATTGTGTTCTCGCCAGCCTCCGAGGCGGGGGAACGAAAATGCAAGATATTGGCGGGAGAGATACACCCCAAGCACGCACAAAAAGGCGATGAGGTGCCAAGCAAGGCTAACGTGCGTGGGAGGAAAAAGGGTGGCTAAATGTGGCGGTTGGGGATCGTCATCCAATAAAGGGGCTGGCAGTGCAACGCTGGCTCTTGCGGTCGACAGTAGGGCCGGTGTGTGTTGTAGCGTATGAATTTGCTGATTTGGCTGCCACGGTGAAACATGAGATTTCGCCACGGCATTAGCGATCACTGCAAACAGCATCAGGCTCGCCATCAGCCACAAGAGGAGCAGAGAGCGATGCGTAGCGTGGGATGAAGGTGTGATCGGAGTCATGGTCGTGTTGTACGACGATTCACCACCGCGCACAAGCATTATAGCGTCAGCATTGTGTCAATTTTCATAGAGAGGATGTGTGGCCGCGCCGGGGACCAAATGGCTCATCGCCGCTTGATAGTGTATCTCTAACGATTCACGGCTGTTCGCTGTCATACCGAGATCGCGTAAGATCCCGTCAGTAGTGTCGTAAAACCAGCCATGGATATTGACATCTTGGCCTCGTTCCCAGGCGGCGCGTAAAATGGTGGAGTTGCCTAAATGATAAACCTGCTCAGCGACATTGATTTCACATAAACGATTACCACGCGCTTGGGGCGGCAATTGGCTCAGATAGCTTTTATGCTTAAGGTAAAGGTCGCGAATATGTAATAGCCAATTATTGATAAGACCCAGCTCGGGATTTTCAATCGCGGCATGCACCCCGCCACATCCGTAATGACCACAGACAATAATATGCTTGATTTGCAGCACATCAACGGCATATTGCACTACCGACAAGCAGTTTAAATCCGTGTGGATCACTTGGTTGGCGACATTGCGATGCACAAACAGCTCGCCAGAGTCTAATCCTGTTAGTCGCTCAGCAGGCACACGGCTATCGGCACAACCAATCCACAAATATTCCGGATGCTGCTCTTTCGCTAGGTCGGCAAAAAACTGGGGATCCGTATCACGAATGTCTTTTGACCAGGCTTTATTGTTGGCAAATAACGCTTTTATCTGGGCCATGCTCACTCAGTCTGTTGGCAAAGTTATCAATCGTCACTATACCGCACTCTTGAGGTGTGAAATATACTGAGATCAATATTCACATTTTTTTACATCGGTCGCGTCCAGCGGATCACGCTGTGACGCTTTCAACCACTGCTCGGATAGGTTAATACGAGAAAATTCGTATACTGTTCGCTCTATCATAATCTTAACGGCAGTCGAGGTAGTGCGTGTTTGATAAAGGACGATTTGCGCAGTTGTCATTAAAGGGGGATTTATTCGGCGGGGTGACCACCGCGATTATCTCATTACCACTGGCGCTCGCCTTTGGTGTTGCCTCCGGTGCTGGCGCTGAGGCCGGGTTATGGGGAGCGATTTTGGTGGGGCTGTTCGCGTCGCTATTTGGTGGCTCTTCGACGCTGATATCAGAGCCTACGGGGCCGATGACAGTCATTATGACCGCGGTACTCACCGCCATGATGTCGCGTTACCCCGAAGGTGGCCTTGCCATGGGCTTTACTGTGGTGATGATGGCGGGCGCGTTTCAAGTGCTGATTGGCAGTTTGCGGCTGGGCAAATACGTAACCTTGATGCCGTATAGCGTGGTGTCCGGTTTTATGTCGGGGATTGGCGTGATCTTGATTTTGCTCCAACTCGCACCATTATTAGGGCAAGCGGCACCGTCCGGCGGCGTCTTAGGCACCCTGACAGCGATACCGGATTTAGTGATCAATGCCGATATTAAAGAAGTTTTTCTTGGTGTGCTCACCTTGGGTATTTTGTTTTACTTTCCGGCCAAATATCGTCGTTTTATCCCGGCTCAACTTGTCGCCTTAGTCAGTATTACCTTGGTGTCGGTACTGCTTTTTGATGCCGAGAGCATCCGCCGTATTGGTGAGATCCCGACCGGTTTACCCTCGCTAGTAGTGCCTCATATCACCGCAGAGCATTTTACCACCATGGTCATTGATGCCCTGGTGCTGGGGACGTTAGGATGCATAGACACCTTACTGACCGCAGTGATTGCCGACTCGCTGACTCGCCAAGAACATAATTCCGACCGTGAATTGCGCGGCCAGGGCGTCGCCAATATGATTGCAGGCCTGTTTGGCGCACTGCCGGGGGCCGGTGCTACCATGGGCACTGTGGTCAATGTACAAGTCGGGGCGCGTTCACCGTTATCGGGGATATTCCGTGCCGCTATTTTAGCCGCAGTCGTGTTAGTGGCGGGGGCATTAACTGCGCCGATCCCAATGGCTGTGCTTGCCGGTATTGCGCTTTATGTCGGTTTTAATATTCTCGATTGGAGCTTTCTACATCGCGCGCACAAAATCAGCTTGCAGCAAACCGGTATCATGTACGGTGTGATGGCGTTGACTGTATTTGTTGATCTGATTGTCGCGGTGGGCCTGGGTGTCTTTATTGCTAACTTACTGGTGATCGAGCGATTAAGTCGCGAGCAGGCAAAACAGGTACGGGCCATCAGTGATGCGGAAGACGATGAAGTGCCGTTAAATGATGAAGAGCGTGCGCTTTTAGATGCCAGTAATGGTCACGTACTCTTTTTCTACTTGTCTGGCCCGATGATTTTCAGTGTCTCAAAGGCCATTGCCCGTCAGCACGCTCATATCCGTGAGTTTCGGGTGATGATCCTCGACTTAAGTGATGTGCCTATGCTGGACATGACGGTAGGGCTGGCATTGGAAAACGCAATCAAAGATGCGCGTGAAGCGAATTGCACGGTATTTTTACTTTGCCCGCATGATGAAACGCGAGAGCAACTTCAGCGCCTGCATATTGGCGATTGGGTGCGTGACGCGCACATCTTCACTTCGCGTAAGCCTGCACTCGAAGCGGCCAATCGATTAGTCGAAGTCATGCCTGCGTAAGCGTATTGACTGCCAAAGCGTATTTATTCTCAACGCGCATTTATTTCCAAAAGGCAAAGTCGCGACAGCATGGATCGTGGTTAATCGCCGCCCTCGGTGCGATTAACCCTTTTTTTGTGGCGGTGTTTCTCAGACCAATACCGGTTACCATAGCAACATTGATGCGTCAGACAGCATGATGCTGATTTTATCTTAACGGGAGCTTATGAAAGCAATTGAAATCAAGGATCTCGTCAAAACGTACGGGTCCAATGTGAAGGCATTGAAAGGCGTGTCGCTCTCGGTCGAGGAGGGCGATTTTTATGCGCTGCTAGGGCCAAATGGCGCGGGGAAATCCACGACTATTGGCATACTGAGTTCGCTGGTCAATAAAACCCAAGGGCAGGTCAGTATTTTTGGCTATGACTTGGACACCCAAAAGGTGGAGGCGAAAAAGCAAATTGGTCTGGTGCCACAAGAGTTCAACTTTAATCAGTTTGAGAAAGTGCAGCAAATTGTGGTGAACCAAGCTGGCTACTATGGGGTGCCGCGAGCGCAAGCTAAAGAGCGTGCGAAGAAATATCTCTCACAACTGGATTTGTGGGACAAGCGCCATGAGCCCGCGCGTAATTTATCGGGTGGAATGAAACGGCGGTTGATGATAGCCCGTGCCTTGATGCACGAGCCGCGTTTGCTGATCCTGGACGAGCCAACCGCAGGCGTCGATATTGAGCTGCGCCGTTCTATGTGGGACTTTTTAAGCCAGATTAATCGTCAAGGGATCACTATTATTCTCACCACCCATTATCTGGAAGAAGCCGAAACCCTGTGCCGTAATATTGGCATTATCAATCGGGGGCAGCTGGTCGAAGATACCTCGATGAAGGCGCTGTTATCGAAGTTAGATGCTGAGACCTTTATTCTCGACCTCCAACCTGGGCATCAGCTCAATGCGCTTGAGGGCGTGAACTGGCAGACCACTGACACCAATACCTTGGAGGTGGAAGTCAGCAAGTCAATGGGATTAACCCCGGTCTTTGAGCAGTTGTCACAACAGGGAGTGCAAGTATTATCCATGCGTAATAAGGCCAACCGTTTAGAAGAGTTGTTTGTCACCTTAATTCAGAAAAATGGGGAGGAGCACGCATGAATGCCTTGTATTGGATTGCATTTCGTACCCTCATTTATAAAGAAGTGGCGCGTTTTACTCGGATCTGGGTGCAAACCTTGGTCCCGCCCGCGATTACCATGAGCTTGTACTTTGTCATTTTCGGTAATTTGATTGGGTCGCGTATCGGCCAGATGGAAGGTTTCAGTTACATGGAGTATATCGTTCCTGGCTTAATCATGATGTCAGTGATTACTAACTCCTACTCCAATGTGGCGTCTTCCTTTTTTAGTGCCAAGTTTCAGCATAATATCGAGGAGCTGTTAGTCGCGCCTATCCCTAACTATGTGATTATTGCCGGTTATATTGGTGGAGGCATGTGCCGTGGCTTAGCGGTGGGGGCTTTAGTGACAATGACGTCCTTGTTCTTCGTGGATTTGCAAATCGCGCATCCATTTATCGTGGTCACCACGGTGACGCTGACCTCTGCCGTGTTTGCGTTAGGAGGCCTGATTAACGCCATTTTTGCCAAAACGTTTGACGATATCAGCCTGATCCCGACCTTTATACTGACCCCGCTAACGTATCTCGGTGGCGTGTTTTATTCGCTGTCGCTGTTGCCTGAGTTTTGGCAAGGGGTGTCTAAGCTGAACCCTATCGTGTATATGGTTAACGCGTTTCGCTATGGCTTTTTAGGGGTATCCGATGTGGGGATCATGACATCATTTGGGGTGCTGTTACTGTTTATTATCGGCTTATACGCGCTGGCTTGGCGCTTGATTTCTAAAGGTACCGGCTTGCGTAGCTAAATACCACACCGCCCCAGTCAGTATGGCTGGGGCGTTTTTTTGCTCGCTGTTTGGTATACAAACGCGTATCGAGTGGACAAGGTGTCAATTAAATAAACCTTTAAGCCAACCGACGGGATCCGGCTGGCGACATCGCTTGGCAAACTGGCCATTTATGTCCCATACGGGGAGCGACGTCTCACCGCGACAATTTAGCGCGTATTGGCTACCTTGTTGGCTGACCGCCACGGTGGTGATGTCGGCAGGCCAAGGGAGTGCCAAGGGTGTCGCGCCTCGACGGTTTAAATAATCATCATAAACACGTAAAGCACCAGAGGCCCCGGTGAGCCCTGTCGATTGATTATCATCGCGGCCCAACCACACCGTGGTAACTTCTTTGTCGTCGATACCGACGAACCAGCTATCACGGTTATCATCTGTTGTCCCCGTTTTGCCTGCGAGTGCTGCATGGCGATGACGTTGCTGCAAGAAACGCCCTGTTCCCTGTTTCACCACTTGCTTCATCGCATACAAGGTCAGCCAACCGGCTTGCTCAGGCACAACACGTTCCGCTTTGGGCCAGTTTTGATACAATCCTTGACCTTCTTTGGTAGTAACGGCCCTCAGAGCCGTTAATGGGGCCCTTTGCCCTGCATTGCCCAGTGTTTGGTAGACTTGAGTGACCTCAAATGGACTCATGCTAAATGCCCCCAGAAGCAGAGAGGGAACGCGTGGAATGGTGTCAGTTTTTGCCCCTAATTGACCAAAGGTGTTAACCACACTTTCTAACCCCAGTTGCATGCCGAGGTTGACCGTTGGCACGTTATAGGATTTTGCCAAGGCGGTCAGTAATGACACGGTGCCGCGGTATTGGCGATCATAGTTGCGAGGTTGCCAACTACTCCCTTGACTGCCTTCTAAACGAATGGGCTTATCGTCAATCTTACTGGTGAGCTGAAAGCGTTCAGGCTGATTTAATGCAGTCAAATAAACCGCAGGTTTGGCGAGTGAACCGATAGCACGTTTCGCATTTAAGGCACGGTTAAAGCCTGCAAAGCCCGGGCGAGCGCCACCCACCATGGCACGGACCTCGCCACTTCGTCTGTCTGCGATCACGGCGGCGGCTTCTAGTTGATTTCCTGCGCGATGTTTAAGCGCCTTCACCTTTTCGGTCACCGCACGCTCAATCGCTTGCTGTGACACAGGATCAAGGGTGGTGAAAATACGTAACCCAGCGCCAGCGGCATATTTATCACCGACTTTGTGACGGATTTCTTCTTTGAGTTGATCAAAGTAAGCCGGTTGAGGACGCGATAGGGTAGGCGTTTTTTGAATATCAAGCGGACGGCTGGCTGCCGCTTGGTAATCGGTGCTTGACAGTCGATTTTGCTCTAGCATCAGTCGTAGCACCAGATCGCGACGACTTTTCGCGCGTTCAGGGTGGCGGAACGGGTTGTAGTAGGAAGGCCCTTTTACCATCCCCACGAGCAGCGCCAGTTGGTCTACCCGTAACTCGCTAATCGGACGTCCAAAATAGAGTCGCGCGCCTAACGGAAAACCATGTACGGGTTCGCCGCGATTTTGTCCCAGATAGACTTCGTTAAAGTAGGCTTCTAACAGTTTATCCTTGCTGTAGCGAAAATCGAGGATCAATGCCATGTAGGCTTCTTGCGCTTTTCGCCACAAGGTGCGATCGCGGGTGAGAAAGAGGTTTTTAGCCAGCTGTTGCGTTAAGGTAGAGCCGCCTTGTACGGTACGACCGGCGCGAATGTTAGCCACGAGTGCGCGTAAGATCCCCGTGGGTGAAACGCCTTCATGGTGATAAAAATCTCGATCTTCTGTGGTGAGTAACGCCTCGACTAAAAACTCTGGGAAACGCTCTCGGGGTAAAAATAGGCGTTGCTCATTGATGCCAGACTCCATCATGCCCAGTAATTTCGGCTCGATGCGTAAAAGCCCTAGCGATTGGTTGGCGCTAACGTCAGTAATCTGGTTGACTTGATTATCGCCAAAGCTCAGCATCGCATGTCGTGCGGGCGCCGGGCCATCTTCAAAATCAAACGGACGACGAATGATTTCAAGCCGTGTTTGTGAGGCCGAATACTCACCAGGACGCTTCGGCGTGCGTACTTTTTGGTAATTCAGCGCATCCAATTGCTGACGCAGTTGAAGGAGTGATACATCGCTACCTGGTGAGAGGTTAATCACTCGGCCATATACCACGCCCGGAAGCTGCCAAATTTGGCCGCTACTAAAACGGTCTTGTATCTTACCATCCAGATAAATACCGAGCATGACAACGGCGGCGATTCCCACCAGGCTGCACTTCAATCCGAGGCTTAACAAGCGTTTGCTCCAGCTCGGTTTGGCGGCGGCTTTGTTCGGCTGACGCTTCGGTGATGAACGTTTTTTATTGCTCGCGTGTGAACGTGTTTTTTTATCGGCCATACAATCGATTAACTCTGGTTAAAATGGCGTTTGGTTTGACGCGTTGGCGCATGGTTAGCCGGATCATCCGGCCAAAGGTGCTTAGGGTAGCGCCCTTTCATTTCCTTTTGCACCTCTTTATAACTCCCTTGCCAAAAGCCGGCGAGATCTTGGGTAATTTGTAATGGACGTCCGGCGGGAGAGAGCAGCTCAACTTGCACGGCAACGTGGCCGTTGGCGAGCATTGGAGTTTGTGCCTGTCCATACATTTCTTGCATTTTCACGGCCAGTACCGGTGCACTGTCCGGGGTATAACGCAGTGGATAACGCGACCCGGTTGGCACTGTTATATGTGTGGGCAGTGCCGCATTTAATTGCTTGGTCACCGCAAAGCCGAACCAGGCTTCCAACACGGGTTTGAGATCCAATTGCTGGAGCGCTTGCCAGCGTGACATGTCATGAATAAAAGGGGCCAGCCAGGTATCGAGCGAAGCGAGTAAGTCTGCATCGCTGAGTGACGGCAGCGCAATATCCAATCCCCATGCTTGGGCGCAGCGTGCACGCGTTAGCAAGGACTGGCTGGGGCTCTGCCAATTCAATGCATCAATGCCTTTTTGGCGAACGGCATCCAATAGCCCTTGTGTTTGCTGCTCGGCACTCAGCGTGTCGAGCGGTTCGCAAGCGAGGACTAATTCGCCCAAACATTGCTGCTTTTCTGCTTTCAGCGTGCCACGTCTATCATCCCATGCGACCACATCGCGATGGCTAAATAAATCGGGACGCGCATCTTGAAGCGCAGTCAGTGAGATAGCAATCGCACTATAGGCCCGACTGTCCCCCTGATCACCGGCCATTACATCACAGATGACGATGGCGTCGGCGCGGCTGAGTGGGTCTTGGCTGTCCAAGATGACGCCGTGGCCATTGGCCATCATAAAGCGGCCCGATTTTCCGCGTGCCAGTGCGATTCTATCTGGCCAAATGTTAGCGGCCAGTAGCGGCAGCAGGGTATCATCGAACTGAGGTTGCAAGGCAATGCCAACACTACGGGCTAGTGACTGTGCGCGGTGCTGATAGTCTTTGTAGGACATCGCTACGCGCAATTGGTCGATAAGTGCCAGTGAGGCCCCCGAGGTCATGGGTTTTTCGGCCCACGCCGCCAGCCAGCACGCGGTGGATAGCGTCGAGGTATCGGCTTTTTCAACGCGTGCCAACATGGCGGCAGTACGAGGGCTGGCTGCCAAGTGGCTTGCGCGTTGCCCCAAGGTGGTTAATCCGTGGCGTGCATCAATCAGCCCTAATTGTGTCAGTCTTAGACAGGCGGCTTGCCAATGTTTGGTGGGCGGTACGTCAAGCCAATGTAAATCTTTGACGTCGCAGCCCCACTGGATCACATTGAGGGCAAGATCGGTTAAATCTTCACGCAAAATAGGCGCAGTCGGTGCAACTGGTAAGCGCTGAAATTGCTCTTCACTATAAAGCCGTAAGCAGTGTCCATGTGCGAGGCGACCTGCGCGGCCCGCTCGTTGGATCGCAGCACTGCGCGTGACTTGTCTTGTCACCAGCTTATCAAGGCCCGTTTGCGCTTGATGCATGATCATGCGCTCAAGCCCCGCATCAATCACCAGCTGGATCCCTTCAATGGTTAAGCTGGTCTCAGCAATGTTGGTGGTGAGTACTAACTTGCGCATGCCAGCCGGTGCGGGATAAATAGCCGCTTGCTGGGCTGAAATATCAAGGCTGCCGTGGAGTAAGTGGAGATCCATGTCATTAGCAAGGCGCCCTTTAATGGCCTCATGAACCTGTCGAATTGCGCCCATACCGGGAAGAAAAAGCAGTGCCGAGCCGCTGTGCTGAGCCATAAAATCCAAGCTCGCACTGGCAACAGCACTTGCCCACGGTGTGTGCCGTGAAAGCGGCTGATACTGATAATGAATCGGGAAACTGCGCCCCTCAGTGGCGAGTGTGAGTGCGTTGGGCAAATACTGACATAAGGCTTGATTATCTAGGGTGGCGGACATGACGACCAAGCGCAGATCGTCACGTAACCCTGCTTGGCAATCTAAGCTTAATGCGAGGGCAAGATCAGCATGTAGACTGCGTTCGTGAAACTCGTCGAATAAAATCAGGCTCACACCGTCGAGCATGGGATCAGTTTGCAGTAAGCGGGTCATCACCCCCTCGGTCACGACTTCTAATCGTGTGTTAGCACTGACTTTTGTCTCGCCACGCATTCTTAACCCTACCGTTTGGCCGATAGGCTCATTCAAATGATGGGCGAGGAAGCGGGCAATATTGCGCGCCGCAAGCCGACGCGGCTCCAGCAACACGATTTTTCCCTCTCGCGTTGTCTGCTCAAGCAGCGCGAGTGGCAAGCGTGTTGATTTCCCGGCACCCGGTGGCGCGGAGACGATGATCTGTGGATGCGTTGATAGCCCGGCGATAAGGTCAGGAATCACGGTATCAATCGGAAGCTGAGACAAGAATTTGCCCTTTGTGTCAGAATCAAAGCCGCTATTTTAACGGACTGAGTGTAAAAGGAGAGCCCATGCGACTATTTTTCGCATTAGGTTTGGACGAGAAAACCAATCAAACCGCTCGGGAGCAACTTGTTCGCTACAACCGTCATCTTTGTGGTGAGGGGCGCGCGGTGCCCGAACAGAACTTACATCTCACCTTGGCGTTTTTGGGGGAGGTCCCTGATACCAAGCTCCCTGCGCTCCAAACCGCGGCAAGTAACCTGGCTCTGCCTGCGTTTTCTCTCACTACCTCAGGTGTTGAAGTATGGGAGCAGCCGAAAATTGCGTGTGTGACGTTCAACCAACCCCCGCCGGAATTGTTTGATCTAGCCCATCACTTACAAACCTTACCTGTTTGGCACGCTAACGCGGACAGTCATGCGTTTACTCCGCATATTACCTTGCGTCGTGGCGTTAAGCATCAACAAGCCTTACACCTGCCACCTTTGCCAACACAGACATTTGCCTGTCAACGCTTTGGCTTATATGCTTCGTCTTCCTCCGCGTCGGATGAATCGATACCGCGAGACAATGAGGGGCGGGCGTTATACCAATGCCTGCATCAATTCAGCCTTTGTTAATCATCAGCAGGAACGGAAGATGCAGTTTTCCCCACCACTAGCGTCGGCAACCTTAGTACGTCGTTATAAACGGTTTTTGACCGATGTGACCTTAGACAATGGCGAGCGCCTGACCATCCATTGTGCCAATACTGGCGCAATGACCGGGTGTGCAACGCCCGGAGATACTGTGTGGTACTCGACGTCAAATAATCCGAAGCGTAAGTATCCACACAGTTGGGAGCTCAATCATACTCAGCAGGGAGATTGGATTTGCGTGAACACCACGCGTGCCAATACCTTGGCCGTTGAAGCGGTGCAAGCTGACCGTATTCCTGAACTAGCCGGTTATGCACAATTACAGACAGAAGTACGCTATGGCAGTGAAAATAGCCGTATTGATTTGCTGTTACGTGACGATGACAAACCCGACTGCTATATAGAAGTAAAGAGTGTCACTTTATTAGAGGGTGATGGTTGGGGCGCATTCCCTGATGCTGTCTCGACGCGAGGACAAAAACACCTCCGTGAGCTGATTGCGATGGTCGAACAAGGACACCGCGCGGTTTTATTGTTTGTTGTTTTGCATTCGGGGATTGAAAAAGTCACAGGTGCCCCCCATATCGACCCGGATTATAACCAGCTGCTTAATTATGCGCTGGCCTCGGGGGTTGAAGTCATTTGCTATCAAGCTCAGGTGTCAGCGAGTGAGCTAAATCTGGTTAATTCCGTACCTTTTGTTGCTCACACAAAAAAAGTGTAAGCATGTTCACATTGGGCGTTGCGGGGCATAAATCAAAGATTGCCACCCTAAAGGCTTTCTGCTATAGATAGCGCCCTCATTTGACAGACACGTGTCATGTCAAGGTTTTTTAGGAGAAGCTGAATGCCAGAAAGCAAAGAAAAGAAATCGCTGGGCATCCTGGCCTTAGCTGGATTAGAGCCATACCAGGAGAAACCTGGAGAGGAATATATGGGCGAGCCACAGCTCGAGCATTTCCGTAAAATCCTCAATGCATGGCGTAATCAGCTCAGGGAAGAAGTCGACCGCACCATGAATCATATGAAAGATGAGGCGGCAAATTTCCCCGATCCTGTCGATCGTGCGGCGCAGGAAGAGGAATTTAACCTAGAGTTACGTAACCGAGATCGTGAGCGTAAGCTGATCAAGAAAATTGATAAGACACTCCAGCGTATCGAAGACGATGATTTTGGCTTTTGCGACTCATGTGGCATCGAGATTGGCGTTCGTCGCTTAGAAGCGCGTCCAACCGCCGAGCTATGTATTGATTGTAAAACACTCGCTGAGCTGAAAGAAAAGCAAATGGCGGGATAATCATCACTGAGGGAGTTGCGCGCAAAAATATCGCGGGCGGCTATCATCCCACAAAATAGTAATCACCCCATAAAACAAAAGGGAGCTTCGGCTCCCTTTTTGTGTTTGTAGACGCTTGTGTTCATGCAAGATCCCCGTACAATTTGCGCTATTCATTATCCGCCCATGGCGCTGAGACCCGAGTTCATTCGTTTATCATGACATCGCACGCTGCTTATATCGGTCGTTTTGCGCCGTCGCCATCAGGGCCTTTACACTTTGGCTCATTGGTGGCTGCGCTGGGCTCTTATTTAGATGCTCGCGCCCATCATGGCCGATGGCTGGTACGGATTGAAGATATCGATCCGCCACGAGAAAAGCCGGGCGCGGCTAGTGAGATTCTGCGCACGCTTGAGGCGTACGGCCTATATTGGGATGGTGCGGTTCGTTATCAAAGCCAGCATCTAGGTGACTATCAGGCGCAAATTGATGCTTGGCTCGCGTCAGGACGCGCGTATTATTGCACGTGTACACGGCGTCAAATTAAACAGGCAGGTGGCGTCTATCCAGGTTGGTGCCGAGATAAAAACAAAGCGGCTGAACACGCTGCGGTGAGGCTAAAAAGTCCGGTTGAAGTGTTAGCGTTTAACGATCGACTGCATGGTTCGTTGCCTCTTGATCAGCAATTGGCTAACGAAGACTTTATCATTAAGCGCCGAGATGGGCTCTATGCGTATAATCTTGCCGTCGTGTTAGACGATATTGACCAAGGGG
Organism: Salinivibrio sp. AR647; assembly: GCF_001995415.1. Taxonomy (NCBI): domain Bacteria; kingdom Pseudomonadati; phylum Pseudomonadota; class Gammaproteobacteria; order Vibrionales; family Vibrionaceae; genus Salinivibrio; species Salinivibrio sp. AR647. The sequence goes on along the minus strand of NZ_MUFE01000001.1, from coordinate 202,125 downwards.
TCACAGACATTGTCCGAGGGGCGGATTTAATTGTTCCAACGGGACGCCATATTGGATTATATCGTCTGTTAGGCGCGCGACTGCCGCACTACCTGCACCTCCCGTTAGCATTAAACGCTGAGGGGCAAAAACTATCGAAACAAAATCGTGCGCCAGCTATTGATAATCAAGCCCCGCTGCCTGCGTTACGTGCAGCGATGCGGTTTCTTGGTTTACACGCAGTCGCAGAGGAAAAGGTGGCAACGCCTACTGAATTACTGAATCTTGCGGTCAATACGTGGTCGTTGACGCACTTACCCAAACAAACGGAAGTGACGACAGCATTCTAAAATGGCCCACCCTGATATATTATATGCCGCTGTTTCATGGCCCGAACAATCAAATATGAGGTGAGCTATCTTTAATCGAGTGACCAGCTTTTGCCGTAAGGTTCTGAATCGTGATGGTAAAACACGAGCAATTGAGGATCTTAAGTTGGAAGTTATCCCCCGCAAAGCACACGGCATTTCGCGCAAAGGTATCAGCGAAAATGCGCTGAAAGTGCTCTATCGCCTGCATAAAGCGGGCTATGAAGCGTACCTCGTTGGCGGAGGGGTGCGCGATCTGCTATTGGATCGCGAACCCAAAGACTTTGATATCGCCACCAATGCCACACCGGATGAGGTGCGAAAGTTATTCCGTAATTGTCGTCTGATTGGCCGCCGTTTTCGCCTTGCCCATATTTTGTTTGGACGAGATGTGATTGAAGTGGCAACCTTTCGAGGTCATCACGGTAAAAGCGAGCCAGACAAAAAAGACAAGCAAACAGCACGTTCTGAAGACGGTATGCTGCTGCGCGATAATGTCTACGGCACCATTGATGAAGATGCGCAGCGCCGCGACTTCACCATTAATGGACTGTATTACAACATTGCTGACTTCTCTATTCGTGATTATGCCGGTGGACTGGACGATCTAAACAATCGCATTGTTCGCCTGATCGGGGACCCAGAAACGCGCTATCGAGAAGATCCGGTACGTATGCTTCGAGCCGTGCGTTTTGCGGTGAAGCTGGACATGACCATTAATGATGCAACCGCGGCACCGATGGTTGAGTTGGCGCCCTTATTACAAGACATTCCCGCGGCACGTATGTTTGAAGAAAGCTTAAAGCTGCTGCAAGCGGGGCAGGGGCTTGCAACCTACCAAATGCTGCGTGAGTACAACTTATTTCAGCAGCTTTTCCCTGCGGTCGCGGCCCACTTTACTGAAGCGCAAACCAGTCAAACTGAACAAATGCTTGAGCAGGTGTTACGTTCAACGGATAAACGCGTTGCTAACGATCAGCGCATCAATCCCGCTTTCTTATTTGCGGCGATGCTTTGGTATCCCTTGGTGACACGTGCTGAAGAAATGGCGTTTGAAAGTGGTTTAAGTTACTACGATGCTTTTATGGTAGCGGCGAGTGATATTGTTGACGAACAAGTAAAAACCGTTGCCATCCCTCGCCGTTTTACCGCGATGGTGCGAGAAGTCTGGCAATTACAAATGCGCATGACCCGTCGTACGGGAGCGCGCGCATTCAAAACGTTGGAAGAGAAAAAATTCCGCGCGGCGTTTGATTTGCTAGAAATGCGCGGTGCGGTAGAAGGTGATGACACGGAAGCATTGTGTGCGTGGTGGCGAGACTTTCAACGCGCCGATCAGGGTGGGCGTCAAAAAATGGTGCGTGCGATCAATAAGATTAGCAACACGCGCTCTCCTAAATCACGCCGTCGTAAAGGGCCGCCGCGTCGGCGCAAACCGCAGTCGAACTCAGACGCATGAACCGAGTGTATATAGCGATTGGCAGCAACCTAGGTGAGCCGATAAAAAAAGCACAACAGGCGATTGCGGCACTAAAAACACTGCCGCAAAGTTCTTGGGTGGCCGTGTCTTCTCTTTATACCAGTCGGCCAATGGGGCCAGCGGATCAGCCTGATTATGTCAATGCAGTGGCTGCGCTGGACACCTACCTTGACCCTCTGACACTATTGGATGCCACGCAAGCGATTGAGCTTGATTATGGCAGGGAACGCAAAGCAGAACGTTGGGGCCCAAGAACCTTAGATCTCGACATTTTGCTTTATGGTGACCGTGTTATCGAGCATCCACGACTGACGGTGCCACATTACGGCATGAAAGTACGTGAGTTCGTGCTTTATCCACTTGCCGACATCGCCCCCGACTTGTGCTTGCCGGATGGCAGTACGCTCGCCGCGTGCCTGACGCGCGTGGATCGTAACGGTTTAACCCGTATCTGCGATCACGCTTAATCGGTGGGCCCCAGTTTCAGGCTTTGGGAGACACAATGAAAAAAATCACAATTACTGATCTGATCACATGGAAGCAACAAGGACAAAAGTTTGCATCCCTTACCGCCTATGATGCGAGCTTTGCTCAGCTGTTCGAGCAACAGGATGTCCCTGTTTTGCTGGTGGGCGACTCCTTAGGTATGGTGCTACAAGGGAAAAGCGATACCTTATCCGTATCCGTTGCCGATTTGGCCTATCATACGCGTTGCGTGCGTGCAGGCAGCCCGAATAGCTTGTTAATGGCCGATATGCCATTTATGAGCTGTACAACGCCCGAGCAGGCGTGTACGAATGCCGCTGAATTGATGAAAGCGGGCGCCAACATGGTCAAAATTGAGGGCGGTGCCTGGTTAGCACCAACCGTAAAAATGTTGACTGAACGTGCGGTGCCGGTTTGCGCGCACCTGGGCCTGACACCGCAATCGGTGAATATCTTCGGCGGCTTTCGCGTGCAAGGGCGTGACGATGAAAAAGCCGAACAGATGGTGGCCGACGCCGTTGCACTAGAGCAGGCAGGTGCACAAATCATCCTACTTGAGTGCGTGCCAGCGTCACTCGCCAAGCGGATTACCGACACCGTCTCGGTACCTGTCATCGGTATTGGAGCCGGCAGTGACACCGATGGTCAGATTTTGGTCATGCACGATATGCTTGGCGTATCGGCTAACTATATGCCCAAATTCTCGAAAAACTATTTGGCAGAAACAGGTGATGCCCGCGAAGCGGTGGCCAAGTACGTGCAAGAAGTGGCGAGCGGCGAATTTCCCGGTCCCGCCCACACGTTTAAATAGAGAGACCGAGTATGCAGATAATTTCTGAGGTTGCGCCACTGCGCGATCACGTCGGCCAGTGGCAAAAAGCGGCCAAGCGTATTGCGTTTGTGCCCACCATGGGAAACTTACATCAAGGCCACTTAACCTTAGTCCGTAAAGCCCGAGAGCAGGGAGATGTGGTGGTGGTTAGTATATTTGTTAATCCCATGCAATTTGATCGCGCTGACGATCTGGCTAACTACCCGCGCACCTTGGATGATGACTTAACCAAGTTGCGTGAAGAAGGTGTCGATCTTGTCTTTACGCCAAGCGTTGATACCCTCTATCCTCACGGCCTTGAGGCACATACAGCGGTTGAGGTACCAAAACTCTCATCCATGCTAGAGGGCGCGTCTCGTCCGGGCCATTTTCGTGGTGTCGCGACCGTGGTGACTAAGTTATTCAACCTCGTACAGCCTAATGTAGCGTGTTTTGGGGAAAAAGATTTCCAGCAGCTTGCTGTCATCCGCAAAATGGTGACAGATATGGCGATGCCGATTGATATTATTGGTGTGCCAACCGTGCGTGAAAGCGATGGCTTAGCCATGAGCTCTCGCAATAACAATTTAACCGTGGATGAGCGCCAGCGTGCCCCTGTGCTCGCAAAAACGATGCGTTGGATGAGTGCGCAAATGCGTAATGGACGGCGTGATCTGGATGATCTGATTGAGGATGCGCACGATCAGCTGCGTGCTGCGGGTCTTCAGCCCGACGAGTTCTACATCCGCGATGCTGACTCGCTAGGAACGATCACTGATAATAGCCGCCAAGCGGTTATTTTGGTGGCCGCTTACCTCGGTACCACACGCTTGATTGATAACTTCATGGTCGATTTACAGCGTGCGGCGGAAAAAGCGGACAAGACAGAGACCGCGAGCCACTAACTGTCTGCATCCATAAAGTACGAAATACGTGTCCTTGGTTTTAAGTACGCTTTCACCTCCTCTGGGAGTTTAGAGATAGGCACGGCTGTGTCTATCTCTATCTCTAGTTCACTATCACGCATGTCAATAATGGTCGCTTGATCCGACGGAATGTCAGGATCATAAATCATCACATTGGGTTTGAGCAGTGCGGTGCTGTTAACTGAAATAATAATACCGACGTCCTCATTAGAGAGCTTGACTACTGTACCGGGTGGGTAGACGCCCATCATTTTGACGAATAATGCTAGCAGACGCGGATTAAACTTCGCTTTATTCTCTTTAAACAAGTGAGACAAAGCCGCAAAGGGCATACGAGCGGGCGCACCAAACTGTGGGCGGCATAAGCGATCGAAAAAGTTAACCATGCCAACAATCTGCGCAGACTCCTCAATCTCATCACCATTCAGACCTTTTGGAAACCCACTGCCATCGGCAAATTCATGATGTTGAGCAATGATAGCCTCGACTTCGGGCGTGCATTCGTCCATCTCTGCTACTAATTCCGCGCCATAGTTCACGTGCTGACGGTAGTAGTTCATTTCAGGGTCGGTTAAACGCTCTTTTTTACGGACAATCGCAGAGGGGACTTTTTTGGTCCCAATGTCATGCAATATCGCGCCTGTCATGAGGGAGCGAATCTGATCGTTGTTATAGCCATGACTGCGTGCCACCATTAAAGCTAAGACGGCAACGTTTAGCGAGTGCGCATACATATCTTCCGCCAATGTCGGATCATCCATCAGATGCAAGGTGACATTCGATTCACTGCCAAATAGCATCATACTATCAACCAGCATACGAACATCCTCGTTGGCTGCCTGAGGGCGGTTTGAGGCTTTCATATTGATAGCACGTAGTTGTGCCATTGAACGCTGATAGTGTTGCTGTACTTTTTGGATCCGAGCATGAAAGCGACGCTGTTCTTCTATGCGCTGTTGTTTTTCTCGCTCCATTGCCTCTTTGTCTCGGCTGACCGCGTTTGGGTCAATTTCATCTGGATTTTCTTTTTTTTCTGCCAGCGTAGGCAAGGGCGCGGCGGTACTTTTATCTGGATAGTAATAAACAAAGCTCGTGGGTAGAGAGCGTATCAGCTTAGCTTGGGCGTCACTCTCGATTTGAAAGCGGTTGAGCATAAAAGGGTGCTCACGCCATTTTAAGGGGAGTTTGATATAAAGACCGGCTTGAAGTCTGTCTGTAGACAGTTTGATGCTAGCTGACATGTGGATACGGCACTCATTCCATGAGATGAGAAATCATGAGAAGAAAGAATTAGCACATAGATTAGCATAAAAAAAAGCCCCACTCGAGAGAGTAGGGCTATTTCTAATATGGTGCCCGGAGGCGGAATAGATCGCGGCCTGCAAGGTGCGGCCTGCAAGGTCACCGGCACGGGTGTCGGTCAAGCATAAAAAAAGCCCCACTCGAGAGAGTAGGGCTATTTCTAATATGGTGCCCGGAGGCGGAATCGAACCACCGACACGGGGATTTTCAATCCCCTGCTCTACCGACTGAGCTATCCGGGCGTTTTACATGTTATAACATGAAAACTTCAAAAAAGCGCTAGCCTTCGGACTAGCGCTTTCTTTAAAAGTGGCTCCCCCAACTGGACTCGAACCAGTGACATACGGATTAACAGTCCGCCGTTCTACCAACTGAACTATGGGGGAATAATGGTGCCTCGAGGCGGAATCGAACCACCGACACGGGGATTTTCAATCCCCTGCTCTACCAACTGAGCTATCGAGGCAATGGTGCCGGCTGCCGGAGTCGAACTGGCGACCTACTGATTACAAGTCAGTTGCTCTACCAACTGAGCTAAGCCGGCACACAAATCGCGAAATACTGTGTGTCACACCATTATTTCATTATATGGTGCCCGGAGGCGGAATCGAACCACCGACACGGGGATTTTCAATCCCCTGCTCTACCGACTGAGCTATCCGGGCTAACGGGGCGCTATTAAACGGATTTTCGGTCTCACCGTCAACTGTTTTTTTGAAAAAAGTCCGGATATCGCATTGTTTGGATAAAAAGACAGCGAAGTGCGATAAAAACACGCAAAAATTCGACCCTTATCGCGGTTTACTGGGGAAGTTGCGCGAAGTCTTTTTGATAGCGTGTGACCTTTTGTAAGTAGCGTCTTGACTCCGAAGAGGGGTGGCGATGGGTTAGCGCCCAGTAGACTTGGTTAGGTTTTAAACGGTTCAGGTCTTGCATTGCACGCTCGCGGTTATTATCAAAGGTCAGTAGCACATTACCGGTGCCGCCGTTATAAGCGGAAATCATACTGTAGTGTAAAGAAAGTGGGTCTCGCACCGCTTTGAGATAGCGATTTTTGAGAATATAGAAATAGGCGGTTCCCATATCAATGTTCTTTTCTGGATCAAAAAGGTACTCAGGTGTGGGCTGGCCACGACGTTTTTTTACCAGTTTGAATACATCGCGTCCCGCCGTTTTCGGGACCACTTGCATCAATCCATAGGCGTTGGCCCAGCTCACAGCATACGGGTTAAAGCTACTCTCGGTTTTAATAATGGCATAAATCAGCTTTTCAGAGATGCCGTAACGTTCAGAGGCACGACGGACAATATCCGCATATTGATAGCTGCGTTGTGCGGCGTGATCCGTCACCATAGGAATAGTGACAAAATACATGTTTTGAAAACGGACCTGTTTTTTCTTTAGCCGCCGGTCAATAAGATAGTCAGCAAAGCGATTGGCGCGCCATTGCCAGGTGATGGCTTTACCTTCGTGATCAACCACTTGCCCTTCGAGAAATGGGCGTCCCGTCAGCGGAACTTTTGCTGCAGAGTAAAGATCCACAGAAGCAGGATCGCGCGGGGTTAATAGGGTGGTGACAATGGCTTGTCTGAGGTGATCTTTCGGATTGTCAGTTGCGACGGTTTCCACTTGGATCACACCGCGTTCAAAGTCGATTCGTGCGCGACTTTTGTAATTATCCGTGTATTTGACGTAGTCACGTTTTCCGGAAACAAAGACTTGATCTTCGCCCCAGCGGACTTCGATTTTGCCAGTAAATTGGCTGATAAGCTGATTCAGGGCGTCGATATCTTTTTCGAATTGCCCTGGAATAGGCGCTAGATTTTTCGCAAACCGGTTAGTCGTTTGGTAATCCACGCCCACATATTTTTCGACGCTCTCTCGGCTGCAGCCGGAGAGCAACGCGCCATAACAGCACACTAACAAACAGAGTATTCGTGTCATTTTTGATTGCATTAGGATAAAAAAATACCCGCATTGAGCGTAACACAATGCGGGTGCGTTGCTGTGGTCAAGCCGCCTAGCTGTGGGCGACACCACGGAATTTACGCTTCGGGTGGCACATAGCCATCGATTTGCACGTCTTTTCCTTCAAACAAAAAATTGACCATTTCTTGTTCAATGATCTTACGATGTTCAGGATCCATCATATTGAGCTTCTTTTCATTGATAAGCATGGTTTGCTTCTTTTGCCATTCCGCCCAGGCTTCTTTGCAAATATTGTCATAAATGCGTTTGCCCAACTCTCCCGGGTAGAGTTGAAAATCGAGTCCATCGGCTTCTTTTTGGAGACGTTGGCAAAATACGGTACGGCTCATAATCTAGGCTCCTTGTCATCGCCGGTTAGAGATTGTTGGCGCTCATGTTCAAGCAAGGTTAACAGCTTTTTCACTGGGGCCGCTAATCCTACTTTTGCAGGTTGTGATAAGTTATACCAAAGCCCTTGGTTGGCTTCCATGATGATTTGCGGTCGCTCAGCCACCGAGACTTTAATCGGTACAATATCTAAGTGAAAGTGACTGAAGGTATGTCTAAACGCGGTTAAGACCTCAGTTTTGACCGGTTTGATATTATGTAGCTTATCGGCAATATCGGCCTCGAGCGTGTGCTCAGCCGCTTCAGGCAAGCACCATAACCCGCCCCAAAGGCCGCTTGGTGGTCGTTGCTCTAACCAGATTTCATCTTGATGCTGGATCAGCAAAAAACTGGTTTGTTTGACCGGTAAGGTTTTTTTCGGTTTTTTGCCAGGAAAATCCATTTGCCGATCTTGAGCGCGTGCCTCGCAGCGGTCGGCAACAGGGCAAAGATCACATTTAGGCTTGCTTCGCGTACAAACCATCGCGCCCATATCCATCATGGCTTGATTGTACTTGTCGGTATCTGTGGTGGGCGTGAGTGTTTCGGCAATCTCCCATAACTTGTTTTCTACCGGCTTTTTACCCGGCCAACCTTCGACGGCAAAACAGCGCGCTAAGGTGCGTTTGACGTTGCCGTCTAAAATGGGGTGCGGTTGACTGAGCGACAAAGAAAGCACGGCGCCGGCGGTTGAGCGGCCGACACCTGGGAGCGCCATGACCTCATCGAGCGTGGTAGGAAATACGCCATCATGGTGGTTGGCAATCACTTGTGCCGCTTTGTGAAGGTTGCGGGCACGGGCGTAATATCCTAACCCCGTCCATAAATGAAGAACTTCATCCTGATCGGCATTCGCTAAGTCGATAACGGTCGGAAACCGTGCCATAAACCGTTCAAAATAAGGGATTACTGTGCTTACTTGGGTCTGTTGCAGCATAATTTCACTGAGCCAGACTTTATATGGCGTTTTGTTTTGCTGCCAAGGTAAGGTTTTACGGCCATATTGCTCATACCAGTTTAAGATGGCATCGGAAAATGATTGACTCACTGTGTTCTCTCTTATTGTTTTGCTCACACGTGCACAAAGGCAGGCCACAGGGTACACTAACGGCAGGGCGTACTAATAGGATCAGCGCGTCCACCTTGCGCTATCGCAAAAACTTTGCATAATGCGCAGTCCGTTTAGATTTCCAACAATCGATGGTGACGGCTACCGGCATCATTACTACTGCATCACAGGCACCCAATCATGACTGAAGTCACTAAAACCGAACTCACCGAGGATGGCAAAGTTATTCGTAAAGTACGCAGTTTTGTGCGTCGCGAAGGCCGTTTAACGAAAGGGCAAGAGCAAGCGCTAAACGAATCCTGGCCTACCATGGGGATTGACTTTGACGCCACTGAGCTTGATTGGCAGCAGGTGTTTGGTAATGATAATCCTGTGGTGTTAGAAATCGGTTTTGGCATGGGTGCCTCTTTGGTTGAAATGGCAAAAAATGTCCCTGAGAAGAACTTTGTGGGTATTGAAGTGCATACCCCTGGTGTAGGCGCCTGTTTAATGGCAGCGCGTGAAGCCGGTGTCACCAATCTGCGTGTGATGTGCCACGATGCGGTCGAAGTGTTTGAGCAAATGTTGCCGAAAGAAAGTTTGGACACGGTGCAACTTTTCTTCCCTGACCCATGGCATAAAAAACGTCACCACAAACGCCGTATTGTGCAGTTACCGTTCGCTGAAATGGTAAGAGACAAGCTAAAAATGGGTGGCGTATTCCACATGGCGACGGACTGGGAAAACTATGCTGAGCACATGATCGAAGTGATGGAAGCGGCGCCTCACTATCAAAATATCGCAAAAGAGGGCTATTATGTTCCTCGTCCTGAAGAGCGCCCGCTGACTAAATTTGAGCAGCGCGGTCAGCGTCTGGGTCATGGTGTATGGGATATCAAATACACACGCACAGCCTAATGTGCTAAGGCGCGACGGCGCAGATAAGTGAAAGCCGAAAGCCAACCTCAGGTTGGCTTTTTTGTCCCCTGTTGTAAAAGGATCCTGTTGGTGAAACCAAGCTCTCAACTGTTAGCGCAAATCCTGGAGGATGTCCGTCCTTTAATGGGTCGCGGTAAGGTGGCTGATTACATTCCAGCTCTTGCGGATGTGCCGAATCATAAACTCGGTATTGCGGTTTGCTACAACGATGGCGACCTGATCACCGCCGGTGACGCGGACGAAGCCTTTTCTATCCAGTCGATTTCTAAAGCGTTAAGCCTGACATTGGCAATGCAAAATTATCGCGCGGAAGAAATATGGACACGGGTTGGTAAAGAGCCCTCTGGCCAGGCTTTTAACTCATTAATCCAGCTTGAGATGGAGCAGGGGATCCCGCGTAATCCGTTTATCAACGCTGGCGCCTTAGTCGTCAGTGATATGCTGCATACGCGTCAATCAGCCCCTCGCCAGCGGATGTTAGAGTTTGTGCGTCAGTTAGCGGGCAACCCCCATCTTTGTTATGACAAGGTGGTTGCGGATTCAGAAATGCAGCACAGTGATCGCAATGCGGCAATTGCTTATCTGATGCGCGCGTTTGGCAATTTTGACAATGAGGTAGTGCCGGTTTTAACTAATTATTTCCACTATTGTGCATTAGAAATGAGTTGTGTTGATTTGGCCAAAGCCTTTTTCTACCTGGCGAATCAAGGAACGCCTTTATCGGGAAAAACGCGGATTTTAACGCCGACGCAAAGCAAGCAAATGAATGCGCTCTTAGCGACGTGTGGCTTGTATGATGGTGCGGGTGAGTTTGCCTACCGTGTTGGTATGCCTGGCAAGTCTGGCGTTGGTGGTGGGATTATTGCAATTGTGCCAGGCGAAATGTCGATTGCCGTGTGGTCGCCAGAACTGGATCCATCGGGTAACTCGTTAGCAGGCACCGCCGCTTTAGAGCTATTATCTGCTCGGATTGGGCGGTCTATTTTCTGATCCTAGCCCCGATACCGGTGAATAAAAAGCCCCGCATGCACGATGAGCGGGGCTTTTTGTTATTAGGCGTAACCGCTATGACTGGGCTATACGCCCTTGGTTAGCCTTGTGCCGCGAGCGTAGCGAAGGCGTGGTCAGCAGCTGCCAGTGTCGCATCAATTTCCTTTTGGCCGTGCGCCAAGCAGGTAAAGCAGGCTTCAAACGCAGACGGTGCGAGATAGATACCTTGCTCGAGCATTAAGTGGAAGAAACGCTTAAAGCGCTCAGTATCGCACTGCTGCACGTCTTTGAAGCAAGTGACTGTGTCTTGGTCCGTAAAGAAAAAACCAAACATTGCACCGGCTTGGTTGGTCGCTAATGGAATACCGTGTTTGTCGGCCAAGGCTTTAAAACCCTCAGCAAGTTGTTTGGTGACACTATTGAGGTAATCATGATTGCCTGGTTGACGTAGTTCACTAAGACACGCGAAGCCAGCTGCCATGGCGACCGGGTTACCGGCCAAGGTGCCCGCCTGATAAACCGGACCGGTCGGTGCTAAGTATTCCATCACATCGCGACGACCACCAAATGCACCTACAGGCATGCCACCACCGACGATTTTACCTAGGGTAGTCAAGTCAGGTTTGACGTCGTAATAGGCTTGTGCGCCGCCAAGTGCCACGCGAAAGCCCGTCATCACCTCATCAAAAATTAGCAGGGCACCAAATTCATCGCATAGCGCGCGTAAACCTTGTAAGAAACCTGGCTGTGGTGGCACACAGTTCATGTTACCGGACACTGGCTCGACAATAATACAAGCCACCTCGTCAGGGTAAGTCTCGAACGTTTGGCGTACCGAGTCTAGATCGTTATAGGTGCAGGTCAGCGTGTGTTTGGCAAAATCTGCCGGTACCCCGGGGGAGTTTGGCTCGCCGAGCGTGAGTGCGCCTGAGCCTGCTTTCACGAGTAAGCAGTCACCATGGCCATGATAGTTGCCTTCAAATTTGATGAACTTATCGCGTTTGCTATAGCCGCGCGCGAGACGAATGGCACTCATGGTCGCTTCGGTGCCAGAGTTCACCATACGCACCATTTCCATGGATGGAACAAGCTCAGCAACCAGTTCTGATAAAGTGGTTTCACTTTCGGTGGGTGCACCAAAACTCAGTCCACGCTGGGCGGCATCAACCACAGCTTCTCGAATGGAGGCGTGGTTATGGCCGAGAATCATTGGGCCCCACGAGCCGACGTAGTCGATGTAAGCTTTGCCGTCGGCATCAAAGATGTACGCGCCGTCAGCACGCTCCATAAAGACAGGGTCACCGCCGACACCGGCAAATGCACGCACGGGAGAATTCACGCCACCGGGAATGGTGCGTCTAGCTTGTTGAAAAAGTTGTGCTGATTTGGTCATGACATATCCTGTTAGGTAAGGCTTCGCCTAAATTGCGTCGGTGTATTTTAACCAAAGATACAGAACACTGGCGAGGTAGAGTATGATTTCATTGCAACAAGTTTGGCAATTAATACGTACTGATCACAATTGCGATCAAGCGCGCAATACTTGAACACTTTACTCAGGTATTAGATAATCCAATACTAAGCACCAAGAGCATGTGAGGTAACAATGAGCGAAGCACCTTTGCCGTTAGAGTTTTCTGAGGCCGCGGCGACCAAGGTAAAGACGCTGATTCAGGAAGAAGAAAACCCAAACCTGAAACTACGCGTCTACATTACCGGTGGTGGCTGTAGCGGCTTCCAGTATGGTTTTACCTTTGACGAAAACGTCAATGAAGGCGATATGGAGATCGAGAAAAGCGGCGTGATGTTGGTAGTGGACCCCATGAGTTTACAGTATTTAATGGGTGGGAAAGTCGACTATACCGAGGGGCTGGAAGGATCGCGCTTTTTCATTGATAACCCGAATGCCACCACCACGTGTGGCTGTGGCGCATCATTTAGCGTCTAATTTTTCGGCTGCGATAAAACGTACGACTTTTCGTTCCATCACAAAAACGGCGCCCTGTAGCGCCGTTTTTTGTCGCAATAGCCTGTTTAACCGCCACGGTTATAATGGTTTAAGTTGCCTACTGTCGCCAGTAGCTGGTTAAATTTGCTCAACTGTGCCATACGAGATTCAGCCAAGCGAACGAATTCTCGCTTGTCTTTACCTTGCAGGGATTTCGCTTCTGGCAATGCGACGGTGCGTGGGTTCTTATGCACACCATTGACCAAGAACTCGTAATGTAAGTGCGCCCCCGTAACACGCCCTGTTGATCCAAGCGTGCCGACGATATCGCCTTGTTTGACGCGCTGGCCGGTTTTCACTTTGCGTTTGGTCAAGTGCAAATACTTAGTGATGTATGTCGAGCTATGGCGGATAAAGACATAATTGCCGTTAAAGCGATTATAAGACGCTTTCATCACGATACCGTCACCAGCCGCTTTGATAGGCGTACCAACCGGTGCGACATAATCGGTGCCGCGATGCGGTTTGACCCGACCCGTCACTGGGTGCAGACGGCGTGGATTAAAGTTTGAACTGACATATCTAAAGTTCACCGGCGAGCGCAAGAAGGCTTTTTTCATCGCTTTACCGGTTGGTGTGTAGTATTTGCCACTCTCTGCTCGCACCGCGGTAAAGGTTTCACCACGGTTGGTGAACGTGGCTGCCAGAATATTACCGCTGCCAATATGTTCACCTTCGACAAACTCCTCTTCATACAAGACGGAAAAACTGTCTCCGTTACGAATATCGAGGGCAAAATCGACATCCCAGCCGAAAATCCCCGCCAGTTGCATGATTTGGTTTGGAGTGAGGCCTGCGCCTGACGCGGCTTGCCAAAAGCTCGATTGAATGGTCGCTCGAGCAAAATTTATCTGGGTATCAACGTGTTTGGTTTCAATGCGAGATTGATAGGTGTCATCGATCTTATTGACGATGAGGGTTTCATTGCTACCTCGTGGCTGAATCAGTTGCACCAGCTCGCCGCTGTCATCAACGCCTAAACGTACTTCATCACCAGGATTCAGATACGCCAAACGCTGGGTATGCTCATCGGCATTCACGAGGCGATAGAGATCAGTTGGGCTCAGGCCCGCGCGGTTAAACAGCAACGCCATACTTTCACCCGGTTGCACCTCATAGGTGGACCAATGGATAGTGCGGCTAAACTGTGCGGGCATTTCATCTTGTGGTGGCAGTAACGAGACGGCATCCACAGGGACAGGGTAGTGCTTACCCGGTTCAAAATTGGGTTGAGGGCGCGGGGTGCTTGGGCCATCAGGCACCAACATTAATAAGACTACGAATGCACTTAATGCACCGATAATGAGTTTATGTAACTTGGGTAAGGCTGCGAGTTTATTTAACGGCATGAAGACTATGTTGAATCACTACGAATAAAGTTATGACAGTCAGACACCCAATCGGTTTTATTGGGGATGATGCCCTGAAGTAGATTTGACACGGCTGACACAAAGACCACACACATTTTTTGATGGCAGCCACTGCGCACACACTGTATACACTCTATCAGTTTAACTGGTTTCAAAAACTGTCGCTATTCGAGTAATATGTCTGTTTATCACATTTTTGCCTATTAGGTAGGAGCAACAGACTATGGCGAGCCTTGAAGCCGCGCTAGCAGAACTAAAACGTGGCGTTGATGAAGTAATCCCGGAAGACGAGCTGGTGGCAAAGCTGAAAGAGGATCGTCCTCTTCGCATTAAGCTCGGTGCCGATCCTACGGCACCGGATATCCACCTCGGTCACACAGTGATCTTAAATAAGCTCCGAGCTTTTCAAGCGCTTGGCCATGAAGTGATTTTTTTGATTGGTGATTATACCGGCATGGTTGGCGACCCGAGTGGTAAAAACACGACGCGCCCGCCATTGACACGTGAGCAGGTACTGGCAAACGCAGAAACCTACAAAGAGCAGGTCTATAAAATTTTAGACCCTGCTAAAACACGTATTGAGTTTAACTCTAAATGGCTGGGCGAATTAGGCACCGATGGCATGATTCGTCTCGCGGCGAGCTCAACCGTGGCGCGTATGCTCGAGCGTGATGACTTTAAAAAGCGTTATACCAGTAACCAAGCGATAGCTATTCATGAGTTTATCTACCCACTCTTGCAAGGCCACGATTCAGTCGCGTTGGAAGCGGACGTTGAGCTGGGCGGGACCGACCAAAAGTTTAACTTGTTAATGGGGCGTGAGCTGCAAAAGCAAGCGGGACAAAAGCCGCAAGTCGTGATGACGATGCCGCTACTAGTCGGGCTTGATGGTGTTAAAAAGATGTCTAAATCGGCCCATAACTACATCGGCGTCAGCGAACGTCCAGATGATATGTTTGGTAAAATCATGTCGATTTCTGACGATCTCATGTGGGATTACTATGAACTGTTGTCATTCCGCCCTCTTGAGGAAGTGGCTCAGTTTAAGCAAGATGTTCAAGCGGGTAAAAACCCTCGTGATATTAAGATCTTGCTGGCGAAAGAAATCATTGCCCGTTTCCATTCAGACGCCGATGCTGACGCGGCCGAGCAAACTTTTATCAATCGTTTCCAAAAAGGGGCGATGCCAGATGAGATGCCAAGCTTTACCTTTGAGCAAGGTATTGCGATTGGTAATTTGCTAAAAGAGGCGGGACTGGTAAATTCCACCTCAGACGCGCTGCGTATGATCCGCCAAGGTGCGGTGAAAATTGACGGCGAAAAAGTGGAAGACACTAAGCTGGTGCCAGCAGCGGGTGAAGCCGTATATCAAGTGGGTAAGCGTAAGTTTGCGCGTGTGACGTTAAGCTAGAGATCCCCTAAAAGGGGACTCTACTTAACGCATAAAGGCATGAGTAGCTGATAACGAAAAGCCCTCGCGTGATTCGCGAGGGCTTTTCTCATGATTTACTGACTAGGTATGCCAAACGCCTTTTAGTGCACGTACCATGTGTTGACCAAGGTAAAACGCCGTTTGTAGGCAGGCTTCGCTAAGTTGGGCATCGTCTGGAGTGTGTGCAGTCACCCCAAGGCTTGTGCCACTTGGGTTAATGTTTTCTACCCCGATATTGGCACGGCCTAGGCTTAGCCACAGCATGTCATGCTGGCTGGCTAAGGTTTGGAAATACTGCAGTGTCTGGGGCTGATCGCCACCTGGGTAGGTGCCTACGGTAAAGCCTGCCGCGTACTTTCCTCGCCAATCTTGTGTTTCCCAGCTTGGGCTGGACGCATCGGCAAAGGCTTTAAATTGTGCGCTTGGCCCACCCATGTAGGTGGGAGCACCAAAGATGATCGCGTCGACCTCTTTGAGTTTTTCAAACAGCTTATCATCGATAAAGCGTCCGTTTTCTATCATTTCTGATGTAATGCGATACACCACTGGCTCGGCATCGCCGGCATGAATGCCTTCTGCGATGGTGGTGGCGAGCGCATGCGTGTGTTCATCTTCAGAGTGATAAATGATGGCGATGCTGATCATAGAGGCTCCTTTATTAGGCTGTTCTCCATGACATTAGGGTGTGCTGCCTAGATTTCAACCACTATTTGCCATATATCACGACACCTTAACACTAATGGCTATCACTATTTATCGAGCGCAAACGGCGGTAAAGATAAATGCCAGCGAATAGCCGCTAAACGGATCAGTAAGGTGGTGAGCATACCGGCGAGCGATGCCGTGACTGTGTCTGGACTCACTTCGATAGCAAGAGTATGGACAATGCCGCCAGCAATACAGGCCGTTGCATACACTTCCGTTCTCAGCACCATAGGCACTTCCCGCGCGAGCACATCACGAATAATGCCACCGCCACAGGCCGTTATGACCCCCATGATCACCGCGACAAGTGGCGATGCACCATAGCTTAGGGCTTTATCCACCCCAATGCCGACAAAGACCGCTAAACCAATCGCATCCGCGCAAGGCAGTACGTACCAAGGTAGACGGCGCGGATGGCGGATCAGCAGCATGGTCGCCACGCAGGTGGCTAATATCACCCAAATATAAAGCGTATCGGTAATCCAAAAGGCTGGTGTGGCGCCCATGGCCATATCTCTGACGGTGCCTCCTCCAATGGCGGTGGCACAGGCCAACACCACCACGCCAAAGGGGTCCATTCTTAAGCGACCGGCGACTAACACCCCTGAAATAGCAAAAACGGCGGTGCCAAATAAATCGAATAAATACAGAATCATGGTTTGTGTCATGCTAGGTCCTATTGCGCGTGACGGACTTTATCGAGGGCGGTACAAATTTGCTCTGCGGCATTCAATGCGCGTGGTGTGGCGCGAGTTAACCAGTCAGGATTCAGTGGCCAGGTAAAACGTTGCGCGTGTTCGGGCACTAATTCAGCCATCGATTGCCAAGATTCTGGCAATGTCGCACCGGTGTAGAACACCGCTTGTGGTAAGCGAGTGATCACCTGTTCCATATTCACTTGCGGATAGGCGGCTGGGCTTTCGGCGAAAATATTTTCCCCGCCGCATAAGCGAAATAACTGACTCGGCCAAGCACGATCACTGGCGGTCATTAAAGGCGTATCGCTGAGTAGATAAAAATAGCGTACAGAGGGTGCGTTCTGATAACGCGCTTTGAGCTGTGCGAGCTTTTTATCAAAGGCTTTTGCGTTGCGTGTGGCGATATCAGACGTCTTACTGTAGCGGCCTAACTCGCGAATAAACTGGCCAATGTCGCTAAGCTGGTTGGGGTTAAGGTAACGAATCTCAAATCCCATCTTAGCGAGAGTTTCTAGCGGTTTAGGCGGATTGCCGCCACGCCAAGCTAAAATTAAATCAGGCTTTAGGGCGATAATGCGTTCTAACTTTATCCCGCGGTAATTGGCCACGCGTTCAAGAGACTTTGCTTGCTCTGGATAATCACTATAGGCGCTGGCTGCGACTAGATGAGGACCAAGTCCTGCGGCATAGGCGAGCTCAGTCGCATGGGGAGCAAGACTGATCACTCGAGGTGACGTGGCATAAGCGCTGAAAGCCAGTCCCCAAAGCGAGATGAGAAACACAGGTCTACATACCAAAAGCAGCACGAGGCGGGCGCGAAAACGAGGCATCAATCCGAGTCCTTAAAGAATAAGAAGCAAAGAGCTTAACGCAAGCCAAATTAAAACACTGTGTTTTAATTTTAAACGCAAAAGCAATAGGTGGTAACACGCCGGGGTGACCCCGTAGCCAATTTTGGTTCTGAGGGTTTTCGTGCCTTGATAGATAGCCGGGCCACCGAGAGATAATTGAAAGCGGCTTCCCGCACAGGCGAGTAGCCAACCCGGTCCTGGCGTGCGCCAACGACGGCCTTGTTGCCAGCAAGCTTTGAGATGCGTCCATGGCGTACGCCCTAGCGCCAACACGAGCGCAAACAGCGACATTGGAATGGTGTCGACTAGGTTGAGTAATCGTGCGGTTGCAAGGCCGAATGGATAATAGGCTAGTCGGCTGGGTGACCAGACGCGATGGAGATGAACCACACTGGTATATAAAAGGGCACCGACGCCACCGGCAAGCGCATAGTAAAAGATCACACAGGCGCCATGCCGAGCCGTGCCGAGGATCAGCGTTTCGGCGCCGGCTTTACCGATGCCGATCAATGACAAGGACTCAGTGTCTCGGTTTACCTGTGTCGCAAGTAATGCACGCGAGGTACCTTTATCATGCTCATCAATGGCCTGCGCGAGTGCGTGTCCAAATTGGTCAATCGGTCGCCACGCTAATGCGAGCCAAAGCAAAATCCCATCAAAGAGTGGACGTGACCAGACGAGCTCACGAGCGGCAATCAATAAAATAGCCAAGGTGCCGCACATCAAGGCCAAGGCGAGACCACCCGCGAGTTTGCGTTGCTGTTTAGGATCGTTATCTTTATTGACTTGGCTCGCCAGCAATACGGCATACTGCTGCCAATATTGAAAAGGAGAGTGCTGGGTTGAGAGCGGCAGTAACCAGTGGATCAGCACCGCCAGCCACAGCGCCCATAAGCTTCCGTGGTTGGCGGCGAATAGTATCCATTGTTGCGGGTTAAGCAAAGCATCCATGATCGTGGTCGGGTTAGTCGTTAATCATCGTCACCATTTTTTCGACCATGGCGGAGGAGCTTTTTGCTGCCAGAGGCAAGAATTCTTCAAAAGACATGGGTGACTCTTTTTCTGCGACCACGTCAGAAATAGCACGTACTACCACAAAAGGTGTTTTGAACTGGGCACAAACTTGCGCAATGGCAGCCGCTTCCATTTCTGCGGCAACGGCTTGGGGGAAGTGAGTGTGGATATGTTGACGATGTGCGTCAGTGTGGACGAAGGTATCTGCGGTACAAATGAGTCCGCGAACCACATGAGTATCAGCGTCGACCGCTTTCTCAGCTAATTGCATTAAGGCTTCATCCGATTCAAATACTGCCGGCTGCTGTGGCACCTGCCCCATTTGATAGCCAAATGCGGTTGCGTCCGCATCGTGATAACCAACCTGAGAAGACACAACGACGTCTCCGACATTGAGCGAGGGCTCAAAAGCACCCGCAGAGCCGGTATTGATCACCCAATCAGGCTGGTGCTGTGAAAGCAACAAGCTGGTGCCAATGGCCGCCGCTACTTTACCAATCCCCGACTGTAACAAAACAATATCATGGCCGTGTAAGGTGCCGGAGTAGAAGGTGCAACCGCCCTCATGGTGCGTCGTTAGGCTGGTTAGCTTGTCGTGCAGTAGAGTGACTTCTTGCTCCATTGCGCCAATAATGCCGATTTTCATGGTTATAATCCTGTTCGCACGTTAATGCCGTTAGTGTACATTAGACAATAAAAAAGTGCCTCCTTTGAGGCACTTCTGATGCTGTCGTTGATCTTAACGCGTTTAAACTTCGAGGTAATCCATGATCCCCTCAGCCGCTTTACGGCCTTCATCGATAGCCGTGACCACTAAGTCGGATCCTCGTACTGCATCCCCGCCGGCGAAGATCCGCGGATTCGTGGTTTGGTATAAGATCTCACCTTTGGCAGGCGCCTGAATCCGTCCTCGTTCGTCTAGTGCGACATCGTAAGGTTCCAACCATTCCATTGCATGAGGCTGAAAACCAAAAGCCATGATCACCGCGTCAGCTTCCAGTATGTGTTCACTGCCTTCAATCGGCTCAGGACGACGGCGGCCGGCGGCATCCGGGGCACCCAATTGGGTTTTCACTACGGTGACGCCGCGGACATTGCCGTTATCGTCCACTTCAATGCCAAGCGGTTGCAGGTTGAACATAAAGTTGACGCCCTCTTCACGCGCATTTTTAACTTCTCGACGTGAACCCGGCATGTTTTCTTCGTCACGGCGATAAGCACAGGTGACGCTAGCGGCTTGTTGGCGAATCGAGGTACGCACACAGTCCATAGCCGTATCCCCGCCACCGAGGACCACAACGCGTTTCCCTGCCATATCGATAAAGTCGGGCGCATGATCCAGATCCATCACTTTATAGGTGTTGGAGACTAAAAAGGGTAGGGCATCAAAGACACCGGGCGCATCTTCATTCGCGAGCCCGGCACGCATGTATTGATAGGTTCCCACACCTAAGAATACCGCGTCGTAGTCATCCACGAGGGTTTGCATCTCAATATCTTTGCCGACTTCGGTGTTGAGGCGGAACTCTACACCCATCTCGGTAAAGACGCGCTGACGATGACGCATGACATCCTTTTCCAGTTTAAAGGAAGGAATGCCAAAGGTAAGCAAACCACCGATCTCAGGATAACGATCAAAGACGACGGGTTTAACGCCATTGCGTACTAACACATCGGCGCATGCCAGACCAGCAGGCCCTGCGCCAATCACGGCCACTTTTTTATCGGTCCACTCGACATGTGACATATCAGGCTTCCAGCCCATTTCAAAGGCTTTATCGGTAATGTATTTTTCGACATTACCGATAGTCACCGCACCAAAATCGTCGTTGAGAGTGCAGTCACCTTCGCACAGACGATCTTGCGGACAGACTCGGCCGCAGACTTCTGGCAAGCTGTTGGTTTGATGTGACAGTTCTACCGCTTCAATAATCCGCCCTTGGTTGGCAAGCTCCAGCCATTGCGGAATGTAGTTGTGTACTGGGCACTTCCATTCGCAATACGGGTTGCCACAATCGAGGCAACGATCTGCTTGGGCCGATACCTCCTTCTCGGTGAAAGGCTCATAGATCTCAACGAACTCAATCTTGCGCGTTTCAATCGCTTTTTTGCGCGGATCAATGCGCTGGACATCAATAAACTGATAGATGTTCTGGCTCATGGGTCCCTCCTTTTATTGCGCCTGAACGCGCAACTCGGTCGCGCTACGACTTTGATGGCCTAATAAAGTATTCACATCCGCCGCTTTGGGTTTGACCAAATAGAAGCGATGCACCCAATGATCAAACTCATCCAGTAGCTGTTTTGCACGATCCGAGCCAGTGAGCTCAAAATGCTGAGCAATTAAGCCACGTAAATGCTCTTGGTGGATCGTGAGAGCTTCCAGTGAGAGTGCCTCGACCAATTCAGCATTGATATGGGCATGGAAGTCGCCCTGCTCATCCAGCACATAAGCAAAGCCGCCTGTCATTCCAGCGCCAAAGTTGACACCGGTGCGCCCTAGAATTGCCACAATACCGCCTGTCATGTATTCACATGCGTTATCGCCTGCGCCTTCCACAATGGCATGGACGCCTGAGTTGCGTACCGCAAAGCGTTCCCCTGCTTTACCCGCAGCAAAGAGCTTGCCGCCCGTTGCACCATACAGGCAGGTGTTACCCATAATGGTGGACTCATGGCTGGCAAACGCCGATCCAACCGGTGGACGGATGACAATCTGTCCGCCACTCATGCCTTTACCGACATAATCGTTGGCATCACCGATGAGGGTAATGTTGACTCCAGCGGCATTCCATACCCCCAGAGACTGGCCTGCGGTGCCTTGCAGTTGAATATCGAGCGGATTGGCTGCCATTCCGGCATTGCCATAGCGTTTGGCGATGACGCCTGACAAGCTAGCACCGACTGAGCGGTCGGTATTACGGACCGAGCGGTAAATACTCGCGCTACGATTCGCCTCAATCGCATCACTCAGTTCACTCAGCAGAGTCTGGTTCAGTGCCGCTTTATCGAATGGCGTATTCGGCTCACTGCAATATAAGGTTTTTCCCGGCCAAGGCGTTGGCGCCTCAAGGATATGACTTAAATCCAGTTTCAACTGTTTGGCGGTAAAGCCTTCAACTGCCTCTAATAAGTCGGTACGGCCAATCAGATCGGTGAGTTTCTCGACCCCGAGCTCAGCGAGCAGTTCGCGCACCTCTTCACCCAGGCCTTTGAAGAAATTCATCACCTGTTCGGGGAGGCCTTTAAAGTGATCGCGACGCAAGGTTTCATCCTGGGTTGCCACACCGGTCGCGCAATTGTTGAGATGGCAAATTCGCAGATATTTACAACCGAGTGCCACCATGGGGGCGGTACCAAAGCCGAAACTTTCTGCGCCTAAAATCGCCGCTTTAATAATGTCGAGACCGGTTTTCAAGCCGCCATCAACTTGCAGGCGAATTTTGTGGCGTAAGCCATTTTCCACCAAAGCTTGCTGGGTTTCGGCTAGGCCGAGCTCCCAAGGGCTACCTGCATACTTCACCGATGTCAGCGGGCTGGCACCGGTACCGCCATCGTAACCCGAAATGGTAATCAGATCGGCATAGGCTTTCGCGACGCCAGTGGCAATGGTGCCAACACCTGGTTCCGAGACCAGCTTAACCGAGACCAGTGCCTGTGGATTCACTTGTTTTAAGTCGAAGATCAGCTGCGCTAAATCTTCAATTGAGTAAATATCATGATGAGGCGGCGGCGAAATCAGGGTGACTCCAGGCACGGAAAAGCGCAGTTTCGCGATCTCTGCGGTCACTTTATGCCCTGGCAGCTGCCCGCCTTCACCCGGTTTCGCACCTTGCGCGATCTTGATTTGCAGCACGTCGGCATTAGTTAAGTAGTGCGGGGTGACGCCAAAGCGGCCTGAGGCAATTTGTTTGATCCGAGAATTACGCTCGCTATTGAAGCGACGTGGATCTTCACCGCCTTCTCCAGAGTTGGAGTGACCGCCTAGACGGTTCATGGCAATGGCGAGAGCTTCATGGGCTTCTGGACTTAAAGCGCCAATTGACATAGCGGCTGAATCAAAGCGTTTAAACAGCTCGGTCGCGGGTTCTACGCGCTCGAGTGCAAGCGGCGTTTGTGCTTTTTTCAAGCGCATTAAGTCACGCAAGGTCGCGACCGGACGTTCATTGACCGTGTTGGCGTAGGTTTTGTAATCCATGGTTTCACCCGAGCGGACCGCGCTTTGCAAGTTGGTCACTACATCGGGGTTATAAGCATGGTACTCACCGTCATGCACATATTTGAGCAAGCCACCGTGCTCAAGCGGTTTGCGTTTAATCCACGCGCGACGGGCAAGGTTGACGAGGTCTTGTTGGAAATCGTCAAAATTTGCCCCTTGAATCCGACTCGCGACGCCTTTAAAGCAAAGTTCAATGACATCGTCATGCAGACCTACGGCTTCAAACAGTTGCGAGCAGCGGTAAGACGCAATGGTCGAGATCCCCATTTTCGACATGATTTTGTAAAGGCCTTTATTGATGCCATTACGGAAGTTAACCATGACGTCACGATAAGGTTGGTTGACCGCACCAATATCGACCAAATTAGCCAAAGTTTCGTAGGCCAAATAGGGATAAACCGCGGTGGCGCCAAAACCGAGTAACACCGCAAACTGATGGGCATCACGAGCGCTACCGGTTTCGATGATGATGTTGGCATCACAGCGCAGGTTCTTGCTGACCAAACGTTTTTGCACTGCACCGACGGCCATGGCGGCTGGGATTGGGAGTGTGTCTTTATGAATACTGCGATCAGACAGCACGACCAAGACGGTGCCATCGCGGATACAGCGCTCAGCTTGATCACAAAGGTCAAGGATCGCTTGGTGAAGATCTTTCTCGTTCGGGTTGTAGTTAATATCGAGAACCGTATTGCGGTAATAGGTGTCGTCCAGCTCGAGTAACTGGATCAGATCTGAAAACAGCAGTACGGGCGATTTAAAGGCAACCCGTTCGGCATGGCCATCGGTCTCGCAAAAGACGTTCATCTCGCGACCGATACAGGTCGCCAATGACATCACGTGATTTTCCCGTAACGGATCGATAGGTGGATTGGTGACCTGAGCAAATTTTTGCCGGAAATAGTCACTGACACAGCGCGGACGCGAAGAAAGCACCGCCATTGGTGTGTCATCGCCCATGGAGCCGGTCGCTTCTTGGCCGATATCACCCAAGACCTTGACTACCTGGTCAATCTCTTCGTTCGACATACCAAACAGCTTTTGATACGTCTTGAGCTGACCATCTTGCAAGTTGCGGCTGCCTTCACTGGTTTGTGGATCCAGATCTTCAAAAGGCGTCAGGCGACGGACATGTTGCTCGAGCCATTCGCGATAGGGGTGGCGGCTTTTGAGCTCATTATCGATTTCACCTGAGTGCCAAATTTTGCCTTCTCGTGTATCAATGACCAGCAACTCGCCTGGCCCGACACGCCCTTTTTCTTCAACTTCATCCGGTGCGTAATCCCAGATGCCGACTTCAGATGCCAAGGTAATAAATTTATCTTTGGTGATCACATAACGCGCTGGACGCAGACCGTTTCGGTCAAGGTTACAGGCCGCGTAGCGACCGTCTGACATCACAATGCCGGCTGGACCATCCCAAGGCTCCATATGCATCGAATTAAAATCATAGAATGCGCGGAGCTCGTCATCCATATCTGGATGATTTTGCCAAGCAGGCGGCACAAGCAGGCGCATGGCTCGGAACAAGTCCATACCACCGGCAAGAAAGACTTCCATCATGTTATCGAGGCTAGATGAGTCTGAACCGGATTCATTCACAAATGGCGCCGCTTGGTATAAATCTGGCAATAATGGCGAGTTAAACTTATACGCACGGGTCCGCGCCCACTGGCGGTTGCCTTCAATGGTGTTGATTTCACCATTGTGTGCGAGGTAGCGGAAAGGTTGGGCAAGCGGCCAGCGCGGCTGTGTATTGGTACTAAAACGCTGGTGGAACAAACAAATCGACGACTCAAGGCGAAGATCGGCCAAATCAGTGTAAAAGCGCGGCAGATCTGCCGGCATACACAGTCCTTTATAGACAATGGTTTGGGTCGACAAGCTGGTCACATAAAAATCTGCATCATCGGTGAGGGCCTTTTCGGCGCGACGACGTGCAATGTAAAGGCGACGTTCGAGATCGCGAGCTCGCCAGCCGGCTGGACCATTGATAAAGACTTGCTCAATCACCGGTTGAGACTGTTTGGCGATGTCTCCAAGTACGTCAGGATTGGTCGGTACCGTTCGCCATCCCACCACTGAAAGGGTTTCAGCGTTGATTTCTTGCTCGAAGCGTTGTTTGGCTTGTTGGGCTTTAGCTGGATCGGCGCTTAGAAAAATCATGCCGACCGCGTAAAGGCGGCTAAGCTTCCATTGATTTTGCTCAGCGATAAGGCGGAAAAAGCGGTCTGGCTTTTGCAGCAGCAATCCACAACCATCGCCTGTCTTACCGTCTGAGTTGATACCACCTCGGTGGGTCATGCGGTCAAGTGCAGCGATAGCGGTACGAACCAGTTTGTGGCTTGGCTCTCCCTCTTGGTGGGCAATAAGGCCAAAACCACAGTTATCTTTTTCCAGCATTGGGTTGTACAGCGACATTGCAATTCTCCCTTGCTACTGCGTGATGCGCAGTGATTGCATTTATTGTCGTGATCCTCCTGACCACTCTGAGCGGGCTTAGCCTTGTGACTATGCTCCCGTTATGTTGTGATTTTTTAACGAGATTTGTCGGTTATTGGTTATTTAACTAGCTGTTTTTAAAAACAATAACCGAATCAAATAAGGGGAAAACACGACTCAGCGACCTTCCAAATTAACGGGAAACCCCGCAAAGGTCAAATTTTTGTATGCAACCTTTATGCATATACAAATGTAAAAAACGACGATTTAAGATTATGATTTAGCGTGCTTTTAATGCGGATAAACAGGGAATAATAGCTATTCGCAATTATGCTTTTTAGTTAAATAATTATTAAATAAAGGCAGAATTTGAGTAGATATTCTAATTTTAACAACAAACAGAGAAGGGTGCGTTTTATGCGTCCACTTTCATAGCGAAAATCACTACAGATTGATGTAATAAAATAACAGATGATATTTATAAAGCTGTGAACAGGGTAATCACGCCCCCAATGTAATGTGTGGCAGAATACGATGCGAGTGAAAACTGGATAGAACACATTAGGGACAAGGGCACAGGAGCGGCATGGCGTTTTTTATTTTTTTGCTTGTTTTATTGGCCGGTGGCGTGCTGGGTTACGGATGGCGAGCGCGTCAAGAGACAGTGGCGCTATCTGACTGGCAGGTTTACATGGCCAGCTTGGAAACGCCGCATGCCATTGTAACTGCCGAACAGGGCGACATTTTATATGCCAATGCTGCATGCGTAGACACCTTTTCACTGGTCGATAGCCAACAGCAATTTAAAACCGCTACCCCGCGACAGCAGCAAGCCGTTCAGGCATTCATTATGGCACAGCCTTGGCCGCAACCTTTTTCTCATGTTGATGCGAAAGTCCGAGCGCCGGGGGCGAATCGGGTGCGTGTCAACGTGCAGTTATCGGGTTTACCGATTCGTTGTCGAGGGAAGCGAGCATGGGTTGTCTCCTTATCATCGGCGGATCAGCGCACCCATTGGCAACTTCATGAGCAAGAGCAAGGCGTACTCTTGAGCGTGATTAACTCGCTGGAGGAGTTGGTGTGCTTTCAAGATGTGGAAGGGAATGTGGTCGGCACCAATGCGGCATTTGATCGTTTTTGGCAAGGCCGTGAGCAAGAGGCCATTGTTTGGCAAGCGGATCAGCCGCTGACGCAGCCTCAAACTGAACGGACATGGGCGACACAACATAATGATGAAAGCTGTTTATTAGAGACCAATATCACCGCACTTAAAAATGATAAACAGGCAATCATTGGTACCTTGTGTATCAGCCACGATGTGACCAACTGGCACCAGATGCAAGAGCGATTACAAAAAGAAGCGCAACAGCGCCAATCCGTTGAGCAGGTCTTAGAGCAACGCAGTCATTTACTCAGTGCGATTTTTAAGTCGAGTATCGATCCGATTGGGATCTATGACCAAGACTACTATCACTTGGCTTGCAACCAAGCTTATGCTGATGCATTAGGCACGACGATTGAGGCGTTGGAAAACGCCCCTGCGCAGAAAGTGGTTGATCCTGATATCTTCGATCAACATCGACAGCGTGATCAACAAGTATTGGATACGGGTGAAACCATGACTTATGAGGATGTCATTCTTGGTCCGTTAGGCGAGCAAACCTGGTATGAGGTGGCAAAATCACGCATTCAAGATCCGGTGACGGGCGCCCCTGCCATTTTGCTGATGGCTCGGGATATTACCGAAAGAAAAGACACGCAACAGCAGCTTGCCGACGCCATAATGGCTTTGCAAGCACTCAGTTTTGTCGACAGCCTCACCCAAGTGGCGAATCGACGTAGTTTAGATGAACAGCTGAGCAAACTGTGGCGTTCACAAGCGCGTGAAGGCACGCCACTTGCCTTTATCCTCTGTGATATCGATCATTTTAAACGGTACAATGATCACTATGGTCATCAACAAGGTGACTGGGCGTTACAAAAAGTGGCAAACGCATTGACCTCAGCCGTTCACCGGCCGCTTGATGTGGTGGCGCGTTATGGCGGCGAAGAGTTTGCCATTGTATTGCCGCAAACCGAACTGAACGGCGCTATCCAGGTTGCCGAGACTGCACGCGAGCGGGTGCTATCGGCAGACATTGCCCATCATCAGGCCGTGATTACCGGTAAAATTACTATCAGCCTTGGCGTTGCTTGTGTGACACCCTCCGCGGATGGTGATTACGGTGATTTAATCCAGCAAGCGGATCGCGCTTTATATCAAGCTAAACGCAACGGTCGAAATCAAGTGAGTGTAGTGAAAGGCATGCCGGCACCACACGGATCAAGCCCTCGACGCGCTTCGGTCGCCGAATCGACTTACCTAGAATCTAGCGGTTAATCATCCTTTATGAAACAACTTAAAGTCCTTGCACAATATTATGTCGATTTACTGGTTAAACTCGGGATTGTGCGCTTTAGCATGCTGCTCGCCTTAGCCTTAGTAGCGCTGGCGGTTGTGGTACAAGTGGGCATCACGCTGGTGCTTGAAGGCACGGTCCAGAATATCGACATTATTCGTTCTGTATTTTTTGGTCTGATCATCACTCCCTGGGCGGTCTATTTTTTATCAGTGGTGGTGGATCAACTGGAAGAGTCTCGTCAACGTTTATCCAAGCTCGTCTCAAAACTTGAAGAAATGCGCGCGCGCGATATGCGTTTAAACCGCCAATTAACCGAGAACATTGAGCAGCTCAACTTAGAGATAGAAGAAAGAGAAAAAGCTGAGGAAGCGCGGCAACAGGCGATTAAAGATCTGGAAAATGAAGTTTATCAGCGTGAAAAAGCCCAGTTAGAATTGGCTGAGCAAACCGCGTTACTGCGATCATTTATCGATGCCTCGCCCGATTTAATTTATTACCGCAATGCCCAGGGCCAGTTTTCCGGTTGCAATCGCGCAATGGAAGAGCTCACCGGTTACGATGAGAAAACCCTAAAGGGCATGACGCCTTGGGATGTTTATCGTGAAGATATTGCTGAAAAAGTGGTTGAAACGGACCAGCAAGTTTTTGATGCTAATGTCTCGATTACCTATGAACAATGGCTGGAATATCAAGATGGTCGAAAAGCCTATTTTGAGTTGCGCAAAGTCCCTTTCTTTTCACGAGACGGGCGACATCTAGGATTACTCGGCTTTGGACGCGAAATCACCGAGCGTAAGCGTTACCAAGACGCGCTAGAAAAAGCGAGTCGAGAAAAGACAGCGTTTATTTCGACCATTAGTCATGAACTTCGTACCCCGTTGAATGGCATTGTGGGGCTCAGTCAAATACTGCTCGACTCTCAATTAGACGATAAACAGCGTAATTACTTACGCACCATTTACGTTAGTGCCATCACGCTAGGCAACATTTTTAATGATATTATCGATTTAGATAAATCCGATCGAAAACGTTTGTCATTGCATCCTACCAGCATCGATCTGCGCGAGTTTGTGACCGAGATTGATAATATATCGACATTGATGGCGGAGCAAAAAGGTCTACGTTTTGAACTCGAGCGGGTTACGGACTTGCCCGAGTACGTTGCAGTGGATGCGACCCGTTTACGGCAAATTCTTTGGAACCTGGTGGGGAATGCGGTCAAGTTTACCAAGCAAGGTTGTGTGATTATCACGGTCAGTGCTGAGGTTGATCACGATACTGCTCATCTGTGTTTTGATGTTGAAGACAGTGGTATTGGGATCCCTGCGGATGAGCAAGATAAGATCTTTGCAATGTACTATCAGGTGAAACAAGCAGGTGAAAACCTACATGCCGTGGGCACTGGGATTGGCTTAGCCGTTTCGCGTAAACTGGCGCGTTTGATGGGTGGCGATATCAGCCTCGACAGTGAAGAAGGTCAAGGCAGTACGTTTACACTTACGGTGAGTGTGCCACTGAGTGAACCCAATGAAGAACAGATGCCTTCCCCTGCGCTGATAAACAATGCGTTACGTATTTTGCTTGTCGAAGACATTGAGCTGAATATCACCGTCGCCACCAGCTTGCTTGAAAGCCTGGGTCATGACGTCACCGTTGCTCGCGACGGGCAAGCCGCGCTTGATGCTTTTGTGCCTGGCGCGTTTGATCTCGTCTTACTCGACATTCAGTTACCGGATATGACCGGGTTTGATGTCGCCGCGACATGGCGACAGCATCACGCGCATTTACCGCCCTTGGTTGCTCTGACGGCCAATGTGATCAACGATAAAAATAGCTACTTAACGCAAGGTATGGACGATGCTATCAGTAAACCCATTAGTGTCTCAGCCCTCAATCACGTGATTTCGCATCATGCTTTGGCCGGCGAGGCGGTATCCGCGCAGACTGCTGAATCTGAACCTCAGACGCAAGCGGCGCGGCCAGTGGCGAGTGAGCAAGCTGAGCGCTTATTGGATATGGACATGCTCACCGGATACGTCGAGCTGGTGGGAATTAAGCCTGTACGCCAAAGTATCGAAATGTTTGAAGCAACCATGCCAGACTATATCGCGATCTTAGACTCGAACATGACCGCACGCGATCAAGACGGCATTGTTTCAGAAGCCCATAAAATTAAAGGCGCCGCGGGGTCGGTGGGGTTAAAACATATCCAAAAAGTCGCGCAAAAAGCTCAGTCGCCTGATTTACCGGCATGGTGGGAAAACATTGCTGATTGGATCGATGAAATAAAAGCGGGTTACCCGCACGATTTAGCGGTATTAAAGGCCTGGTTAGATGAGCAAAGCGACACTCACCGTTAACCTGATAAGATCAAAAAAAGGCGCCTTAGATTGGGCGCCTTTTGCCTGTACAAACGGTAGTTTTCACCGACTATCGGCTTAGCGTTGACACTTACTGCTCTTCAATCTCGCCGCAGAAGCGATAGCCTTCACCGTGAATGGTGGCAATAATCTCGGGTGTGTCGCTGTGCGATTCAAAGTGCTTACGGATCCGGCGAATGGTGACATCAACCGTACGATCATGCGGTTTCAAATCGCGGCCGGTCATTTTCTTCAGCAGTTCAGCACGGGTCTGGATCTTGCCAGGGTTTTCACAAAAGTGAAGCAATGCACGGAACTCAGAACGAGGCAGTTTGAAGGTTTCTCCCTCAGGATTGATCAGTGAACGGCTGTTAATATCTAACGTCCAACCATTGAAGGTATAAACGTCAACATTACGTTTCTCTTCACTCCCGTTCACACTGCTTAACGCACGCGTGAGCAGGTTGCGGGCACGGATAGTCAGTTCACGGGGATTAAACGGTTTGGTGATATAATCATCTGCACCGATCTCCAACCCAAGGATTTTATCAACTTCGTTATCTCGCCCGGTCAGGAACATCAGTGCCATATCCCCTTGTTCACGTAGTTCACGCGCCAGGAGTAGGCCATTTTTACCAGGCAGGTTGATATCCATGATCACAAGGTGAACGTGGTGGTTTGACAGGATTTGATGCATTTCGTCGCCATCGCTGGCTTCAAACACATTGTAACCTTCGGCTTCAAAGATACTTTTCAGCGTGTTACGTGTGACCTGTTCGTCTTCTACAATCAGAATTTGCGGGGTTTGCATTGGCGATACCTAATATCTAAATAGAATCCGGTTATATTCCATAGTCTAGACCGACTAGCCTGTGAAAAAAATTTACAAAATGCGAGGAATGTCTACCGCGAACCTCGCAACTAACATATGGCACGCCATCCATAGAGAAGTGTTCGTCGATGCTAGACAACGCACCGTGTGTTCCAGCTTGAGACGGGGCATGGCGGACTTGATTCAACGCCAAGCCGATCACTGTGCTATCCATTAATTATCGCCAATTGTATTCATTTAACAGCACGCTAACAATATATTAGGATGAAGGTTGATGATTTTTTTCATCCTTTATTGACCCCAATCAAAAGCATGTTACGTGTCAGTTAGTACCAACTATCCGTTTAACTTTATGAATAATCGCGCATAATTAGTAATTAAGCATAGTATTAGTCGCCAATGGATGTAAATAATGTGTGATCAAAATACGCAGCAAGATTTGTGGAAAACTTACCAATCGATCGCTTTTCATGCCCCTCAAGCGCCCGATGCGGCTGCATTTGCTATTCTTACCGCATTTAATCCACGCAGCCAACCTTTATCTGACAATGAGAATTACTTACGTAATGAGCGGCTTGCCAAGGCGATGACGCAGGCCGGTCTCCGTTATTGGCCGATGAATGGTGGCGCACCGGATGGAAGTTGGTTTGAACCTGGTTTTGCGGTCGCGATTGCGTCATCGGATGCCGTGGCCTTGGCGAAAACTTGGGAGCAAAACGCGATTTACTGGGTTGAAAACGATACATTATGGTTGTTGCCTGCCTTAATGACAGACTTTACGCCACAATCACTTAACGTGCGTTTTTCTTCCTTGTTGGTGGCGGCAAAGACGTAAACGAGTCACCCTATTAATAATGAGGAGAAACATATCATGGACGATAAACTGCCTGACTTATGTGACCAACACCCTGACGCGGTGCAATGGATACCGATGCAATGGTTTGACTATGGGGCAAAACGTGGCTTTGAAGGTCGAGTACGAACGGTGCGTTGCTATCGCGATAACTCGAAAGTGAAGGCGTTATTGGCGTCGCCCGGTGATGGGCAGGTGTTGGTCGTTGACGGTTCAGGTGCCATGGATAGAGCTTTGTTAGGCGACTTAATTGGACAAAGTGCGGTCGATAACCATTGGGCGGGGATTGTGATTGCCGGGCCCGTGCGTGATGCGGCCACCTTATCCACCTTACCGCTGGGCATAAAAGCACTGGGAGTGTGTCCAATTAAGACGCACAAATACGGTCAAGGTGAGGTTGATGTGGCGATTACGCTTGCGGGGATCACCCTGACAGCGGGGGATTATCTGTATGCAGACCAAAATGGTGTGATCGTGTGCACCAATCCGCTAAACACGTGAATCAAAAACTTAGCCCTACCCCGAGTTGATAGATAGGTTCGGGGGCGGCGTCGGCATCAAACTCAACATCTAGTCCGGCATTGACGCCAAAAGCGTCGCTAAATTGGTAGCGACTGCTGACGCCCCATTGATCAATTAAGGCGTTATCATTGTCACGGCTAATCTGGCTCGACACACGTAGCTTGTCGGTAAAATGATAATCAATGCCGCTGAGTAAACCATGCGCGCTGGTCGATTGTGCAGTCTCGCTTTTTAACTGTGTTCCTATGTAGACAGAGATATTCTGTAGTGGATAGCGATAGCCTGATTGGACCGTCCAGCTGTCAAAGCCTTGGCTCGCCGAGGGAATAGACTGAATAAAAAAATGCTCTGACGCCAATTCAGGTGCGGTGTTCCACGTGAGTTTTTCAGCCCACGCGGGTGTCGCCACGACGTGTAGGGCGAGGACCAACCATCCTAGTTGTTTTACGCTCACATCCTTTGCCTCTTAGCTTTTGATTAACGCTGAGCTCGGTGGGCTCTTTTTTGTTCGCTATCGTGAGTGTAGACAAAAAAAACGTTTTGTAGTCCATGACCTGTGACGATCAAGCTGGTTTTATTGCCATCTGTGTATGACTCAGACGGTTTTCGTCGTTGTATGGGCGTACATCGTGAAAATGCCCCGCTTTCACTTGACGTTGCAGTTGTTGCCAATAGGCCGCCTCAAATAGCTCAGGATGAAGACGATCAAACTCTTTTGCCACCGTACGGTTAACCAGTAAAAAGGTACGAAATTCCTCGGGGAATACATCGTTCTCTCCCACGCTGTACCATGGCTCAGCCGCTAATTCGTCTTCAGGGTAACGCGGCGGCGGAATACGGCGGAAGTTAACCTCGGTTAAATACGCGATTTCATCGTAATCATAAAAAATCACCCGGTTGTGGCGACTGACACCAAAGTTTTTAAACAGCATATCGCCGGCAAAGATATTGGCGGCGGCCAGTTCTTTTAATGCATCGCCATATTCTTGTACCGCCTGGGAAATCGCCTCGGGTGCCGCTTGTTCTAAATAGATATTAAGTGGGATCATTCGCCGCTCCATGTACAGGTGGCGAATCCGTACTTCGCTGTCGGTCACCGTGATGCAAGACGGCGCCACCGCGAGCAGTTCGTCGATTAATGCGTCACTAAACCGATCGCGAGGGAAAATAAAATGACGGTATTCTTGGGTGTCGGCCATGCGACCAACACGGTCATGCTCTTTGACCAGCCGGTATTTCTCCCGCACTTGGGCATGGGTCATTTGTTTTTGCGGTGCGAACTTATCTTTGATGATTTTAAACACAAACCCGTATGAGGGGAGGGTGAATACAGACATCACCATGCCTTTTACGCCGGGGGCGATATCAAATAAATCGTCTGAGTTTTCCAGGTGATGAAGAAACTCACGGTATAACTCTGTCTTACCATGCTTTTGACATCCGATGGCGGTGTAGAGCTCTGCGGGCGTTTTATTGGGCATGAGCTGATTGAGAAAGTCGACTAAAGCGGCAGGTACCGGAGCGTAAACCATAAAGTAGGAGCGAGCGAAGCCGAATACGATGCTGACGTCATCACTGTCGGTAATGCAGGCATCAATATAGAGCTCACCGTGATCAGAAATCGCGAGCGGCAATACCAGCGGTCGGCGTTGATTGGCCATATCGAGCCTGCCAATCAGATACGCGCCTTTATTGCGGAAAAATGGCTGACGGACCATCTCAAGGGTGAAGCTCATTGTGAGCTGGGGGCCAAAGCGCGCCTGCAGGATTTGGGTTATTCGCTTAAGATCACCGGTTTTATCTCGCCAAGGTAGGGTAAACGGTGTGCTATCTAGCATTCGTTCTAGCGTGGCATAGATGCCTGCTTGAGATTGAAACCGCCGAAGTAGTGGCGTGGGGTACTTAGGAATCCGTCCCCCTTGAGCGCTTTGCACAAACAATTTGTCACGACGAATATTCCGATGCTCAAAGATCCGGCAGTAGACAGAGTTAAAAAAACTCTCAGCGATATCGTAGCGCGGGTAATCATCGAGCAACCGGATATAGGCCGCTTTTACCGCCATCAAAAACGAGCGAGTGGCGTGTTCTTTCCCAAGCATCGCGCGGAGCTGTTGGCTGACTAAGCCAACATGGTGGTCATAAAATTGAATACGCGTTTTAAGTGCAAGCTGCACACTTTGCCAATCTTGTTGTTCAAAGCGTTCTTGTGCGCCCGATGTCACATCGAGAAAGCGACCGTACATGGCATCCGAGCCTTGTAAGATGGTGTTTGCAACCAGCTGCGCCATGGCGTCCTGTGTCATTTTCGCTCCTTTCCGTGAACGTTTTTCCCTCGGTTCAAGCTCGCAGAGTTTTGCTGAAAAAGCAATCGGCATCACTTTTTTGTTGACCTTGGCAGCATGATTCGATACACCTAAGGGGAACTCAACAAAATAAATGATAAACGCAACACACATGCAACTAACGATCAGCACCTTGACCACCACAACCACCATTATTACTGGCACACTTTGTGTTGGTGCGGGCTGATACGCACAGAATTTCCAAAAAAAGCCCGTACCTTCCCAGGTACGGGCTTTTTTTTATCTTAAAGAGAGAGGTCCCAAAAGGATGCGAGTTTTAAAATTTGGTGGTACATCGTTGGCCAATGCCGAACGATTTAGCCGCGCTGCCGATATTATTCTGAGTAATCAAGGACAAAGTGATGTCTCTGCGGTTTTGTCCGCGCCTGCTAAAGTCACCAATATTTTGGTCTCAGTGGTCGACAACACGGTCAAACATGGTGAGGCAGAGCTGCCACTTAAAGAGTTAGAAAGCCTTTTTACCGATCTTTTTCATGGGCTTGCCGAGTGTCAACCTAACCTTGAAACTCAGCCTCTATTTGACAAATTAACCCGTAGTCTCGGACAGCTTCGTCAATATGTGCACGGCATGAGCCTGCTCGGTTTGTGTCCCGATAGCACCTATGCGCGCGTGGTAAGCAAAGGGGAGCGTTTATCGGTAGCGGCAATGCATGCGCTCTTAGAAGCTCGTGGCTATGCCGTGTTTGATATTGACCCCGTTAATTATTTTGCTGCGTCGGGCAGTTATTTAAGTGCCGAAGTGGATATCGAAGCGTCATCGCAGCGATTTAAACAATCTCCGATCCCGGCGCAACATATCGGGCTGATGCCAGGCTTTATGGCCGGAAATGAAAACGGTGAGCTGGTTACGTTAGGGCGAAATGGCTCTGATTACTCGGCTGCTGTGCTGGCTGCGTGTGTGCGCGCCCAATGTTGTGAGATCTGGACTGATGTTGATGGCGTTTACAACTGTGATCCGCGTCTAGTGCCTGATGCACGCTTGCTAAAATCACTGAGCTACCAAGAGGCGATGGAGCTGTCTTATTTTGGGGCCAAAGTTCTCCACCCTAAAACCATTGCGCCGATTGCCCGGTTCCATATTCCTTGCCTCATCAAAAATACCGCCAACCCGCAAGGTGCAGGCACCCTCATTGGTGATGATAGTGGCGAGGATAAGCTGCCAATTAAAGGGATCACAACCTTAAGTGACTTGAGCATGGTGAACCTGTCAGGTCCGGGCATGAAAGGGATGGTGGGGATGGCATCACGTGTGTTTGGCGCCATGTCGTCGGCTGGGGTATCGGTTGTTCTTATCACTCAATCATCCTCTGAGTACAGCATTAGCTTTTGTATTCAAAACCAAGATAAAACCAAAGCAGAAAAAGCACTGAGTATCCACTTTGAGCTCGAGTTGAAAGACGGCTTGCTCGAGCCGGTTGAGTTTATCGATGATCTTTCAATTGTTTCCTTAGTGGGTGATGGTATGCGCACATCAAAAGGGGTCGCATCGCGCTTTTTCACCTCTCTGGCGGAAGTGAATGTCAATATTGTTGCCATCGCTCAAGGCTCATCAGAGCGTGCAATTTCGGCTGTTATTCCCTCAGAGCGGGTATCCGAGGCGGTCAAAGCCTGTCACGAAAACTTATTTAATAGCCAGCACCATTTGGATGTCTTCATTGTTGGGGTCGGTGGGGTCGGCGGCGAGCTCATCGAGCAAATTCGTCGTCAGCAGGCCAAGCTTCGTCAGCAAGGGATTGTGATGCGTGTGTGTGGGTTGGCCAATAGCAAGGGCATGTGGCTGAACAGCCAAGGCATTGATCTGGATACCTGGCGCGATGATTTACCCAATCATCTTTCCCACTTCAGTTTGGCCGGCATGATCCAGTTAGTGCAGCGTAATCACATTATTAACCCAGTGCTGATCGACTGCACCTCGAGCCAACAAGTCGCTGACCAATATACGGCGTTTTTACAGGCGGGGTTCCATGTGATCACGCCGAACAAAAAAGCCAATACCAGTAGCCTTGCGTATTACCACCAGCTGCGTCAGGCGGCGCGTGCAACCCACCGTAAGTTTATGTACGAGACCACGGTTGGTGCTGGCTTACCTGTGATCGAAAACTTGCAAAACCTGATTGCAGCCGGGGATGAACTGTCACGCTTTTCCGGTATTTTATCCGGTTCACTGTCTCACATCTTTGGCAAACTAGATGAAGGGGCAAGTTTTAGTGAAGCTACCAACGTGGCGCGAGAAAACGGCTATACCGAACCGGATCCACGGGATGACTTGTCCGGGATGGACGTGGCGCGCAAGCTTCTTATCTTAGCTCGAGAGGCTGGCATGGAGCTTGAACTCGATGACGTCAACGTGGAGCCGGCCTTACCGCCAGGCTTTGATCAATCCGGTGACGTCGACAGCTTTATGGCTCGGCTTCCTGAAGCGGATGCTTATTTTAAGCAATGGTCGGAGCAGGCTGCGCAAGAAGGGAAAGTATTGCGTTATATTGGTGGGATTGAGAACGGCCAGTGCTTTGTGAAAATTCAAGCTGTTGCCAGTGATGATCCAATGAATAAAATCAAAGACGGTGAAAACGCACTGGCATTCTACAGCCGCTACTATCAGCCAATTCCGTTAGTTCTGCGCGGTTACGGCGCAGGGACTGCCGTAACGGCGGCGGGGGTGTTTGCGGATCTGATGCGAACACTCGGCTGGAAATTGGGAGTATAACCATGGCGGTACGTGTTTATGCGCCAGCATCGATTGGTAATGTCAGTGTTGGCTTTGATGTGTTGGGCGCCGCAGTTAGCCCTATCGACGGCAGTTTACTTGGCGATGTGGTTGAAGTAGCTGATGGGGGAAAAACGCCTTTTTCATTGCGCTGCCAAGGCCGCTTTACCGATAAGTTACCGCCGGATGAGCAAGATAACATTGTGTACAAAGCTTACCTGGCATACGCCGCAGCCTTGCAGGCGAATAATCAGTCGGTCAAACCTGTCGCTATGGTATTGGAAAAGAATATGCCGATCGGGTCGGGGCTGGGATCTAGTGCCTGTTCGATTGTGGCCGCTTTGGATGCGTTAAACCGCTTTCACGATCATGCGTTAGATGAAACCACCATGCTGGCGCTAATGGGAGAAATGGAGGCATCGATTTCAGGCAGTCTTCATTATGATAATGTCGCGCCCTGTTACCTCGGTGGGTTACAGCTCATGCTCGAAAGCCAAGGCGTGATCAGTCAAGCGGTGCCGCACTTTGAAAACTGGTATTGGGTCATGGCCTATCCTGGTATCAAGGTATCGACGGCAGAGGCCCGTACTATTTTACCCGCGCAATATCGCCGTCAGGATGTGATCGCACACGGCCGTTATCTCGGTGGTTTTATTCATGCGTGTCACACCCAACAACCTAAACTGGCGGCCAGTTTAATATGTGATGTGATTGCTGAACCTTACCGACAAAAATTACTCCCTGGTTTTGCTGAAGCACGGGCGCACGCGGCAAACTGTGGGGCATTGGCTACGGGAATATCCGGCTCAGGACCCACCCTGTTTAGTGTCTGTGACGATCAACAGGTTGCTGAACGTTTGGCGCAATGGCTGCGTGAGCAGTATGTACAAAATAACGATGGCTTTGTTCATGTATGTCGCATTGATGGACAAGGCGCAAAAGCAATAGGAAGTCATGCATGAAGCTTTACAACATAAAAGATCACAGCGAAGTCGTTTCGTTTTCTCAAGCGGTTCAGCAAGGGTTAGGGCGTGGACAAGGGCTGTTCTTTCCCGATGCTTTGCCACAGTTTGATGACATGGATGCACTGCTTGCCATGCCATTGGTTGAGCGCAGTACCGAGATCTTGTCGGCACTGATTGGCGAGGAGTTGCCCAAAAGTCATGTGCGTGAGCTGGTCAGCGAAGCGTTTAATTTTGACGCTCCGCTTAAGCAAGTGGGCGAACATATTCATGCGCTCGAGCTTTTTCATGGGCCGACATTGGCGTTTAAAGACTTCGGCGGCCGTTTTATGGCGCAGTCAATTGCAGCGGTGTCTGATGGTAAAAAGATCACTATCTTGACTGCAACGTCCGGGGATACAGGGGCCGCGGTTGCTCACGCCTTTTATGGGATCGACAATATTGATGTGGTGATCTTATACCCAAAAGGCAAAATCAGCCCACTGCAGGAAAAGCTCTTTTGTACCCTTGGCGGCAATATCCATACCGTCGCCATTAATGGCGATTTTGATGACTGCCAAAGCCTCGTCAAACAAGCCTTTGATGATAACGAACTGCGACAGACGATAGGGCTTAACTCGGCGAATTCGATCAATATCAGCCGTTTGATGGCACAAATCTGTTACTACTTTGAAGCGGTCGCCCAAGTGCCCAAGCACAAACGCGATCAATTGGTCATGGCCGTGCCGAGTGGTAACTTTGGCAACCTGACGGCCGGGTTACTGGCCAAAGCGATGGGTTTACCGATTAAACGGTTTATTGCCGGAACCAATGCCAATGACACGGTACCGCGTTATTTGCAATCCGGTCAGTGGGCACCGCATCAAACCGTGGCAACCTTGTCAAATGCGATGGATGTGAGTCAGCCGAATAATTGGCCCCGTATTGAAGAGCTGTTTCGCCGTCAGCAATGGCCGTTAGCTGAGCTCGCCTCTGGGTGGGCAGACGATGAAGAAACGGCAGAGAGCTTACGCGCGTTGGCTCAAGCCGGCTATTTATGTGAACCTCATGGGGCAATTGCTTACCGGTTACTTGAGCAGCAACTTGAAGATGGGGAAGAAGGGATCTTTTTATGTACGGCTCATCCGGCGAAGTTTAAAGAGTCGGTTGATGCCATTTTAGAAAAAGATATTCCCTTGCCCGGTCCGTTAGCCAAGCATGCGCAGATGGCACTGTTATCTAGCGAGCAAGACGCTGATTTTACCGCTTTAAGGGCGTATTTACTTCGATTGGCAAACGCGTAATAAAAAAAGCCCGCTCTCTACGTAGCGGGCTTTTTATTGGGTGTATTCGACCTTTGTTTATAGCGAGCTAGTAAAGGTGCGAGTAATCACATCACGTTGCTGCTCAGGTGTTAGCGAGTTAAAACGGACGGCATACCCTGATACGCGAATGGTCAGTTGCGGATATTTCTCTGGATGCTTGGCGGCATCTTCCAACGTTTCGCGCTTCAGTACATTAACGTTGAGATGCTGGCCGCCTTCGTTAACGGCTTGGGTTTCGATTTCGACTTCGCGATAGTCAAACTCACCCAAAGAAGACAAAGCAACTTCTTGGTCTGCTTCAAAGCCCTGCTTTGCACAAACACAACGAGCTTGGTCTGCGTCTTTATTGATCAACCAGATAGAATTGATAAGGTCATCATTGGCCGCTGAGGTTACTTGAATGCCGGTGATCATGGCCTATCCCCTTTATTGATAGTGACTTTAATGATGTAAGATTTCATCATTTTGAGCCCTTATATATACGCCTTTTTCGATGTATATATATTGATTTAGGTCAACTTATGACCATTTTTAGGGGGTGAGTATTTATCTTGCATCAACATAAGTTCATTTATTTCAGTTATGTAGCACGTATTTAAGTGCAATAAAAACCTATTCGTATTAAAGAGCCTGTCTATGTTGTTATTTTATTACAAATGAAAGTTTTTATGCGCTCTTGTGTACACTCACAGGCTCTGTCTGGGCTCTGTCGGTGTGCGATAAGGAGGCAGCATTGCACTATCGGTGCGCAACTACGTAGGTGTGAGTCGGGAGATTGAGTTTAACTATATGATTAATATAGAATAAAAAGGTTGGCATTAATCTTTCATAAGCAATATGGCCTTAATAAAGAGGCGACACCTTTGTAGCGAGATAAGGAGCGACTTATGACTCAGCCAACCACGACCATGCCCCGTACTAGCTTGCCAACGCCAAACCGTGCGGTTCAAGGCCGCTGCCAGCGTCACTATCACGCCCACACCGAGCGAACAAAAGATCGGACTCCCCACTGATTTTAAGCGGCTGCCTCGTTAAAATAGCGCCGGTGTGATGATAAGGAGCAACCATGACTCAGGCGCAAACGTGGCAGCAGGTGCTGGCCGAAGAAAAACAACACGCGTATTTTCGCGATACCTTAGCGTATGTCGACGGTGAAAGAGCCAAGGGCGTTCCGATCTTTCCCCCCAAAGACGATGTGTTTAATGCTTTTCGATTCACCGAGCTTGGTGATGTAAAGGTGGTGATCTTGGGTCAAGATCCCTATCACGGACCGAACCAAGCACATGGACTGAGCTTTTCGGTACGGCCAGGGGTAAAAACACCGCCTTCATTGGTCAATATTTATAAAGAGCTTGCGACCGACATTGACGGTTTTAAGATCCCCTCGCACGGTTACTTACAAAGTTGGGCGCAGCAGGGTGTGTTACTTCTCAATACGGTGCTGACCGTGGAGCAGGGTAAAGCGCATTCACATGCTAAGTTAGGTTGGGAAACATTGACTGACCGCGTGATCGATGTGGTGAATTCGCAATGCGAAGGCGTTGTTTTTTTACTGTGGGGGGCACATGCACAAAAAAAAGGCAAAGCCATTGACCGTGATCGCCACCATATATTGACGGCGCCTCATCCCTCACCGCTTTCAGCTCATCGTGGTTTTTTTGGTTGTAAACACTTTTCACAAACCAATGCATATTTGCTCGAGCAGGGAAGCAATCCGATTGATTGGCAACCGCGTTTAGATGACGAGACAGCGGATAAGCATGAATGAACGGTGAAGCGCTAGTCGATAAATAGACGCTAAGCGGATAGATGAGCGTTAAGCGGACGGATCCGCGTCGGATTGAAGATAAAAAAGGTGCTCATTGAGCACCTTTTAGTCATTTTATGTTGAGGGTGAGTTAATCGAGGTCCAGTTGAGAGAAATCGCCAAAAATATCGATGTCTTCCAATTCTTTTTTTAGCCGCTGTTTATCTTTCAGCGCTTCAATTTCTCTCCATTTACGTTTGACTGGTTTTGCGCGTCCATTGCGCCGTGGTGGGTCTTGCTCAAACATATCGTTAAAGGCAATGTTTTCCATAGTCACCTCTTTTCACCTTGCGGTTAGTTTTTTAATACCACACTCGCCCCTAACATAAAATTGAACTATTTCTCATTTGTGGCAGTGAGATGAAGTTTTTATGAGATTGCGCTCACTGATTTTCCAAATCAGTGACGATTCACTCAACAGCGGCGAGTTTAAATTGACCTCGGTAGCCGTTCACGCGAAGATTGCGCGCCATATAATCATTCCTTTTTAATATGACGAGGGACAGTCAATTGAGCCTACTCACTTTTATCAATGATCTGATTTGGGGCTCGGTACTCATTTATGTGCTCATTGGCGGAGGTATCTTTTTCTCGCTGACGTTGGGCGGTATCCAATTTCGTCATTTCTCGCATATGTTCTCTGTTATGCGTCATAGCCGCCGCCATGACCACGGTAGCATTTCCTCTTTTCAAGCCCTTTGTACGGGACTCGCGGCGCGCGTGGGCACGGGGAACATGGCCGGTGTGGCGGTGGCATTGTCGTTAGGTGGGCCGGGTGCCATTTTTTGGATGTGGCTGATGGCATTTCTTGGTATGGCAACGGCCTTTGCCGAAAGTACCTTGGCGCAAGTGTATAAGGTACAAGATCCCGACGGTTATTTTCGCGGTGGGCCGGCTTATTATATGGAGCATGGCCTTGGCATGCGTTGGATGGGGATCCTTTTTTCTATTTTACTCATTCTCGCCTTCGGGTTGGTATTCAACTCGGTCCAAGCCAATTCTATTTCGCAAGCGGCTCAAGTGGCGTTTGGCTGGCCTCCTGCATACGTAGGCGCAGGATTGGTGCTGGTCAGTGGGTTGATTATT
The DNA here is from genome assembly GCF_001995415.1 of Salinivibrio sp. AR647. NCBI lineage: Bacteria > Pseudomonadati > Pseudomonadota > Gammaproteobacteria > Vibrionales > Vibrionaceae > Salinivibrio > Salinivibrio sp. AR647. Next base: position 159,504 of record NZ_MUFE01000001.1, on the reverse strand, counting down.
TATGGCGGTCTGCGACAGATAGCCCGAACCGCAGAAGTCGTCGTCCCAGTGATGGCGCTGCTATACCTTTCGCTGTCCTTGTATGTGGTGATCATGCACCTTGATCAGGTGCCAGCCGTCTTTATGCTGGTGATAAAAAGCGCGTTTGGTTTACATGAGGCGGCATCCGGCGCGTTGGGTTATACCTTGGCGCAAGGCATGATCCAAGGGATTAAACGCGGCTTGTTTTCGAATGAGGCCGGGATGGGATCTGCCCCGAACGCGGCAGCGTCAGCGACGCCTTATCCGCCACATCCTGTCTCTCAAGGCTATGTGCAAATGCTCGGAGTTTTTGTCGATACTTTGGTGATTTGTACCGCAACCGTGGCGATCATTCTTCTGTCTGGAGAGTATATTCCCGGGGGGGAAGTGACGGGGGTTGAATTAACACAGCGGGCACTGAGTGCACAAGTTGGGGGGTGGGGAGAACAATTCGTTGCCGTGGCGATTTTTTTCTTTGCATTCACCTCGATTATTGCCAATTACTCGTATGCTGAAACCAATCTACTTTTTATCAATGGCCGCTGGCGTCCGGCACTCCCTTATTTTCGTGCGCTCGTTTTAGGTATGGTCATGTTTGGTGCATTGGCGGAGCTACCGCTTGTTTGGACGCTGGCAGACGCATCCATGGGGATGATGGCGCTCGTCAATATGATCGCGATTTTATTGCTGTCGGGAATAGTGAAACGTCTCGCGGCCGACTATCACACACAACGTTCGTTAGGGCGGGTGCCTGTGTTTGATAGTCGCCGGTTTCCTGAGTTGCATAGCCAATTAGATGAAAAAGCGTGGCCGCTTCCTAAGCGCTAGGGGCAACGGTGTTTTTTTTGCACCGGAGTGATAGGCTTAGCGATAGACAGACAACAAAGGGGTTAGCAAAATGCTGATTGTGGTTTCTCCGGCAAAAACGCTGGATTATGAGTCACCGTTACCAACCGAACGATACACAAAGCCGCAGTTCACTCCGCATTCAGAGGCGTTGATAGCGGTATGCCGTCAACTGACGCCTGCCGATATCGGCTCATTGATGAAGGTGAGTGATAAAATTGCTAGCCTGAACGCGGTACGCTTTGCTGAGTGGTCACCGACATTTACACCTGACAATGCTCGCCCTGCAGCCTTGGCGTTTAAAGGGGATGTCTATACAGGCTTGGATGCAAATTCGATGTCAGAGCAGGACTTTGACTGGGCACAAGCGCATTTTCGAATGCTTTCTGGCCTTTATGGCCTATTGCGTCCGCTTGATTTGATGCAACCTTATCGCCTGGAAATGGGCACCAAGTTAGCGACGCCGCGTGGCGATAACTTGTACCAGTTTTGGGGCGATATCATCACAGATGCACTCAACGAGACGTTAGCGACGCAAGACAATCCGCTACTGATCAATCTCGCCTCCAATGAATATTTTAAAGCGGTCAACAAGAAAAAACTCGCAGGTGATATTATCACGCCCGTCTTTAAAGACTGCAAAAATGGGCAGTACAAGGTGATCAGTTTCTACGCGAAAAAAGCCCGTGGGATGATGGCGCGTTATCTGATTGATCAACGAGCGACATCCGTGACAGATATTAAAGGGTTTGATGTTGCTGGTTACTACTTCAGTGAAGAACTGTCTAAAGGTAATGAGTTGGTATTTCTGCGCGATGAGCAGTAAAGACAAGACTGTGAGTGGTAAAAAAGCCCCATTTGGGGCTTTTTTTGATCGACGCTACTGGCGCGTTATCTCAGTGTAAGATACGTGCACGTATGGTGCCTTCAATGGCTTTGAGTTTTTTCAATGCTTTATCCGCTTGCTCCATCTCCACATCAATGACCACATAACCAATCTGTGCCGACGTTTGTAGATACTGAGCGGCAATGTTAATGCCCTCATCGGCAAAAGTGGTATTAATTTTGGTGAGCACACCCGGGCGGTTGGCATGAATGTGCAGCAAGCGTGAGCGACCTTGATGCTCAGGCAATGACACTTCAGGGAAATTAACACACGATAGTGTCGACCCGTTGTCCGAGTATTTGATTAATTTTCCTGCCACTTCAAGGCCAATATTTTCTTGGGCTTCATGGGTCGAGCCGCCAATATGTGGCGTGAGTAACGCATTATCAAAGGCCTGCAGCGGTGAACTGAACGCTTCTTTATTGGTTTTTGGTTCCACAGGAAAGACATCGATAGCGGCCCCTGCGAGGTGCTGACTTTCTAAAGCGCCGCAGAGCGCGTCAATATCAACCACGGTCCCTCGTGAAGCATTAATAAAGATTGCACCCGGCTTCATGCGTGCGAACGCGTCGGCATCAATCATATTTTGTGTGCTTGCGGTTTCTGGAACATGCAAAGAAACAATATCACTGCGATTCAGTAACTCTGTTAGCGAGTTAACTTGAATGGCATTACCGAGTGAAAGCTTGTTGTCGACATCATAGTAATAGACTCGCATCCCGAGGTTTTCGGCCAAAATACTGAGCTGGGTACCAATGTGGCCATAGCCAATGATCCCAAGCACTTTGCCGCGCGCCTCGTAAGAACGTTCAGCAGATTTTAACCATTCGCCACGGTGAGCTTTGGCGTTTTTCTCAGGAATGCCGCGCAGTAGCAATAAAATTTCACCCAGTACGAGCTCGGCGACGCTGCGAGTATTTGAGAAAGGCGCGTTGAAAACCGGGATACCGCGTTTCGCGGCGGCATCGAGATCAACTTGATTGGTCCCGATACAAAAGCATCCGACAGCCACCAGTTTTTTGGCCTGCTTAAAAACAGCTTCGGTGAGCTGGGTACGTGAGCGTAACCCAACAAAATGCGCGTCTTTGATCGCGGTTTCAAGGTCTTCACCGGTGAGTGAGCCTTTGTGATACTCGATATTGGTGTAACCCGCTTGTTTGAATGATTCAACGGCTGTGGGGTGGACGCCTTCGAGCAGTAAAATTTTTATCTTATTCTTGTCCAATGAATAGTGTGACATGTGGGCTGTTCTCTTCCTTAGAAACAATAGTGGGTCGCAATGTTGCGCCTGAACGCCGGGAGGCATCGTCACCCTTTCCCCTAGATTTCTGGTGAAGACAGTGCAACGGGTGACGTGGTCAGTAGCCTGATCTTTTTACGCCAAGTCGCACATGGGCCTGCGATGAACCGGTATCAGAACAGTGACCAAGATAACAAAAATTCATATAAGGGGTAAGACTTATCCGTTCTATGCCATAAAAAAAGCACCTTTAAGAAGGTGCTTTTAACTTATTGATTACATTGAGCGCAAACGTTTGGTTTTTAATGCTGCTAATGGGCGGGTATAAGCCGTTGATCTGCAGGATTATGCGTTTATTATGCCACTTTTTTCACCCCAGAATCGGTGCCGGTTAGGACGATATCGGCACCGCGGTTGGCAAATAAGCCTACAGTCACCACGCCCGGGATCCCATTAATGGTATCTTCGAGACCTTTAGGATCCTGAATCTTGAGGTTATGAACATCCAGGATAACATTGCCGTTATCAGTCACCACGCCTTGACGATAGCAAGGATCACCGCCCAGCTTGACAAGCTCTCGTGCCACGTAAGAGCGGGCCATTGGGATGACTTCGACAGGGAGCGGGAACTCGCCAAGCACATCGACGTGTTTGGTATCATCGATAATACAGATAAATTTATCGGCAATGGCGGCAACAATTTTCTCGCGCGTCAATGCGGCGCCGCCGCCTTTAATCATATGATTGCGCTTATTGATTTCGTCCGCACCGTCRACATAGATATCGAGGTGACCCACTTCGTTGGCATCAAAGACTTCAATCCCTAACGCTTTTAAGCGCTCGGTCGACGCGTCTGAGCTTGATACCGCCCCTTTGATTTTTTCTTTCATTGGCTCAAGGGCATCAATAAAGTAATTCACTGTCGAGCCGGTGCCAACGCCAATAATACTGCCTGGCTTAACATACTCTACCGCCGCTTCACCGGTGGCTTTTTTCTTTTCGTCCTGGGTCATGGTAACTCCTGCGTAACGGGGAATAAGGCGTGATTATAGCGAAGCCAAATCGTGGCGTCAGGCTATGGGTCGCGAAATCGATGCGAGTCAACGTCTAAGTTGGCGAAATGATGGCTCACCAATGCCAGTGTTGGCTTGGTGTCAGTATATGGGGTAAAGGAATATCCCATTGCTCGCAAGGTAATGAATGCCAACGTTGGCAATCATGGGCGAGGCCAATGGCGGTCGCATTTGGCGCGCACAAACCCAGCGTGCGATCATAATAGCCGCCACCCATGCCTAGGCGCTGGCCGTCGGCGTCAAAAGCCACTAATGGCGTGGCGATGATGTCCAGTTTTGAGCTAGGGATCAGGGTGCGAATATCTAAAGTGGGCTCGGCAATGTTATAACGATTAAGGCGCATGCGCGTGTGAGGGTGGTACTGTAAAAACAGCAAATGGCCGCGACTGAACGGATGAACAACCGGTAAATAAACCTGTTTTCCTGCCTGCCAGCAGGCGTTGATTGCCGGTTGGGTGTCCAACTCACCGTCAAAAGAGAGGTATAAGGCGATACGCTGCGCATGAACGACGTCAGGTAATGTCATAAAGCGTGCCGCAACCTGCTGGGCCGCCTCGGTTTGCTGTTCAGGCGAGAGCTGGCGACGCGCGTGACGGATGGTTTGGCGAATCTGCTGTCTGGGCTGCATAACTGTCCTTAATGCTAGCCTGTAAAGGAGGGCCCCGGGATGCCGTTGGGATCGATGGCCCTTGAACCCGCTGGTTCAAGGCGGGTGGGTAGTATAAACCGTAGGCTTCTCGGTACGAGCCGAGCTTGCTCAGTAGCTTATAACAACACACCCTTCGGTTTGCTTATCGGCTCAGGGACGTTGATCCGCTGACAAACACCCCAGGGAATTCGATTATTTTTGCGATCCTTGCACTGCCACTGCTTTATCGAGTTGGGCAGTCATCAGGGCGGTCCGTTGCTTGACCTGATCTTCAACTGTCTCCAACGCTTGTTTGGCATCATTTAATTCATGACAAACATTCAAAGCGGCAATGGCAATTAGCTGCTCTGTATTGGTTACTTTAGTGCGCTCTGCCAGCCGATGCAACCGTTGATCGAACTCGTTTGCTGCATCTTTAAGCGCTTGCTCTTGTCCAGGCGGACAATTGACGCGAACAAGGCGATCCAGGATTTTAATTTCAACCGGTTGTGTGTTCATAGTCCCAAGCTGGCTCCTCATACGGCCCGCAATGTCGAGGGCCAGATACAGAATAATGGCGCTATTCTAGCAATTATTTTCCCGAATACACTACATCGAAAGCCGCCTTGGTGAGTGATGCAGAGAATTTAGACAAAAATGGACACCGAGGGGTTGATCTTTATCATCGTGGCAACGGCCTTCCTGCTTTTACACTGGGCTTGTGGCCACCATAATGGACAGAATAATTCTGCATCGCACAAGCTGGCCAAGAATCACGGGTTTTTTCGCTGAGTGATTCAGCCCTGTGGTGTGAAATGCTAAACTAACCCACTTATTTTTGAGCGCACGACCAAGGGCAACATTGTGACTGAAACCCGTTTACCCGCATATGCGAAGACTGCAGAAATATTAACAGCAGATAGCCTGGCGGTTACGCCGGCAGAAATGCATGGATTGATCGCCGGCATGCTAAGTGGTGGCTTGGCACTGGAAGAGGGGAGTTGGCTAACCATGCTTTATGATTATACCAACCAAGGAATGGGCTGGCCGACCGAGTCAAAAACCTTGGCCATGCAAAGCTACCATCAATTGAAAACCCAACTGACAGGAACGGATTTAGATCTCGATATTTATGTTCCGGATGATGAACACTCGGGTGTCGTTGCCCGTGCAGAAGCGTTAGTGGAATGGATTAATACCTTTCTTGCTGGCGTTGGTCTGATTGGGACAAAGGGGCGTAAACTATCCAAAGACGTCACAGAAGCGCTCAGCGATTTAAAGGAAGTGGCGCAGTTAGGGATTGACGAAGACGGGGATTTGCAAGAGCAAGCGGACTTGCTTGAGCAGGTTGTTGAGCATGTGCGTGTGTGTAGCTTGGTTGTCCATGCCGAGCTTGGCGCACGTCTTGAAACTGACGACGAGACGCCAAAAACGCGCCATTAACCGCAATGACGTCTGCGGTTTGAGGCGTGGTGATGACTCAGGGTGAGGAAAAGTAGGATGAAAGCCTATGACATAGTGATTGCTGGTGGTGCAATGGCCGGCGCAACCGCGGCACTGGCGTTAGATACGCTAAGTGGCGGGAGGTTACGTATTGCGGTCGTTGAGGCGATGGTGCCAAACCATGGTGATCACCCAGGTTATGATGCGCGGAGTATCGCGTTAGCCGAGGGCAGTTGCGCTGCTTTTGAGCAACTGGGACTTTGGGAGGCGTTGGCGCCGTTTGGCACACCGATCCAACATATTCACGTTTCAGATCGTGGTCATGCTGGGCAAACGCATATTGATGCGCAAACGCAGGGCGTGTCATATCTCGGTCAGGTCATTGAACTGGCAGATGCCGGCGCGGTATTGCACCAAAAACTGCATGCGCGTCCCGCCATCGATGTCTTTTGTCCTGATGCAGTGATCGCGATTGAGCGAAAGCTTGACGCTGTTACTGTCACACTTAAACAAGGACAATCGCTAACGGCATCATTACTCATTGCCGCCGATGGCGGTCGCTCACCTTGTAGTCGTTTGCTCCATCTCCCCCGGCAGCAGCACGACTTTGGCCAAGTGGCTGTGATTGCCAATGTGTCTACGGCGCTTCCGCATCAAGGTCACGCCTTTGAGCGTTTTACCGACACGGGGCCCGTCGCGTTACTGCCCATGTCGCAAGGACGTTGCTCATTAGTGTGGTGCATGACTCCCGATGAGGCGCAACCGCTCACCCAAGTCAGCGATTCGGTTTTTTTACAACGCTTACAACAGGTTTTCGGTTGGCGTCTTGGTAAGTTACTTCATGTCGGAGAACGTCACGCCTACCCGCTGGTGCTCAATCAGGTCGTGCGGCCAGTGAGTCATCGCGTGGCGGTGGTTGGCAACGCAGCACAAAGTTTACATCCCATTGCAGGACAAGGCTTTAACCTCGGCCTGCGAGATGTCATCACGCTGGCTCAAACTGTCAGCGCAGCCTTCCAGCGCGGGCAAGATATTGGCGCGATACCGGTCCTGATGGATTATGCCAGTCAACGCCAGCCAGACAGAGATACAACCGTCGCACTAACATCAGGGCTCGTTCATCTTTTTTCTAATCAGAGTGCACTACTTGCAGCCGCACGGAACGCAGGTTTGGGGTTGATGTCGACCATAGAAAGGGTGAAACAACCCCTCGTGCAACGCACCATAGGATGGGTAGAACCGAAATGAAGATGATCAATGCAGATGTCGCGATTGTAGGTGGTGGAATGGTGGGGCTAACACTTGCCGCCTCACTGGCAGAAACGGACTTACGCATCGTTGTGATTGAAGGTAAAAAACCGGTAATAACACTAGATGATCTACCAGAAAACCGTGTATCGGCACTGAGTCGCGCGAGCGAGAATATGCTTCGTGCCTTAGATGTTTGGCCGGGTATCGTCGCACGCCGACTGGCAAGCTATCAAAAAATGCACGTTTGGGAGAAAGATAGCTTTGCGCAAATTGATTTTGACGCACAGGCATTTGGTCAGCAAAACCTAGGACACATTGTTGAAAACCGCGTGATTCAACTTGCCCTGCTCGACAAAGTGCAGCAGCAGAGTAATGTCACCATGCTCATGCCTGAGCAGTGCCAGTCTATGATGCAAGGTGAGCGCGAAACCTGGTTGCAATTGGCCTCGGGAGGTGGTGTGACGACAAAGCTGGTTGTCGGAGCCGATGGCGCTCGCTCATGGGTGCGCGAGCAAGCACACTTTCCATTGGTTCAGCGAGATTATGGACACCATGCTGTGGTGGCAACGGTACGTACAGAAGCCCCTCATCAAGGCGTCGCGCGTCAGGTTTTTACGCCTGATGGCCCTTTAGCGTTTCTACCACTGTCCGACCCGCATTTATGTTCGATTGTTTGGTCGGTGCCGCCTGAACAAGCGTCGGAGTATCGCGACATGGCGTCTGATGGATTCGAGCGGGCGCTCACGGCTGCCTTTGACGCTAGATTAGGCCGATGTGAGGTGGCCGGACCGCGTGCGAGTTATCCTCTTACCATGCGTTATGCTCAGAATTTTGCCTCTGAGCGCATTGCCCTTATCGGTGATGCCGCACATACCATTCATCCGCTTGCCGGCCAAGGGGTGAATTTAGGGATGTTAGATGCGGCCGCGTTAGCACAGACACTCGCGCAACTTTCAGAAAAAGGGAAAGATGTCGGGGCGTATGCGTCACTGCGTCATTTCGAGCGTTGGCGTAAAGCGGAAGCCATGCAAATGATTGCGGCGATGCAGGGATTCCGGAGCTTGTTTGATGGTCAAAACCCAGTGAAAAAGCTCGTTCGTGGTGTAGGTATGCGCGCGGTGAATCACCTACCCGGCGCCAAACAGCCCTTTATGGCCAAAGCCTTGGGGCTAGAGGGAGAGCTCCCTGATCTCGCGAAGTCACCTGCTCGGCGCGCCCATTTTTCTTGATCGTGTGACAACGGAAATTGGCGAAAAAAAGAAAATATGCTAAACAGCATGACGAACAGCTTGTCTGGAAGTTTGTATTTACCGACGGATGTTGCACATTAGCACTGGATACAACTAGAGCACTGGCTACAACCTGAGTATTGGGTATAACAAGGTCATTGGGTCTAACAAGGAACAATATTATGAGCGATATTCCATCCGGATTAAAATTTACTGAGACGCATGAGTGGGTGCGTCCTGAAGGGGAAGGTCTCTTCACCATTGGCATTTCCGATCATGCTCAAGCGTTGCTTGGTGATATGGTTTTTGTTGATTTACCTGATGAAGGTGACACCTTTGATGCCGGGGATGATTGCGCAGTGGCCGAGTCGGTCAAAGCGGCGTCAGATATTTATGCGCCGATTTCCGGGCAAGTGATCGCCGTGAATGAGGAGTTGGATAGCGCCCCAGAGTTAGTCAACAGCGATCCTTACGGCGATGGTTGGCTCTTTCAAGTTCAAGCCACTGACGAATCAGAAATTGATGCCTTGTTTGATGCACAAGGGTATGAAGAAACCTTAGGCGACCAAGATGCCGATTAAGGTGTAGTACCAACCGTGTGCCACTAGCATTGACAAGTGAGGGATCCTGGCGGGATCCCTTTCTGTTTATTGGCTTCCCGGTAAGTGATGTCGGCGTGATCAAGCGCCGATGTCACCTGTGTTTGCCAAGCCGTATGGGAGATGCCAAGCTCACTACTTATTCATCGTCAGTCAGAGAGTAAGGTAGAGGCTCACGCTGCCAGATAAACTCTGGCGCATCCGCTAGGCGAAATGCTGTCTCGTCATCGAGGTTGTTTGGCAGAACTGCTAGCACTGCTGCCTGGCCATTAGCTTGACGGTAACCGGCAAGCACGGTCCCACCAGAGCGCCAGTTTTCACCGACAGAACGCTCGATTTTATCCCCAGCCACCGGTGTATGTGTGGCTTGTCCTGTGAGTTTATACATGGCCCGCTTGTTTATTCCTCGGTATTTAGCGCGAGCAACGGTCTCTTGGCCGGTATAACAGCCTTTGGTGAAGCTGATGGCATTCAATGCCTGCAAATTCAACGATTGAGGAATAAATTCTCCACTGGTTGCGGCTTCTATGCGAGGGAGTGCGGCATCGATTTCATATCGGTCCCAATATTCACTGCTGAGAAGGATCGCGGACGACTGATACTGATTCACGAGTGCGGTTGCCGCCTCGGGAGTGATCGCGAGTAACCAACGATGAGGCGCGATCATCACCGCCGTTCCCTGCTCGCCCTGGCGGACGTTACCTTGTGGGCCAAAGTGGTCGGTCACCCACTTTTCCGCCTGGGTGCCAACCACGCCAAGAAGTACGCAGTCGACTTTATCAAATGCGATCTTAGAGAAGATGGCGTATTTTTTGACTTCCTGTAATTGGGTTGCCTCAATCGATGCCGGCTGCACCATGGCTAAGCCATCTTGGAAGTGGAAAAAACGTAACACGGACCAGACTTTACCTTTTGGATCGCAATGCGCCGCTAAGGTCGATTGATCCACGTCGAGCTGCTCAATATCGCAAGTGAGCTGGCCTTGTAAGTATGACTTAGTGTCGTCGCCACTAATTTTGGTTAACGCCCAATTATCGAGGGCAACAATGGCCAGTTCCGGCGTCTGGTCACTGGGGTGTTGTGCCACAGGCTCAAAAGCTTGGGTTTGATACCATTCGCTCATATAAATCACGCTCTCCGTTGAGAAAACACAGGCTATCTCTCGTATAGTAATGGTGCATAACAGGCTTGTCAGCCTTTGTATTGTAAGGGTATTGCGCCAAACGACGGATTAACGCTAGAGAGCTCTCAGATTCGTCTTTTCTTTTTTGGGAAAAGTGGTCGTCAGACCCTGGCGTTGATAGTATCCATCCACTGATATCAGTGATAGAGGTCAACATGGTTAACACTGAAGATAAAGCGCGAATTCGTTGGGCATGCCGTCGGGGGATGCTGGAGCTTGATGTATTAGTCATGCCCTACTTTGAGGCATGCTACGACACATTGAATGAAAATGAAAAACAGGATTTTGTCGCATTTTTAGAAAGCGCCGACCCGGATCTGTTTGCCTGGCTGATGGGGCATGGTAAACCTGACGACCCCAAGATGGTCTCTGTTGTCGAGAAGGTGGTTGCCTATAACCGAAGTAAGTTGCGTACATAGCCAACTCCATTGCCCGCGCTATGTCACCGTCTGTTTATTCCTGGTCGGGATGATGGTGGCATGGCTATTGGCGGTGCATGTGTCCCTCCCGCTTTGCGCGCGTGCTTTCCTGACGCTTCACGTTGTCCGTGAATTGATTCACTTTCAACACCGACTGGTCGAGAGTACCGGCTGTGTCACTGTGTATTTTGATGATTGGATAAGGCTACCCAGCGGCGAACGCCAACCCATTACATGTATCTGGGCGACGCCTTGGCTGATGATGCTCAAAGCGCAATCGGATGCGCGCTGTTTGTATTTGTGGCGCCATGGCTTGCCGGACTATCATTTTCGTTTGATTTATCGGCATTATTGTCAACCAAAGCAGGATAATTTGTGACATATTTATGACACCTTGGTTGCCTTGCTTTACTTTTTCCTAACATCGCCGATAGTTAGTGCAAGTACGTGATTAATCCAGTCTTGCTCTGAAGGTGTTGTAGGGTCGTTATGAAAATAAAACACAAGTTGCTTTCTCTTACCGTGATGTCGGTGTTGGCATTACTCGCTGTGATGGCAGCGGCGTGGAACGCTGAAACGCGGTTAGATAAAATGCATCGCCAGTTAACCGCGGTGTCCGATCTCGAGGTCGTACTGCTTAATTTACGCCGTAATGAAAAAGACTTTCTTGCTCGGATGGATCCCAAATACCTCTCTCGGTTTGAAAACAACGTCGCAACCTTTAATCAGCAACTGACCGACTTTCGAGCACGCAGTGCCTCCCTTGGGTTAGAAACCGTCACGATTGATGACGTTAAGACAGCCATGCAAGCTTATGCAAATGGGTTCAGCGAACTGGGTGACGGCTACCAAACATTAGGTTTAACGACAGAGCAAGGCTTAAGAGGCCAAATGCAAAGCGCGAGTCAAGCGCTCGTGGCCGCAACTGAAAACGATATTGTGCTAGAAAGCAGTGCTCGCTTGTTAGTGGCGGACGCCAAGCTGTTTGTTCAAAGCAGTCATCTGGATTACATCGACCAATACCAAAATCATATGGATGCCTTAACAGATTATCTTGAAGGTGATCTATTGGCACTGTTTAAAGCTCACCAGTCTGAAGTTGAAAACGTTGTTGCGCAGAAAAAAGCATTAGGTTTGGCGCCAGATAAAGGGCTTTTGGGCGAGATACGGAGTCAAACGCACCAAGTGGAAAATATGTTTGACGCGTTAAGCAAAGAATACCAGCAAGCGATCGATCAAGCGCTACGCCAGACCACGATAGTGACGGGGTCGATAGTATTGGTGTTAGCGATCATCATGACGGTGGTTTCTCTGTGGATGAACCGAGGTATTCAACGGCGCATCGCGCTGTTCAGTCAGCAGATGGCGGCCATTACTCAGCAACGGGATCTGACCTTGCGCGCCGATGAGACTGGGCAAGATGAAATTTCACTGATGGCAAACGATGTCAATCAGATGCTGAGTAGTATTCAAAAAATGGTGGTCGATGTTAGCCGAGCGGTGCAGGCTTTACACCAAAGCGCAGAGCAGGTGGAGTCTCGCACGGCGCAAACCGGCACCGCACTGGCGACGCAGCTGGATGAAACGACCCATGCTGCAACGGCGATGAATGAGATGGAAAGCACGATTCGGGATATTGCCGGCAATACCGATCAGGCGGCTGATAACGCGAGAACCAGCCTAGGTCGTGCGCAAAATGGACAGCAAGTGGTGGATGATACCCGGACGATGATCATGACATTGGCCGAGACACTCAGCAATACCAGTAACGAGGTGCTTGAACTGAGTAAGCTGTCTGAGACCATTGGCTCGGTATTGGATGTCATTAAAGACATTTCAGAGCAAACGAATCTGCTGGCACTCAATGCTGCCATCGAGGCCGCGCGTGCGGGGGAGCAAGGACGAGGGTTTGCAGTAGTCGCGGATGAAGTGCGTCAATTAGCGACTCGTACTCGGCAATCGACCGATGAAATATCGGGCATTATTACCTCGCTGCAGGCGCAAACACAGTCAGTAGCAGAGCGTATGGAGCAAAGTCGAGAAGATGGCGAAAGCTCTGTCACCAAAGTAGATGCCGCCTCGCAAGAGCTGTCACAGATTATGCAAGATATGCAACAGATTATGGATATGAGTACGCATATTGCGACGGCGATAGAGCAGCAAAGCTCGGTTGCTAAAGAAGTTAACCAGAATGTGCACAACATTCAAGACATTGCCCAGACGAGTACTGAACGCGCGAGCCAAAACCGTCAAGCTGCTCATCAAGTCGCAGAAGAAGCGGCTAACTTAGAGCGGGCCGTAAGTGAATTTAAAAGCTAATCATACGGCCAGTCGAGAGACTGGCCGTTGTTTATTGCGACGATACCATGCGCCACATTAGCACGGCTGATCGGGAACGAGGATGGTCGGACCTGATTGGGCATGAGCGTCAGGATAGTCAATGGTGTAATGTAGACCACGACTTTCTTTGCGTTGCATGGCACAACGCACCATCAATTCAGCGACTTGGAGTAAATTACGTAATTCGAGCAAGTTATTCGAGACACGAAAATTAGCGTAGTACTCGTGCGTTTCTTGTTTAAGTAGCTCAATGCGACGCAAAGCACGTTCTAAGCGCTTGGTTGAGCGCACAATCCCCATGTAATCCCACATAAACAGGCGCAGCTCATGCCAATTGTGCTGAATCACCACTTCCTCATCGGAACAAATCACTTGGCTCTCATCCCAAGCTGGCAACGCTGTGTGTGGCTCTATATGGTCTGAGTGGGCTTTAATATGCTCAGCGGCAGACCACGCATACACCACACATTCGAGCAAGGAGTTAGAGGCCATGCGATTTGCACCGTGTAGCCCGGTATAACTCACTTCACCAATGGCATATAAACCAGGCAGATCCGTAGTGCCATTTTTATCCACCATCACACCACCACAGGTATAGTGGGCGGCCGGAACTATCGGGATGGCGTCTTGGGTCAAGTCAATGCCGTACTCTTTTAGCTTCTCGTAAATGGTGGGGAAGTGCTTGGTGATAAATTGCGGATCTTTATGGCTGATATCGAGATACATACAATCAGCGCCAAGCCGTTTCATTTCATAATCAATCGCACGCGCCACGACATCACGGGGAGCAAGCTCACCACGCGGATCAAAGTCTTGCATAAAGCGCGATCCATCCGGGCGTTTTAGGTGCGCACCTTCACCACGTAATGCTTCGGTTAGCAAAAAGTTACGCGCGTCAGGGTGGTATAAACAAGTCGGGTGGAACTGATTGAACTCAAGATTCGCGACACGGCAACCTGCTCGCCATGCCATCGCAATGCCATCACCAGAAGAGACGTCTGGGTTAGAGGTGTACTGATACACTTTAGACGCGCCACCTGTTGCCAGCACCACATAATTGCAGCGGACAGTTTCTACAACTTCTTGATTGCGATTCCAAATATAGGCCCCTAACACATGATTAGGGCCGCCGAGTCCGACTTTTTTACGCGTGATAATGTCCAGCGCGTTATGACGCTCGAGTAGGGTGATATTAGGATGTTGTCGAACGTTATCTTGCAATGAATTTTGCACCGCCATACCGGTTGCATCGGCGGTGTGTAGAATACGTCGATGACTATGACCACCTTCGCGAGTGAGATGATAACGCGGGGTTTCATCATCACTGTCTTCTTGATCGAAGGGCACGCCGCCATCAATCAGCCATTGAACACAGTCTTTGGCGTTACGGGCGATAAAGTCGACAACATCGGTATCACAGATACCGCCACCGGCTATTTGTGTATCTTCGACATGGGACTCCACTGAGTCTTGTTCGTCAAAAACAGCGGCGATGCCGCCTTGTGCGTAGAGTGTCGCCCCTTCACTGAGAGGGCCTTTACTGAGTACGATAACCCGGTGCGTGGGCGCCAAACGCAGCGCCAACGATAAGCCAGCGGCACCGCTGCCGATGACCAACACGTCACATTGATGTTCCTGAGTTGTGGTCGTCATGATCCCTAATCCTCTTTCTGCGCTCCCAATGTTACACCAATTTGACGCGGCCGCGCGCGCTAAGATCAAATCCAGTCTTGCTTGGGTGAAAGTTTGCAACCGTGGCATTGTTTGGGGGACAATACACGCAGCCAAAGACGCGCGCTTTGGTCATTCCGTCACAGTAATGTGATTTCACGCATAATAAAACCAACATGGTGAGGAACTTTTCTCCTAAGCGGTCATCGAATTCTCAGCGAAAGCTCGCAAGCGGGTTTAACCGCGCTCTGACAACGTCGGACCTAGAATGTCGATAATCGGGCGAAAAGATCAACCAAGGAGTAAACGCTCGAATGGGCGAGCAGCTAACCGACCAGGTTCTAATAGAACGTGTACAGAATGGTGACAAGCAAGCTTTCAATCTGTTAGTCGTCAAATATCAAAATAAGGTATGTAACCTTATTGCCCGCTATGTAGGCTCACACAGTGGTGATATTCCGGATATCGCACAAGAAGCGTTTATTAAAGCGTATCGTGCTTTGCCGGGGTTTCGTGGCGAAAGTGCGTTTTATACTTGGTTGTATCGCATTGCAGTGAACACCGCGAAAAACCATTTGGTGGCACAAGGACGACGTCCACCAGGCAGCGATATTGATGCCGACGAAGCAGAAAATTACGAAAGTGGGGGGTCGTTAAAAGAAATATCGAACCCTGAAAACTTGATGTTGTCTGAAGAATTGAGGCAGGTGGTGTTTTCGACCATTGAAACACTGCCTGACGACTTAAGAACCGCAATCACCTTACGCGAGCTCGATGGGCTCAGTTATGAGGAAATTGCACAGGTAATGGATTGTCCAGTCGGTACGGTACGGTCGCGTATATTTCGAGCGCGTGAAGCGGTAGAAAAGCGCATCCGGCCACTGATGAAACGGTAACGAGTTTTACTGGCTGCATGACGGTGACTTGAATGACGGATAAAGAAAAAATTTCGGCATTATTAGATGGCGAACGGGTGGACACGTCGGTGATCCATGACATAGAGCGAGATAATAGCGCACAACAGACCTGGAGCGACTTCGGCATCATTCGTGATGTGATGCGTGGTGACGCGCCTGGCTCGTTGCAATGGAACATTGCCGATTCTGTCGCGTCCGCGTTGGAAGCAGAACCGGCTTATCAAGGCGCTCACGTTGACAGTAACGTGCACCCGATGCACGAGTCACAGCCGCGTCCGGAAAAGGCGCGTCGCCACCTACCTGGCTGGCTGCAACAGCTCACTCAGGTCAGTGTCGCCGCTTGTGTTTCTCTCGCCGTGATCGTAGGCGTGCAGCATTATAACCAGTCTGAACCAACGTCTCCGGGGGTTGGCAATCAAACCCAACCGCCAGTATTGGAAACGATTCCTTTTGCAGGTGCTGCTGAACCGGTGAGTTTAAGCCGGAATGATTTGCGTGCGACGCCTTCAGAATCTGAAATGATGGAGCAGCGTCGGCGCGTCAATGCAATGCTCAAAGACTATGAATTGCAGCTAAGGTTGAATAAGGATAGTCTGTCTAGCAATCAGACAATGGCACCGTCGACAAGCAGTAGTAAGCAATGAAAAAAACTCTGATCGGTGCGCTTGCGCTGGTCAGTTTGATGTCTGCGCAAGCCTCGGCCGAACCCTCTGCCGAGGCTTTGTTACATCAAATGGATACCGCAAGCGATACCTTGGACTATGAACTGTCCTACATTCTCGTTGGCAAAAATAGCCTAGAGCCACTGCGTTTTCGCCATGCACGGGTAGGTGGCGAAGCGTTTGGTCATCTCATGTATTTGAGTGGTCCGTCGCGAGAAGTAATTCGTCGCGGAAAGGAAATCAGCTATTTTGAACCTGGTTATGACCCTTTCACGATCGCCAGTGATCATATGGTGGCACCATTGCCTACTCTCATTCAGGCCGATATTGATATACTGGCAAACCATTATGACTTTGTCTCAATGGGGCATGCGCGCGAGGCGGGCATGGATTGCCAGGTTGTACGTATCACACCGAAAGATGGTGAGCGATATTCGTACGTGCTTTGGCTAGACCAAGACAGTCACCTACCGGTGAGAGCCGATTTACTTGACCGAGATGGGGATCCGCTTGAACAGTATCGCGCCTTATCGCTGGTGGTTACGCCTAAAATTAACGACGCGATGCAAAAACTCACGCAGTTAGCCCTGCCGCCGGTATTAACCCTCCCGCAAACAACCCGCCGCTCTGACCTGGATTGGCAGGTGACGGTGCTGCCAGATGGCTTTAAGCCTGTGTACAGTAACCGCCATCGTTTAATGATGACTAAGCGGGCAGTGGAAAGCCAAATGTTTAGCGACGGCCTTTTTAGTTTTTCTGTTTATTTAGCCAAAGCCGACGATGTCTCCGTGCGTAAACAGATAGTGCGCCAAGGCCGACGGACGCTGCACAGTGTTATCAATGGCAACGCCGAAATTACAGTGGTGGGGGACATTCCACCGGAGACCGCTAAACGGATTGCTGATTCGGTTCGTATTAATCGCATGCCAACATCACAGACAGAGTAAAAGGTTGCACCATGATTAAAGCACTGGCGGAGGTAACAGGGTACCAAGACGGCTGGCTGTCCCTTGCCTGTCAGCAGCAAACCAGCTGTGGCAGCTGCAAATCGCAAAGCCAGTGTGGCACTGGCATTGTGTCCAAGGCCCTACCCGGAAAAGTGAACCATGTCAGCGTTCGTTCGCCAGAACCGCTGCCGACAGGAACGCTCGTTGAAATTGGCCTCGGTGAAGCCACCTTGCTCCGCTCGGCGCTGGTGGTTTATATGGTGCCATTAATGATGATGTTCGTGGGCGCCTTACTGGGACAATTTTTCTTTGCCGCGTTGGCAGGCAGCGGTGAAGGAGGTGTTATCGCACTAAGCCTAGGCTTCGGTGCCCTTGGGGTCGGTATCGCACGACGCTTAGCGAAATATGTCGGGAGTGCCGAACAGCAGCAGCCTGAGCTTCTGCGTGTCATGGGAGAGCCAATTTCCGAGTTGGCAGTGATAAATACCCGACACCAGGATAGCGACTAGCCACTATTTTCGGTAGAATCCAGCCCAATTGATCTTAGGATCCCATTCTTATTGATAACGAGTAAGTCACACCCACTTATGAAGCATATTCGTAACTTTTCGATCATCGCCCATATTGACCACGGTAAGTCGACGCTTTCTGATCGACTCATTCACGTATGCGGCGGCCTTACTGACCGGGAAATGGCAGAGCAGGTCCTTGACTCCATGGATCTGGAACGTGAACGCGGTATCACCATCAAAGCACAAAGTGTGACACTGAACTATAAAGCCAAAGACGGCAATGAGTATCAGTTGAACTTCATCGATACGCCAGGACACGTCGACTTCTCTTATGAGGTGTCGCGCTCACTGAAGGCATGTGAAGGTGCTTTGCTGGTGGTGGATGCAGGACAAGGGGTAGAAGCACAGACGCTCGCCAACTGCTACACCGCAATGGATATGGACCTTGAAGTGGTCCCTGTCCTGAACAAAATCGATTTGCCGGCCGCCGATCCAGACCGTGTGGCGCAAGAAATCGAAGATATTGTTGGTATTGAAGCCATTGAAGCCACGCGTTGTTCAGCCAAAACAGGGGTTGGAGTCGATGGCGTACTCGAAGATATTGTTCGCCTTATTCCACCGCCGGAAGGTAACCCCGACGCCCCCACTCAAGCGTTGATTATCGACTCTTGGTTCGATAAATACCTTGGCGTGGTGTCGTTAGTGCGCATTCGTGAAGGCTCGCTAAAAAAAGGCGACAAAGTGAAAATCATGAGCACGGGCCAAGAATGGAACGTGGACAGCATTGGCATTTTCACGCCCAAGCGTAAAGAGCTTAATGGTTTGCAAACCGGTGAAGTAGGCTGGGTGATCTGTGGGATCAAAGATATCCTTGGTGCCCCCGTGGGCGACACCATTACCCATGCCAAAAACGGCTGCGAAAAACGCATTGAAGGCTTCCAACAAGTGAAACCTCAGGTGTACGCGGGCTTATTCCCGATTTCATCCGATGATTATGAAAGCTTCCGTGATGCTTTGGATAAGCTGAGCCTCAATGATGCTTCTTTGTTCTTTGAGCCCGAAAGCTCGGCGGCACTGGGCTTTGGTTTCCGTTGTGGCTTCCTTGGCATGCTGCACATGGAGATCATTCAAGAGCGGTTGGAGCGCGAGTATAACCTCGATCTTATCACCACGGCCCCCACGGTTGTTTACGAGGTAACGCAAACCGATGATGAAGTCATTTATGTAGACAGCCCTGCTAAGCTGCCCCCTGTGAATGACATTCAAGCCATTGGTGAGCCTATCGCGCGTTGTAATATCTTGGTGCCCAATGAATTCGTCGGCAATGTGATTTCCTTGTGTGTTGAGAAGCGTGGTGCCCAAGTGGATATGGTTTATCACGGTAATCAAGTCGCGCTGACCTATGACATACCCATGGCGGAAGTCGTGTTGGACTTTTTCGACCGTATTAAGTCAACATCGCGCGGTTATGCCTCGTTAGATTATAACTTCGAACGTTACGACGTGTCTGACATGGTACGGGTGGATATCTTACTGAATGGCGAGCGTGTCGATGCACTGGCGATTATTACGCACCGTGCTCATGCGCAACCGCGTGGTCGCGAGCTAGTGGAAAAGATGAAAGAGTTTATTCCGCGTCAGCAGTTTGATATCGCCATCCAAGCCTCGATTGGCAATCACATTATCGCTCGTTCAACTGTCAAGCAGTTGCGTAAAAACGTCACGGCAAAATGTTACGGCGGTGATGTGAGTCGTAAGAAAAAACTATTGCAAAAACAAAAAGAAGGTAAGAAGCGCATGAAGCAGGTCGGTAATGTCGAGCTGCCGCAAGAAGCTTTCTTGGCCATTTTGCATGTGGGCAAAGATAAATAACAACGGATTCCATGATGGCCAATACGTTTTCTTTAATTTTAGTGCTGGTGACCTTGGTCACCGGCTTGGTTTGGGCGTTAGATAAATACCGCTGGGCGCCGCGTCGCCGCCAGGCTGCAGGCAAAGCACTGAAGGTCGCACAGACTGATTTAGATGCCGAACAAGTCGCGAAAGTGATGCCACAACCGAGTTGGGTTGAGAATATGGCGTCTATTTTCCCGGTGATCGCGGTGGTTTTAGTGTTGCGATCATTCATTTATGAGCCTTTCCAAATTCCGTCCGGATCGATGATGCCAACCTTATTGGTTGGCGATTTTATTTTGGTGGAAAAATTTGCCTATGGGCTGCGTGATCCGGCTTTTCACACTGAGCTGGTTGGTACTGGCAAGCCTGAGCGCGGTGACATTGTGGTGTTTAAATATCCGCCGCAGCCGAATATTGACTACATCAAGCGTACGGTGGGGCTACCCGGCGATACCATTGTGTATGAAGATAAGCGCTTGTGTATTCAGCCTAAAGGCGAAGCGCAGTGCCAGCCTGTCGCGATAGATAACATTCAGCCTAGTGAATTTGCACAAGGTGGTGTGAATCTGGTGCAAGCACAAGAGCAGCTGGGTGAGCAAGCGCATCAGATCCTTGTCCATCCGAATAAGCGCGATCGAATCAGTGCCTATCAGCCACGTCCGGGCGTCAATCGTTGGGTGGTGCCGGAAGGGCATTACTTTATGATGGGTGATAACCGCGATAACAGTGCGGATAGCCGCTTTTGGGGCTTTGTGCCTGAGCGCAACTTAGTCGGCAAAGCGGTGGCTATTTGGGTCAGCTTCGAATTCGAGCGCAACAGTGACAGCTGGCTACCATCGTGGATACCGACAGGGATACGCTTTAACCGTATTGGTGGAATTGATTAATTCTGGACTATGATGACAAAACTAACAGATAAATTGCAGCGAGAGATCGGCTATCAGTTCAGCAGTGCTGCATTGCTTGAACTGGCGTTGACGCACCGTAGTGCCAATGGCACACATAATGAGCGTCTCGAATTTTTGGGTGACTCAATTCTTAGCTTCGTGATTGCCGAGGATCTTTATCATCGCTTTCCGAAAGTGGATGAAGGGGATATGAGTCGGATGCGCGCGACCTTAGTGCGCGGTAATACACTAGCCGAAATTGGGCGGGAGTTTTCTCTGGGCGAAGTCATGCGCCTTGGCCCAGGAGAACTTAAAAGTGGCGGTTTTCGCCGCGATTCGATTTTGGCTGACGCTGTAGAAGCATTGATTGGCGCCATCTTTTTAGACAGTGATATCAATCGGGTACGAGATATTATCTTGCAATGGTATCAGCAGCGACTCGAAACCATTGAACCGGGTGTCAGCCAAAAAGATCCGAAAACCCGTTTGCAAGAGCTCTTGCAGGGAAAACGTAAACCGTTACCGTCTTATACGGTGATGAAAGTGAAGGGTGAAGCACACAACCAAGAGTTTACGGTAGAGTGCCAGATATCAGGACTGGAGCGTTCTGTGATTGGAAAAGGCAGTAGTCGTCGCAAGGCAGAGCAAGCGGCTGCAGAACTCGCATTACAGAAGTTAACATAATGACTGACACACAGCGCTGCGGCTTTATTGCCATTGTTGGCCGCCCGAACGTAGGAAAATCAACATTGCTGAACCGCTTGGTAGGGCAAAAGTTGTCGATTACCTCGCGTAAACCCCAAACCACGCGTCACCGAATCATGGGCGTGGATACCCGGGATAACTACCAGGCGGTGTATGTCGATACGCCTGGGCTACACATTGAAGAAAAGCGCGCCATTAACCGTCTTATGAATCGGGCTGCAAACAGCTCGTTAACCGACGTTGAATTGGTATTGTTTCTCGTGGATGGCACACATTGGACCAATGACGATGAAATGGTGCTTAATAAGCTAGCGCGTTCAGAGTTGCCGACGGTTTTGTTGGTCAACAAAGTGGATAACGTTAAAGAGAAGACGGAGCTGTTTCCGCATCTACAAGCGTTGTCAGAGAAGATGCCGTTTGTCGACGTGATCCCGGTTTCAGCGAAAAACGGGACCAATATTGATGTGGTCGAGCAGCGTGTTCGTGATGCGTTGCCGGCGTCTGAATTCTACTTTCCTGAAGAATATGTTACCGACCGCTCTCAGCGTTTTATGGCCTCAGAAATTATCCGTGAAAAGCTGATGCGTTTTACCGGTGAAGAGCTGCCTTATTCAGTGACGGTTGAAATTGAACGTTTTGACTACAACCCTGAAACCGATGGCTTTCATATTAATGGTTTGATTTTAGTTGAGCGTACCGGCCAGAAGAAAATGGTCATTGGTAAAGGCGGCGAAAAGATCAAACGCATTGGCCGTGAGGCACGCTTAGACATGGAAGATCTCTTCGAACGTAAGGTCTATCTTGAGCTTTGGGTGAAAGTGAAATCCGGCTGGGCTGATGACGAACGCGCGTTGCGCAGTTTAGGCTATATCGACGATCTTTAATTGGCCCGATCATCGGGTCCATGCACTCAGGAGAGGGTGAGTGGACGGCTTTCAACGTGGTTTTGTGCTGCATTCGCGCCCCTATAGTGAATCGAGTCTGCTCTTAGATGTGTTCTCTGAGTTCGAGGGGCGTATCACGCTTCTCGCCAAGGGAGCACGTCGTCCCCGTTCGGCCATAAGAGGCGCACTGCAGCCTTTTACTCCCTTGCTGCTCAAGTGGGGGGGGCGCGGTGAATTACGTACATTGCGCAGTGCTGAGGCCACAGGCCTCGCGCTGCCTTTATCAGGCAATGCTCTGTATTCCGGCTTTTACCTCAATGAGTTAGTTATGCGTGTGCTTGAACCTCATACGCCTTACCCAGCGTTATTTTTCGATTATGTCACCGCCCTAACCCAGCTTGCCCGCTATCATAACCCAGAGCCTGCATTACGCTGCTTTGAGCTTGCGCTGTTAGAAGCACTGGGCTATGGCGTTGATTTTCTTCATTGTGCTGGTAGCGGCGACCCGATCAACGATACTATGACGTATCTATATCGTGAGCAGCAAGGCTTTGTCGCGTCGATAATGAAAAGCCAACATCGGCAATTTACTGGCGCGGATCTACGAGCGTTGGCGACACGACATTTTGAAACGGTGGCACAGCTGCGCGCCGCCAAGCGTTTTACACGTATGGCGCTCAAACCTTATCTTGGCCCTAAGCCGCTAAAAAGCAGAGAATTGTTTAGAAGGAAATAATCATGGATAAAATTTACCTCGGTGTGAACATTGATCACGTTGCGACGATACGTAATGCACGTGGTACCGCGTATCCGGATCCGGTTCATGCGGCGGAGTTAGCTGAGCGTGCTGGAGCGGCAGGGATCACCGTGCATCTGCGTGAAGATCGTCGCCATATCACTGATCGCGATGTCCGTTTACTCAAAGAAACGCTACAAACGCGTATGAACCTGGAAATGGCGGTGACCGATGAAATGGTTGAGATTGCGCTCGAGATTCAACCTGAATTTGTTTGTTTGGTCCCGGAAAAACGTGAAGAGCTCACCACCGAGGGAGGCTTGGATGTCGCAGGCCAGCTGGATAAAGTGAAAGCGGCAACCCAGCGTCTGAGCGAAGCTGGGATTAAGGTTTCCCTTTTTATTGATGCTGATCGCAATCAAATTGAAGCGGCTCATCAATGTGGTGCGCCCTTTATTGAGCTGCATACGGGCCACTACGCAGATGCAACCAATGACAACGATCGCCAATCGGAGCTTAAAAAGATCTCCGCAGCGGCAAGCTCTGCTGTCGATTTGGGGGTCAAAGTGAATGCGGGCCATGGCCTGACGTATCATAACGTCACGCCCATCGCGGCGATGCCAGAAATGCATGAACTGAATATTGGTCATGCAATCATAGGTCGTGCAATGTTTGATGGTTTGCAAAAAGCGGTGGCGGATATGAAAGCGATTATGGAAGCGGCGCGTCGCTAAATGGCCATTGTTGGAATTGGTACAGACATTGTTGAGATTGCGCGTATTGAAAAAGCGTTTGCACGCCAATCGCGCTTTGCCGATCGGATCCTAACCGATAGTGAGCGGGAGCATATGGCAACACATCATGCGCCTGCTCGTTACTTGGCCAAGCGCTTTGCTGCGAAAGAAGCCGCGGCAAAAGCGCTAGGAACCGGGATTGCCGATGGTGTCACGTTTCATGATTTTACCATTACCAATCAGACTTCCGGCCAGCCAGCCCTAAGCCTTTCTGGCCGTGCTGCCCAATTGGCACGCGAGCGTGGCGTTGCGCACTGTTGGCTGACCTTATCGGATGAAAAGGCCTACGCGATCGCGTATGTTATCTTAGAAATGGGTTAACAGCCCTGCGCGTTATCGAGATATTGCGGTGCCAGTTGCTCAATATGTGCAATCTCATCTTGGAGCTCTAATAGCTCAGGTTCGACAGCTGCGATATCTGCCCCGGCTTTTAATTGCGTTTCTAACTCGTGACACAGGCTTTTCAGTTGAGGCACACCGCTATAAGCACAGCTACCGTGGAGCTTGTGGATGGCTTGCCATAAGCTATCGGTCTCTGACTCTCCCGCCAACGCACTAGCGACCACCTTCTTCACTGACGTAAAAGAGGCGAGTAACATTTCTAGCATTTCTTTGGCGAGATCGGCCTTGCCTGCTGCTTGGTTGAGCGCCCGCTGCCAATCCAGATGACGCGCACTGTGATCCTGGTTAGCCGAATAAGTGGGTAACGGTGCGGCTTGATGAGGTGCTACCGTGTCATCAAAATGCAGCCAACGACTCAGGGTGCTTTCTAGCATGGCCTCTTCAATGGGCTTGGTGAGGTAATCGTCCATCCCGGCATCAATAAGGCGCTCACGCTCACCAGGCATCGCATGAGCGGTTACTGCTACAATCGGCGTTTGCTGGTTGAGTCCCGCTTTACGAATTTCTTGGCTAGCGGTGACACCGTCCATTTCTGGCATTTGAATATCCATCAAAATGATATCAAAGGCGTATTGGTGTGCCAGTGACAGGGCTTTGACGCCATCATCTGCGGTCACGACTTTCTCTACCCGCTCAGCCAACAAGGCTGTGATCAGTTTCAAGTTCGCAGGATTATCATCGACAGTCATCACGGTGTAGGGCGCCTTTCGCGTGGTGTTAGGTTGAGGTAGCGGCAAAGGCGCCGGCTCGGGTGAACCAAGCAGTGTTTCCAATAGTTTACGCTGGGGGATCGGCTTGGCGACACACGCTCGTACACCGGCTTTCAAAAGATGCTCGGATGCTTCGAGTTCGGTGGTGGGTAAGCAAACCACCACTGACTGCGCTTGCTGCTCACAGAGACTGACTGCATCTTGCATCTCACTGAGCGCAGGCATGCTCCCAGCATCAAAACAAAGGAGAGCAAAATGATACTGACGGTCAGTGAGCACATGGGTGCCGGACGCGGTATCAACGTTTAGGCCCACCTGGCTCAGTCGTTTGCGCAAAATCTCTCTGGTACGCGCATTGGGCTCCACAATCAGAATATCGCGCCCGACCAAAGGCTCGATGTCGAGTGGCTGCGATACCGGTAAATCAGTTTGTGTCAGCTGCAGCGTAAACCAGAATGATGAACCTTGGTGAAGGCGACTGGTAAAGCCAATATCGCCGCCCATTTGTTGGACTAATTTTTGCGTGATCACAAGCCCGAGCCCAGTACCGCCATAACGGCGCGAGATACTGGCGTCTGCCTGTCTAAACGCTTGGAAAAGCTGCGCTTGTTGACGTTCAGAGATCCCAATGCCGGTGTCTTTGACCATCAACTGCAGTTCGACGGTTTCATCGTGTAGCTGTTTAAGATCGACACTGACATCAATATTACCTCGCTCGGTAAATTTCGCCGCGTTGCCAATCAAATTGATTAAAACTTGTTGGATACGAAGCGGATCGCCAACCGCTCCCGCAGGAATCCGAGCATCGGTGCGCAGGGTTAGCTCTAGCCCTTTCTCATGCGCCATAGGCGCGAGTAGGCGCATCACTTCGTCGAGCATCTCTTGCACGTCGAACGGAATGTTTTCTAACAGCAACTTACCCGCTTCCAGCTTAGAGAAATCTAAGATGTCATTGATGATCGTCAGCAGGTTATTGGCGGATTTTTCAATGGTGAGAAGGTAATCTCGTTGACTACTACTGAGCTCGGTTTTTAGCATTTGTCGCGTAAAGCCAATCACCCCGTTGAGCGGTGTACGCAGCTCATGGGACATATTGGCGAGAAACTCGGATTTAACCCGTGCCGCTTCTTGCGCGTTTTTCTTGGCAATGTCTAACTCAACGTTTTGGATCTCGAGCTGCTCTAAGGTTTCGCGTAGATCACTGGTCGCCTGATCAATACTTTGTTGCATTTCCAAATGGTATTCGGACAATGAGATTGCCATTGCATTGATGCCATTTTTTAAGGTATCCAGCTCGCCGAGCAGCTCACCTTCAATCCGCACGTCAAGATGGCCTCGTCGAATTCTATCGACCAAGGTCACCATGTTGCCGATTGGATGAGTCACATCGGCAATCAAACGGTAAGCGAAAAAGCAGGAGAGAATCCCGCCCAGCGCGACCATAACCAGCGCTGTGATCATTTCCTGGTACTGTTTCAACCGTACTGAGCTAAGGTCCAACTCCATCGCAATATACCCCAAAGGGCGCTCGACATTGAGCCCGGGGGTAAAGCGTCCAATTTCTAAAATCGGTGCACGCAAAATCAAGGTATCTTGCTGTTGGCTAACCTGTAATTGTGTGGGAATAGGTTGGCCACTATCGACGGAGAGCATGGCTAAATTGCGGTGGTAGTTCGAGGTTACAAACAGCTCGTTACGACGATCGAACACGGCAATACTTCGCACAAACTGAGAATGCTGGCGGTGAGCAAAGCCGATGAGCCGGCGCACGTTTTCACGACTGTCATTTTTCAATCCCACTTCGCTGGCAATGGCGAGCGGTTCTATAATCGCAGAACCGGTTACCGTGAGTTGCTGTTCAAGGTCTTGATAGCGGGTGCTGGTGAAAAATGCACTGAGTAATAGCCCAACAATGAGTGTCGGTGCAATAGTGAGTACAGAAACACGGGTGCGGAGGCCATATTTGGTCATGCTAGATAAACTATGGGAAAATAATCACGACAATTAGCGCCAGTGTACATGATTCAATCACAAAATAGTCAGCGAACTATCACAACTCCCACTGGCAGGATCTCTTGACTGGCTTGGCAACAAGCTTTAAACACTGGAATACGACATGGCGCGCTTTTTTAAGCCCGAAAAAAATAAAAAGGTTGAGCAAAAGCATCAGCTGATAACCATTAAACGCTTAGACCATCATGGCGATGGCGTTGGCTTTTTGGATAAAAAACCGGTGTTTGTCCCAGGTACCTTGCCGGAAGAGCAAGCCTTGGTACAGCTGACCGAACAAAAGCGGCAATATGCGCGCGGCCAATTAATTAAACTCGATAGCCACGCCACACAACGTGTTGAGCCAGGGTGCCCGGTTTATCAGCAGTGCGGTGGTTGCAGCTTGCAGCATCTAAGCCATGAAGGGCAGGTTACGCATAAACAGCAAACGTTGAATGAGCTGATGCAAAAATTTGCTGGGGAAGAGGCAACACTCTCGGCACCTATTACAGATAGGCCATGGCAGTATCGGCGTCGTGCACGCATCAGTCTTCAGGTTGATAAAAAGGGGGCATTGGCAATGGGGTTTCGTGCTCGCCAACGCAGTGCGATTATCAATGTTAGCCATTGTCCGGTTCTGAGTGAGTCATTGAATACTTTGCTTGCGCACTTGCGTCCGTGTTTGGATGGCCTGCGTGGTCGACGTATTTTGGGTCATCTTGATCTGATTGAGGCTGACAACACCACGGTAGTGTCGTTGCGTACCACCAAGGTATTGCACAGTGATGACCGTCAAGCATTGTGCCACTGGGCAGAAACTCAAGGCTGCACCTTTTATCTTCATCAAGGCGATGGCGCACCTGAACGTCTTATCGGCGCCGCGCCAGATTACCAAGTGGCGGGATGTCGCCTTGCGTTTCAACCGAATGACTTTATTCAGGTCAACCCGACGGTCAATCAGAACATGGTGTCACAGGCACTGGATTGGTTAGCACTAGAGAAAGAAGATCGTGTCTTGGATCTCTTTTGTGGATTGGGTAACTTTAGTGTCCCCGCTGCCAAACTGGTTGGGCACGTTGTCGGGGTGGAAGGCGTGCAAGCCATGGTGAATCAGGCGGCAGATAATGCGAAGATAAATGGTTGTGATAACACCTGTTTTTATCAAGCTGATTTAAATAGCGACGCGTTAGAAGGAGAGTGGACCCATCTCGATTTTACCAAAATCTTACTCGATCCGGCACGCGCAGGGGCTGCGGGTGTTATAGACTTTGTGGCACAATCAAGGGCTTCACATATTGTTTATGTGTCCTGTAATCCTGCCACCCTGGCGCGCGATGCCCGCGTGCTGCTTGATAATGGTTATGCACTTGTCAAATTAGGGATGCTGGATATGTTTCCACAAACAGGACACATGGAATCGATGGCCTTGTTTAAGCCGGTGACGAACAAGCGGGCATAAGCGTTTAGTGGCTTGTCGTTATCGACATGCCTCTCTTGTCAGTAAGAGAGTTAAGGATAGGAACAGTTATGGTTGCGGTACGAGAAGCCCACCTACACGAAGATGAAACATTTGAGCTTAACACCTGGGTTAAGCGACTCGGGCAAGACGCATCGACGACACAAGCCTTGTTAGACGGCTACCAATATTGTCGAGCATTGAGTGACGATGAATCAGCACTCAGCCAGCCTTTGTGGCGAGGCCGAGAGATGATCGAAATCCTCGTGACATTAAGCATGGATGCCGACACCTTGCTGGCCGCGCTATTATTTCCGATGGTCGACGCCGAACTGGTCACCCTGGAGACACTGGCGGACGACTATTCGATGTCGATAGTCAACCTGATTCGCGGTGTGCAGCAGACCGCTGCGATTCGGTATTTAAATACCCAAGCCGACGATGAGGCCACGTCCTCGCAAGTTGATAATGTGCGCCGTATGTTGCTCTCTATGGTGGAAGACTTTCGTTGCGTGGTGATTAAACTCGCCGAGCGTATTTGCCATTTACGTGAAGTGAAAGATGCGCCAGAGTCTGTGCGTCAGCAAGCAGCGAAAGAGAGCGCTAACATTTATGCGCCTTTGGCTAACCGATTGGGAATTGGTCAGCTAAAGTGGGAGCTTGAAGATTACGCGTTCCGTTACCAACATGCGCAAACCTATAAACAAATCGCCAAGCAGCTGGCCGAGCGACGCATTGACCGTGAAAACTATATCAGTGCCTTTGTCGAAGGGCTCCAGCAGGAAATGGAAGCGTCGCATATTAATGCACAGGTATATGGACGCCCGAAGCATATTTATAGTATCTGGCGCAAAATGCAGAAGAAAAACCTGGAGTTTGATGAGTTGTTTGATGTGCGCGCTGTGCGCATCATTGCGGATCAACTTCAGGATTGTTACGCCGCATTAGGTGCCGTCCATACCCAGTTCCGTCATCTGCCCAAAGAATTCGATGATTATGTTGCCAACCCCAAGCCGAACGGTTATCAGTCAATTCACACTGTGGTGTTGGGGCCGGAAGGCAAGCCCGTTGAGATTCAAATTCGCACCAAACAAATGCACGATGATGCAGAGCTAGGTGTAGCGGCCCATTGGAAATATAAAGAAGGCTCAGCCAGTGGCCGCAGTGGCCGCAGTGGCTACGATGAAAAAATCACCTGGCTGCGTAAGCTATTGGCATGGCAAGAAGAAATGTCTGATTCGGGCGAAATGCTTGATGAGTTGCGTAGCCAAGTGTTCGACGATCGGGTGTATGCGTTCACCCCGCGCGGCGATGTCGTCGACTTACCTATAGGGGCAACGCCACTTGATTTTGCCTACCACATCCATTCAGAAGTGGGTCATCGTTGCATTGGTGCCAAAGTAGAAGGGCGAATTGTTCCGTTCACCTATCACCTACAAATGGGCGACCAGGTTGAAATCATCACGCAAAAAGAGCCTAACCCGTCGCGAGATTGGCTCAATCCCAGCCATGGATTTGTTAACTCAAGTCGTGCGCGCGCCAAAATAAATGCTTGGTTCCGCAAGCAAGACAAAGACAAGAACATTGCTGCCGGTAAAGAAATCTTGGATACCGAGCTACAAAAAATTGGCGGCATCAGTAAAGATGCCAATTTGGCGCTAAAACGCTTTAACGTTAACACGCTGGACGAGCTTTATGCCGGCGTGGGCAGTGGTGATTTGCGCATTAATCAGGTAGTGAACCATATTAATGGCCTGATTAATAAACCGAGCTTGGAAGAAGAAGAGCAGCAGTTGTTAGAAAAACTGCAGCAAAGCGAACAAAAACCGAGCACCGGCAAAGCCCACCGCGATGCCGTGGTTGTCGAAGGTGTTGATAATCTGATGACGCATCTCGCGCGCTGTTGCCAGCCGTTGCCGGGGGATGACATTAAAGGATTTGTTACCCAAGGGCGTGGTATTTCGGTCCACCGTGCAGATTGCGAGCAGCTCAATGAGCTTAGTCATCATGCACCGGAGCGGATTATCGCCACGGTGTGGGGGAAAGGCCATATTGGTCAATACCATGTACGCATTCGCCTTTCGGCAAATGAACGAACCGGGCTGGTCAAAGATATCAATAACGTGCTAAGCAATGAGAAAGCACGGGTAGCCGGGATGCAAAGCCGGGTTGATTATAAAAAGCAAATGTCGATCATGGACTTTGATCTCGAAATCTCTGATTTAGATACCTTAAGCCGCGTTGTAAACCGGCTTGAACAAGTGAAAGATGTGGTCGAAGCGAAACGTCTCCGCTAATACATTCGCCCTGTTTCGACAGGGCGTTTTTTCATGAAGGAACCTTCTTATGGCGTCAATTGACAACTTACTGACGATCATGGCGACCTTACGCGACCCTAATCATGGTTGTGACTGGGACAAGGCACAAACCTTTGCCTCTATTGTGCCTCATACCTTAGAAGAGGCGTACGAAGTGGCTGACGCCATTGAGCGTGAAAACTGGTCGGACCTAAAAGATGAGTTGGGCGACCTTCTTTTTCAAATTGTGTTCTACAGTCAATTAGGGCGCGAACAACATCGATTTGATTTTGACGATGTCGTCAGTGCGGTGTGCGATAAGCTCACACGTCGTCACCCTCACGTATTTGGTCCTAAAGATGCTAACGGGAAGCCATTAAGCTCGCCTGATTGGGAAGGTATTAAGGCGCAAGAGCGCGCAGAGAAAATGCCCTCAACCCAATCCTGCAGTCTATTAGATGGCGTGACTCAGGGGTTGCCCGCGTTAACTCGCGCCCACAAGCTACAAAAACGATGTGCAAGGGCAGGGTTTGATTGGCCAACCGTGGCGCCGGTTATCGAGAAGGTGCGAGAAGAGCTGGAAGAGGTCGAACATGAATTGGCACAGACACCGGTTGACGCAAGCCGTGTGGAAGACGAAGTTGGCGATCTTTTGTTTGCTGTCGTCAATGTCGCGCGCCACCTAGGCACGGATGCTGAGCAGGCGTTGCGCGCAGCCAATCAGAAATTTGAACGTCGCTTTCGTAGCGTTGAAAATCAATTACGTGATAGTGGAAAAAATATTCAACAATGTCAGCTGGATGAACTAGAATCGGCGTGGCAAGCGGTTAAAAAAGACGAGTAAGGCAATATCCTGTAATTGGCATAATTGATTTGTGACAATTAAAAACACCAGGGTGTGTGGTAGCTTTCACATTGTGGGAGTCAGTGGGGTCTGGTATCATAATATCCCGTCCAGAACTTCATTTATTTCCTCTAAATCCAACTCTCAGGTTTAGCATGACGACGAACTACATTTTTGTTACGGGCGGTGTTGTATCCTCCCTCGGTAAGGGTATTGCTGCAGCCTCATTAGCAGCCATTCTTGAAGCGCGTGGCCTTAACGTCACCATCATGAAACTCGACCCTTATATTAACGTGGATCCAGGGACAATGAGCCCTACCCAGCACGGAGAAGTATTCGTCACGGAAGACGGCGCAGAGACTGACCTTGATCTCGGTCACTATGAGCGCTTCATTCGCACTAAAATGACCAAGCGTAATAACTTTACCTCTGGCCGTGTTTATGCGGATGTACTGCGCAAAGAGCGCCGTGGAGACTACCTGGGGGCGACGATTCAGGTGATCCCACATATTACCAACTCGATCAAAGATCGCATCGTCGCAGGCGGTGAAGGTCACGATATTGTGATCGTCGAGATCGGCGGAACGGTCGGTGATATTGAATCATTACCATTTTTGGAAGCGATTCGTCAGTTGACGGTAGACGTGGGCCGCGAACATGCCATGTTCATGCATCTGACATTAGTGCCTTACTTGGCTGCGGCAGGCGAAGTAAAAACCAAGCCGACCCAGCACTCAGTAAAAGAGCTTCTGTCGATTGGTATTCAGCCGGATGTGCTGGTATGCCGTAGTGAGCGTCCAATTCCTGCCAATGAACGCGCTAAGATTGCGCTGTTCTGTAATGTGGCGGAAAAAGCGGTCATCACCATGAAAGACGTCGACTCTATTTACAAGATCCCATCGTTGATCCGTTCGCAAGGGTTGGACGATTTGGTGTGCAAGCGCTTTGGCATTGAAGCCGTAGAAGCTGACTTGTCTGAATGGGAGCAAGTGAGCTACGAAGAAGCCAACCCAATGGGTGAAGTCACCATTGGTATGGTCGGTAAGTACATTGAATTGCCGGATGCGTACAAGTCCGTCAATGAAGCGTTAAAACATGGTGGGTTGAAAAATCGCCTGACCGTCAACATCAAGTACGTGGATTCACAAGATCTTGAAACCCGCGGCAGTGAAATGCTGAAGGACTTGGACGCGATTCTCGTCCCTGGTGGATTTGGTGACCGCGGCATTGAAGGTAAGATCCTTGCGGCACAATATGCACGTGAAAACAATGTGCCGTATCTGGGTATTTGTCTTGGTATGCAGGTGGCGTTGATTGAATACGCACGTAATGTCGCCGGCATGGAAGGCGCTAACTCGACTGAGTTTAGCCAAGAAAGCCCTTATCCTGTCGTTGGCCTGATCACTGAGTGGGTCGATGAAGAAGGCAAAGTGGAAGAGCGTAGCGAGACGTCAGATCTTGGTGGCACCATGCGCCTAGGCGCGCAGCTTTGCCACTTAGCTGAAGGTTCGAAAGCGCATCAGCTCTACGGCAATACCCAAATCCATGAGCGCCATCGCCACCGTTATGAAGTGAATAATCTGCTACGTCCTAAGCTAGAAAAAGCAGGATTGTCAGTTTCTGGTCTGTCTGCCGATAAAAAGCTGGTAGAGATCATTGAAAACCCAGCACATCCTTGGTTCGTGGCGTGCCAGTTCCACCCGGAATTCACTTCAACGCCGCGTGATGGCCATCCACTGTTTGCTGGATTTGTTGCTGCGGCAGGCAAAAAACAGCGCGGTGAGCTATAAACGACATTCGAGCGGTAGCCCAGAAGGCGGCCGCTCTTTATTTTTAAAAACAATGACAGACGAGAGGAATCACAATGTCTAAGATCGTTAAAGTTCTAGGTCGTGAAATTATTGATTCACGCGGTAACCCTACCGTTGAAGCGGAAGTTCACCTAGAAGGTGGTTTCGTTGGTATGGCAGCAGCTCCTTCTGGTGCATCTACGGGTTCTCGCGAAGCACTAGAACTGCGTGACGGTGATAAGTCACGTTTCATGGGTAAAGGCGTACTGAAAGCGATTGAAGCTGTGAATGGCCCAATCGCAGAAGCATTGCTGGGTAAAGACGCTAAAGCGCAAGCGGATATCGACCAAGTGATGATCGATCTCGACGGTACCGAGAACAAATCTCAGTTCGGTGCTAACGCTATCCTCGCGGTTTCTTTGGCGAACGCCAAAGCGGCGGCAGCGGCAAAAGGCATGCCTTTGTTCGAGCATATCGCTGAGCTAAACGGTACTGCGGGTCAGTTCTCTATGCCTCTGCCAATGATGAATATCCTGAATGGTGGTGAGCACGCGGATAACAACGTTGATATCCAAGAGTTCATGATCCAGCCAGTCGGTGCTAAGACGCTAAAAGAAGCGCTGCGTATCGGTGCAGAAGTATTCCACAACCTTGCCAAAGTACTGAAAGCCAAAGGCCTAAGCACTGCTGTTGGTGACGAAGGTGGTTTTGCGCCTAATCTAGAGTCAAACGCAGCAGCACTCGCTGCGATTAAAGAAGCGGTTGAGCAAGCAGGCTACGAGCTGGGTAAAGACATTACTTTAGCAATGGACTGTGCAGCGTCTGAGTTCTATGACAAAGAGCAAGGCATCTACAACATGAAAGGTGAAGGTAAAACCTTCTCTTCAGAAGAGTTTAACCACTATCTTGCTAAGCTGGCTGAAGAGTACCCAATCGTGTCTATCGAAGACGGCCTCGACGAGTCTGATTGGGACGGCTTTAAGCACCAAACCGAACTGCTGGGTGACAAGCTTCAGCTGGTCGGTGATGACCTGTTCGTGACTAACACTAAGATCCTGAAAGAAGGCATCGACAAAGGTGTGGCGAACTCTATCTTGATCAAATTCAACCAGATCGGTTCATTGACTGAGACGCTGGCTGCAATCAAGATGGCGAAAGACGCTGGTTACACGGCGGTTATCTCTCACCGTTCAGGCGAAACTGAAGACGCAACCATCGCTGACTTAGCGGTGGGTACTGCAGCAGGCCAAATCAAAACCGGTTCGATGAGCCGTTCAGATCGCGTTGCTAAGTACAACCAGCTTATCCGCATCGAAGATGCGCTGGGTGAAAAAGCACCGTTTAACGGTCTAAAAGAAGTGAAAGGCCAATAATCGGCACTTAGACACTTTTATTAGAAAAGCCGCGCCGTTTAACGGCGCGGCTTTTTTTCGTTTAGGAAAACCATGACACCAGCGACCTGATCCGCTAGCCTATGCGACTAGAATTCTATTGTGCAAATACGTCGAGCCGATATAGGAAGGAGTACAGGTATGAGGCTGCTATCGGTTGCGCTGTTTCTCACGCTTGTTTGGCTACAATACGATTTATGGTTAGGCAAAAATGGTGTGACAGATTACTGGCAAATTGAAGCTAATGTCGCCGTGCAGCAGCAGGCCAATCAAAAACTCGTAACGCGTAATCAACAAATGTACGCGGAGATTGCGGATTTAAAACGCGGTCAAGAAGCGATTGAAGAGCGCGCACGTAACGAGCTTGGCATGATCAAACCCGACGAAACATTTTTCCGATTGGTCGATACAAGACAATAACCGATTACCGCCTGCAGGCGGTACTAACAAAGAAGATAACTTGTGGTCGAACAAACCTCTTTGCAGCCTGGCGCTTTGCGGTCGGGTATCAGTGCCGTGGTCCCTGCCGCCGGGGTGGGACGGCGAATGCAGGCTCACTGTCCTAAACAATACCTTACTTTAGCAGGCAAAACGCTGCTTCAACATACCGTTGAGCGCTTGCTGGCACACCCTGCGATTAGTTCGGTGGTGATTGCTATTAGCGCTAACGACGGTTACTTTGCGCAAACTGGCCTTGGTGAGCATGCCGATGTGCAGGTTGTGACCGGGGGGCTAACTCGCGCAACCTCTGTACAAGCTGGATTGGCAGCGGTGACAACTCAGTGGGTCATGGTGCATGATGCGGCACGACCGTGTGTGACGCATGCAGACATTGATGCGCTAATCGCGCACGCGCAATCTCATCAGGACGGAGCCTTATTGGCGGCGCCAGTGAGAGACACGATGAAGCGCGCGAATGACGATGGACAAGTGGCACATACGGTTGAGCGCGAAGCGCTTTGGCATGCCCTGACGCCACAAATGTTTTTAACTCAAACACTAAAATGCGCACTGGAAATAGCCGGTGATCAGGTCACCGATGAAGCTTCCGCGATTGAAGCGATCGGCGGACATCCGATTTTGGTGCCTGCGAGTGCTAGCAATATTAAGGTCACCCATCCAGAGGATCAGTGGCTTGCAGCGTTTTACCTTTCACAACAAGAAGGCCAAGCATGATGCGAATTGGACACGGCTTTGACGTGCATAAATTTGGGGGCGATGGCCCGGTTATTATCGGTGGGGTGGCAGTGCCTTATGAGCAAGGACTGATCGCGCATTCAGACGGTGATGTTGCCCTCCATGCGTTATGTGATGCTTTACTGGGCGCGATTGCCGCCGGCGATATTGGCCAGCATTATCCAGATACCTGTGAAGAATGGGCTGGGGCCGATAGCCGGATGTTACTGCGAGACGTTTACACCAAAGTACGAGCGAAAGGCTATCAGCTCGGGAATGCGGATATCACCATTATTGCCCAAGCACCTAAAATGGGCCCGCATATTCAAGCGATGCGCGCGGCGATCGCAAAAGACTTGTGCGTGGAAACGGGCGCGGTCAACGTCAAAGCGACGACGTCAGAGCGTCTTGGTTTTACTGGCCGTAAAGAAGGCATCGCGTGCGAAGCCGTTGTCTTATTGAATAAAGAGGCTCTATGACAGACTTACTGGCACCTTTAGCGTACTTACATGGTCAGCCGACACAGTCCGGGACCTTAAAAGCCTCTCCAGACGATTTTATTGTCTCAGAATCCCTCGGTTTTACGCCATCTGGTCAAGGCGAGCACTTTTTAGTCCGAATTAAAAAGCGGGGTGAAAACACGCAATACGTGGCTAACGAGCTGGCAAAAGCCTGTGGTGTTACCTCGCGCCAAGTCAGCTGGGCCGGTTTAAAAGATCGCCATGCGGTAACAGAGCAATGGTTCAGCGTTCACCTGCCAGGAAAAGATGATCCGGATTTAGCGGCGTTTGTCGAGACCCATCCGGGTGTTGTCAGTATCGAGGGCACCGCACGGCATCAACATAAACTACGTCCGGGTGATTTGATTGGTAATCAGTTTACGCTCTGTATTCGTCAGCTTACCGATCCGCAAGCATTGCTCCCTCGTCTTGAAGCCATTGCTAAAGAGGGCGTCCCTAATTATTTTGGCGCTCAGCGATTTGGTCGCGAGGGCAACAATGTGGCGATAGCTCGTGCTTGGGGGCGTGGAGAGCGTAAAGTTCGGGATAAGAGTAAACGTAGTTTTTATCTCTCAGCTGCGCGTGCGTTGTTGTTTAATCAAGTGGTTTCTGCGCGATTAAAGGCTGGCTTGTTTGACCAGACACTGGCTGGTGATTTATGTATGGACGAGCAAAAACAAACGAATACGGTCGAGGCCGGTCTTCAAAAGCCAACCATTACTGCACCGATGACGGGTGATAATGCTTTACCGACCACCGCTGACGCCGAGCAGTTTGAGTTAAATGTGGTAGAACAAGAGCCAGATTTATTGGCGGTGATTCGCGATAATCGCATGCGTCATGACCGTCGCCTAATACGTTTACTGCCTCAGGCCATGACGTGGTCGCACGATACTGATACCTTGACCGTCAGTTTCTTTTTACCTGCGGGGGCATTTGCGACAGCAGTGATGAGAGAAGTTGTGATTGCAAATGAACAAGGAGAGCGTGATGCGCATATTGATTAGTAACGATGACGGCTACCATGCGCAAGGGATCCAAACATTGACCGAGGTGTTATCGAGTATTGCTGATGTCGTAGTCGCCGCGCCGGATCGTAACTGCTCAGGGGCCTCCAACTCGTTAACGTTGGAAAATCCATTACGGGTACGTGAACTGGGTCCCCAACGTTATGCGGTTCAAGGCACCCCGACGGATTCGGTCCATTTAGCCCTGCGGGAGCTGTTGCCGTGGGAGCCCGATTTTGTGATTACAGGGATCAATCATGGGGCGAATTTGGGTGATGACGTACTGTACTCGGGGACGGTCGCTGCGGCAACAGAAGGCTTTTTCCTCGGCGCGCCAGCAATCGCAGTCTCACTTTGTGGTCATCAACACTTTGACACTGCGGCACATGTGGTGAAACAGTTTTTAGCGAAAAACCAGCGTCATGAGGCGCCGAACCATCGTTTGATCAATATTAATGTGCCGGATGTGCCTCTTGACCGTCTTGCGGGTTGGAAAGTGACCCGTCTTGGCGCCCGCCACCACGCAGAAGATGTGATAAAACAAGGCGATCCGCGAGGTAAACCGATATACTGGATTGGCGCGCCGGGTAAAACACAAGACGCAGGACCAGGAACCGACTTCCATGCGATTTCTGAGCAGTTTGTCTCTATCACACCACTGCAAGTGGATTTAACCGCTCATGATACGCTAGGTGTGTTTTCGCAATGGCTGACTGAGTAGTCCCCTCGCGTGCCATACTGGGCTAGCCGCAATGAGGCGGCAGCCTTATTTATCGATTCAAACTCAGTGATAAAGGAAGCAGACGTTGAGTCAAGCGCAATCACTTATTCAATTTTTGCAACAACAAGGTGTGACAAACACTGACGTTTTAGATGCCATGCAAGCCGTGCCCAGACATTTGTTTGTCTCTGAAGCCATGACCCACCAGGCCTACGGAAACAATGCGTTACCGATTGGTTGGGGACAAACCATTTCACAACCTTATATTGTGGCTAAGATGACATCGCTACTCAATTTGCAACGAGATAGTCGCATTTTGGAAATTGGCACTGGGTCCGGTTATCAAACCGCCATCCTCGCGAACTTGGTCGATCATGTTTATTCTGTCGAACGGATTAAACAATTACAAATGCTGGCCAAACGGCGCCTTAAACAGCTGGATATTTATAACGTTTCCACCAAGCATGGAGATGGTTGGCAAGGTTGGCCGAGTAAAGGACCGTATGATGCTATTATGGTCACCGCGGCAGCCGCCAACATTCCGGAGGCTTTGTGTGAACAACTTAATGATGGCGGTGTGATGTTGATTCCCATTGGTGATGCTGAGCAAACGCTGATGAAAGTCACGCGTGACGGAACGAGATTCGACACCGAGATGGTTGAATCGGTTAAATTTGTTCCCCTTGTTGCGGGCGAACTGGCATAAACTGCCTGAGCGATGGAGCTGTGTTTTAAAATAGATGAAAATCGCGCTTTTTCTGTCACTATTGGTTTTTTTATCTGGTTGTTCCTGGCGAGGACCGGCACCGGTATCCAGTGTGACGCCCGATTACACCAGTGTGGATAGAGGCAGCTATCGCGGTAGCTATTATGAAGTGAAAAAAGGCGACACGCTTTACTACATCGCTTACATCACGGATCGCGATATTGACGATATCATCGAGCATAATAATTTACAGCCTCCTTACACCATTTATCCCGGGCAGACACTGGCATTGTGGAAGCCCGCTTATCAGCGTCCCGATGTGGCTAAATCGCCCACTAGGGAGCAATCTTCCTCATCTTCTTCTGCTGCCGAGGTCGTCGCCAATGGCGCTTCTGTGGCCGCTGCCACAAAAGCCACTGCAAGTGCTGCGTCGGTAGCAGCATCTTCTAGAAAAGGCGCCGATCCTGGCAAATTCGAGGGGAAAAAGAAGTCAAAAACCGCGACTCAACGCACAAAAGACGTTGAATCGGACCCTTCAGCGGGGTACAGTCAAGTAAAAGAAAAAAGTAAAAAAGTTGTTAATAAGCGGACCGCTAGCGTATCTAACCAACAGATTACCTGGCAATGGCCAGCAAAAGGCCGAATGGTGTCCCGATTTTCTAGTACAGAGCGAGGCAATAAGGGCATAGATATTGCTGGGCAACGAGGACAACGTATTCAGGCAGCGGCAGATGGAAAAGTCGTTTACGCCGGAAGCGCGCTTCGAGGTTACGGTAAATTAATAATAGTGAAACACAATGATGATTATCTAAGTGCGTACGCGCACAACGATTCGTTTTATGTTTCAGAAGGCCAAGCTGTCACGAAGGGGCAAAAAATAGCTTCAATGGGCAGTTCTGGTGCAAACAGTGTTCGGTTGCATTTTGAAATTCGCTACAAAGGAAAATCGGTCAATCCGTTGCATTATCTGCCAAAGCGTTAGCACAGGGGCAAAACCAAAGTGATAACGCTGCAGCCACCGATGTGACGGGGCCGGTTAAAGCAGAAACACATTCTGCTTTGCTGCTACGTCATAAGGGAGGCGCTATGAGCCAAACAAATACCGCAAAAAAACTGGACGGCTTGAATCAAGACGTGGAATTGGACACCGTTGAGGCGCAAGCCACAGAGGTGGCCGAAGAAGTCGAAGAGGCTGTTCAGCAACAAGCAGCCACGTCCAAAGCCTCTGATGCCACCCAACTTTACCTAAGTGAAATCGGCTTCTCACCACTTCTTACCGCCGAAGAAGAGGTGCTTTATGCACGTCGAGCGCTACGGGGTGATGAGGTTGCGCGTAAACGTATGATTGAGAGTAACCTGCGATTGGTGGTTAAAATTTCGCGTCGTTACTCGAATCGGGGGCTAGCGTTATTGGATCTGGTTGAAGAAGGGAACCTTGGCCTGATCCGTGCCGTAGAAAAGTTTGACCCAGAGCGCGGCTTCCGTTTTTCAACCTATGCAACCTGGTGGATTCGCCAAACCATTGAGCGTGCCATTATGAACCAGACGCGTACTATTCGTCTGCCTATTCATGTCGTCAAAGAGTTGAATGTGTATCTGCGTACTGCCCGTGAATTAGCGCAAAAGCTAGATCATGAGCCGACAGCGGAAGATATTGCCGCGCAGCTTGATAAGCCGGTTGAAGATGTAAA
Source organism: Salinivibrio sp. AR647 (assembly GCF_001995415.1). Classification (NCBI taxonomy): domain Bacteria; kingdom Pseudomonadati; phylum Pseudomonadota; class Gammaproteobacteria; order Vibrionales; family Vibrionaceae; genus Salinivibrio; species Salinivibrio sp. AR647. Next base: position 119,055 of record NZ_MUFE01000001.1, on the reverse strand, counting down.
TCGTATGCTCCGCCTCAATGAACGTATTGGCTCTGTGGATAATCCGATTGGTGGTGACTCAGAAAAAGCGCTGTTGGATATCATCCCTGACGAAAAGCAGGATGGCCCTGAATACACCACGCAAGACGATGATATGAAGAAATCGATTGTGCAATGGCTACAGGAGCTGAATCCGAAGCAACGCGAAGTGTTGTCGCGCYGGTTTGGTCTTCTGGGACATGAAGCCTCTACGCTGGAAGATGTTGGGCGTGAAATTGGCCTAACCCGTGAGCGGGTTCGTCAAATTCAAGTGGAAGGCCYACGTCGTTTACGCGACATGCTGACCCATCAAGGGCTAAGTATTGAATCGCTCTTTAATGTCGAACAATAGACAATACTACCCAAATCATAGCGCAACATTAAAACGGGACAGCAAAGGCTGTCCCGTTTTTTGTTGTGCGGTCATCGATGCTTTGGTGATGATTAACGCGCGATAATCAATGCGAATGGCTTCACCTGGCGTGATTAACGTGATTGCTGCAATGCTTTAAGGGCATAAAGCGCATCTAAGGCCTGACGCGGGGTCATTTCATCTGGATTGAATGCATCAATTGCATGATCTAATTCACTGGGCTCGGGGAGCAAAGGCAATTGCGTCGGTGTTATTTTACCGACCGACTGTTCGGTATTTGCCGTGTGCTGGCCGCTTTGCTCGAGTTGGGCCAACTTATGTTTGGCGCGGCGAATGACGGGTTTGGGAACCCCGGCCAGGCTTGCGACTGCTAAACCATAAGATTTACTGGCTGCTCCCTCTTGTACCGCGTGCATAAAGGCGATTTCATCGCCATGCTCCATCGCATCTAGATGAACGTTGACCAAGCCTTCCATTTGTCCTGGCAGTTCGGTGAGCTCAAAGTAATGTGTGGCAAATAGGGTCATGGCATGGATTTTTTCTGCCAGCCACTCGGCACTGGCCCATGCTAAGGACAAGCCATCATAAGTACTGGTGCCGCGTCCAATTTCATCCATTAACACCAAGCTGTTGGCCGTGGCATTGTGAAGAATGTTCGCGGTTTCTGTCATCTCTACCATAAATGTCGAACGCCCTGAGGCAAGGTCATCGGACGCGCCAATACGGGTAAAGATACGATCAACAGGTCCAATGGTGGCGTGCTCGGCGGGCACATAGGCACCGATATGACTTAGCAAGGTGATCAAGGCTGTTTGACGCATATAGGTAGATTTACCCCCCATATTCGGACCGGTAATGATCAGCATGCGGCGTTCAGGATTTAATGTGATCGGGTTGGGGATAAATGGATCCGTCATGACCTGCTCAACCACCGGGTGTCGACCCGCTTCGATATCGATCCCCGGTTGTTCGGTCAATGTTGGGCGATGATAGTTGAGGCTATCAGCACGCTCCGCGAGGTTACACAATACATCTAACGCGGATAACGCCTCTGACGCTTGCTGTAATCGCGCCAAATGTGGCAGTAACTGATCAAACAATTCGTCCCATAAGCGTTTTTCGAGCGCCAACGCATTAGACCGAGAGCTTAATACTTTGTCTTCATGCTCTTTTAATTCTGGGATGATGTAGCGCTCGGCATTTTTAAGCGTTTGACGGCGAATATAGTGCGCAGGTACCCGATCACTTTGCGCGCGGCTGATTTGAATATAAAAACCATGCACCTGGTTATAACCCACTTTCAGCGTGTCGATGCCATGTTGCTCGCGCTCGCGGGTTTCTAGTTCTTCTAAGTAACGTGATGCGCCTTCGGACAAGTCGCGCCACTCATCCAGTTCCGCGTTGTACCCTGGCGCAATCACGCCGCCATCACGGATCACTACCGGTGGATTGTCGACGACGGCCCGCGTGAGTAGATCGTGTAACTCCGGCATCGGAGTGGTGGCTTTTTGGTGATCGGAGAAGGCACTGTGGTCAAGCTCGGTGAGCAATGTTTGCACCTCAGGTAGCTGCGCCAATGCAGTACGTAGCCTTGCCATATCACGCGGGCGCGCTGAACGCATGGCCAAGCGAGCAAGGACACGTTCAATGTCTCCCACCGGCTTGAGGGCGTCGCTAAGATCCGTGTACAAGCTATTGTCTAGCAGGGTGCCAATGGCATCTAAGCGCTGATTGAGCACTTGGCGATCGCGCAAGGGTTGATGTAACCAGCGTTTGAGTAAACGGCTGCCCATCGGTGTCGTGGTTTGGTCTAGCACCTCGGCCAGCGTGTTATCGGTGCCACCGGCGAGATTTTGGGTGATTTCTAAGTTACGTCGTGTTGCAGCATCAAGCACGACAGAGCTATCTTGCTGATCTTTAACAATGGCACGAATGTGAGGCAGTGCCGTACGCTGCGTTTCTTTAGCATATTGTAAAACACAGCCTGCCGCGCTTAGCCCAAGAGAGCAGTCCTCGACGCCAAAGCCAACTAAATCGCGCGTACCAAACTGGCCGGTCAATTGGCTGCGTGCCGTGTCTAAATCAAACTCCCATATTGGACGGCGTCTTGCACCGCGGCTCACCGATAAGAGATCGGGGTAGGGGAAGTCCTCTGGATACAAGAGTTCGACAGGCTGAGTACGCTGCAATTCCGCCTGCATCTGCTCATAGGTTGTCGGCTCAGTCAGAACGAATCGCCCAGAGGTGATATCTAAGGTTGCAAAGCCAAACTGGTCGTTATCGCACGTCAATGCGGCCACTAGGTTGTCGACGCGTTCACTCAGCAATGCCTCATCAGAGACGGTACCCGGTGTCACGATGCGTACCACCTGGCGCTCAACCGGGCCTTTACTGGTGGCAGGATCACCAATTTGCTCGCAAATGGCAACGGGTTCACCCAATTGCACCAACTTGGCTAAATAGCCTTCCACGGCATGATAGGGCACGCCTGCCATGGGGATCGGTTCACCGCCTGAACTGCCGCGTTTGGTCAACGAAATATCTAATAATTGAGAGGCGCGTTTGGCATCGTCGTAAAAGAGTTCGTAAAAATCTCCCATACGATAAAAGAGCAGCTCTTCAGGATGCTGCGCTTTAAGTTTGAGATACTGTTGCATCATGGGAGTGTGCTTTTCGAGCGCTTGTACTGTCACGACTAGACCTGCAAAATGGAACGTTAAGGGCGTTAGAATACGTGATCGGACCGCAAGGGGTAAAGTTGTGGTGCAGGTTTCTCAACCCAATAAAAAGGAGTGCGCAGTGGACCCTTTATTCTCATTGGCAAAGCGTTTGGGTGATGCCCTATTGGATACAGAATTAACCGTGACTACCGCGGAGTCATGCACCGGCGGCGGTATTGCCTATTGCCTGACCGATGTGCCAGGCAGCTCGCAGTGGTTTCAGCAGGCATGGGTTACCTATAGCAACACCGCAAAGCAAGCATTAGTTCATGTCCCCACGGATTTACTGGCCCAGTATGGCGCAGTGAGCGAGCCTGTGGTCAGCGCGATGGCGGAAGGTGCATTGGCCGAGGCTAACGCAGGATTAGCGATTGCGGTCAGTGGTGTTGCAGGACCGAGTGGTGGTAGCGATGATAAACCGATCGGTACTGTTTGGTTTGCTTGGGCATGGCACAATGGTGAAACGGATAGTGAAGTATGTCATTTTGATGGTGATCGGCGCGCCGTGCGTGAACAAACCATTGAACATGCACTCTCATTTGCGCTACAGCGATTGTCGCCATAATCGGAGGCGTGTCGCATCCGATAGATTTTTTCTAAACAGGGCTAGACACTGTATAAATGGACAGTATACTTAGCCCCATTAATGATAGCTTTTATCTCATAGAGATAGCGTTTTATTTCCTGGAGACCGAAATGGACGATAACAAAGAAAAGGCGCTCGCAGCCGCACTCGGGCAAATCGAAAAGCAATTTGGCAAAGGCTCAATCATGCGTCTGGGTGATGACCGTACCATGGACATCGAAACCGTATCGACCGGCTCTTTGTCTCTGGATATTGCGCTAGGTGCAGGTGGCCTACCATTTGGTCGTATCATCGAGATCTATGGACCTGAATCATCAGGTAAAACGACATTGACCCTAGAAGCCATCGCTGAAGCACAAAAAAAGGGCAAGACTTGTGCGTTTATTGACGCGGAACACGCACTCGACCCAATCTATGCGCGCAAGCTGGGTGTCGATATTGATAACCTGTTGGTGTCTCAGCCCGATACTGGCGAACAAGCTTTGGAAATTGCTGATGCGCTGACGCGTTCCGGGGCCGTTGATATGATTGTTATCGATTCGGTCGCAGCCTTGACGCCAAAAGCTGAGATTGAAGGCGAAATGGGCGACTCCCACATGGGTCTGCAAGCGCGTATGCTGTCACAAGCAATGCGTAAGCTGACCGCCAACATCAAAAACAGCAATACCATGATGGTCTTTATCAACCAAATTCGGATGAAGATTGGTGTGATGTTTGGTAACCCAGAAACGACCACAGGCGGTAATGCATTGAAGTTCTATGCATCGGTCCGTTTAGATATTCGCCGCATTGGTGCGATTAAAGAAGGCGATGAAGTGGTGGGTAACGAAACCCGCGTCAAAGTGGTAAAAAACAAAGTCGCCGCACCGTTTAAACAAGCAGAGTTCCAAATTCTTTATGGTCAGGGCATTAACTTGCAGGGCGAGCTGGTGGATCTGGGTGTGAAACATAAACTGGTAGAAAAAGCCGGAGCTTGGTACAGCTACAAAGGCGATAAAATTGGCCAAGGTAAAGCCAATGCATGTAAATACCTGAAAGAAAACCCCCATATTGCTGAAGAAATTGACACTACCTTGCGTGAGATGTTGCTGCAGCCAGGCCTGAACAACGAAGCTGTAGACGCCAACGTTGAGGCAGATACTGAGGACGAGAAGCTGTAATGGCGGCATCGTGCCAAGAAATAGCGGTGGGCCTGTTGGCTCGCCGCGATCACTCTGTCCACGAGCTAACACAAAAATTGTCTCAACGCGGATTTGATGACGACGCAATTACCCTCAGTATTAATGACTGCTTAGAACGAGGCTGGTTAGATGACGCGCGCTTTGCTACCAGCTTGTTGCGTCAGGGGATTAACAAACACCATGGCTGGTTGCGTATCTGCCAAGATGCGAAACGTAAAGGCGTTGATATTGAGCTATTAGCCCGCGCAGAGCAAGACGCTGAAGTGGATTGGTACCTACTCGCCAAAGAAACAGCGATACGTAAGTATGCTGACCTAGATGGCCGTCTTCCTCCTGTTGAGCACAAGGTGAAAGCGAAACGCATGCGTTTTTTACAATCGCGCGGTTTTAACTTTGATCAAATCCAATACGCGCTGAATGACGACGATATCGACCCGCATTTCTAAACCAATCCTACTCTGTCTCTTTTCCCCACGCGATCGGTTGTTTACAATGGCGTAAACAATACGATGCTCCCATCGCGTCATTACCATAACCGGTTGCTAACGCAATATTCGATTATCAGGATTAGCCAATGTATATGAGCACTGATGAGATCCGTACAGCGTTTCTCAAGTTCTTTGAAAGCAAAGGGCACCAGATTGTGCCTAGCTCATCGCTCGTCCCTGCCGACGACCCAACACTGTTGTTCACTAATGCAGGCATGAACCAATTTAAGGACACCTTCTTAGGGGCCGAGAAGCGAGACTACACACGTGCGACCTCAGCACAACGTTGTGTGCGCGCCGGCGGTAAACATAACGACCTTGAAAATGTAGGCTTTACCGCTCGTCATCACACCTTTTTTGAAATGCTCGGTAACTTTAGTTTTGGTGACTACTTCAAAAAAGACGCGATTGCTTATGCGTGGGCGTTTTTGACCGAGACGATCGGTTTGCCAAAAGAAAAACTGTTGGTGACCATTTACCACACTGATGACGAAGCGTTTGATCTTTGGCATAACACCATCGGTGTACCGGCGGATCGCATTGTGCGTATCGGCGATAAAGAAGGCGGAAAGCCGTATGAGTCAGACAACTTCTGGCAAATGGGGGATACCGGACCTTGTGGGCCTTGCAGTGAAATTTTCTACGACCACGGTGAGCATATCTGGGGAGGACCTCCAGGTACGCCTGAAGAAGACGGTGATCGCTTCATTGAGATCTGGAACATCGTTTTCATGCAGTTCAATCGACAAGCTGATGGCACCATGGAGAACCTCCCTAAACCGTCAGTTGATACGGGAATGGGGATTGAGCGTATCGCCGCGATTAAGCAAGGCGTGCACTCCAACTATGAAATTGATGTTTTCCAGCAATTAATTAAGCAAGTGGCTGACATCATCGGCGTTGAAGACCTGACCAATCAGTCTTTGCGTGTGGTCGCTGATCATATCCGATCTTGTGCGTATTTGATTGTCGATGGTGTGATGCCTTCTAACGAAGGGCGCGGCTACGTGTTACGTCGAATTATTCGTCGTGCGGTGCGTCATGGTAATAAGTTAGGCAGCAAAGACACCTTCTTCTACAAGTTGGTGGGGCCGTTGGCCACCATCATGGGCACGGCCGGCGAAGATCTGCGTGCGCAGCAAACCATGGTTGAAAAAGTCCTAAAAATTGAAGAAGACAACTTTAGTCGTACTCTTGAACGCGGCATGTTAATGCTAGAAGAAGCGTTAGATAAAGTGGATGGCGATGAGTTGGATGGCGAGACCGTCTTCAAGCTTTACGATACCTACGGCTTTCCAGCGGACTTAACCAACGATGTCGCGCGTGAGCGCGGTTACCGCATTGATGAAGCTGGTTTTGAAGCGGCGATGGACGCTCAGCGTCAACGCGCGCGTGAAGCCGGTCAATTTGGCACCGATTATAACCAAACGATTAAAGTCGACCACGGCTCTGATTTCTGCGGTTACACAGGCACAGAGGCGAAAGGTCAGATCACTGAGATTTTCGTGGAGGGTGAATCGGTCGACCATCTGGCATCGGGCGATCACGCGGTGGTTATCCTCGACCACACCCCTTTCTATGCCGAAGCCGGTGGTCAGTGTGGTGATACAGGCATCATTGATACCGACGAAGGGCGTTTCACGGTAACGGATACCCAGAAGATCGGGCAGGCGATTGCTCATTATGGTGCTTTATCCGACGGACAGCTAAGTGTTGGCGCGCAGGCAACCGCGCAAGTCGATGCCAAGCGTCGTCATGCGGTGGCCATGAACCACTCAGCCACGCACCTGTTACATGCAGCGCTCCGTGAGGTGCTCGGCGATCACATTGCGCAAAAAGGGTCCTTGGTGCGCGCTGATGGTTTGCGCTTTGATTTTTCTCACTTAGAGCCTGTGACTGCCGATGAGCTAAAAGCGGTAGAGCGTATCGTTAATGAGCAAATTCGCGCGAACAATGCAGTACAAACGGAAGTCATGGATATCGACGCTGCGAAACAAAAAGGCGCGATGGCATTGTTTGGTGAGAAATACGACGACGAAGTGCGCGTATTGAGTATGGGCGACTTCTCCATCGAGCTTTGCGGTGGCACGCATGCCAATCGTACCGGCGACATTGGTATGTTCAAAATCGTTTCAGAGGCAGGTATTGCAGCTGGAGTTCGTCGTATCGAGGCTATTACAGGTCAAGCGGCGATAGATAATGTGTACCAAACCCAAGCCGACTACGAGGCCAAATTGGATGAAGTGCATGGCAAAGCTAAAGGGTTGGAGAAGCAAATCCAACAACTGAAGCAAAAGCTCGCAGCACAAGAAAGCGCTGGATTGATTAATCAAGTGCGCGAAATCAATGGCACTAAGGTACTGATCAGCCAACTCGATGGGGCAGATAACAAGGCACTGCGTAGTATGGTTGATGATCTCAAAAACCAAATGGGGAGCGGGATTGTGCTTCTCGGCAATGTCGCCAACGATAAAGTAGGCTTGATTGCGGGTGTGACCAAAGATCTCACCGGTACAGTGAAAGCGGGTGAGCTGGTCAATGTTGTCGCGCAACAAGTCGGTGGTAAAGGCGGTGGTCGCCCTGATATGGCGCAAGCGGGTGGTAGCGATGTAAGCGCATTACCCAGCGCGTTAGCCGCTGTCGATGCTTGGCTTGCCGAGCGGTTATAATTCGCTAAAAAGCATTTAAGAAAAGTCAAGAAGGTCGCCATGCGCGGCCTTTTTTTGTGATCTAGATTAATAATTGCACTTTTTTTTTGATTCTGTATAGTGCAACGCCTTAGGCGATGTGTCGTGCTGAGCGGTGATATCGCTTACATTTTATCGCTTTGCTGACCAGTGCAACACTGATTTCTCTTACTCTGTTGTCTCAGATCACGCGCCTTTATGGCTAACGGTATGATGATAAAACAGTAAATTTCTCTGCCCTTTTCTGGATATGGTGTGATAATTCGGCCATAGTGTGAAGTGCGGGTAACAAAACCTCCCGCATTGGCATCACGAGCAGGGAAATAATCCAACGATTGCAGATAGCGAGCCGATACGCTGGCGGGTTATCTGGCTCAGAAACTAATTGAATAAATAAAAGATTGATACTCAAGGAGTAGAAGCATGCTGATTTTGACTCGCCGTGTTGGCGAAACCTTGATGATTGGTGATGAAGTCACCGTCACTGTGTTGGGTGTAAAAGGTAACCAAGTACGTATTGGTGTGAATGCACCGAAAGATGTCTCTGTACACCGCGAAGAGATCTACATGCGTATTCAAGCCGAAAAAGGCGCGCCAGCCGGTAGTCAAAACGACTACTAACAAAGCAAAAGAGGTCGACCAGGGTCGGCCTTTTTTATGGTTGGTTTTCCCATAAAATCAAAATGAAACGGCGATAAAACCAACAATAAAAACACCTGGTGGGTAATAATTGTCCATTTGTTAGTAACAAGGCGACTTTTCCCCGAAAAGTGTTTGACATATATCTGGCTCAAAGTAATATGTGCACCCGCAGCGACGGTGAGGTGGCCGAGTGGCTGAAGGCGCTCCCCTGCTAAGGGAGTATACGGTTTGTAGCCGTATCGAGGGTTCGAATCCCTCCCTCACCGCCATGTTGTTGCAAGCAAGATAGATGCGCGTCCGTAGCTCAGCTGGATAGAGTACCTGGCTACGAACCAGGCGGTCGGAGGTTCGAATCCTCCCGGACGCGCCACTACTTGCGGTGAGGTGGCCGAGTGGCTGAAGGCGCTCCCCTGCTAAGGGAGTATACGGTTTGTAGCCGTATCGAGGGTTCGAATCCCTCCCTCACCGCCATTATCGACAAGCCTGCCTTGTGATAATTGCAGTAAAAGATGTGCGTCCGTAGCTCAGCTGGATAGAGTACCTGGCTACGAACCAGGCGGTCGGAGGTTCGAATCCTCCCGGACGCGCCATCACCTCCATGGAAGACCCGCAACACCGTTCAGGATGAACACAAGATTGACGACACGCGCTCGTAGCTCAGCTGGATAGAGTACCTGGCTACGAACCAGGCGGTCGGAGGTTCGAATCCTCCCGAGCGCGCCATCTTCAATCTATGCAAATCCGTCAGCGCGTCCGTAGCTCAGCTGGATAGAGTACCTGGCTACGAACCAGGCGGTCGGAGGTTCGAATCCTCCCGGACGCGCCATTTTGCATTACCTCTTCCTTCTCCTTATTTCCATTTCGCTATCTTTTCATTGTCACCCAAATCGACTTTTCTGTTTATTATTTTCGCTATCGCTATCGCTATCGCTATCGCTATCGCTATCGCTATCGCTATCGCTATTGGACAGCGTGTTGTGATACTGGAAAAACGCTTTTTCCAAAAATGGCATAGTGCGCCTCTATTAATAGCCAAACCGTCAAAACCCTCTATGTACCAGGACGTTTCATCGCGCGATTAACGGACTTGGACGAGATAAATACGCCTTTACGAGTGGCGGTTGTTCGCGTGCGATGAGTGCATCATGACCCGTGTTGTCAGGTAACAAAAACACAACACGAGATTGTCATTTATGCGAATTGTTAGTATTTTGAACGCCGATGATGAAATGGCCACCAAGATAAATGAATAATAACGGGCCATCCGCGCATCATTGCCAGTAAGAGTGAGTAACAAGGAAGACAACCATGGATTTAGGCCCGCTTTTAGAACAAGCACTGACGCTGATGCTGACCGGTATGGTTGTGGTGTTTGTGTTTCTTTCTACGTTGATTTTTTTGGTCCACCAACTAGAACGTTTTGGTGACCCGACCCCGCCAGCTGCTGCTAAGGCACCCGCTAAGCCTAACGCACAACCTGCATCGGAAAACGTATCGCCCGATGTCGTTGCCGCGATCACTGTCGCTGTCCAGCAGTACCGCCAACGCCATCGTTGAGTGGTAAGGCACATATAAAAAGGAGTTTGTTATGTCTACGCCGTTAGCTATTACCGATGTGGTATTGCGTGATGCCCATCAGTCGTTGTTTGCCACACGTCTGCGTTTGGACGATATGTTGCCGATTGCCGCCGAGCTCGATCAGATTGGGTTCTGGTCATTAGAAACATGGGGTGGCGCGACCTTTGATGCCTGTATTCGCTATTTGGGTGAAGATCCTTGGGTACGGTTGCGAGAGCTTAAAAAAGCCATGCCTAATACCCCGATGCAAATGCTTTTACGTGGGCAGAATCTCTTGGGTTACCGCCACTACGCCGATGATGTGGTATACAAGTTCGTTGAACGTGCTCATGCCAACGGTATGGATGTATTCCGCATCTTTGATGCCATGAATGATGTGCGTAACTTTCAAGCCGCTGTGGGTGCGGCAGTGGACGTAGGTGCCCACGCTCAGGGAACGATTTCTTACACCACTAGCCCTGTGCATACCATGGATACCTGGACCGATTTAGCCAAGCAGTTGGAAGATCTTGGCTGTCACTCTCTGTGCATCAAAGATATGTCCGGCCTGCTTAAACCTTATGAAGCGTATGAGCTCGTGAGCCGCATAAAATCGACCTGTGATATTCCCCTGTCGCTGCATTGTCATGCGACCACAGGGTTATCAACAGCAACGGCGGTTAAAGCAGTAGAAGCGGGGTTAGATGTCCTGGATACGGCCATTTCCTCAATGAGCCAAACTTATGGGCATACCCCGACTGAAACCGTTGTTGCGATGCTTGAAGGCACCGAGCGTGAAACTCATCTTGACCTGAATAAACTTGAATCGATTGCGGCTTACTTCCGTACCGTGCGGAAAAAATACGCCCAATTTGAAGGGCAGTTAAAAGGCGTCGACTCACGTATTTTGATCGCGCAAGTGCCCGGCGGTATGTTGACCAACATGGAAAGCCAGCTTAAAGAACAAGGCGCGGCTGACAAAATGGATGAGGTCTTAGACGAAATCCCGCGGGTGCGTGAAGACTTAGGATATATCCCCTTAGTTACGCCGACCTCACAAATTGTCGGATCGCAATCGGTCATTAATGTATTGACCGGCGAGCGTTATAAGAGCATTACTAAAGAGACTGCTGCGCTGTTAAAAGGCGAATATGGAAAAGCCCCCGCACCGGTCAATGCAAAATTACAAGCGCGCGTGCTTGACGGTGAACAAGCGATTACCTGCCGTCCGGCGGATAAATTAGCCCCCGAAATGGAAAACTTGACGCAGGCATTAACCGATAAAGCGTCGACAGAAGGTGTGAGTTTGGCGGAAGAGACGATTGACGATGTCCTCACTTACGCCTTGTTCCCACAAGTGGGTTGGAAATTCCTCCAAAATCGTGGCAATCCTGATGCGTTTGAACCGGTACCCACCGGAGACTCCACGCCGCCAGCAACGCCCGCGGCTAGCCCAGCGAGCCAAGTTGAGGTTGAAACTTACAGCGTGCGCGTTAATGGCCAGGTGTATCAAGTGGATGTCGGTCCCGATGGCGCACTAGGCGCGATCCAAACTGCTAACGATGTCGACAATGCGCCTACAGCACCGCGTGCCCCGGTGTCACAGCCGGCATCTACCCACGCAGAGCCAGTCACCGCACCGTTAGCGGGTAATATCTTTAAAGTCATGGTGACCGCCGGTGAGCATGTACAAGAAGGTGACGTTCTGATCATCCTAGAAGCGATGAAGATGGAAACCGAAGTCAGGGCTGCGCATGCTGGCACTGTCCAAGATGTACAAGTAAAAGAAGGCGACGCCGTGACTGTCGGCATGCCGCTTTTACATTTAGGATAAGAGGGCAGCATGGAAGGATTAATGATCCTGTGGTCGGAAACTGGACTGGCGAATTTCCAGTGGCCACAGCTGGTGATGATGGCCGTCGGTTGTCTGCTGCTCTTTCTTGCGATTCGACGTGGGTTTGAGCCTTTGCTTCTGTTGCCCATCGGGTTTGGGGCAATCTTGGCGAATATTCCCAACGCGGGTTTTAACGAGCCGGGCGGTTTGTTGTATTACGTCTACCATGTCGGGATTGATACGGGGGTTTTCCCGTTATTGATCTTTATGGGGGTGGGGGCGATGACCGACTTTGGTGCCTTGATTGCTAACCCGCGTACCTTGCTTTTAGGGGCGGCGGCGCAATTTGGCATTTTTGCTACCTTGTTCGGTGCTATCTTGCTCAATCTGGTCCCAGGCATGGAATTTAGCCTTCAAGATGCAGCATCAATTGCGATTATTGGTGGTGCGGATGGGCCGACGGCCATCTTCTTGGCTAGCCGACTATCGCCGGATCTTCTTGGCGCGATTGCAGTCGCAGCCTATAGTTACATGGCGTTGGTGCCAATTATTCAACCGCCGATCATGAAGTTGTTCACCTCGCCACAAGAACGCCAAATTGAAATGAAACAGCTGCGTCATGTCTCGAAAACGGAGAAAGTGCTGTTTCCTTTAGCGGTCTTGATGATGACGATCTTATTCTTACCCTCCGCAACGCCCTTGGTTGGTATGTTTTGTCTGGGCAATCTGATGCGTGAGTGTGGCGTCGTCGATCGGTTATCGAGTACTGCGCAGAATGAGTTGATCAACATTGTGACCATTTTCTTGGGGCTTGCCGTTGGTTCCAAGCTAGAAGCGGATAAGTTTCTTCAGTTTGAAACCTTGGGGATCTTGGTGCTCGGAGCGGTCGCGTTCAGCATCGGCACCGGAACGGGCGTCTTAATGGCGAAGCTGCTTAACCGGTTTAGCCGCGATCCTATCAACCCACTGATTGGCGCGGCCGGCGTCTCTGCCGTGCCAATGGCTGCGCGCGTGGTGAATAAGGTTGGACTGGATGCCAATCCACATAACTTCCTGCTGATGCATGCGATGGGACCGAATGTGGCTGGCGTGCTTGGCTCTGCTGTCGCAGCGGGGATATTGTTGGCGTTAGTCGGATAGCCGTGCGATGTGAATATAGAGACAAACCGTAGCAAAAACAAAACACGTGAACAGTGAAAAGAAAACAGCGGCAGGCATTGAGTCTGTCGCTGTTTTTGTTAAGACTAGGGGTTTACGCGTTGCGATGACCCTGTGCTTTTTTATTATCTGCGCTATCAAATTTATTACCTGCGCCATGAAAGCATAATGGCATGCGAAAGGAGTCAATATGTCGAATAACTTGTCTCTTGCGATTACCGAATTCGGTGCGCCAGAGGTTCTCTCCCCAGTAAACCGTGCTATCCCCTCACCGTCGGAAGAGCAGGTGTTAATTCAGGTAAAAGCCGCGGGCGTGAACCCGATCGATGCTAAAACCCGTGCCGGACTGGGTTGGGCGGCGGAACATAACCAAGATAAGCTGCCTTGGGTACCCGGTTACGATGTGGCCGGTGTGGTGGTGGCAAACGGCACCAACGAAAGTAAGTTTGATGTGGGGGATCGCGTGGCAGGAATGATTGGTTTCCCGACCGAGGGAGGGGGATATAGCCAGTATGTGGCTGCCGACGCCGGACTGCTTTCCACGGTACCACCCAGTGTCCCAATGGTGGATGCTGCCGCGGTACCACTTGCCGGGCTCACGGCGTGGCAAGCGCTCGAGCATGTCAAACTCGCCCGTGACGAAAAAATACTGATTTTGGCGGGGGCCGGGGGAGTGGGCCACCTTGCGGTACAATTAGCAGTAAGAACGGGGGCTGAGGTGTATGCGACAGCATCGCCGGGCAACCATGAATTTTTGCGCCAGCTGGATGCGAAACCGATAGACTATCACCAGGCACATTGGGCGACAGCGCAGGGCGAGTTTGATGTACTGATTGATTTGGTCGGTGGCGATACGGGCATTGAAGCACTTGCGAGCCTAAAAACCGGTGGACGTGTGGTCACGGTGCCGACCAATACACGTGATATGATCACCGCTGCTGCGGCCGAGCGAGGATTAAAAGCCACGGGGATGTTGGTTGAGCCCAACACCTGGCAAACTCAGCGCTTGCTTGACATGCTTGATCAAGGCGAGCTTCATATTGATATTGCCGCTGTCTACCCTCTAGAACAAGGGGCGCAAGCCCATAAAGCGCTCGAGTCTGGTCATACACGCGGTAAGCGAGTATTAGAAATGCCGTCGTCGTAACAACCATGGACGACTGGTCGGCGTTGGCGACACTGTTTGTTACCAGCTTTTTGAGTGCCACTTTGTTGCCAGGTGGTTCAGAAGCGAATTTGGTTTACTTATTAACTCAGCAACAGTTTGCTGATGGCGTAATTGTAGCTATTGCGACCGTCGGAAACACCCTTGGAGGCATGACCAACTATGCCATCGGCCGTTGGATTCCGGATTATCAGCCGCACCAACGCTGGCATCGTCGTGCGCACTTGGGACTGCAACGTTATGGTTATGCGGCTTTATTATTGAGTTGGGTCCCCATCATTGGCGACCCTTTGTGCGTGGTCGCCGGTTGGCTACGTTTGCGTCAATCATGGTGTTGGGCGGTTATCTTTATCGCCAAAGCATCGCGTTACATGGTTATTGTTTGGTCATTTAATTGGGTCACTGGGTAGGAATCATCATATGCAACGCTTATTGTTCGTCGCTGTTCTCGTTTTATCCGTTCTGACAGGGTGTCAGCGACTGGAAACATCGCCTCCTGCTACGCCAAAGGGGGTGACCTGGATAAAAACAGTCTCGCCACTACCGGGCAGTGCCCAAGTGCCTTATCAACAGTTTACGCTCGATAACGGGCTGACTGTTTTGCTGCACCAAGACCACTCCGATCCCTTAGTCAGTGTCGACATGCGTTATCATGTTGGCTCTGCGCGTGAGGAGCCTGGCAAATCGGGCTTTGCGCACTTTTTCGAACATATGATGTTTGAAGGCTCAGAACACGTTGACGATCATGGTAAGCGTATCAAAGAAGTCGGTGGCTATAACAATGGCTCGACCAACCGCGATACCACCCAGTATTATCAAACGGTGCCGGCTAATGAATTAGAACGTGTACTTTGGTTAGAATCCGATCGCATGGGTTTTCTGTTGGATGCCGTGTCACAGCGTAAGTTTGAAGTGCAGCGTGATACGGTGAAAAACGAGCGAGCCTTTCGGATAGACAATGTTCCCTATGGCCGCGTTAACGAAACCATTAATCAAGCGCTATACCCCGAAGGTCATCCTTATTCATGGCCGGTGATTGGTTACGTGGAAGATTTAGACCGCGTTGATGTCGATGACCTCAAGCAATTCTTTTTACGTTGGTACGGTCCCAACAATGCCACCTTGACCATTGGTGGGGATATTGATGTACAACAAACCTTAGCGTGGGTGAAAAAGTACTTTGGTGACATCCCGCAAGGGCCAACTATCCCCGCGGCAGACCCTCAGCCTGTCACTCTGGAAGCCGATCGATTTGTCACTTTAGAAGATAAAGTGTCGCAGCCTGTTTTGATCATGAGCTTCCCCACCAGTACGCCTGAGACAGACACCAGTACGCGTCTGAGTGTCCTGGCCAATGTGTTGGGACAAGGGCGAGATAGTGTCCTTTACCAATCATTGGTGCAAACGGGAAAACTGCTTAGTGCAGGCGCATCGCATCAGTGCGGTGAGCTTGCATGCACCTTCGAAATTTATGGTGTCGGCAGTCAAGATCAGTCGTTAGCTGAGGTGCGCACGCTACTGCGCCAGAGCATGGCGACATTTGCGGCGCAAGGCGTTGACCAAGACGATATCAGCCAAATCAAAGCCATGGTAGAAGCGGATAACATTTTTGCCCTACAAAGCGTCGATGGCAAAGTAGAACAACTAGCCAGTGACTATACGTTGCATGGCGACGCAAGCATACTGACACAACGCCTAGCCCGTTTGGATGCTGTAACGCCTCAAAAGGTGATGGACAGTTATCAACAGTGGGTAAGCAATCAACCTGCGGTTAACCTCAGTGTGGTGCCTGAAGGGCGTCAAGATTTGGTCGCTCATCCGGCAAACTTTGTCTATCAGCGCCCTGATTATCGCCACGTCGCTAGCCAAAATAATGCGGATACACTGGCGTTACGCAACACGCCTGAACGCTTTGACCGCAGCCTGATCCCGCCCCCGAATGGAAGCGTGACTGTCCATGTTCCTACTATTTATCGCGCGGAGCTCGACAATGGTATTCACCTGGCAGGCACCGTCAGTCGCGAGACCCCCACGGTGACCTTGCAACTTCGCTTGCCGGCAGGTGTGTTGATGGAGCCGAATGATAAGCGTGGTATCGCCGAGCTCACGGCTAGTATGATCACAGAAGGCGGCGCGGGAATGTCGGCCGCGGAATTAACCCAAGCGCTAGATAAGCTTGGCAGTCAGATGAGTGTTAATCCAGAGGCTTATCATACGACATTGACCGTGACATCCTTGAAAAAGCATCTGGGAGAGACGCTTCAATTAGTGAATAAGGTGATCAGTGCACCGACGTTTGCGGAGCAAGATTTTGAGCGGCTCAAAAAACAAGCATTAGAGGGAATGGCGTCACGCGCCGACGATGCGGGCTGGTTGGCAGATCAGGCTATTAGCCAATTGCTTTATCAAGATGCAACCTTCCGTGCCCCGCAAGGTGGTGTGGCAGAAGACGTTGCCGCACTCACCCTTGCCGACGTTAAACGCTTTTATCAACAGCATTATGTGTTGAAAGAAAGTCAGCTTGTCGTGGTGGGTGATTTGTCCCGTGAGCATGCGATCAATCTCGCTAACCGGATTCAAGCTTGGCAACCGACTCCTGAGGGGCATGCTCAAGTTGCAAGGCCCGTGCCTCGAGACGAAAAAAGTCCACAAATTTGGTTAGTGGATAAACCACAAGCGCCACAAACCAGTATTCGTATGATACGTCATGGCATGCCTTACGACGCAACCGGCCCCATGTTTAAAACCCGCTTAGCTAACTTTAATCTCGGCGGAAACTTTAATGCCCGCATCAACCAAAACTTACGCCAAGATAAAGGTTACACCTATGGCGCCCACAGTGCTGTGTATGGTGGTCGTCAAACTGGGACCATTGAAGTCGGTGCCGATGTGCGTGCGGATGCCAGTGCCGAGGCCATTAAAGAGCTTTGGAAAGAAATGGCCCACGCGCACGAAAATGGATTTACTGAGCAAGAGCTTGCCTATTTACGTCAATCGAGCGGCCAGCAGGATGCACTCAATTATGAAACACCGTGGGAAAAAGCGGGCTTGATTGCGCACATTGAGGCGTTTAATTTGGATGACGACTATCGTGAAGCCCAAAAAGCCATGCTGTATTCACTGACACGCCAACAACTAAATGCCCAAGCATCGCGCTGGTTCGATCCTAACGACTACCAAATCATCGTGGTCGGCGATGCAGAGCGTTTGGAAGGGGATCTGCGTCAACTTGGCTTGCCAGTCAATAGCTTGGCGTTAGATTACCGTTAATACCGGTTGGATAAACTTACCCCGCTGCGTGATGGCTTTTGAGCAATAGCTTGTTTATATTGACCGCCACGCAGCTTAAAAAAATAAGAGATACATTTTGACTGACTTTACCCAACGGTTAGCGCGGTTAGCGCAAAACCCATATGCATTGAAGGGGATTGGCCGCGGATTGGAGCGCGAGGCATTACGCATTACGCCAGCAGGCCATTTAGCGCAGACGGCGCATCCAGAGACACTTGGATCCGCGCTGACACACCGTTGGATCACGACGGATTTTGCGGAGTCTTTGTTGGAATTTATTACGCCCGTCAATACATCGGTCAACGGAATGCTCGATGAGCTGCAAGACATTCACCGTTTTACTTACAAGCAAATGGGTGACGAGCAGCTCTGGCCGATGTCAATGCCTTGTGTGGTCGCATCGGAAGACGATATTACTTTGGCGCAATATGGCAGCTCGAATATTGGTCGGATGAAAACGCTTTATCGGCAGGGACTCAAACACCGCTATGGCAGTGTGATGCAAGTGATCTCGGGCGTGCATTTTAATATCTCACTCCCTGAGGCGTTTTGGCAGCACCTGTATCACTCAGAGACTGTTAGCCAAGCTGCGGTGACACAAGGCTATTTTGATTTGATCCGTAATTACTACCGCCATGGTTGGATGATCCCTTACCTGTTTGGTGCATCACCGGCTTTGTGTGGATCCTTTATCAAACATACTGACAGTCCGCTGGCGTTTGAGCATATGCCATCGGGAACCTGTTACTTGCCGTATGCAACGTCCCTGCGTTTGAGTGATTTAGGCTATACCAACAACGCCCAAGCCGATTTGAAAATAGGCTTTAATACATTAGAGCAATATTTAGAAGGATTACGTCGCGCTATTCGTACCCCTTCGCAGCAATTTGCACAGTTGGGGATTCGTGACGGTGAAACCTATCGACAACTCAATACCAATATGCTGCAAATTGAGAATGAGCTTTATGCTCCGATTCGACCAAAGCGTAATGCGGAAAGCGGCGAAAAGCCGACCGAAGCACTAAGCCGCGGCGGAGTAGAGTACATAGAAGTCCGCTCACTAGATGTGAATCCTTACAGCCCTATTGGCATTGAAGAAGATCAAGTGCATTTTCTCGATTTATTTGTGTCTTGGTGTGCGTTATCGCCCTCCGACCCCATGTCCGATCCGGAACTGAATTGCTGGCGGGATAACTGGAATAAAATTGTACTTGAAGGGCGAAAACCCGGCTTAACCTTAACCACAGGATGCAATGGCGGTACCTTAACTCAGGCCGAGTGGGGACGTCAGGTGATGGCAGAGCTGAAACAATTAGCCAAAGTGATGGACCAGACCGTTGGTGATAGCCGCTATGAGCGCGTATGCGACAAAATGATTGCGTGTTTTGATAACCCCGAACTAACCTTATCAGGGCGTGTGCTGGCAGACGTGATTGCACAAGCCGGAATTGGTGGTGTTGGCCTAAGCTTGGCGAGTGAGCACAAGAAGGCATTGGCTGATGTGCCGTATCAGGTTCACAGTGATGTCGACTTTCTCCGAGAAGCCGAAGACAGTATGGCACGTCAAAAAGCGGTAGAAGCCAGTGACACACAAAGCTTTGAGCAGTTTCTAAACGCTTATTTCAAAGATGTGCCGATGGCAGAAAGCTGGTAACTGGAATAATGGCGATGAGCAGGACGCGTATTCTCAACCGATTAGGGATAATCACCGCCATGATATTGTTACCCGGGTGCGCGACGCCGCCACCGGATAACCCCAGCAATGTCTGTGCGATTTTCGAGCAAAATCCTGACTGGTTTGAGGCGGCCGTCGAGATGGAAGACAGCTGGGGGACGCCTATTCAGGTCGCGATGGCATTTGTGAAGCAAGAAAGCGCGTTCGTTCACGATGCTTTGCCTCCACGTGACTATGTATTAGGCATTTTACCCTGGGGGCGAGTGAGCAGCGCATATGGTTATGCGCAAGCACAAGATCCCGCGTGGTCAGACTATCAAAAAGCCACAGACAATGGCGGCTCTCGCACCGACTTTGCCGATGCGTTACAGTTCATAGGCTGGTACACAGCAGAAACGCATCGTCAGCTTGGGGTGTCGCAATGGGATGTTTACCGGCAATATTTAGCTTACCATGAAGGAAGAGGCGGATTTCAACGTGGCTCATTTGAGCGAAAACCTGGGCTCAAACGGGTGGCGCGTAAAGTCGAACAACAAGCAAAGGACTACGGTTGGCAGCTAAAAGGGTGCCGGCAACGACTAGAAGACAATCTGAGCTGGTGGCCATTTTAAGGCCGCAGTGATGAATGAAGGAGGAAAGATGCCACTACTAGATAGCTTCACGGTTGACCATACCCGCATGAATGCACCGGCGGTACGGGTCGCAAAAACCATGCAAACGCCCAGCGGTGACACCATCACTGTGTTTGATTTGCGTTTTTGTCGTCCCAATGAACAGCACTTAACCGAAAAAGGGATCCATACCTTGGAGCACCTTTTCGCTGGCTTTATGCGCAATCATCTGAATAGTGACAAGGTGGAGATCATCGATATCTCGCCGATGGGCTGCCGCACCGGTTTTTATATGWGCTTGATTGGCGAGCCCCAAGAGTCGGAGGTTGCTAAAGCATGGGAGCTTGCGATGGAAGATGTCCTTATTGTTCCTTCGCAAGATAAAATTCCGGAGCTTAACGAATATCAATGTGGTACTTATGAGATGCATTCGTTGAATGAAGCCAAAGATATTGCTCGTGCAATTATAGATGCAGGTGTGACCGTCAACAAAAATGATGATCTATCGCTGCCCGAATCGATGTTGCAAACGTTGCGCGTCGATTAAAACGCGACCAGTCATCCCTCTGCGGTAACATTGCCTTCTGTGTTACCGCCCCCCCTCCCGATTTGAGTGTTCTTTTCATTATTTTTGTCTCAATAGCTAGATAAACCCAAGAGAAGTGTAGGCGTCGTTGCAGCTTTTTTGCCTGTTCAAGCACGCTTCTGCATTTTGTCGCTGCGTATTCGCCTGGGTTTCGCTAAGCTGACAACTGAAATCGACCATCAAAAAAGGCTGTGAAACCCAAAGTGAGTTTACGCACAAGACATCATATTCGCCCCATCAGTATGTATCATTACCTGCTAGGTATCATGTTGTTGGTGACGGTGCCGAGTGCGCAAGCGTCGTTAAATGGCTATTGGTCATATGACGAGTTTCTTGCACGGTATCCTGAGCAAAAAGCGCTGACGGCAACACTCGATAAACAAGTGCAAGCCGATCCGGCGCCAATGCAACGTGCGTTGGCACCGATAAAAATTTCAGTGGTCGTGCCGGGTCAACAAATCTCTGATTATTGGCAGCGTAATGTGCGAGCGTTCGAACGTCGCTTACAAGCGCTTAATATTCCTTATCAGTTAAAAGAAGTCACAACACGACCGAACAACGACATACGAGAACAAAGTGCGTCTTTGTATGCGGCGCTGCGTGACGGTGCCGACTATCTTGTGTTTACCTTAAACAGTGTTCGTCACCGTAAGTTTATTAATCATGTGCTATCACAGAAAAAAACCAAGCTCATATTGCAAAATATCACCACACCGGTAAAAGCGTGGCAAGGTAATCAGCCTTTTCTCTACGTGGGGTTTGACCATCAGCGCGGCAGTCAGCTACTGGCTGATTATTATCAAACGCGTTATCCGAAAGGGGCGAATTACTCGGTGTTGTTTTTTTCTCAAGGTTATGTGAGTGATGCACGTGGGGACACTTTTATTGAAACCATGAGTCGCCATGGTGATAGTCAATTGGTCTCGGCTTATTACACCAAAGGTGACCAACATTCTGGTTATCAGGCAGCCAAAGCCATGTTAAACAATAATCCGCAACTCGACTTTATTTATGCTTGCGCGACAGATGTGGCGTTTGGGGCAATCAAAGCGCTTGAAGAGTTGGGAAGAGAGGAAGTTGGTGTTAACGGCTGGGGAGGCGGGTCCGCTGAATTGGATGCTGTCATGTCAGGACAACTAGACGCAACCGTGATGCGTATGAACGATGATACCGGGGTGGCGATGGCTGAAGCCATCAAACGCGACCTACAACAAAAAGCTGTGCCCGTTGTGTACTCAGGTCGGTTTAACGTCGTCACTCAATATGATGATCCGGATCGAATAGAAAAACTTAAGCAACATGCATTTAGATACTCGGATTAGATCATGCCCACCTTTGGTTCACCTAAATTATCACTCTCGCAATTACTGACTCGCTTGATTGTGGTCTTCTTCTTATGTGTGACCGCGGGCGTTTACATACAAAGTTACCAGTTGACCTTAGCGGGGATTAATCAAGAGATTAGCCGTACTTTGGCACAAACTTCTCGTCTATTGCAAAACGTCTTTGATAGTCGCTTAACGGCACTGCAAATTCACCAAAATACCAATGCTGCAAGTATGACACTTCAGTCACTGGTCGCCAGTGAAGACAGTGACGCACTTGATGACTATTTTATCGAACAAGAGCAACAAGATGTTGCAAATACCCCTGACTTTCGTTTTATCGCTAAAGACGACCGTGTGTTATGGCATGATGGCAGTAGCTTGTTTCACGGTATTGATAATGAGGGGTTGGATCAGCTGCGTTTGCAATTACGAAGTATTAATCGTTGGACCTTAACCACTGTCACCACGGATACAGAGCAAGGTTATTTACTGATGCGGAAAACGCCGATCGTTTTTCAATCAAACGGTAAACTCGGCGGATATTTGTATGTGGTCGTGATGCTGAATGGCAACTTTTCGTTTGTGAAAAGTTTGCAGCGTGCCAGTGACACTCAGGCGGTATGGCTATCGGCAGACAATGCAACCTTAGCATCTACTCTTAGTGGTAACGATGACATAGGCAAGGCGTTAACGTTGCCGAGCGAGGAGAGCAGTCAAGCGTTTCGGCACTATTTAGTGAGCCAATCCAAGCTTCGCATCGGCGGTGAGTCGACCAAAATTTCATTGTTATCGGCGCAACGTAATGACAATGTTGTCACATTACAGCGGCAAATGGGCATCAACTTATTACTCACTACCCTAATTATTATTATCGCTGCTTTTTGGGTCAATCGTTTTGTGAAAACCCGGGTTGCGGATTCGCTCGATAGGCTAATGCGATATAGCCAAGGGGCGCGATCACGTCAACGTACCTTGCCGTTTGCCGGATCCGATATTGAAGAGTTTAATCACATCGGCAAAACTCTAGAGTCGACTTTTCATGCGCTGCACGAGAAAGAGCGCTCCCTACAAGATTTATTTGATTACGCGCTATCACCGATTATTGTTTGGGACACGGACTTTGCTATCACCCGTATCAATCCAGCAGCCAAGTTAAAGCTGAACTATGACGAACAAATCCATGCCTCAAGCTGGTTGTATGATCAGTTTATGTATGCCATCTCTCCTCATCTAAAGCGCGCGGTTAATGGGACCATCCTCAAAGGGGTCAATATTGAGATTGACCGTCGCGTTTACCGATGGAATCTTGCACCTTTAATGGTTGATAACCAAGTCAAAGCGGTGATCGGCCAAGGTCAAGAAATTACATCTCTTATCGAAGCCGAGCAACAAAGCCAGCGAGCCAAAGAAGCAGCGGAAGCCTCCGCGCGCGCTAAATCAGAGTTCTTAGCCAAGATGAGCCATGAAATACGCACGCCGCTTAACGGCATTTTGGGGATCACGCAAATATTAAATGATAGAGCCGAGGATAAGGCACAAAAAGACCTACTTGGTAGTTTATACCAAAGTGGTGAGCACTTACTCACAGTACTCAATGATATCCTCGATTTGTCTAAGATTGAACAAGGTAAAATGACCATCGAGTATGGGGAGTTTTATCTCCAAGATATCATTCGCACGGTGGAGAATATTTACACACCGCTTTGTGAAAGCAAGTCTATCTTATTGAATATCGATGCACCGATTGCGGCTGATACCATGGTGCGCTCGGATCAGTCCCGCCTCACACAAATCTTATTCAACCTAATGAGTAATGCGATAAAATTTACTCATGCAGGGCAGGTTGGGCTGACGGTCACCCTAGCGCAACGTGAAGTAGAAAAAACAGACGAGAATGAAAATTCGTCAGATCAATCTACATTGCGTCAATATACATTGCGTCAATATACATTGCGTCTCGTAGTGAGTGATACCGGGATAGGAATGAACCAGCAGGCGCTTGAGTCTTTGTTCGATCCCTTTGTACAAGCGGATTCCAGTGTGACGCGGACTTATGGTGGTAGCGGCCTGGGCCTGTCGATTGTTAAAAGTCTATTAGACTTACTGGAAGGTGACATTGATGTGACCAGTGAGCCAGATAAAGGCAGCCGCTTTGTGGTCGAGGTGCCGCTCACCTTGGTGGACAATAAACCGGCCAAGGCGCCAGAAAACGTGCCTTTCGATCCTGTGTCGCTCGGCATCAAGCGCGTCTTATTGGTTGAGGATAATAAGATTAATGCTATGGTCGCCCAAGCATTTTGCCATAAATATCATATTGAGGTGGAGTGGGTGAAAGATGGAGAACAAGCATTAGCGCGCCTTCAGCAAGTGCAGTATGACTTGGTGTTGATGGATAACCATATGCCCAATCTTGGTGGCGTGGAAGCAACGCAGGCCATACGGCAAACGCTCGGGTTAAGTGTCCCCATCTACGCTTGCACGGCCGATGCGTATGGCAGCGTGCATGACGCTTTTTACCAAGCAGGCGCGGATTACATCATCGTCAAACCGATTAAAGAAGCCAGCTTTATCGAGGCGCTCCGCCACTTAAAACTCCGCCACTTAAAACATGGCGCACACGCTGACTCATGAGTGTGAGAGTTAACGTTGTGCGCTGCATGGCCTAAACACTAATATTGGCGTCGGGTTGGTCTGTAGGGAGGACTTTGACTTGCTTGATCATATTGTCGGCAACATCGACAATTTCAATATGGTGACCATCAATTTCAATGCTCAAGCGGCTTTTAGGGATATCCTCCAAGTGCTCGAGAATTAAACCATTGAGGGTACGGGGGCCGTCAGTGGGTAAGGTCCAGTTAAGACTCTTATTCAAATCGCGAATATTGGCGCTACCTTCAATCAAATAGCCACCATCGGTCAATGACGTAATCTCTTCGGCCAAGCTCGGTGATAAAGAGGTGGTAAACTCACCCACGATCTCTTCGAGAATGTCTTCTAACGTCACCAGGCCAATCATGTCGCCGTATTCGTCTACCACTAAGCCGATACGTTGCTTATTACGCTGAAATTTAAGCATTTGTACGTTCAGTGGCGTGCCTTCCGGAATAAAATAGACTTCATCGGCGGCGCGAAGCAGCGTCTCTTTATTAAATTCGTTTTTCTCAACCATCAGGCGATAGGCTTTGCGGACGCGCAGCATCCCAACCACCTCGTCGATGGTATCGCGATATAACACCATTCTTCCATGCGGGGCATGCGTGAATTGGCGCATGATGGACTTCCAGTCATCATTGATATTAATCCCAGTGATCTCATTGCGTGGCACCATGATGTCATCCACGGTCACCTCCTCAAGCTCTAGGATTGATAGCAACATATGCTGGTGACGACGAGGGATCAAGCTACCGGCTTCGTTGACAATGGTCCGCAGCTCTTCGGTGCTTAGATTATCCTTGCCGTCGGCTTTAGCGCCTATTCCTAACAAGCGCAAAAAACCATTGGTGATAAAGTTCACCAGGCTAACAAGCGGATAAAACACCTTCATTAGGATGGTGAGCAAATGGCTGCTAATAAACGATACGCGCTCTGGATAAAGAGCAGCCAGCGTTTTGGGCGTGACTTCGGCAAACACCAGGATCACCATCGTTAACACACCGGTTGCGATCGCAATCCCTGCGTCGCCATACAAACGTAACCCTAGGACGGTCGCGATTGAAGAGGCAAGAATATTTACCAGGTTATTACCGATCAGAATAAGCCCAATCAATCGGTCTGGCCGAGCAAGCAGTTTTTCGACCCGCTTAGCGCCACTGTGGCCTGATTTAGAGAGGTGGCGCAACCGGTACCGATTAAGTGCCATCATGCCTGTCTCAGACCCGGAAAAATAACCGGAAATGACGATAAGCAATACCAAAAGGGAAATTAATATTCCCGTYGATATGTCGTCCAACGAACTGTTCCTTACGTTTGTTTTAAAATCAGAGCGTGTGCTCGAGGGTTTACGCTAAATGCGCGTAATCAATAGCCTGCAATCAATATCTCACGAACAAACCGGCTACCAAAGTAGGCCAGAGTAAGGAGAAACGCGCCCACGATACTAAACCAGACCACCCGACGTCCACGCCAGCCGGACTGATAATGCCCCCAAAGGAGTACACCATAGACTCCCCAAGCGGCCATCGAGAGGAAGGCTTTGTGCGCTTTTCCTTGCGCGAACATGTCATCGACAAAGACAAAACCAGAGATTAGAGTGAGTGTTAATAATACTTGTCCGACTAAAATGATGTTGAAAAGCTGACGCTCCACCATCATTAAAGGAGGAACATTATGATTAATCACCTGGCGCTTTTTGTGTTTGAGTTGATAATCCAGCCAAGCCAATTGCAATGCGTACAGGGTAGCAATCATCAATGTTGAGTATGAAAACAGAGCCAGAGAAATGTGTAATAGCACCTCTGGGTGTGATTCAAGATGCGTAATAAAGGCACCGGGCAGCAGGGTCGCGCTCGCAAGGTTTAGTCCTGCAAAGGCATAAACCACCGGCAGCAAGAACCATAGCCGCAATCGGAAAATTAGCCCGGTCGTCATCATCGCAATGATAAAACTCACCAAAGAGGCGACGTTAAGCATGCTAAGATTCTGCCCGCTTCCTGATAAAATCAGATCTTTGAGCAGATAAGCATGTAACGCCAGCGCAGCCAGTGCGGTGAAAAAGACCGGCTTCGCACTAATTTGATTGTTGCTGGACAAGCCGGGGATGATCTGCAAAATGGCGGCCAGATAAAGCAGTGATGCCAACAAGGCTGTCAGAATTTCCATCGTCACCGATCAGTCAGTTAATCAATAAGAATGAAGGTGTGAGTATACCTTGCCTCAATCTCTGTCGCTATCGATACATGCAAGTGATGGGGGGATTGCGGTATAATCTCAGTAATTTCGCGACAGCGATTGCACCCAGATGAAAAATCATGGGCCAATAGGACGAGTGGGCGAGTAACGCATGTTTGAAAACTTATCAGAACGTTTATCCCGGACGCTCAAAAATGTGAGCGGCCGTGGGCGATTAACGGAAGACAATATCAAAGAAACCCTGCGCGAAGTGCGTATGGCGCTACTGGAAGCCGATGTCGCGCTCCCTGTGGTTCGTGATTTTGTTAAACGCGTCAAAGAACGTGCCGTTGGCATTGAAGTCTCTAAAAGCCTGACCCCAGGGCAAGAGTTTATCAAGATTGTTCAAGCTGAGCTTGAAGCGGTGATGGGCGACGCCAATGAAAAATTGGATCTTGCGGCGCAGCCGCCCGCAGTGATTTTGATGGCGGGCTTGCAAGGGGCGGGTAAAACCACCAGTGTGGGTAAGCTGGGTAAGATGCTTACCGAGCAAGAAAAGAAAAAAGTGTTAGTGGTGTCTGCCGATGTGTATCGCCCGGCGGCGATCAAACAGTTGGAGACCTTGGCTAGCGAAGTGGGGGTTGATTTTTTCCCGTCCAGCACTGACCAAAATCCAGTCGATATTGCTCAATCCGCGGTTGAGCACGGCAAGCTAAAATTTTATGACGTAGTGATCGTCGATACGGCGGGTCGTTTGCATGTCGATGACGCCATGATGGGCGAAATCAAAGACGTTCACCGCGCGATCAACCCCGTTGAAACCCTGTTCGTAGTAGACGCCATGACAGGCCAAGATGCGGCGAACACCGCCAAAGCCTTTAACGATGCATTGGCATTGACGGGTGTGGTTCTGACCAAGGTTGATGGTGACGCCCGAGGTGGTGCCGCACTGTCGGTACGTCATATCACCGGTAAACCGATTAAGTTCTTGGGTGTGGGTGAAAAAACAGACGCACTTGAGCCTTTCCATCCTGACCGGGTGGCATCCCGTATCTTGGGGATGGGCGACATGCTGTCGCTTATCGAAGATCTCGAGCGTAATGTCGATCAAGACAAAGCAGAGAAAATGGCCAAGAAGTTCAAGCAGAAGAAAGGCTTCGACTTGGCCGATTTTCGTGATCAGCTTGAGCAGATGAAGGGCATGGGTGGCATGATGGGCATGATGGATAAGCTGCCTGGCATGTCCAATGTGCCTGATAACGTGAAAGATAACGTTGATGATAAAATGTTCTTGCAGATGGAAGCGATCATTAACTCGATGACACCGCGTGAGCGCCAGCGTCCAGAAATCATCAAAGGGTCACGCAAAAAGCGGATTGCCGCCGGTTCAGGCACCCAGGTGCAAGACGTCAACCGCTTGCTTAAGCAGTTCACCCAAATGCAGAAGATGATGAAGAAAATGCAAAAAGGTGGCATGCGCAATATGATGCGCCAAATGAAGGGCATGATGCCACCCGGTGGTGGCCCCGGCGGCCCTGGCGGATTCATGGGTTAATCCGATTCGATATTTTGCTTGTCAGCCCAGTGCTAGCAGGCTTGATAACTCGCTGTGAGGCTGGGGACAGCTGGTGGAAATTTGACTAAACCAGTTGCATTCACAGCAATAAAGAGTAAAATTCCCGAGCTTTATTTTGGCACGAGGCCCCGCATTGCTTACGCGAAACGGGGCCAATTTTATTAAGTAATGCAAATGAGGACGATATGGTAACCATTCGTTTGGCACGTCATGGCGCGAAAAAACGCCCATTTTATCAAATCGTTGTAGCTGACAGCCGCCAGGCGCGCGACGGTCGCTTCATCGAAAAAATTGGTTTCTTCAACCCTGTTGCTCAAGGCCAGGAAGAGAAACTACGCCTTGACCTGGATCGCGTAAACCACTGGGTTAGCGAAGGCGCAACGGTTTCTGACCGTGTTGCTAAGCTAGTCAAAGACGCAGCGCAAGCGGCGTAATTGATCAGTGTCAGGGTTAAAAGAAGAAATGAGTGAGCAAGAGACGATTGTCGTTGGCAAGCTAGGCTCGTCGTACGGCATACGAGGCTGGCTCAAGATTTTTTCTTACACTGAAGATGCTGAAAGCATTTTTGCCTACTCACCCTGGTTTATCCAGGTGCGCGGGCAGTGGCAACGTTTCGAGGTCGAAGACTGGAAACGCCACAATAAAGGGTATGTCGCCAAACTTACGGGGCTGGATCAGCGCGAAGACGCGCAGATGCTGACCAACGCTGAGATTGCAGTCAGTGCACAAGCGCTTCCTGCTTTATCAGATCAAGAGTTTTATTGGCGTGAGCTGTTTGGTATGGACGTGGTGAATGCAAAAGGCTATCACCTCGGCACTGTGACTGACATGCTTGAAACAGGCTCGAACGACGTGCTTGTCGTTAAAGCCAACCTGAAAGATGCTTTTGGTAAAAAGGAACGCTTAATTCCGTTCCTTGAAGAGCAGGTCATCAAGTCGATTGATCGCACTGCTCAACGGATCGAAGTTGACTGGGATCCTGGTTTTTAAACTCCAACAGTAAGCGAGCGGAAATATGTGGGTTGGCATTATCAGCCTGTTTCCAGAAATGTTCCGAGCGGTCACTGATTTTGGAGTCACGGGCCAAGCGGTAAAAAAAGGGCTGTTAAACGTCGAAACGTGGAATCCGCGTGATTTCACCCACGACAAACACCGTACGGTCGATGACCGACCTTACGGCGGTGGCCCGGGCATGTTAATGATGGTAGAGCCTTTGCGCGATGTGATTCATGCCGCTAAACAAGCCGCAGGCGATAAAGCGAAAGTGGTTTACCTCTCTCCGCAAGGGCGCAAGCTCGATCAAGCGGGGGTCGAGTCGCTGGCGAGCAATGATAAACTTATTTTGATTTGTGGCCGGTACGAAGGGGTAGACGAGCGCATTATTCAAACTCACGTTGACGAAGAATGGTCAGTGGGAGATTTTGTGCTTAGTGGGGGCGAGCTGCCCGCGATGACGTTAGTCGATGCTGTTGCTCGGTTTGTACCGGGTGTGCTAGGCGATATGGCGTCAGCAGAGGAAGATTCCTTTGCCAATGGGTTGTTAGACTGCCCACACTACACGCGTCCTGAAGTGTTAGATGGGTTGGTGGTACCAGAGGTGCTAAAATCCGGTAATCATAAGGACATTCGTCGCTGGCGATTAAAACAATCGCTAGGTCGCACTTGGTTACGACGACCAGAGCTCCTGGAAAACCTAGCTCTGACTGACGAACAGGAATCACTACTTGCCGAGTTCATCAAAGAACATCGTGCAAGTGCCGAATCAAATTGAGTTTCAGTTTATTCTAGGGTTATAAATAATGAGTAACATCATCAAGCAGCTCGAAGACGAGCAAATGAAAAAAGACCTGCCTGAGTTTCAAGCAGGTGACACTGTCCTGGTACAGCTTAAAGTAAAAGAAGGTAACCGTGAGCGTCTGCAGCCATATGAAGGTGTGGTTATCGCTAAGCGCAATCGTGGTCTACACTCTGCATTTACCGTACGTAAAATGTCTAGCGGTGAAGGTGTAGAGCGTACTTTCCAAGCCCATTCGCCAGTTATCGACAGCATTACTGTTAAACGTCGCGGTGCAGTACGTCGTGCCAAACTGTACTACCTGCGTGAGCGTTCTGGTAAGTCAGCTCGAATCAAAGAGCGTCTTAACAAGAAGTAATCGCCCCTATGGCGTTTATTGCTCAAAAGCCCGTCCTGTAGGACGGGCTTTTTTAATGGCCAATCGGCTCATTCACACCACACCCTTCACCGCCCTCACCACTTAATCCTGTTTACAACCGTTTATCTGCACCGGCGACCACTCGCCGTTAAAGCGCGTGTATTCGACAACGCAATCGGCAAAATGGCATCTGTCCCCTACTAAAAGATTGGCAGCAGCGCTGCTAACGACACGGAGAGCAATTATGTCCTGGTTTTTACTTTGCGTAGTGACCTTGATTGTCGGCTACTTTACCTACGGCACTTTCATTACCAAAATTTTTGGGCCAAAACCGCAAAAAGCGACCCCGGCCATGAGCATGAACGATGGTGTGGACTTTGTGCCACTGTCAGATAAGAAAGTATATCTGATTCAACTGCTTAATATTGCTGGCCTCGGTCCGATTTTTGGCCCAATACTCGGTGCGTTATATGGCCCTGTTGCCATGCTATGGATTGTGTTTGGCTGCATTTTTGCCGGCGCCGTGCATGATTATTTCTCTGGCATGCTCAGTGTGCGTGCCAATGGCGCATCTGTCCCTTCTGTCGTGGGCGAGCATTTCGGTAACTTAGCTAAACATTTTATGAACTTCTTTGCGGTGTTACTCTTGATGCTGGTGGGCGTGGTGTTTGTGCTCGGTCCAGCCAAGTTGTTAGGTAGCCTGTCAGAAATGAGCGTGGCGCTGTGGGTGGGCGTTATCTTTGCCTACTATGTATTGGCCACCGTGGTGCCGATAGACAAAATTATTGGCCGTTTTTATCCTATATTTGGCGCTTTGCTTGTCTTTATGTCGGTGGGCTTGATTATCGGCTTGGCCGTGAGCGATCACAGCTTCTACAGCCAAGGGCTCGATTTTGCCACCAACTTCCATCCGACCGATCTGCCACTATGGCCATTACTGTTTATCACCATCGCTTGTGGTGCGGTATCAGGCTTCCACGCCACCCAATCGCCATTAATGGCGCGTTGTATGCAGAATGAAAAGTCAGGCCGGTTTATCTTTTATGGCGCCATGATTGGTGAAGGTGTGATTGCGCTTATCTGGTGTAGTCTGGGCTTAAGCTTCTATGAATCGAGTGACGCGCTTAATCAAACGCTCGCTAACGGTGGCCCGGCTGCGGTGGTGCATGAGGTTTCCACCTCGCTACTTGGCACGGTCGGCGGCATTATGGCGGTATTAGGGGTGATTGTGTTGCCGATCACTTCTGGCGACACTGCTTTCCGTTCTGCGCGTCTGATTATCGCCGACTTTCTGAATATTCAGCAAAAACCGATGGTGAAGCGCCTGATGATTGCGATCCCCATGTTTGTGGTCGGCTTTTTGATCACCAAAGCGGAGTTTGGCGTGATTTGGCGTTACTTCGGCTGGGCTAACCAAACTACCGCGATGATCATGTTGTGGGCCGCGGCAGCCTATCTTATTAAGCGTGATAAGCTGCACTGGGTATGCACCATTCCTGCGATGTTTATGACTGCGGTAACTGTCACTTATTTGGCCAATGCCGAAATCGGTTTTAGCTTACCAATGAATATCGCTACCATGATTGGTGTCGGGGCAACCGTTGTCGCCACGATTGGGTTCTTTATCGGTTATAAACCCAATTCGCAGTTAATCGCCAATGAAAAGCAGTTATAGGTAAGGCGTTATAGCTGATGGGTCTGCGCTCAGCTATATGACTGGTCTTCAAGCAATATTCAGTCAAATACGCTAAGATCTAAGCCTCAGTATTTACTGAGGCTTTTTTATGAGGGTAGGACAGGGTATGAAACAGACGTTTTTTTTATTATTCGCCGTTTTACTTTTGGCCGGGTGCGCTGCTTCTACCACCCAAGGCTTGGTTGACGATCAAAATTGGTATGGCTTGGGGGAGCAAGATGGTCAGCGTGGTTTGCCACAGCGATCCGTGAAAGATTTACAAACCCTGGCAAATAAAGCAACTGGGCCGATGAATGCAAATTATCTCGACTACGAGCAAGGCTACATCCATGGTATTGATGATTACTGCGATCCTGCTCATGCCTATCAGCTTGGGCTAGACGGAAATCCGTATATGGGCGTATGTGAAAGTCGGCCAGGATCTCAGCGTTTTAGAATGGAATGGCAGCGTGGTCATCACGATTCTCAAAGCCAATCTAATAGCCTATTTTATTGAGCACTGGCGTATAAGTCTGGGTTAGTTAAGCCCCAATTGATTTTTTAACGCTTTTAAGTAACGTCGGCTCACCGGCACAACATGCGCTGAGGAGGTAATCACCTCAGCAAGGCCATTGTCGAGTAAGCGGATTTCGCGGATAGCGGCGGGGTGAATCAAGTATTGGCGATGACAGCGTATTAAGGGGGTTTTGTCCTCCAAGACCTTGAGTGATAGGTGCGTGGTAGACTCGCCTTTTGCGGTGAGCAGTGCGACGCCACTTAAGGCGGTACGCGCAACTTCGACCTCTTGATGTGGGATCAATGTAATCCGACTGTGTCCCGCACAGGGAAGCAAATCCAACGTTGGTGTCATTGCTCGGTAGTCGTTTTTCTGGCGTAGCTCACGAGTGAGTTTTTCCAAGGATTTTTTTAATCGCACGGTTTCGACGGGCTTTAACAGGTAGTCGAACGCATTTTCTTCAAATGCTTGTACCGCATATTCATCATAGGCGGTGACAAATACCACCTTGGGCATGGTATCGGGATCGAGCATGGCTAACAGCTCTAATCCCGTCACTCGCGGCATTTGAATATCTAAAAACACCACGTCTGGACGGGTTTGATTGATGGCTTTCAGTGCGTCAATGGCATTGTTGCATTGCCCTATGATGTCAACACCGCCTACCGCTAGCAACTCGTCTTCCAACGCCTCGCGGGCGTACAGCTCATCATCAACAATCAATGCCTTAATCATGCCTCTCTCTCCTTATTGGGCGTTTGATATGTGAAGGGCAAAGTGACGGTTGCCCGTGTCCATATATCAGGCTGGCAGGTCATTTTTAGCGCATATTGGCCGCCAAACAACCCTCGTACACGCTTATCAACAATACGCATGCCGAGTCCTGAGTGTTGTGCTGCGGGTTGGTAAAGCCCGGCATTGTCTTCCACTTGTAAATACAGGCATTCGCCTTCTTGCCAGCCACGAATAATAATTTTGCCGTCTGCCATCAATTGGCTGATCCCATGTTTCACCGCATTCTCGACCAAAGGCTGTAAGGTAAAGCTTGGGATCACCGCGTGCAAGATAGCGGGATCAATCTGCTTCTCCACACTCATGCGATCGGCAAAACGGGCATGTTCGAGCTCTAAATAGGCATCGAGGTGATTCAGCTCTTGCTCAAGCGAGACGGTCTCGCGGTTTTGCTTAAGGTTACTGCGAAAGAAGGTCGATAGATGTTGGATCAATTGGCGTGCCCGCTCTGGCTCGCGTTTGACCACCGCACTAATCGTATTTAAGGCATTGAACAAAAAGTGCGGATTGACTTGGGCGCGTAATAGGTTTAATTCGGCCTGGGTGAGCAAACTTTGTTGACGCTGATAACGGCCGGTTAAAATCTGGTTCGAGAGCAATCGGGCGATCCCTTCGCCCATGGTGACATTAATGGCCGAAAAGAGCTTACGTTTTGGCTCATAAAGCTTCACCGTCCCCAGTACATAGCCATCGCCTCCGCGTAGTGGGATCACCAGTACTGATCCCAACTTGCAATAAGGAGAAAGTGAGCAGCAATAGGGGATATCCGCACCATCAATATAGATCAGCTGATCATCGGCAATCGCGCGACGGGTGTAATCAGAGGCAATTGGCGTACCGGGGAGATGGTGGTCATCGCCAATACCGGTAAACGCAAGGATCTTTTCTCTATCGGTAATCGCCACCGCCCCAACGCCGGTTTCTTGCTGAATAATGGCAGCGACTTGTTCACTGCTTTGTTGATTAAACCCGCTGCTTAAAAGGCCGACCGATCGTTCAGCAATTTTGAGTGCTTTGCTGGAAAATGCCGCTGAATAGCGCTCGAACAGGGTTTTCCGGTCGACAATTATGCTCATAAACATCGCCGCGCCAATAGAGTTAGCAATCACCATGGGGGCGGCAATCGCGCTAACCAGCTCATACGCGCGGCTAAAGGGCTCAGCGACCGCGAGGATAATCGCCATCTGCACTAACTCGGCAACGAAGGTTACCCCTAACACGACCGTGGGAGAGAATAAACGGCTGGTTTGATTGCGCGACACCAAATAGCGGTGCATTACGCCACCAATCAAGCCCTCTGCCGTGGTCGATATTGCGCAAGCTAAGTCAGTAAAGCCGCCTAAACTGTAGCGATGTAAACCGCCGGTTAGCCCGACCAAAAAGCCCACAAATGGACCGCCTAGTAATCCGCCCATGACTGCGCCGATCGCACGGGTGTTGGCAATTGCATCTTGAATCCCCAAGCCAAAATAGGTACCGAGAATGCAAAAGCCAGAGAAAAGAAAATAACAAACAACTTTATGCGACAGTCGCCCCGAAATACTCAGCAGTGGCATAAATGCCGGTGTTTTACTGAGCAAATAGGCGATAACCAGATAGACGCTCATTTGCTGAAGAAGTGAGAGAATTAGTGCCATAACGACCCACACAAAAAAACCAATGCGCTATAGTAACGGTTGCCGTTGTAAGACTCTATTGTAATCTCTAGTGTAAATTATTAATTACAGAGTAAATAAATAAGTACAGTTTGTATTGCTTTTAAAATATAGGCTGGTATTGTTTGTGTAAAACATGATGAACATTAAAGGCAAGGCTATGCAGCAAGATTCGGTGACCAATATTCATATCCGTGATGAGCAGGTGCTCTTGACGCCAGAGCAGCTTCGCGCGCAGTTCCCTATTGAAAAAAGTACCCGGGCTGCTATCAGTGAGGCACGCGAGACAGTGGCGGATATTATTCATAAACGCGATCATCGCTTGTTGGTGGTGTGTGGTCCTTGCTCTATTCATGATGTTGAAGCGGCGAAAGACTACGCGCGTCGTCTGAAAGCCTTGTCGGATGAACTCAGCGATCACCTGTTTATTGTCATGCGGGTGTACTTTGAAAAACCGCGGACCACTACTGGCTGGAAAGGGTTAATCAACGATCCGCATCTGGATGGCAGCTTTGATGTCGAATCTGGCTTAAAGCAAGCGCGTGGTCTGCTCACGGATTTAGCACAAATGGGGATCCCGTTGGCCACTGAAGCGTTGGACCCAATCAGCCCGCAATACATTGGTGATCTGTTTAGCTGGGCGGCGATTGGCGCACGTACCACCGAATCACAAACCCACCGTGAAATGGCCAGTGGTTTGTCGATGCCAATCGGCTTTAAAAACGGTACTGATGGCAATCTGGCCACCGCCACTAATGCGATGAAAGCCGCCGCGTCTGGGCACCGGTTTATGGGGATCAACCAAGCGGGCCAAGTGGCACTGCTTACAACGCAAGGTAACCCTAATGGGCATGTGATCTTACGTGGTGGTAAGCAAACCAACTACGATTCAGTCTCCGTCGCCGAATGCGAGCAGCAAATGGAAGCTGCGGGACTCAACCCGTCCCTGATGGTGGATTGTAGCCACGCGAATTCACGTAAAGATTACCGCCGCCAGCCATTGGTGGCAGAAGATGTGATCCATCAAATCAAACAAGGTAACCGCTCTGTCATTGGTCTGATGATCGAAAGCCATCTTAACGCGGGTAACCAATCGGCGGATTTGTCTAAAGATGAGATGGAGTACGGTGTGTCGATCACGGACGCTTGCATTGATTGGGCGTCTACCGAACAATTGTTACGTCATGCTCACCAAGAGCTGGCAACCTCTCTTCAACAACGTACTCAACAGGACTAAACCATGGTGGCGGAACTCAGCCGACTGCGCGATCAAATAGACGATGTCGATAAACAAATGGTGAGCTTGCTCGCGCGCCGTTTAGAGCTGGTAGCAGAAGTGGGGGAGGTGAAAAGCCAGCATGGCTTGCCCATTTATGCACCGGACCGTGAGGCGGCGATGCTCGCTTCGCGTCGTCAAGAAGCACAGTCGCAAGGGGTGCCACCGGATTTAATTGAAGATGTGCTGCGTCGCACCATGCGTGAGTCTTACAGCAGTGAAAATGACTCTGGCTTTAAGTGTCTAAACCCAGATTTACGTCAGGTGGTGGTGATTGGGGGTAAAGGCCAGCTGGGTGGCTTATTTGCTCGCTTGTTCCGTTTGTCGGGTTATCAGGTTGCGGTGCTGGATAAAGAGGATTGGGAGCATGCCGATGCCCTGCTGGCCGATGCGGGGATGGTGGTGGTCTCGGTGCCGATTGACGTCACGGAAACGGTCATTAGTAAACTGACCCAGCTGCCAGACGATTGCTTATTGGTGGATCTCACCTCGGTGAAATCCGGTCCGCTACAAGCGATGTTATCCGTGCACTCCGGTCCAGTGGTTGGCCTGCACCCCATGTTTGGCCCAGATGTCGCCAGCCTTGCCAAGCAGGTGATGGTGTATTGCGATGGCCGACACCCTGAGGCGTACCAATGGCTGCTAGAGCAGTTTCGCATTTGGGGCGCCGGGTTAAACCGGATCAGTGCCATTGAGCATGATGAAGGCATGACGCTGATCCAAGCGCTGCGTCACTTCACGTCGTTTGTTTACGGGGTCCATTTGGCAGAAGAAAACCCCAACTTAGACCAGCTGACAGCGTTGAGCTCACCGATTTATCGCTTAGAGCTTGCCATGGTGGGGCGCTTGTTCGCTCAAGATGCGGGGCTGTATGCGGATATTATTATGTCCTCACCGCAAAACTTGGCGATGATCAAGCGTTTTTACCAGCGTTTTGGGGAAGCGATTGATTTGCTTGAACAGCACGACAAAGCCACCTTTGTCGATGCGTTTGCCCAAGTTGAAAACTGGTTTGGCGACTATGCCCCACGTTTTTTACAAGAAAGCCAAGGCCTGTTGCGACAAGCCAACGATGCGACTCACCGCACCGCGACCTAGGCTTATATAAACCGCTCCGACAATCGATGATAAATCTATACCGAAACCAGCCGCTTGGCTGGTTTTTTGATAGCGTAGAAATACCTTATCTGTCATAGATAGCAATGGAATAAAAATAATGAGGTCACTAGAGTGAGATCTTGATCCTAAAAAACATCATATCTTCAGTGAGGAGTGATTTTTCAATCGATTTTGTATTTATATATTGGTAGTGTTTTTCGGTTTTTTTATTGTTCCTTTACCTAAATACTAATTTAAATAAGAATTTTATGCAGAATAGATATTTTCCGTTAGTGGGTTTCATCTATATAGTGTTCAGCTCTTCTTTGTTATTTTCAATGTCTACAGTTGGAGACTATGTTGAGCACGCTATTAATTTCATATCACCTGTTGTGATGTTTTTTGTCATTATCGCATTATATTCAAAGTATCGAAATATAGTCATTTTTAGCGATTTAGAGTGTAGAATTATCGCTTTATCATATGTTGCAATAACTATTGCTGACTATTTATACCCCATTTTAAGATATTGGGATCAGAGCTTTAGTTCTAGTCATTATTCTCTTTTTTTAATCGAGGTTGGTATTAATGCTGCGATAGCAAAGGTCATTATAAAATGAGTATGAATTCTAAGTCACTTTTAGGCTCTATATCTAAAGCATCTCCTTTGGCTACACCTTTGGAAATGATGTATGGACTACTAGAAGACAAAAAAGATGCAAATGAAAAATATAATGCTTTAATTCCTATACTACATGATGCTTTATCGCGCGGGTGTCGATTTGAGTCTAAGGAAATACAATCAATTGTTAAAATACTTAGAGATATGCCTCCTGCTGGAGCTAGAAGAAATAATTTTGAAAAATTATACTTGAAGGATGAATACACGTTAAGAAAACTGCCTAAGGACGCCAGAGATATTCCATATGGACATTGGTATTAATAATTAAAGCCCACATCGTAGGCTTTTTTTATCGGTAACTTATGATTATTCGTTGCTGTCCGGCAGCGATACCTCGGTGGGAGAAATGGTCTCTGACGGGTAGCAGCCGAGCACCTTTAGATAACGGGTAAGAGTAGTGAGTTCGTCCAGCGCACTTTGCATCAGGTTGCTAGCCATATTGGCCTCAACATCGACGTAAAACATCTCTTCCCACGGGTTACCGAGCACGGGCCGAGATTCAAGCTTGGTCATATTGATGCCACGCTCGCGCAATACCATTAAACACTCCACCAAGGAACCCGCTTGTTGTGACGTCGACATAATAAAGGTGGTCTTGGCAGGGGTCAGTGATGATACTTTAACCGGCTTACGAGCCACGACAATAAATCGAGTGTGATTTTGCTGTTGGTTGGCAATCTCGCTCTTAATCGCGGTTAAACCGTAAAACTCACCACTGGCAGCATGGCCAATCGCGGCCACATTAGGCTGGTCTAAATCCGCCACTTGTTGCATGGCTTCAGCGGTGCTGGAGCAATAAATCTTCTTCACTTTACCCAAAGTATCAATGTATTCGCTGCATTGCTGGTGCGGTTGTGGGTGGGCATACAAGGTATCAATTTGGTTTGGGTCTTGGTCGCCGACAGTCAGCAGGCAGTGGTCGATAGGCAGCGTAAGCTCACCGACAATCGATAAACGTGTGTGCTGCAGCTGATCGTACACTTCGTTGATTGAGCCAGAGCTGGTGTTTTCTACCGGTAAGATACCATAGTCGGCATGGCCGGTTTCTACCGTTTCTACCACCTTTTTAAAGCTGTCACAGGCCATCTCCACCAGTTCGGTTTGCTTGCGGCTAAAGTACTGGCGCGCGGCGAGGTAGGAGTATGAGCCTTGGTTGCCCAGGAAAGAAACTCGTGCCACCGGACGCTGATTGTCGGGATTAGCGAGGTTTTGTAAATAGCGTTGCTGAATCAGCACCGAGTCTTCGATAATGGTGTGAAACAGGCTCAGCACATAGTGAGCATCTAACTGGCGATCTTGCGCTTTGGTCACCAGCTTTTCTAATAAGGCTTGCTCACGGGCTTGATCGCGAATCGGTTTTTGCACCGCGACTTTGTTTTTGGCGACGTCTAGGCTTAAGCGACGGCGCTCGGCCAATAGTGTCAGCAGCTCTTGATCAAGCTGGCTTATTCGCGTGCGTATCTCATCCAGTGGGCGTGGTGTGTCTGACATAAATTATCCTTGTTCTAATACAAAAAAACCTCCCGGTTGGGAGGTTAGTGCGCCAGGCTGATTGGGCTTAGCACGCTTCCTCCCGCGTTGGCGAGATAAAAAAGAAGCGAAAAAAACGAGCGTCAATCAGCATTGGGCGTTGTGTTGTTATGTTTGCGTATGGATTAACCATATTGGGCGCAGGCTGGCGTGTCAAGGATCAAAAAGCCCCGCGAAGACGGGGCTAACATGTTTAGCGATTTAGGTGTTGCGCTGAGGGTTAGATTTCCTCGTCGGTTGGATTTTCTTCCATCGCAACCGTCGCAGCAGATTTATCATTGCGACGTGCTTCGCCTTTGTGTTGGACCTTATTCAGTTGCTTCTCGAGCTTTTGGCCCACATCATTAATTGCTTTGTACATGTCATCGCTTTCTGCTGAGGCAACCAGCGTTGAGCCCGGCAACCCAGCTTTGGCTTCGACTTTAAACTGGTGGTTTGGCTCTTTACTGATCACAGCGTGAGGATTGATGAGTGCCACCTGCCACTTGGCCAACTTATCAAAGCGGCTTTCGATGCGCTCACGGATGGCGGGAGTGATTTCGATGTTTTTGCCTGCAATTTCCACTCTCATACTCGTTCCTCTTTGTTCCCCTGTATTAGGTTCATCTTTAGATTACCGCTTTACGCCATTGATAACGTGACTTGGCTCATGTTTAAAGGGGGGGGAGTTTTTCGATAGGAGGATCTGTGAGCATTCGCGAATCCTGACACGGAAAAGAGGCAAAAAGCCTTGAACTCACAGATGAAAATGCTAAGTTGGGAAGGGCCACGAATGCTGATTACTTGCCAATCAGGGCCCGCTCGCGCCCATCCTCCATCCTGATTTTTATTAGCGGTCAAAAGTGTGCCACAAATACATGTGGGTCACTGTGTTGAATCTGCTTCATTGATGGCGCGTTGAGAAAAATCGCATAAAAAGGCGGCTTTGAAAGCCGCCTTTGACGTAGTCACACTGACATCGCCGGATCAGTTATTGGCGTGTAGCTCGTGGTTGAGCTCGACCGCACTTTTGTTGGTCAGACACTCAACCGCTCCTGTTTTTGAGTTACGGCGGAACAGTAGATCCGCTTTGCCCGCCAAATCACGCGCTTTGATACTTTCTACTGCTTTTCCATCAGCATCTAGCATGGTTACCTTAGTGCCCGCGGTCACATACAGACCCGATTCGATGGTACAACGATCGCCCAATGGGAAACCAAGACCCGCGTTGGCACCTAATAGTGAATTCTCGCCAATCGATACGACAATTTGGCCGCCGCCACTGAGGGTACCCATAATCGATGCACCGCCGCCAATATCGCTGCCTTGACCGACCATTACACCCGCAGAGATACGGCCTTCAATCATGCTTTTGCCTTCGGTGCCCGCATTGAAGTTGATAAAGCCTTCGTGCATTACCGTGGTACCTTCACCGACATGGGCGCCCAAGCGAACGCGGGCGGTATCGGCAATACGCACACCGGCAGGTACCACGTAATCGGTCATTTTCGGAAACTTGTCGACGCATTCAACGGTCAGTGTTTCGCCTTTCAGACGTGCTTCCATTTGGCGCTCAGATAGCTCAGGCAAGTCAATCGGGCCTTGATTGGTCCAAGCAATGTTGTGTAGTAGGCCAAAGAGCCCTTCTAGCACCACACCATGTGGTTTCACTAAGCGGTGTGAGATCAGTTGAAGCTTCAAAAAGCCTTCTGCAACCGATGCAGGCTTGCTGTCATTTTCGAGGATCACCAGCACCAGCGGTTGGGTAGTTTGTTGTGCCATGTTGGCGAAATGAGCGGCCTCTTTAGCGCCAGCCGCCGCGAAGGCTTCACTGATAGCACGGCAGGTTTCTGGTGCAATCGCTACTACCTGATTACCCGCGTCGTAATCTGTCAGCGCGCTTAATGCACGGACAAGATCATCGCTCGGGTTAAGAAGCGGAGCCGGGAAAAAGGCTTCAATGATTTTTCCGTCCTGGTTTTGGGTCGCGGTACCGAGTGCCAGAGCAAAGCTTGCCATTGGGGGAGATCTCCTTATAGAAATTTGGGCTTAAAACATCGAACGCTTCATCTTAAAGACAACCGCCAGCGGTTGGAAGTACTCAACTGAACGCCAAGGTAAAATCCCACACAGGTCGGGGCACTGATTCGTGTTGATGCATAGCGTGGGTGATACCTTGCGAGTGAAATACAGGTTCAGCGCATAAAAAAAGCAAGCCAAGTGGGCTTGCTCTTTCGCGGATGCCAACAGGATCAGCAATGGGAGTGCTAGGCAGCGTCAGCGTCTTTGCTGTCGTCGCTACTTTCATCCATTTTACTGTCACTCGCTTTCGCCGGTTTTTTCTTGACGGCTTTACGTTTGGCGCCCAGCGCCTCGAGGACCGAGTCTTTGTGTTGAGCAAGGTATAGCGACAAGGCTTCACGCTTTTCTTCGTCGTCTACTAGTTCGCTTTCTCCAATCAAGTCGAACATCGCATCTGCCATATCCAACATTTTATCGTAGGCATCGGCTTCGGCTTTGGAGGTAAATGTCATCTTTTCTTCTCCCTCGCGTTCGACCACGTACTTGACGATAACGGCCATAATTACCCTCTCTTCGTTGATTTACTGTCTTTTTATACAGTAGGATAAGGGCCATTGTCTACCGACCCTGCCGTGATTGTGACATGAGAGAAAAATTTAGCACCATTTATCAACGTGCCGCCGATCGCAAAGGTGGTCAACGAGAATTAGAGCGCATGCTGGTGGCACCGCTTGAACATCAGGCACTGTGTGAAATACCGGATGATCGCTGGTTAGCAGCGTTTAGCCAGAAGGTATTTCAATCGGGCATTAGCTGGCAGGTGGTACGCAAAAAGTGGCCGGGATTCGAAGAGGTTTTTTGGGGATTTGATATCGACAAAATGTTGTTGATGCCGCCAGAAAT
Source organism: Salinivibrio sp. AR647 (assembly GCF_001995415.1). Classification (NCBI taxonomy): domain Bacteria; kingdom Pseudomonadati; phylum Pseudomonadota; class Gammaproteobacteria; order Vibrionales; family Vibrionaceae; genus Salinivibrio; species Salinivibrio sp. AR647. Next base: position 76,470 of record NZ_MUFE01000001.1, on the reverse strand, counting down.
GTGGGAAGAGAAAGCGACGAACCCCGCGATCATTCGCCACTTAACCAAGGTGATGACCATTCCACACAATGCGGAAATGATCCACCGCGTGCAGCAATCGCATGGCAGTTTTAGCCAGTTTGTCGCCGATTGGCCCAGCGAAGATATTGTTGGTTTATGGCAGTATTTAAAAAAACACGGTAAGCGTTTAGGCGGTAATACGGGTGCTTATACCTTGCGCCGAATGGGCAAGGACACCTTCTTGTTCACCCGCGATATCGAGCACTACCTGCGCGCGACTAAAATCGTTGATAGCGGCCGAGAGACCAAGCGGGCGATGCAAGCCGCGCAACAGGCATTTAATCAGTGGCAGCAAGAGTCGGGCCGTTCACTGAACCATATCAGCCAGCTGATTGCCTTCAGTGTGGGTGATAATCGCGTTTAATCGCTCAGCGATTTGCTGTGCTATCACACGGTTAGCAAGTCGTGTGCAAGGTCGCGGCGTGTCGGTGGCGATTTGCGCTTATCACGGCAATCGGCCACAATCGATGCCAGTTATCTTTCCCATGTGAGCGCCTTGTGTTTACTGTTTATCACTCTAATCGGCTCGATCTGTTAAAATCGCTGTTGGTCTCCCTGATCCAACAGCGACCGCTGTCCGATCCCTTTCAAAAAGAACTTATTCTGGTGCAAAGCCCCGGCATGGCGCAGTGGTTAAAAATGGCACTCGCCAACGAGCAGCGGATTGTCGCTAACGTCGAATTCCCGCTTCCCGCCACCTTTATCTGGCAGTTGTTTGTGCGGGTGTTGGATGGCGTGCCTGAGCGCAGTGATTTCAATAAAGAGGCGATGACATGGAAGCTAATGGATATTTTACCCAGCTGCCTGGATGCGCCTGAGTTCGCTGATTTAGCCGCGTATTTGGAAGATAGTCAGGATCAGCAGCGTGCTTATCAGCTGGCCGAAAAAGTGGCCGATATTTTCGACCAGTATTTGGTCTATCGCCCTGAGTGGGTGTTGGCATGGGAGCAAGAACAACCGGTGCCTGAGCTTGACGATGTGCAACCTTGGCAGCAAAAACTGTGGCGTCGCTTATATGATCACACCTTGGCGCTGGGACAATCGCCTTACCATCGCGCTAACTTGTATCAAGAGTTTATCGACACCTTAACCAGCCATCAGCACAAACCTGCGGGGCTGGCTGATATTGAGCGGGTCTTTGTGTTTGGCATCTCGGCGCTTCCACCACGCTATCTGGATGCGTTGCAAGCCCTAGGTGAGCATGTGGAGGTGCATTTTATGTTCACCAACCCATGCCGTTATTATTGGGGCGACATTCGCGACAAGCGCTATCTGGCTAAACGTGCCGCATTGGAACGGGATAAAATCAGCCGAATTGAAGACATCCCCGCCGAGAGCCAATTGGCACTGGGGCTTGATGAGCCCGAGCACGGTGAAGTAGGGAACAGCTTGCTGGCGTCGATGGGAAAACTGGGGCGCGATAACTTACTGCTGCTCTCGGAAATGGCCTGTAATGAGATTGATAGCGGCTTTGTCGAGGTCAACCGCGATAATCTGCTGCATCATCTCCAAGCCGATATTTTGGATTTGAATGAGCCGGGTGATCCCAAGCAAACCGAGACCAGTGCGGCGAAAACAGAAATCGAGCCAGATGATGCTTCCATCGCAATCCATGCCTGTCACAGCCCGATGCGCGAAGTTGAGGTGCTGCACGATCAGCTACTCGCGATGTTTGAGGCTAACCCATCACTGAGCCCCCGCGATGTGATTGTGATGGTGGCGGATATCAATGCCTACAGCCCCGCCATTCAAGCGGTGTTTGGTAATGCGCCTCGCGAGCGTTTTATTCCGTTTTCCATCTCAGATCGCAGTGCCGATCAAGAAAGCCCGGTGTTAGCCGCCTTTTTGCGTCTGCTCACCCTGCCTGATAGTCGATGCAGTGCGGCGGAGCTATTGGAAATTCTTGAGGTGCCGGCGGTCTCGCGCCGTTTTTCCATCGACAGCCAACAGTTTGATCAGATTAAGCAGTGGGTGGAAGAAACCGGCATTCGCTGGGGGCTTGATACCCATACCGCCAGCCAGTTTGCGTTGCCAGAGCAATATCAAAACACCTGGCTGTTTGGCCTGAAACGTATGTTACTTGGCTATGCGATGCCGAGTGAGGCTGGATTGTTTGCAGACACCGTGCCTTATGATGAAGTCCAAGGGCTTAATGCGGAGCTGGCGGGGCGTTTAGGGCTGTTTATCGACACCTTAATTCACTACCAGCAGCAACTGGCGATTGAATGCGATGGCAAGACGTGGGTGGCGCGGTTGACCCAAATGCTGGATGACTGCTTTGCCATTGAAGGGGATGAAGAGTTAGCGATAAAGCTTATCCGCACCCAGTTGGACAGTTGGCTGACACAGCTCAGCGATGCCGCCTTTACCCATACGCTAACCTTGCCCGTGGTGCGCGATTACTTTAATGGTCGCCTCAATAACGAGCGAGTCAGCCAGCGCTTTTTGGCCGGGCAGGTTAACTTTTGTACCTTGATGCCAATGCGCTCCATTCCCTTCGATGTGGTGTGTCTGCTGGGGATGAACGATGGCGTGTACCCGCGCACTGTGCCCAGTGTCGGCTTTGATTTGATGGTCGGTCGCACGCGGGCGGGAGATCGCTCGCGCCGCGACGATGATCGATACCTATTTTTAGAAGCGTTGCAGTCAGCACAGCAGCGTTTGTATATCAGTTATGTCGGTCGCTCAGTGCAAGATAACAGCTTAAAAGTCCCGTCGGTACTGGTCACCGAGTTGCTTGAGTATTGCACCCAAGGCTACTGTTTGGCCGGTGACGGCGATTTACCCGAAGCGCAGTCACGCCAGCGGTTGGAAGAAAAGCTTATCCAGACGCATCCACTGACGCCCTTTAGCCCACAGGCGTTTGTTCATAGTGGTAGCTACGCGCAAGAGTGGCTACCGGCTGCTCAAGGACAAGGGACACAACTGCCAGCATTTATTGGCGATGCGTTAAGCCCTGATCCCGACAGTCACCAGGATCCTGTGATTGAGTTAGCTGAGTTGCAGCGCTTTTGGCGGTTGCCCGTGCGCTATTTTTTCCAACGCCGCTTGAAAGTCTTCTTTGAGCAGTTAGAAGCGCCGCTAGAAGAATTCGAACCCTTTAGTTTAGATACCTTGCACCGCTTTCAGCTGCGTGATCAGCTGTTAGCGCACTTTATTGAAACCGATGACAGTCCCCAAAGTGTGCAGGATTTTATGGCCCGACAGCGTGGCCAGGGCAAGTTGCCTTTGGCGTACTTTGGCGAACTGACCTTGGATACGCAAGTCACGGTGATCCGTGACATGTACCAGCGCTTAACGCCTTTGCTCGCCGCGCCGCGCCCTGATCTTGAGCTTAATCTGACTCTTCCTACTGCGTTGGGCGAGGTGCAAGTGCAAGGTTGGCTTAATCGGCGTTATCAAGACAGCTTGGTGCGCTTTCATTGCGGCGATCTGACCGTGCGTCATCAGCTTGCGGTATGGATTGACCACTTATGCCAATGCGCGATGGGCGAAGCGGTGCCGAGCACGTTGGTGGGCGTGAAAGAAACCATCGAGTTTGCCCCACTCAGTAAAGGTGACGCGCTTGCACATCTACAAGCCTTGGTTGAAGACTATCAAAATGGCCTGAATCAGCCGCTTACTTATCTGCCAAGTACGGTCGGGGCCGGGATAAAAGCCCGAGATGGCAAAAAAGGCTTTGATAACAGTGACACCGGCCAAGACAAAGCGCTGAAAGTGATGCGTGATGCCTTTATCGGGGGCTTTAATCCTGGTGAAGTCCAAGACCCTTATGTGTATCGCGTATGGCCGCAATGGCACGAGAGTCTCGGTCAAGCGCTATTAGCAACAGGCGATCAACACGTACTGCCGATGCTTGCGCAGCGACAAAAACGCTAATCACCAAAGGCGCCTCATAGGAATAGTGCGGCGCCGTTTCCCCCTCTATCCACTCTCTTTCCCACTCTTCTCCCTGTTAGCCAAGTCTATGCATGGCTCTTTTGTGGTTATTTACTCTTAATTTTTGACTTTATATTCATTTTGAGAGATTAACTACTAGGATAGAGAAAATGGGTGGCTCGTCGATACAACCATCTTTTTTGTCATGTTTGTTACCATTGTGTTGGTTAAAGATTGCACATTACGTTGCTCGTTAGGGGTCAATCTATTTGGGGTCTAAATATTTTTTAAGCGATCATTTTAATGCAGGGTTGTATTTTAATTTTGATTAAAATCAGTATTTTAGTTTTAATTTAATGATTAGAGGGCATCGTTTTTGTGTTGTTTACAGAGGCCTTTGTTCTGTTTTTTATTTGAACGTGTAATTAACTTAACGCACAATGTCATCGAAAATTCATATAACAAACCATGAAAAAAAGGATGTGCCTTCATGCATAAATTCTCAAAAAGCGCGGTGGCGACCTTGGTCTCTGGCCTTTTGCTGGGTGCCTCAGCGCACGCCGACGTCAGCATTACTCAAGGTAAGACTGCAATCCCAGATGGTGAGGCTACGCACGCCCAAGACATCACGGTAAAAAACGAGCATGTCGCGTTCGCATTGGCGGTTGAGTCTGCGCCACCATGGGGCGTGCCACGTGGTACCTTGGTGGATCTCGCGGCGGTGAAAAATGGCAAAATTGATCTAGACCGAGTCGCTTTTGCAGATTTCATCCCCAACAGCTGGTCAGCCTGGCCGAACGATCGCAAGTCGATTGAGATTGTTGAAGACAGCGATGAAAAAGCAGTGATCAAAGTGAGCCGTAACTTCGACAAAGTCGACATTACTACTTGGTATACCTTGGCTGCAGGCTCTGACGCGATTGCTCTTAAAACCGTGATGAATAACCAGGGTGAGGATGATCTCGAACTAGAATCTGGCCACACGATCTGGCCGGATACGGGTTATCAGTTCGCGGTACCAGGGCTTGAAGGCAATGAAGAAGCGATGGCGGACAATGCCCTCGCGGATCGCATGGTCGCGTATGACCGTGATTGGGCGTTTGCGCTGCATGCGCCTTACTTTGACCGCATTAAATACAACGGTCGCGATATGTATCTGGGTCACACGCTCAAAGCCGGTGAAAGCCGTACGTTTGAGTCTCAGCTACAGGTTGTCCCGAACGGTGACATGGCGCCGATTGTAAAAGCCGAAGCCGAACGTCATGGTGAAGCGACAGGTACCATTGAAGGTAAATTGCGCGCTGATAATGGGCAAGTGCCAAACGATGCCTTGGTAATGATTGAAAAAGACGGTCACCCTTACGCGTGGACGCTTGCCAAAGATGGCCAGTACAGCATGGAGCTACCAGCCGGCGAGTATCAGGTTTATGGTACGGCAACCGGCCATGCCAACAGTCAGTCGCAATCTATTAATGTGAGCGCTGATGGCGAGCAAACACTGAATTTCACCTCGCTAAAAAGCCCTGCGACCCTTGCGCTTAACGTAGAAGAAGCGGTGTCTGGCGTGGCTAAAGACGCACGTGTGACTATCATTGAAGGCCAAGCGCCACCGGTTGAATTCTTGGGTAAACGCACCTTCTTCACGGACTTGCTGCCTGCCGGCCATGCCGAGCTAAACCTAGCGCCCGGTGAGTATAAGCTGGGCATTAACGCCGGTGCAGGCTTTACCGCTGAATCACAAACCTTGGACGTGACGCTGGAATCGGGCAAAACCAACAAGCAGTTGGTTAAGATCCCACAGGTGACCTTCCCGAATCGCCACCAATGGTACGGGGCTGATTTACACCACCACGGCAATGTGCTGGAAGGGGTAACCCCACCAGAAATCGTGGTGCGTGCCCAGTTGGCAACCGACTTGGATCTGACCTTTATCAGTGATCACGACTCCACCATTAATCACAAAGTATTTGCTGATTTATCAGCAAAACGCGGCGTGCCTTTCATTCCATCGATTGAGATCTCGCCATCATGGGGTCACATGAACCCGTTCCCCATCGACAATGGCGCGGCGCTGACGGTCGATCCGGGTACTGATGACGTGCATACTCTGATTGATGCTGCACATGAGATGGGTGCAGAAGTGGTGCCGATGAACCATCCATATAACGATTATGGCTACTTCACCAATATCGCTAAGGATGCGGTGCCGGGCGGTAAGACCGACCGTTTCGACCTGATGGAGCTTAACGCACGTGTCGATAACGAGCCGACGCTTGAAAAAGCGCACAAGCTTTGGGATCAAGGCGAAGCCATGTACCTCACAGCCGGTACCGATACCCATGATGCGTGGAACCAGCTCACTGGGCGTATTCGTATGATGGCCAATGTTGATGGTGAGCTAACGCCGCTCGCCTTTGCCAAAGCGTTAAAAGCCGGTCACGGCTATGCCACGCAGGGGCCAATCCTGTACCCACAAAACATCATGTTTGGTGAAACCGCCAAAGCAGGTGATAAATGGGATATTAATGTGGTCGCCGCTGATGGCCTCAAAGAAGTGCGCTTAATCGGCCAAGGTGGTGAGGTGCTAAACAGCATCACCATTAACCCTGAAGAGAGCACACAGCGTCTTGAGCTATCACTGCCTATTCCTGCGGATGCAGAGGGTTGGATCAATCTAGAAGTGGAAGACAAAGACGGCAGCACGGCATGGACCAACCCAGTTTGGCTTCAGTCGTAAGTGTCGAGTCTCAATAAACGAACCAAGGCCAGCGATGCTGGCCTTTTTTGATCGTGATGTTAACCGGCGCAGATTGATGGTCTTGGTTAGAATATGTTTTACCCCAAGGGGTTGCTACAATAGCGGGCAGACTAGGCGATGAAATAATGATATGGAACCGCAGATCCTCAACCCGCTCACCTTGCCACTTGATGGCGTCCGATTAATCGAAGCCTCCGCCGGCACCGGCAAGACGTTTACCATTGCTGGCTTGTACCTGCGATTGTTGCTTGGGCATGGCCGCGCAGCGCCGTGTCGGGTCGAGCAAATACTGGTGGTGACGTTTACCGAAGCGGCAACCCAAGAGTTAAAAGACCGTATTCGGCGTCGCATTCATGAGGCGCGTTTTGCCTTTATGCGCGGTGAGAGTGACGATCCCATCATTGAGCCTTTGCTGGCAGAGATTAGCGATCATAAAACCGCGGCGCAGCGTCTGTTAGAGGCCGAGCGGCAGATGGACGAAGCGGCTATCTATACCATTCACGGTTTTTGTCAGCGGATGCTGACCCAAAATGCGTTTGAGTCGGGCAGCCTGTTCAGTCATGAATTTGTCACCGACGAGCGACAGATCAAAGCGCGCGCGGCGGCCGATTTTTGGCGTCGTCGTTTTTATCCGCTGCCAAAATCGTTAGCCGGTGTGGTGAGCAGCTACTGGCCCGCGCCGGAGGCCTTATTAAAAGAGATTGCGCCCTATTTATCCGGACCGGCTGTCACGGTTAAGGCGCCTGATCTCGGCGAAGATCTCATGGCGGCACACCAAGCGGCGATTGCCAAGATTGATGCGGTGAAGCGCGCATGGCGCGAGGCGGGGGAGCAGATCACCGAGCAGCTCAGTGCCGCTAAACTCGATGGCCGTAGTTATCGCAAAGATCATCTGGCGAACTGGCTGAACGCGATGGAACAATGGGCCAATGCCGAGACGCTTGATTACCAGTTGCCCGACAAATTGGAAAAATTCGCCCAACAGACGTTAGCGGCCAAGAGTAAAGCTGAGTCACCGAGTCTGGCGCTATTTGAGCAGATTCAGGCATTGGTTGATCAGCCGCCGACGTTAAAACCGGGATTAACCGCGCTGGCGATTAAAGAAGTGCGGCAGCTGCTCCGCCAAGAAAAACGCCGCCAAGGGTGGCTCTCGTTTGACGATCTCCTTTCTCAACTTGCCAGCGCACTTGACCAAGATAGCCAAGGTCAGTTGGCGGCACGTATTCGCAGCTTATATCCGGTGGCAATGATTGATGAATTCCAAGACACCGACCCGCTGCAATATCAGATTTTTAGCACTGTCTATCAGCCGCCAGTGGCGGACGATGCCCCTGTATTCGCAGACGCAGAGACAGACACAGGGGAAGAGGATGAGCGCACCGGTTTAATGATGATTGGCGATCCTAAACAGGCGATTTATGCCTTTCGTGGCGCCGATATCTTCACCTATATTCATGCCCGTGCACAGGTGAGTGATCACTATAACCTTGCCACCAACTGGCGCTCGACAGATGGCATGGTGCGCGGGGTCAATGCCTTGTTCTCGCGTGCTAAGGCACCGTTTGTTTATCAAGACAGTATTCCCTTTTTAGAGGTAGCCTCTTCGCCTAGCGCCAAACAAAAGGCGCTGGTGGTGGAGGGAAACGAGCAGCCCGCGCTCACCTTTTGGCATCACAGCCCGGATGAATTATGTGGCAAGCAAGATTTTGAACAGACCTTAGCTGTGAGTACCGCACAGCATATTACTCAAGTGCTCAACCAATCGGTGGCGGGCAATAGTTATTTGCAAACTCCAGCAGGCCAAGCCGAAATTCAGCCGCACAATATCGCCGTGTTGGTGCGCACCGGCCGCGAGGCACAGCTGGTCAAGCAAGCGCTGGCCGAAAAAGGCGTGGCGTCTGTCTATCTTTCTAACCGTGATAATGTGTTCGCCAGCCCCGTCRCCAGCGATATTGAGCGCATTTTAGTGGCGGTCATGCAGCCTGAAAACGAGCGTAAGTTGCGGGCAGCGCTAGCCAGCCACTTATTTGGCCTGACCGCCGAGCAGCTGGCATTACTCAATCAAGACGAAGCCTTGTGGGAGCAAGAGGTGGTGGCCTTTAGCCATTACCGTGATACTTGGCAGCGCCGTGGGGTGATGCCGATGCTGCGCCAAGTCGCCAGTGCCCGCCAAGTGGCAGAAAACTGGTTGGCGATGCCGCAAGGCGAGCGCTGTGTGACCGATTTTTTGCATATTGCGGAGTTGCTGCAAAGTGCCAGCCAGCAACTGGACAACCCACACGCGCTGATCCGCTGGCTACAAGAGCGGATGGCCGAGCCGGCTCAACAATCGGAAGAGCAGCAGGTGCGGTTGGAGTCGGAGCGTGATTTGGTGCAAATCGTCACCATCCACAAATCGAAAGGCTTGGAGTACGATTTGGTTTACTTGCCGTTTGCTTGTCAGTATCGCGAAAGCAGCCAACCTTTTTATCATGATGAACAGTATCAGCCGGTACTGGCGTTGGATAATGTCGATGAGGGCAAAGAACGCGCTGAAAAAGAGCGGCTGGCTGAAGATATCCGCTTGCTGTATGTGGCGGTCACGCGAGCTGTCTACGGTTGTTTTATCGGCTGTGCCCCCCTTAAACAAGGTAACAGTCGGCAAAAAGACTCGGCCTTGCACTTAACGGCCCTGGGTTATTTGCTCCAGCATGGAGAAGTCGGTGATGCTAGCCTGCTGGCCGAGAGTTTAGCTGGGTTGGCGAGCGCGAGCGATGCGGTGGCTGTGGTTGCGCCACCGGAGCCGGATGATAGCCGTTATGCCCCTGAAACGGGGGCGCACGAGGCGCTAACCGCGCGTCAGTTTGACGGCAAGATTGACCGTCAGTGGCGCTTAACCAGTTACTCAGGGCTGTTAAAACAGAGCCATCATGTCAGCGCCTTGCCAACATTAGCCAGTTACGACTTGGACGCGGACGATGACCTCGCCGATGAGGAGACGCCGGATGTGGCGGTGGATCCTTGGTCGGTTTTTGCGTTTCCCAAAGGCGCGCGAGCCGGTACCTTTTTACATACCTTGTTTGAAGAGGTGGACTTTACCGCTGATTTGATGAGTGAAGAGGTCGCTGAGCTTATTACCCATCACCTTAGCTTGGAAAACTATGACCCGCAGTGGTGCCCGATATTGCAGCAGTGGATGACACAGGTATTGAAACACCCGCTAAATGAACAAGGGCTGATGCTGAATCAAATTGACAACGCCAGTCGGTTAACGGAGATGGAGTTCGTGATGCCTTTGGCTGCACTCGACTGCCAGCGACTGAACCGACTCGCCGCACGATATGATGCACTGTCAGCGCGTGCTGGACAGCTCTCCTTTGAGACAGCGCGCGGGATGTTAAAAGGTTTTATCGATTTAACCTTCCGCGCCGATGGCAAGTATTACGTGCTGGATTGGAAGTCGAACCATTTAGGGGACAGTGTGGCCGATTACCATCCTGATGCGCTTAAAGAGGCGATGATCGCGCACCGATACGACTTTCAGTATCAGATCTATACCTTGGCGCTGCACCGCTTTTTGCGCCAGCGGATCCCCGATTATGATTACGACACCCATGTGGGGGGCGTGTTTTATTTCTTTTTACGGGGCGCCAGTGATAGCGGCGAGACCGGTGTATTCGCGTATCGCCCCGACAAGGCGCTGATTGACGCCTTGGACAACCTCTTTGCTGGAGAGTCGGTATGAAACAAGCATTAATGGCACTATACCAGCGCGGTGAATTGCGAGCGATTGATGTGCAATTTGCTTGTTTGATGGGCGAAGAAGAAAACCAATTAGATAAGGCTGCTATCACCGTATGGGCGGCGCTGCTGAGTCGTGAAGTGGGCAAAGGGCACGTCTGCCTTGACTTAAACCAGTGGCAGCCACCCACTGACGTCGCTTGGCAGCCTTTATTGGCGCACATTGATAGCCAAGCGCCAAGCAAGCAATTGGCGCAGGCCTCAGTCGTGTCCGATGGGACGCAGGCGACGCCCTTGGTGCTTGCCGAACACCGATTGTATTTGCATCGCTACTGGCATGCCGAGCAGCAAGTGGCGGAGCATATTCGCCAGCGTCTCGCGGCGCTGCCGGTACCGGATGAGGCCAGCCAAACCCTAGATAATTTATTTGCCGCCTCACAGGTAGAGATAGACTGGCAAAAAGTGGCGGCAGCCACCGCGTTGACCCAGCCGTTTGCGGTGATTTCGGGTGGGCCGGGTACGGGTAAAACCACCACCGTCGCCCGTTTGTTGGCGGCGCTGGTGGCGTCACACCACGCCGAGCGTACAACGTCTGCAGCGCTCACCATCAAGCTGGTTGCCCCGACCGGTAAAGCGGCCAACCGATTGACTGAATCACTAGGACGGGCGATTGCCGCCTTGCCTGTTGATGATGACGTGAAAGCGGCGCTGCCGACCCAAGCCAGTACCATTCATCGATTATTAGGGGCGATTCCGCAGCGAGTAGCGTTTCGCCATCATAAAAATAACCCCGTGCATGCGGATGTGTTGATTGTCGATGAAGCCTCGATGGTGGACTTGCCCTTGATGGCGCAGTTATTCGATGCCTTGGCGCCCTCAACACGCATTATTTTGCTGGGGGATAAAGATCAGCTTGCCTCTGTGGAAGCGGGGGCGGTGCTTGGCGATATTTGTCAGTACGCCGAGGCGGGCTATCCAGCGGCGCAAGCAGCGCGTTTAAGCCAACTGACAGGCTTTGACGTACCCGAAAACCCGCACGCGCCAGCGATTGCCAGTGCTTTGTGTTTATTGCGCAAAAGTTATCGCTTTGATGCCCAATCCGGCATCGGTCAGCTCGCCTTTGCGGTGAACCGAGGAGAGATGGCCGAGGTGGGGGCGGTGTTAAAACGCGGCTATGGCGATATTGCCCACCATGTGTTGAGTGATGACAGCTATCAGACCCTGATGCTTCAAGCGGTGGCGGGGTATCGCGACTACCTAACGGCACTCGATCATTCGACGCTCGAAAATCAGCGGCCCATGGCCGACGTGCTGAGTGCCTTTAGCCAATTTCGATTGTTATGCGCATTGACCGAAGGTCCATTTGGCGTCGCTGGCCTCAACCAAGCGATTGAACAGCATTTGGCGTCGGCGGGGCTGATAGCTAAAGAGCGTGACACCTGGTATCACGGCCGGCCGATCATGATTATGCAAAACGATCATGCACTGGGTTTGTATAACGGTGACATTGGCATTGCGGTGCAGCAAACGGGGATCACCCGGGTGGCGTTTGAAACCCACGATGGCGAGGTGCGCTATTTGCTTGCCAGCCGTCTGCCCGCCCATCAAACCGCGTTTGCGATGACGGTGCATAAATCACAGGGCTCGGAGTTTGCGCACACAGTCCTGGTATGTCCGCCCACCATTTCACCGGTGATCACCCGCGAGCTGATTTACACCGGCATCACGCGGGCGAAGCACCAGCTTGATCTTTACGCGTCTTGGCCGGTGCTGCGCCACGGTGTGAGCGCACGCACCGCAAGGTATAGTGGTTTGCCGGATGCCTTGTTGGCGCCCTTATAATGGCGAGGTCAGCTAAAGCGCTAAGGTTAGTACCTTAGACCGGCGCTGATAGTTGTACAGCTCTTGGCGGGTGTTGGGGAGCGCCGAGACATCGGAAAGCAAAAAGCCTTGCTCCAGAAACCAATGCAAACTGTGGGTGGTGAGCACAAAAATCGTTTCAAGTCCTTTGGCTTTGGCGCGTTGCTTGAGGTGATTGAGCAGCATGACGCCGCGGTCGCCATCACGATAGTCTGGATGAATGGCGACACATGCCATCTCGCCGGTGCGCGCTTCACTAAACGGATAGAGTGCGGCGCAGCCTATCACTAACCCATCCCGTTCGATGATAGTAAAGCGTGGGATTTCTTGCTCCAATTGTTCTCGCGAGCGGCGCACCAGGATCCCTTGTTGCTCCAACGGTCGGATTAAATCCAAGATCCCACCGATATCGTCAATCTCAGCTTGGCGCACTTTTTCGGCACGCTCCATCACGATCTGGGTGCCGATCCCTTCAATCGAGAACAGCTCTTGGATCAAGGCGCCGTCTTTTTTATAGCTAATCAAATGACTGCGAGTGACTCCCGCGCGACACGCAGCAATCGCGCCCCGTAAAAAGCGACTGGTGCCAGAGCCAGTATCGCCAGCGGCTTCTCTCACTTCTAGAAGTGGCTGGGCTTGCGTGGGCAGTAACTCAGAAATCACTTCATTGTCTTGGTTTAAGACCCCTTGTTCGGAGCAAAAGCCAATCAACTTGTCTGCGCGTAACCGAATTGCGACTTGAGTCGCCACTTCTTCGGAGGTGAGGTTAAAGCATTCCCCTGTCACTGAACTGGCTACTGGCCCCATCAGCACAATCGCGTTTTGATCCAGTTGGCGTTGAATACCGTCGGTATCAATACGGCGAATTTTGCCACTGTGACAATAATCAATCCCCTCGTCGACACCCAACGGTTGCGCGATAATAAAATTGCCACTGATCACATTAATCTGAGCACCCGCCATTGGGGTGTTGTTGAGCCCCATGGATAAACGCGCGGTGATGTCGAGCTGCACTTGGCCGGCGGCTTGTTTGACCACTTCAAGCGCGTGGCTGTCGGTGATGCGTATTCCTTTGTGATAAGGCGTTTCCAGTCCGTACTGATTGAGCGCGCGATTGATTTGCGGGCGGGCACCAAACACCAATACTAGCTTCATGCCAAGGCTATTGAGTAGCGCGATATCATTGACGATATTTTTAAAGTTCTCATCCGCCATCGCCTCGCCACCCAGCATGATCACCGCGGTTTTATCTCGGTGAGCATTTACATAAGGTGCAGATTGGCGAAATCCTTTAACCAGTGCGGTACTTCTTATCTTCACGCGCATACCCGTTTATTTATTCACTTTATATGCCTTTTTATTCTTTTTTAGGTCTGAGTGTCAAGTCCTGTGCGGTGTCAGTGCGCATGTGAAACGATAAGAATTAGCTCCCATACTCGATGTTGGCCGATGAAGCGAGATCACAATCTGGCGTTCAGCGTCTAAAGTAAAGTGATGAGTCAGTTATGCTGGAATAAAAAGCACTGAGGGGTAAGCGCGTGCGAAAAACGAAACAAGTGGTTCTATTAGTTCTATTTATATTATTTGGTGGAACGGGATTTTTAGTGGCGACCCAGCCTGCAATTTTTGCGCCTGACGTGACGCAAACCGATTTGTATGGCGAATGGGTTGAAACAGAGGTCGCGCCCTATGCAGCTGATCGTTTTGAAGTCCGCAAAGACGGTATCTATACCAATGGCAGCCGGGTTACGACGAGTTATCAGTTTGATGGTGATAAGCTAAGTTATTCGATTGGTACGCAAACGTACGTGTATCGTGTCGAAAACAAAAGTACCTTAGAACGCTTATCGCCCGCGCATTACACGTCTTTTTTTGCGAAAGACGACTAGATGTTGGCATCCAATGGAGTTATTAGGTTACGACGGCACAAGTAGGGGCGCCCAGAAACTCTCCGAGTAGGCACAAGGATGCAGAGTGCTCAGATCGTGATTAATATTTCACAGACTCTATTGTCGACAATAACTCATTGACCGAGCATTGCTTGGTGGCTACTCGGCGTAAAAGATCGGCAGTTTCCGAGTCGCCACCTAGGCAACGCTGAATACTGGTATTGATCACATTATGGGTACAACCTTCACTGGCCATCATGCGGATCCATTGATATTCCACCGCATCGCTATCAAGTAACGTCGAACGCCCAACTTTCAAGTCCATGGTAATCATTACTCCTTTTTTGTTGCATTTTCTATGCATTTTTGTTTCATGCATAGTACATAACAATTATATGACAGTTTGATGAATGACCAAGCAGTTACTAGGATAATCTGAATGACATCACAATTGAACTGTATTATTTTGCAGGCATTTACAGTCTGATAATGATAAGTGATTGCCAAATTCATCGCTTTTTGCGAGCCTTAGCGCTACAAACTAACTGATTGGATGATGGTGTGAAAAAAGCGTTAGTCGTGATGGCGTGTGTGGCGGTACTCGCAGGGTGTGTTAGGCCGACTGATCGTGGTCAGCAGTATCGAGATGGGCGGTTTGAACGTATTTTAACCCCAGTATCTCAGGTGGTGTCGGAAAGTCCGCGCGACTTTAGTTTATTTCAGGAGCAGCTTGCAGAAGTAGAAGCAAAATCTCCCTCGTTAGTGGTCAAGCATCAAGCGGTATACCAGCGCTTGCAGGCATGGCTGGACGCAGGAGGCAATGTGGGCACGCTCGCTGAGTTTGGCCTGAGTGTTAACCAAATGGGCGGTGGCGATGATTTCGGTAACGTGATGTTTACCGGCTATTTCTCACCCGTGATTGAAATGCGCCATCAACCCGATGCCTTATTCCGTTATCCAGTTTATGCCAAACCGCCTTGTGATGAAGACTGCCCTGATCGTCAAGCGATTTATGACGGTGCTTTAGAAGGGTTAGGGTTGGCGTTGGGTTACAGCGCGTCTCGCATCGATAACTTTATTATGGAAGTGCAGGGCAGTGGTTTTGTCCATTTTGGTGACAATGATCAGCTCGAGTATTTTGCCTACGGCGGTAAAAACGGTCATCCGTACGTCAGTATTGGTAAGGTATTAATTGAAAATGGTGAGGTAGCCAGAGAGGATATGTCGTTACGGGCGATTCAAGATTGGGTCGCGGCGCACGATGAAGAAGAGGTTCGGACCTTACTGGAACACAACCCGTCGTATGTGTTCTTTACGCCCAAAGCGGCGGATCCTGTCAGTGGGACGGCGGGGATCCCGTTAAAAGCGGGCGCCTCTGTGGCGGCGGATCGACGTTACTTACCTATGGGCAGTGTATTACTTGCTGAAGTGCCACAGCTTGATGACCAGGGTAAATGGACGGGAGAGCATGTGCTCAAGCTTTTAATGGCGTTGGATACCGGTGGGGCAGTGAAAGAAAATCACCTGGATTTATACCATGGCATGGGTAATAAAGCAGGCGAGCAAGCCGGTCATTACAAACACTTTGGTCGGGTTTGGAAACTGGAACCGTTAGCGCCACAAATGGTGAATCAGCCCTAACGGCTAAGATTAAGACTCATCCTTGAAGCAATAAAAAAGCGAGCGTTTGACGCTCGCTTTTGCATTTAAGCCAACGAAGTATGATTACTCAATCAAACCCGCTTCACGATAGTAGCGTGCTGCGCCTGGGTGCAGGGGAGCAGACAGACCATCTTTTACCATTTCTTCTTTCTTCAAGTTGGCAAACGCTGGATGTAAGCGACGGAAATCATCGAAGTTCTCAAACACCGCTTTCACGACGTTGTAAATGACGTCTTCAGAGACTTGGCTTGAGGATACAAACGTAGCACCCACACCAAAGGTCGTCACATCATTATCGTTACCCCGGTACATACCTCCTGGCAATATCGCTTGACGATAATAATCGCGCTCGCTGATCAACTGTTTAGCCGCATCGTTAGCGACTTCAACCAATACGCTATCACACGCAGTCGTTGCCTCTTGGATCGCACCACTCGGGTGGCCTACGGCATAAACCATGGCGTCAATTTTATTGTCACAGAGGGCTTTTGATTGTTCAGACGCTTTCAGCTCGGAAATTTGGCCGAACTTATCCATGTCCCAACCCATTTGATCCATCAATACTTCGATGGTGCCACGCTGACCTGACCCTGGGTTACCAATGTTAACGCGCTTGCCTTCGAGGTCATCAAAGGTTTTTACGTTTGCATCAGCACGAGCGACCACGGTAAAAGGTTCTGGGTGGATAGAGAAAACCGCGCGCAGATCTTTAAATTCGCCTTGATCTTCAAACTTGCTGGTGCCTTTGTAGGCATGATATTGCCAGTCGGATTGTGCGATCCCCATATCGAGCTCGCCAGCACGAATGGTATTGATGTTGTAGATAGAACCGCCTGTACTCTCTACAGAGCAGCGAATGCCGTGGTCATCTTTACTTTTGTTAACCAGACGACAAATTGCACCGCCCGTCGGGTAATAAACACCCGTCACACCGCCAGTACCAATGGTTACAAACTGATTGGCTTGAGCCGTTGCTGCGGTTCCTAGTGCAGCGGAAAAGCTGAGCGCAATCAGAGTCGGTTTCATCGCTTTCATGCTTAAGATTCCTTTTTAAGTTAGAGGTTGCTATCCGGGCGCACCCTCGAAGATGGTATGACACTCGATGTAAATATGACAATAACGTGTCACCGCGCTATTTTTTCAATCTTTTAACAATATTTGCAAGCAATAGTATTGGGTTAAAACGATTGGGTCATGGTTTGTCTTAGTGCTTGTACAGGTTTAGTACAATATCCCAGGTTTTCCAGTGTGTTGCGCAAATTTGTGATCTGTGATGCGTTATCGTGTGCCTGGCTTTGATCGATGTGTTGGGTGTTGTTTTCAAAGCCGATTCGAACGTCACCGCCCAGTGTCGCGGCTGTGGTTAAACAGCGACTTTCATGACATCCAAATGCGCAGACAGACCAAGGAATAGTGCCATTGGCGTGAAGCGCATGATACATGGCGACGACATCTTCGGACATACCTCGGGGTGGAGTCCGATCTCGCCCTGCAACAAAAAGCAAGTGATGACCTCGTGAGGGTAAAATACCTTGTTCGCGCAGCGTGTAGTAGCGTGCCAGTTCTCTGGGGTGATAGAGAATAAACTGACTATAGATCCGAGCTTCAACCGTCCAAGCAAAAAAATCTGTTACCGCTTTGCTTGGAGGCTGATGATCAGGGATAAGCTCTCGTAGCGCAAAGGAAGCGGCTTCGGGTTTGACGGCTTTAATCAGCGCCATTTGTTGCTGGGGGGAATAGCGGCCTACGGCTTCGGTGGTGAGTTGAATCACCATACGATCACCGACGGCATCTATTACTTGCTGATATAGCGCTTGGTTTAGCGCGGGATCAAGGCTATGGGCTCCCTGTTGATCGCGGGCGTGGATGTGGGCCATGGTTGCGCCTGCCTCGGCGCATTCGTGTAGGCAGTGAATAAGCTGTTCGCCGGTGACAGGCACACGCGGATGGTGCACGGGCTGTAAGTGCGCACCATTGGGGGCAACCATGATCGTCCTTGCGTCTCGCATTCTTTTCCCTCACTTCTGAATCTGTCGTTATTGGTAAGGCAAGCACATCTCTAATGTCAGTGCTAGCTTGTCGGTAATGGCCGCGATATGAGTTGATTCAATGATATAGGGCGGTGCGAGTAAGATGTGATGCCCCTGCTTACCATCAATGGTACCGCCCATGGGATAGCACATGAGTCCGTTATGCATGGCGGTTTTTTTTATCGTTTGATGGAGCGTAAGTTCAGGCGAGAAGGGACGCTTGCTGGTTTTGTTTGCCACCAGCTCCAACGCTAAAAATAGCCCACGTCCGCGAATGTCGCCGACAAAAGGGTGAGAATCAAACTGATGGTGTAACGCCGATTTAAGCGCCTTTCCTTGCTGCTCAGTGGCGTCAACTAATCCTTCTTGCTGAATGGTGGTGAGTGTTGCTAAGGCAGCGGCACATGCCGTTGGGTGAGCCATGAAGGTGTGGCCATGTTGGAAAAAGCCTGACCCAGATGCAATTGCTTCATAGAGACGATCCGAGACCAAGGTGGCGCCAATGGGCTGATAACCAGCAGCCAGTCCTTTAGCGATGGCGACAATATCCGGAACGATGCCTTCATGTTCAAAAGCGAAAAAGCGACCGGTGCGCCCCGTGCCGCACATGACTTCATCGAGGATCAGCAAAATATTGTACTGATCGCAAATTGCGCGAATACGAGAAAAGTATCCCGCTTCCGCGGTCAATGCACCGGCTGTCGCCCCCACCACAGGTTCTGCGATAAACCCAATGACGGTTTCCGGCCCTWTTTCTAACAGCATGGCTTCCAGCTCGTTGGCCACCCGCTGACCATACTCGTAAGCGGTCTCATCGGGACGTTGATCGCGATAGGCGTAACAAGGGGCAATCAAACTGGTATCCATCAACAACGGGGCAAAGGGGGCGCGTCGCCATGCGTTGCCACCCACGGACAGCGCCCCGAGTGTATTACCGTGGTAGCTTTGGCGGCGTGCGATAAAATGTTGTCGTTGGGGTTCACCGACTTCCACCCAGTACTGGCGAGCGAGTTTTAGCGCGGTTTCCATCGCTTCCGATCCACCACTGACTAAATAGGCGTGATTTATCGAGGGAGGTGCAAGATCGGCCAACATCTTGGCGAGCGCTTCACTGCTTTCTGAGGTAAAAAAGCCGGTATGCGCATAGGGAATCGCATCAAGCTGACGGTGGATAGCGTCCAATACGGCAGGGTGGTTGTGCCCAAGGCAAGAGACGGCTGCGCCTCCGCATGCATCGAGATACTCGTTACCTTGAGTGTCGATTAAGTACATCCCATTACCACTGGCAATGGTAGGGGGAAGATGATGACAGTGACGGTGAAAGACATGACTCATACGAGGGCCTCAATGCAAGCGTGATAACTCAGTATGGTGAACTTGTGTTTTAAACCGCAAAGGATATATTTTCACCAGGTATGCAAAAAAGGAATGAGATGATGAATGTGCGTTTGCCGTCGATGCGTTCGCTTCAAACATTGATTGCGGTGGCTCAAACAGGAAGTTTTTCAGAAGCTGCCAAGGGGTTGCATGTCAGCCAAAGTACGGTGAGCAAGCAAATACAGCAGCTTGAAGAAGGGATTGGCCAACCACTCTTTGAGCGACACGCAGGGGGAGTAAAACTCAACCGAGTCGGTGACTCTTATTTAAATGTGATATCGGCCAGCGTCAATGATATCGCCAATGCCACGGCGCAAGCGCGCCAGCAAAGTGCAAGGCAAGAGTCTGTCAGCTTACTGGTACCGCCTTCGTTTGCCAGCCTTTGGTTGATTCCTCAGCTGCCTGAATTTAAATCGCAGCATCCTGATATTTCTGTGGTGGTCAGTGCCAGTGACTATGTGCCCCAAGGGAAAGAAAGTGAACTGGATATTTTAATCCGCTGTCAGCCTCATCAGCAGGCAGGCGCGCAAGGAGCCTGTTTAATTCACGAACACTTATCGCTTGTCGCATCAGTGACTTTGCTACCAGAGCCTTTGGATCGGACCGCGTTGTTATCGGAGGTGCCGGTTTTATCTCATTTGACGCGCCCTTCACTGTGGGAGCAGTTTTGGCAACAATTTGGGCTGGCTGACAGTAATCCGCAATATGGCGCAGGCTTTGAGCACTTTTTTATGGCGCTTGAAGGCGTGAAACAGGGTATGGGCATGGCGTTGATCCCCACCTTTATGGCCTCAGCCGCCCTGTCAAACGATCAGATTGTAAATCCCTTGGGGTTAAGCATAGACAGCGGCTATGGCTACTACCTTTATAGTGCGCGGTATAAGCAGCGTTCACCCGCTGTCATGCATGTGATCAACTGGCTGTGTGACGCCCTCAAGGTGGATGTGGCTAGACATCCTATCAGCAAGTCGGTATAACGCCTGTCAGCGCGATCAACGAAGACAATAGTTATGACACATCCCCTATCAGAATCCTATCTGCAACGTTTTGGCGGTACGGCTCGTTTGTATGGACGCCGTGCGCTAGAGGTGTTTCACCAAAGCCATATTTGTGTCATCGGTATTGGTGGCGTGGGATCGTGGGCAGTGGAATCGCTGGCTCGCACAGGGATTGGGGCGATCACCCTTATTGATATGGATGACGTGTGTGTCACCAACACCAACCGACAAATTCACGCGCTGAAAGATACCATCGGTCAAAGCAAAAGTGAGGTAATGGCTGAACGCGTGGCAGCGATTAACCCGGAATGCCAAGTCACTGTGATTGATGATTTTATCTCACCGGATAATATTGCTGAGTATATCGATAAGCGCTTTGATTATGTGCTTGATGCGATCGATAGCATTAAGCCCAAAACCGCATTATTGGCACACTGCAAGCGGCACAAAATCAAAGTTATTACCGTCGGGGGCGCGGGTGGGCAGATTGACCCGACGCAAATCCAGGTGGCGGATCTCACCAAAACCATTCAAGACCCCTTGGCGGCCAAGCTACGCAATAATTTGCGTCGCTTTTATGGTTTTACCAAGACGAAAGGACGCAAGTTCGGGATTGACTGTGTTTACTCCACCGAGCAGCTCAAATATCCGCAACCGGATGGTAGTGTGTGTGAGAGTAAATCATCGGCAGAAGGCCCGAAACGGATGGATTGTGCCAGTGGGTTTGGCGCCGCAACCATGGTGACAGCAAGCTTTGGATTTGTCGCGGTCTCACGTATTTTACAAAAACTAATCGCCGCTGATCAGCGGCGCGAAGATTAGAAAGTGACGCCCCAGCCTGATCTGTCGGGGCGCCATTTTTGTGGGACGGTTGATTAAGCCTCTTCTTTTACCGGTTCAGATTCGGCTGATTTCGGCCCAACGTCCGATTTAACCGGCAGTACCTGGCGTACATATTCACCTGGTGCAGCATAAAGTACAGGGTAGCTGTCTGATCCCGTTGGGTAGGGCTCAACTTGTTCGTCGGGACTATAACTTCGTAACCATTTTTCCCAATGTGTCCACCATGATCCAGTCTGGTGAGACGCGCCTTCCAGCCACTCCTCTGCCGTATCTGCGAGGTGGTCATTGGTCCAAAAGCCGTATTTTTTCTTCACTGGATGATTAACAATCCCTGCAATATGGCCGGACTCACCTAATACGAAGGTTTTATTGCCGCCGACATTGAGCGCACCACGGTACGTGCCTTGCCACAGAGCAATATGGTCTTCTTTAGTGGAAATAAAATAACTGGGAACTTTGATTTTATTGAGATCAATCCATACACCACCGACTTTAACGCCCTTATCTTGCACCAGCTTATTTTCGAGGTATAAATCGCGCAGGATAAAATTATGGGTTTTAGCTGCTACGTTGGTACTGTCACTGTTCCAATACAGCAAATCAAAGTCGACTGGGCTATTCCCTTTCAGATAGTTCTCGATGTAGTAGTTCCAATAAAGACTATTTTCCCGCAACAAGCTAAAGGTCACACTCAGCGATCGCCCATCCATATAACCGCGAGCAGTATTCTGCGCTTCTATGGCTCGGATGAGACTATCATTGATGTAAGCGCCAATTTCACCAGGCTGTGAGAAATCGAGTAAGGTAGTAAAGAAACTTGCCGACTTAATACGCGCTTTCATGCGTTTGGCAGAGTAGTAGGCAATGGTGCACGCTAATACGGTTCCACCAATACAATAGCCAACACCATTAATCTGTGATTGGCCGGTGATGTCTTCAATCGCACTGACGGCTTTTACTGTCCCTTGCGTGACATAGTCTTCAAAGCCAATATCAGCTTGCTCAGCAGATGGATTGCGCCATGACATCAAGAAGACGGTGTGTCCCTGTTCTACTAACCAACGAACCAGTGAGTTTTTCTCGCGCAAATCGAGAATGTAATATTTATTGATAAAAGGCGGCACCACTAACACAGGTGTGGCATGGACGTTTTCGGTGACCGGGCGGTATTGAATAAGCTCAAACAGGTCATTTTTATACACCACGTCTCCTGGGGTGTTAGCAACGTCATCGCCAACGCGGAAAGCGTTATTATTGGTCATGCGTACTTTTAGGATGTCGGCGCTTGACTCCATGTCTTGTTTTAACTGCTCCATGCCACGCAGCAAGTTCTCACCTTTTGATTCCAGCGTCATTTTTAACAACTCTGGGTTGGTCGCGATGTAGTTGCTGGGGGCCATGGCATTAATGGCTTGGCGAGAGAAAAAAGAAAGGCGCTCACGGGTTTTATCATCGAGTCCTTCAATGGCCTCAATGGTCTCCATGTAGGTACGTCCAAATAACAGATACGATTGCTTGATAAAGTTATAGAGGACATCTTCTTGCCACGCCTTGTCCTTGAAACGTTTATCGTCGCTACCTTCGCTGATCACTTCGTCCGTGTTATCACGGGCGAGCATGGCGTTCTGCCAGATTTGCATTTGTTGTTCCCACCACTGCATCTGTACTTGTAGAAGTGCAGCGGGTTGTTGAGCCGCGCCTTCCAGCAATTGAGCAGTGTCTTGCAGGCTGACTTCCTGCATGGCTTGATTAAACGGTGTGTCTACGGCTGCCTTGCCCTGCTCAAGATCCTGCCACCATTGCTGGTTTTGTTCTTGCAGCCTGGCAAGGTAGTCCGAAAAGAAGTGATGAAACATAATGTTGCCCTCTTGATCGGAAAAGCACTATAAAGGCCTGCTACGGTGAGTAGCAGGCGATAGTGCAGTAACCCTGCCTTTATGCTGGGGTGCCGGCTTTCATGTTTTCAGCCGTGATTTTGTCGATATCTTCTTTGAACTCTTTAGCGATGTTTTGCAGTTTGGTGCTGTCATCCATCATTTGCTGAGACAGTTTGGTTAATGCTGCCAGTTGCTGGCTACTAAATGATGTCATGCTGGTGACATCTTTGACTTCGCTGGCAGCTTTCATCTGCTCAAGACCGAGCGAGCTGTATGTGCGCATCGCGTTCATTTGCAGTTCGGTGAGTGTTTCGACATTTTTGGCTACCAGCTTGTTAAAATTAACGTAGGGAGCCAGGGCTTTTTCAGATTGCTCAGAAAACGCTTTAAACATATCTGTGTACATGGTGTATCTCCTGATAGTGTTGTTCTGGGGATTTTCCCCAAGGTCGCAAGTGTCCGTTTATACTTGTGTACGCTTAATTACTAAAGCCGTACCCATACCGCCGCCAATACACAAAGAAGCAACGCCATAGGTTTCGCCTCTTCGCGCAAGCTCGTGTAGCAAGGTCACAACAATTCGGTTGCCGGATGCACCAAGCGGGTGGCCAAGTGCAATTGCTCCGCCATTGACGTTAGCACGTGCCAAGATGGCATCGGGCGTCGTCTTGTGGTGCTCAGCTAGTTGGTGAACCACCCCGAGTGCTTGCGCAGCAAATGCCTCGTTGAGTTCAAACAAATCAATATTATCGAGAGTGAGGTTGGCTTTATCGAGTGCGGTGTTCACCGCACCCACGGGGCCTAACCCCATGACGCTAGGATCAACTCCGTGCTGTGAATAGGCACTTACTTCTGCTAATGGGGTGAGCCCATGTTTATTGACTGCCGATTCGGAGGCTAAGATCACCGCACTGGCACCATCGTTGATGCCTGATGCATTACCCGCGGTCACCGAGCCTTCTTTATCAAAGGCGGGACGTAATTTTCCCAGCCCCTCAAGGGTTACGTCTTCTTTAGGATACTCATCGGTGTCAAAGGTAATGGTCTGCTTACGCTGCTTAATCTCAATGGGAGTGATCTCGCTTTTAAAGCGACCGGCTTCTATCGCTGCAACCGCTTTTTGCTGGCTGTGTAGGGCAAACTGATCTTGTTGCTCGCGAGTGATATCCATTTTTTTAGCAACGTTTTCTGCGGTGACGCCCATATGATATTGGTTATACACATCGGTGAGACCGTCATTGATGAGCAAGTCTTTCATCGCAAAGTTGCCCATCTTTTGCCCTGTTCGTAAGTTCCCGGCCGCTGCAAACGGAATCTGTGACATGTTTTCTACGCCAGCAGCGACCACAAGTTGTGCATCACCAGCGCGAATATGAGTAACAGCATCCATAATGCTTTTCATCCCACTGCCGCAGACCATATTGACAGAGTATGCGGGAACATGAGTAGGGATATCGGCATAGATAGCTGCTTGACGACCTATTCCCATTCCTTGTCCGGCGCTGACTACATTGCCTACAATCACTTCGTCGATAGCCTCACCAGTTAATCGACTTTCAGCTAATGCGCCTTTGACAGCATAGGCAGCCAATTGGCCGGTAGGGATATCTTTGAGCGTGCCTGAAAAAGCACCGATGGCGGTGCGTTTTGCCGCCACAATAAAAATGCGTTCCATCAATCTATCCTTGATTTATTGCATGTACAGGCCGCCGTTGACCGACAGCGTTTCACCCGTAATGTATGCGCCTGCTTCGCTCGCGAGGTAAGCCACGGAAGCCGCAATTTCTTCTGGCTTTGCCAAGCGTTTCATCGGGATTTGATTGGTAATCGACTCAAGTACGTCTTCGCGCATGGCCGTTACCATGGGCGTCGCGGTATACCCTGGCGCAACCACATTCACGGTGACGCCTGCGCGGGCTCCTTCGGCAGCTAACGATTTGCTAAAGCCCATCATCCCTGCTTTCGCTGCGGCATAATTTGCTTGGCCAAACTGGCCTTTTTGACCATTTACAGACGAGATATTAATGATACGTCCACCTCCCTTTTCGCACATGGCAGCGAACAAAGGTTGAGTGACGTTAAAGAGGCTATTGAGGTTGGTGTTGATGACGTCGTGCCATTTATCGGCATCCATCTTTTTGAATACACTGTCACGCGTGATCCCGGCGTTATTTACCAAGATATCGATTGTGCCTTCTTCTTCAAGCAGTTTAGCAAGACGTGTAGCGCATTGTTCTGTATCGGTAACATCAAGTTCGAATAGGCGCACTTGATCTTGTTTGAACCCTTTTTCTTCAAACCAGTCTTGTGCGCACTGACCACCGCCCGTGAAGTGTGTTGCAATGACGCGATAATTATCATCAACTAACTTTTCGGTGATCGCTGATCCAATGCCGCCTTTTGCGCCAGTTACTAATGCCAGTTTCTTCATCTATGACTCCATTCACTACAACAAGCAAATATAACGAGATGCCTGAAGCCGCATCTGGAACCACTTTAAACCAGAATTACAGTCATCCTTTCTTGTCTCATAACGGCAGCAAGAGTTATGCCAATAGTTAATAATCATGCTGCCGATATTATTAGGCAGTCTAACTTGTTGGTGTGACCCTTTTATGACTGCCTGGTTCTAAGCTAACGAATCTAGCCAAATACGCAAAGTATAAAAGCCTCGGATTACACATTCGCGATCTCGGTCAATTTTGATAGGTAATAATGCAATACTTTGTTAATAAGTTGTTATTTTTATGTTTATCTTTGTTTTCCGTTGGCGAGACTGAATGATCTGGAAGAAATCGATTGCACTCTTCTGTGTATTTCGATGGTGAATAGTCGGGTTGTCGGCATATGTGGGCAGTGGTGGCGCGATGTTTTAGGGGGGATAAGGTTAGAATGCCGTGACGATGAACCACGGCGTCCAACACAAATTAAGCGGTAAGGTGATGAACATATTGCACAATCGCATGCAAACCATTGGTGCGTGACTCACTTAAATGGTGCGATAATCCGGCTTGTTGGAAGACTTGATCTAAATCGAGAGCGTAAATGGCATCACTGTGTTGACCATGAACACAAGCGAGCACAACGGCTAATAGACCTTTAACGATTCTTGCATTTGAATCTGCAGCAAAGTAATGCCTTTCGTCATCCGAGTGATGTAAAAACCAAACATCACTTTCGCATCCACTGACAAGGCGCGCAGTATGCTTCTGTTCATCGGTAAACGTAGGCAAGCGTTTACCCCACACGATAAGCTGGCGGTATTTGTCCTCCCAGCTGATGTGTTGTGCAAGCATCTCGGTAACCATTTTTTGGTCGAGTTCACTGCCAAAGGGGTGAGTAGGTAAATCCATGGTAGATCCTGTTATGAAACGATTAAACACCGAGTAAATATAATGTTTTATCTAACGCTGTGAGGAAGCGTTGAATGTCTTCCTGATGATTATAGGCACCGAGTGATACACGTACGGTTCCCTCCACGCCCAGCGCTTTGATCAGCGGGTGCGCGCAGTGGTGCCCAGACCGTACTGCCACGTTTTGTTGGCTGAGCAGCTCAGCAATATCTGCGTGGTGTTCTCCTTCTACCACGAATGACACTATGGTGCTGTGTGGTTGGGGGCAGATTAGCTTGATGGCTGGGCGTTGTTTCAAGCCGTCGAGTAGCGATTGATAACAGTCACTAATATGGGTATCGATGGCTTGAGCGTCATATTGTTTTAGCCATTGAATGGCGGCAGCAAGGCCAATCGCCCCCGCTGTATTGGGCGTGCCTGCTTCAAAACGAGCGGGAATCGGTGCTAATGTGTGATCATCAAATGTGACGTCAGTAATCATTTTGCCACCACCGTGAAATGGCGCGAGAGTAGCCAATGCTTCTGGTTTTCCATAGAGCACGCCAATACCGGTTGGTCCATACAACTTATGTCCGGAAAACACATAGAAGTCAGCATTCAAGGTTTGCATACTGAGGGGCTCGTGAACGATCCCTTGTGCACCATCAATGATCACCGTTGCACCATGACGATGCGCGAGTGCGGTCATTGCTTCTATCGGGTGGCGTGTTCCGGTCACGTTACTGACATGACTTATCGCCACGATACGGGGACGGGTCGTGAGTGCTTGTTGATAAGCGTCCATATCTAACTGGCCCGTGCTGACACAACAGGGGATCTTTACCAGTTGCGCGCCTGTACGCTGCGCGATCAGTTGCCAGGGAAGCAAATTAGCATGATGCTCCATTTCGCTGACGAGGATACAGTCGTTGGCGGTCAAAGTGTGGCTGAGGCTATAGGCAAGTAAGTTGATAGCTTCCGTTGCCCCTCGCGTCCAAATTATCTCACTAGGGTTTGCATCAATAAACGCCGCAACCTCACGTCGCGCTTGTTCAAACTGTGCAGTGGTGGATAACGAGGCTTGGTGTTGGCCGCGATGAACATTCGCAACCGGTGCCATGTAGCTTTGGCAAATGGCATCAATCACACACTGTGGTTTTTGTGCCGTAGCCGCACTGTCCAAATACACCCAGTCTGAGGCATTAAAAGCGGGAAACTGGGCACGCAATGCGTAGGGATCAAAACCGTCTGTCATAGTCATCGTCCAAAGTAAAATCTTGCCTATGATCGCCATCTCACTGGTGTAACTCAAGCGTGATACGTGTTTAAGATAAAAAACGGACAAAAAAAAGCACTGAGCCAAGCTCAGTGCCAACAAATATGTAATGACAGACAATGTCAAAATACAGGAAGTTAAAAGTGGTAGATACGACTACCTGTCTAACCAGTGTTAGACAAATGCAAACACAACATCGCAACCACGGAAACAGTCTAAATAGAGAGACGTCACATGTGGATGCGGGATGCACTATAGGGTGTTGCTGGTATATCAGCAATCGACAATTTATAATGTCAACGATTAGAAAAATTAATGAATAGGGTGTCCGTTTATGGCAAGGCGTCTTCCTCCACTTAACGCGCTGCGCGTTTTTGAAGCAGCCGCACGACATTTGAGTTTTACTCGTGCAGCTGAAGAGCTCTTTGTGACTCAGGCGGCGGTGAGTCATCAAATCAAAGCGTTAGAAGAATTTTTGGGATTAAAGCTATTTCGTCGTCGTAACCGCTCGCTGTTGTTGACGGAAGAAGGTCAAAGCTATTTTCTTGATATTAAAGATATATTCTCTGAACTTTCTTATGCCACTGATAAAGTGTTAGAGCGAAGTGCCAAAGGAGCGCTGACCATTAGTTTGCCACCCAGTTTCGCGATTCAATGGTTAGTGCCGAGGCTCGCTGATTTTAATAAAGCGCATCCAGATATCGATGTTCGGATAAAAGCGGTTGATTTGGAGGATGGGTCATTAACCGATGATGTCGACGTAGCCATTTATTATGGCCGAGGCCATTGGACGGGTTTGCGCTGTGACCTATTGTACCAAGAGTGCTTGTTGCCTGTTTGTTCTCCCATGTTGCTAGAGTCCGGCTATCCGCTCCAAGCGCCAGACGATCTCGTCCATCATGTTTTGTTGCATGATCGCTCACGAAAAGAATGGAAGGCATTCGCAAAAGCCCATCAATTGAGTGAAGTGAACGTTGAGCACGGTCCTATTTTTAGTCATTCGTCGATGGTGCTTCAGGCAGCGGCCCACGGACAGGGCGTTGCATTAGGGAATAATGTGCTTTCCCAACCTGAACTGGCCTCTGGACGTTTGGTGCAACCTTTTGAGCAGGTGTTAAAAAGTGACAATGGTTTTTATCTGGTGAGTCAACAAAGAGACGCTGACACCGGGCGCATTACTGCGTTTCGAGAATGGATGCTAGCCACTGCAGCAAAAGAGCAAGCGAGTATGAATTTATGATAGATCTAGAATTTGATGGGCCTGACAGTGCCACCGATTGGGTGATTATTGCTCATGGTGCAGGCGCCGGCAAAGAGCATGAGTTTATGACAGATATCGCGACACGCATCGGAGTCGGTTGCCGTGTGGTGCGGTTTAATTTTCCCTATATGGAAAAGCGTCAGGAAGATGGCAAAAAGCGTCCGCCAGACCGTGCACCTAAGCTACTTGCACACTTTGAAGCTGTGATTGATGCCATCGATAGTTTACGCCCAAAAGAAAGTCGTTTATGGCTTGCCGGTAAATCGATGGGAGGACGTATGGCCAGCCATCTTACCGGCCATTCATCAGTCAGCGGGGTGGTGTGCTTTGGCTTTCCTTTTCACCCTCCAGGCAAGCCTGAAAAATATAAAGGCGAGCATTTAGCGACCGTGACCAAACCGTTGCTCATTGTGCAAGGGGAGCGTGATACCTTTGGTCGGAAAGAAGAAGTGATGGGGTATTCATACTCATCAAGTATTGATATTGAGTTCGTTCCTGATGGCGATCATAGTTTCAAGCCGCGCAAAGCGTCAGGTTACACTGATTCGGACAATCGGCAGTTTGCGGTCGACTGTCTACTGCGTTTTATTGAGCGCCAAGGAGCGAAAGCATGAAATTAAACCACTGGATCAGCCTAGCTGCTTTAGGGGCAGGACTGGCTGTCGGGCTAGGTGCCTTTGCAGCACATGGTTTGAAAATGGTTTTGTCCGATTATCAATTAGCTATTTTTAAAACCGGCGTTAACTATCAGATGTGGCATAGTTTAGCCTTGCTTGGACTGTGTGCACTTTCTTCACGGATCTCCACGCGGTTATTCAGCTGGGTCGCTTGGGCTTGGTTAGTTGGTATGATCGGCTTTAGCGGTAGCTTATACCTGCTTGCTCTCACGGAGATGCATTGGCTAGGACCGGTAACACCAGTTGGCGGCGTGAGCTTTTTAATCGGCTGGGGAGGGCTCGCTGTGGGCGCATGGCGTACAAACGTTTCTCTCTCTCATCCATCGCGTTAAAAGCGGCTATCTGCATTTCTTTCTTGTCGAGATGACAGATATAATGCGCAGCTTATTTTTATCATCACATAGCGTGATCCTATCGTCGAACCAGAGGGTGTTATGAACCAGGTTTTGCTTTACTGCCGTGCAGGATTTGAAAAAGACTGCGCCGCAGAAATCCAACAAAAAACCACCGAAATGGGCGTGTATGGGTTTCCGCGCGTGATAAATAACAGCGCGTATGTTGTGTTTGAGTGCTACCAAGAAGATGACGCTGAGCGCGTTGTGCGTGATTTATCGTTGGACTCGCTGATCTTTGCGCGCCAAATGATTGCTGTGACCGCCGCCTTGTCGAATCTTGACCCTGATGATCGTATCTCCCCGATTTTGGCGGTAGCGAGCGATCTGCCTAAAGGTGGCGATCTACGAGTGGAGACACCGGATAACGATGAGGCTAAAGCCTTATTGAAGTTTTGCCGTAAGTTTACCGTGCCACTACGCCAAGCCTTGCGCAAACAAGGCATCATGTTAGCCAAAGATAACCCCAAAAAACCGGTGATTCACTTATGCTTTACCGCACCGGGTACTTGCTTGGTGGGCTACTCGCTGACGACCAATAACTCACCTCATTATATGGGCCTACCACGGATGAAATTTCCGTCTGATGCGCCAAGCCGTTCGACATTAAAACTGGAAGAGGCCTTCCATCATTTTATACCCAAGGATGAGTGGGATACGCGTTTAGCGCCTGGCATGTGGGCGGTCGATTTAGGTGCATGCCCCGGGGGCTGGACCTATCAATTGGTTAAACGCTCGATGTTTGTCCATGCGGTGGATAATGGGGCGATGGCTGAAAGCCTGATGGAGACAGGACAAGTGTTTCATCATGCCGAAGATGGGTTTAAATTTGAGCCGACGCGCAAGAATGTGACCTGGTTAGTGTGCGACATGATTGAAAAACCATCGCGAGTGGCGCGGTTGATGGGAGAGTGGTTAATTGAAGGTTGGGCCCAAGAGGCTATTTTTAACTTGAAACTGCCGATGAGCCGACGTTATGAGCAGGTGTCAGAAAACTTGCAAACCCTAGGTGCATTTTTGGCTGACTACAATGTGCCGTATGAAATGCGCGCGAAACACCTTTATCACGATCGCGAAGAGATCACCGTGCACTTGCGCCGTGTGAAACGCCAGCAACGTGGCGGCTAACGTTCAAAGCGGATATCTTGCAGGTTAAAACCGAGTGGGATATCCGTTTTTAATTGGGCTACCTTTTTACAACGTTGGGCTAAATCCTGGTGCCCAGCGAGCTTTTTTTGCCATTTTTGTTCGACATCGCTTGCGGCGAAAATAGCTTCAAGCGTCTCGTACCGCTCAAGCAGCGTTGCTGCCGTTTTTGCACCAATACCGGGGACGCCGCTCACTTCGCTACTGCTGATCCCGGCCAGCCCCCAAAAATCGCACAGCTGTTCAGGACGCACACCAAACTGAGCATCAACAAACGCTAAATCGAGCCACCGGTGTTGGAAGTAATCACGAATGCTTAACGTGGGTTGTAATAGCTGGCAGTAGCCTTTATCGGTGGAAACAATCGTGACGTGCTCATGACGCGCTGCCACTTTTAATGCCAAGGTAGCAATCATGTCGTCGGCTTCATCGCCTTGTGACAGTAACGCATCGACCCCTCTTTGCCAAAATGCTTCTTGGATCGTGTCTAAGCCTTGTTCTAGTGCCACAGGCATGGGCTTACGGTTTTGTTTATAGGTGGGAAGTATCTCGGCCCGCCAACCTCGATCAGGGCCAATATGATCAAACACGGCAACAATATGGCTAGGCTGGCTATGATTGATGATTTTATCCAAGGTTTTGATGCAGGATTGAGCCGTCGCATCGATCGATTCTTGATCCGGCTGGGCAGCGTGGACTCGGCGGATAAGATTCATCGCATCAATAATAACAACATGGAGCCTAGACATAATAAAAACCGGGTGTGCGTTTTATAAATGCCGCATTATACCCGGTTTTTGTTTAGGACGCAGGGCGTTAAAAGTCGTGCCTAAGTCTCGGAAACAATTTCATAGCAAGGCACATACGCAGTGCCAGGTAGCTTCATGCGTTGTTGTTCAACGAAACTTTGCAAAAGTTTATCCATTTTGGCCATCAAATACTTGTCGCCATCAATTTTAAATGGGCCATGGCGTTCAATATTACGCATCCCCTCATCTTTGACGTTACCTGCAACGATGCCTGAAAAAGCCTGGCGCAGCGAAGACGCGAGAAGCTCTGGGCGTTGATTCATGTGTAAGTTGAGGTTTGCCATATTTTCATGCGTGGGCGCGAAGGGATGCTGAAAGCCGGGCTCAATTTTTAATGACCAGTTATACGAGTAGGCGTCACCCGTTGCTTTGCGGTGCTCTTTGACGGCGGGCATGGCATTTTTCATCAAACGCGCGGCTTTGGCCGGATCATCAATCACAATTTCGTAGTATTGTGTGGCTTCTTCACCGAGTACATCACGAATAAAATTATCAATATCACGAAAATAGGCCTCGCTCTCTTTGGGCCCAGTGAGTACGATCGGCAGTGGCTGCGCGTGATTATCGGGGTGCATCATGATCCCGAGAATATAAAGTAACTCCTCGGCGGTACCGGCGCCACCAGGAAAAATAATGATACCGTGGGCGATACGAACAAACGCTTCTAAACGCTTCTCGATATCGGGCATGATCACTAATTCATTCACCATTGGATTGGGCGGCTCGGCGGCAATAATAGATGGCTCCGTCAGGCCGATAAAGCGGCTGTCATAAGTACGTTGTTTCGCATGACCGATGGCCGCGCCTTTCATAGGCCCTTCCATCGCACCTGGCCCGCAACCGGTGCAAATATCGAGCTCTCTCAGCCCTAACTCATGGCCCACTTCGCGGGTGTATTGGTATTCGATATCATTGATGGAGTGACCGCCCCAGCATACAACCAGGTTAGGATCGACATGGGGACGCAGTGCTTTGGCGTTGCGTAAGATACCGAATATTAAATTGGTAATATGTGGCGAGCTGTCTAGGTTTAGCGCCGGGCTGTGCTCGAGCTGCACATTGACATGAATGATATCTCTTAGCACAGAAAACATGTGCTCTTGAATGCCACGAATGATTTTACCATCGACGAAGGCATGCTCAGGTGGGTTAACCAACTCGAGTTTGATCCCACGCTCTCGACGAAGCACTCGAATTTCGAAGTTTTCATGCTTTTCTAGCAGCGCTTTGGAGCTATCTGTATGACTACCAGAATTTAAAACAGCCAATGAGCAGTTTCGGTATAAACGGTATAAATCACTGCTGGCGCTGGTTTTTAAACGATCAACCTCAATTTGAGAAAGCAGATCCATCGTTCCTATGGGGCTAATGTGTGTGATCATAACGACAACCTCTTACGGACCGCCCCTCTTGAAAAGCCAAGTAGGGAAGATAGCACGGTGCTATAAAAATCAGTGTGTTAATTAAAAATACACACGCCAGCCACAATTGACCAGTAATAATTAACACCAAATAATTTGGTTGCGGCCACTGTTTTTGGCTTGATACAACGCTTGGTCTGCTCGTTCTAGAACGGGGGTTGGCGTATCTTGATCGCTAAAGAGGGTAGCACCAATCGATACGGTGATCGCGACGCGTTCGTTCTTGAATTTTAACGGCAGCTTGCGGATGGTATGGCTGATAGTGGCTAGGATTTCTGTGCGAGTATCATCGTTGGCATCGGGCAATAAGATCACAAACTCTTCACCACCAAACCGAGCAATAAAATCGGTATCACGCAAACATTGATAAATCGTACGCGCGACGATTTTCAAGGCTTTATCACCGACTTCATACCCAAACTGTTGGTTAACTTGCTTGAAGTGATCAATGTCAATCACCGCGAGGCAAAACGGCCGTTGGTACTTCTTCCATAAGCGGAATTCATGTTCGAGGCGATCATTGAGCGCGGCGCGATTGTAAACACGGGTCAGTGGATCCAGTAAACGCTTGCGTTCTTGGTCGCCAACATGACGGCGTTGATCCATCGTGTGTTCAGCCAGTGTACTCAACTGGGTTTGATTGTGGCTCAGTTGCTCTTCGAGTGCGCGCTCTCGCGTTTTGAGGGCCTCGTTCTCTTTTGCTATGGCGTTCAGCGCGTCGAGTGCACGTGTTAGTGCGGCCTCAGGATTGGACTCTGGCGTGCCTTTTAGGCCAAGTTCTTTTTCAATGTCAGTAATGGTGTGATCTAGGCGCTGATCAACGCTTTGATGTGCCACCCGCAATTGTGTGGCGTGATCAAAAGCGCGCGTATTTTGCTGACTGATTGCAACCAGATCATCATTCACTTGGGCGAGAAACTGTTGTGATGCCTGACGCTCGGCTTGCGTGGCATCTAAAATCAGCCGAAGGGCGGACAGAGTGAGTGAGACGACAGTCGCTGGCGCGACATCGGTCAATAATTGGCGACGAATATCAAGCAACTGACTGCCAGCTTGACCATCAATATCGAGCTCGGTAATCAGGTTTTGTAGCTCATCTGCGACGCGACGAATTTGGTCTTTATCGAGCTCTATTTGCGCGTGTTGAGCGCGAGGGCGTGTGACTTGCAAGGTCACAGCCCGCTCGTAGAGCTGAAGTAGTCGGATCAAATGCTGCGTTCTTTCAGTATCACTGTTCGCCGATTTTGCTAGCAACTCGCGTAAATCTCGCTTGAGTTGAGCAGGCAGGCCGATAACACGTTGTAGCGTTTCACCACTGGTATGAAACTGCTCTTCGAGATGGGACTGTGCTTTTTTTTGTGTCATGTCTTGATGACTCACCATGCGTTCAATAACAGCTAAACGCGGAAGCAACGCGCTAACATCCTGCGCTGAGTATAATATGTCACGGAAGTCGGTTAGTTTTTGATCTACCGCGGTGTTTTTGCCTGTGCATGTCGCAATCAATCGCGATGCTAAGCGTTTGAGCGTATGGATCTCTCGACGCGACTTCAAAGCCAGCTCTCGATATGCTGAAGGCGCATGATGATGATCCGCCTGAGCGGTCTGTGCCGACAACGGTGATGGAGTTGACTTAGTCATTTGGTCGAAAAAACACCTAATTACATTCGCGATTCAGCATCACAGGTAGTGAGAATGCACCACCCATGGACGTTAGCTATACCGACTTATTGCTATCGTCATCAATAAAAGATGTTCGCTTTTTATCAGATTCGTGATCCTTCTGCCAGTCCATGAGGCCATTTGATGATGTTTTAACCTTTACTAGCCCAGACTCAATCCCTTTTAAACAGGCTTGGCGAAGGTTGGTATTGACGAAACTCGCCGCCGGCGCCGTATTAATCGCACTAAAGTGGACCCAATGACTTTCTTCACTTTGTTGAGCCAGTGCGCTTGCTTGATGTGTGGCGGTGAGCAAGATCTCTATCAGCTCCTGATCGTTGATCGAGGTATATGCGCGTGGCAAAAAGGGATACTCTGCTAAGCCAATGGCGACGTGTGGCGTTAAACGCGCTAGATGTTGAGGAGCAGCATCAATGGATGTGTGGTCATCAAGTAATTGGTCTGATGTGTCGACAGTAGCGTCCTTAGCGGGCGCTTCGTGGACGGTATTTTGGTATTGGGTGACAAAATCCTCTATCAATGTTTGTACAAATTGTGCGAGTGCTTCAGGTTTGGTGTTTTCGTCCCAGTTTGTCTCTATATAGATAAACAGGGTGTCAGCAAAATGGTACAGACGCCCAGATTGTGTCACACGTTCAGACAGATACTCACCGAGCTGGCGTTCTATGTCTTGAGCACGTTGGTAACCATGCAACAAAAACAATTCTTTGAGAAAAACCACGTCGAACATGGCGAAGCGTAGCCGATCACTGAGCGGTTGGTGAATCATGTCGTTGAGGTACCATTGCTCAAAATTGGCATTACTTTTTTCAAGCGAACGCGGCAATTTGGCATTAAGCATACGTAAGTTTCTCAGCCCAGTGCGAGGATGAGTGTAGAAGTCATCACGTAACTGCTCGAGTTCGGTTTGGCGTAACACTGCGGCGCGGTGGCGTAGATAGACAATGGCAATTAGGACACCCAGGCTGCCCAACAGAAAGTAATTGACTTTTTGTAGGTGCAACTGCTCTTGATGCGCCGTATCGAGCTGACGCTGTAATTCATCCATTTGTAACTGGCGTTCAACCACACGCTGCTGTTGCTTAAAGGTATCTGCTTGTTGCTGTTGCTTTGATTGAGCCTGTGTTGCTCGTAATTGCTCATATTCTCGCTGCATAGCGAGCGCAACTTGATATCGTTCCTGCGCCTCGAAAGCGTTTGATAATGCCTGATAGGCGTGGGTCATGGTGGTGATATCGTTTTCAGCCTCGGCGCGCTCAAGCGCGGTCTTGATTTCCTTTTCTGCTTGTTTGGGTTGCTCAAGCGCTAAATGTATTCGCCCTTGTAACAGCATGGCCTGAGTTGTCAGTGGCGAGTTTGGCAAACTCCCCACGAGTCGCAATGCATCCTGAATATAGCGATCACTGAGAGGAAAGTGTTTTAGCTCAAAGTAGGTGCGGGCGATGGCTAAGTGTATATCGGCGAGCGGTTGAGTTCGGCCAAGAGACTGCTCAACTTCGAGCGCATTAAAATAATGCACGAGTGCAAAATTATACCGAGATTGCTGCTCGTATAAGGTAGCTAATAAGCGCTGAGACGCTGAGAGTCGTCGGCTGAGTGAGAAGTGTTCGAAAAATGCCGCGGCTTGATTCGCATGCTCGAGTGCTTGCTCGAGTACACCTTGTTGAAAATAAAGTCGAGCAAGTTCCATATTGGCGTTCGCGATCAATGCGGTATATTCATTTTCACTGGCGATCCAAAAAGCGCTTAGCAGTTCAGTTAAGGCACTTTCGTGCTGTTCTTGTGCCAGCAAAAAACGTCCAAATGAGAGTTGAAACTCGACTTTGTCGCGAAGATCTTGTGGATCATTACTCAGCTGGCTGCGTGCATTTTCATACGCCACTAATGCCGATTCGTTATCTGATGTTTCAGCCAGTATGTTGGCGCGTAGTAAGGCACTACGAAAGCGAAGCTCTGGCCCATTGAGACTATTTTCCGGCAAGGCACTCATCGCCGTTTGTACTGCATCTAACTTTGCCAGTGCGCCTTGTTCATCATGGTCTAAGTGCCAAATGAGCGTCGCTTCAGTCAGAACGACTTGCACGTGAGTATGTTTTAAATCGTACTCTTCAACGACCTGATACGCTTTTTGGAGCGCGGCTTTGGACTCAAGTGGCTGCTCCAAATGAGCATAAGCACGGGCGCTAATTAAATACGCATAAACCGTGTGCAACGGCGTCCGAATCGATCGATCGGTGTCATTGTTGACGTGTGAACGATTAGCCCCTGTCGTTAATCGTCGTTGGGCCAGGAATCGGTTGCTGATTTCTAAGGATTGGATGGGGGATGTATCCAATAATTTTTCGGCATCGGTTAAAACGGGCGAGGAGTGGATAGAAGCGAACGCCGCCATCGACGTCAACCAAAAAAGCAGGCCTACAAGTAGTGGGCTGATGCGCATGCGCCATCCTCTATGTATAAAAATGAAAGAAAGGCTGCCGATAAGCAGCCCCGTTTTGTTATTGTCGTGCTAACCGGTTATTTTCACTCGGGGTTTTGCCCATATTGGTACGATAGGGGTTTATGTCTAAACCGCCGCGGCGAGTATAGCGGGCATAGACGGTCAATTTTTCAGGCTGACAAAAGCGCATAATATCCATAAAAATGCGCTCAACGCACTGCTCGTGAAATTCGTTATGCTCGCGGAATGAAACCAGGTAACGAAGCAATTTCTCGCGGTTTATTTTCTTGCCCTTATAAGCAATTCTCACTGAGCCCCAATCGGGCTGGTGAGTGATTAAGCAATTCGATTTGAGCAAATGACTATGAAGGGTTTCGGACACAATGGCACCTTGCGCGGCGTCTTCTAGCCATTCAGGTTGGAAACGATAGTCATCAATACTGATATCTTGATGATCCAAGCACTCGCCTGATAGTCCCGCAATCACTTCCCCTTCTAGTTCACTGAGGGGCGATAAGGTGACGTCCACAGCTTCACCGGCACAAGCGGAAAGGTCGGTTTGTAGTGCATTCGCCACTTGCTGCCAGCTATCGAATCGGGTTTGGTTAAAACTATTGAGGTATAACTTGAACGATTTCGATTCCACTAGGTTTGGGCTGGATGCGGGTAATCGTACCTCGCCGATCGCGACTTGAGGTAAACCGTTCTTGTTTAACCAGGATAGTTCATAGAGCGTCCAGGTATCATAGCCAGTGAAAGGAAGCGACGCCTGATCGAGGCCGATAGCTTGGCGGTTTAATTCGCGCGGGACCGCACGCAGCTGTGACGGATCATATTCAGTTGGGTAATCAGTGTGTTGACCTAGCGATAGTTTGGCTAGGGCATCGGCATCTTGATAATTGCTCATACGGATCTGCTATTGATTCAAGTAGAATGGGTAAAGTTTACTGAATCTTGCTATAGGTTGCGAATGGAGAACACATTACATCGCGCCCTTTGGGCGCTAGCACAGAATTATGTTACCGCATGGCAGCATCAATATCAGAGTTTACCGTGCTCGGATGAGTATATCGGGCTCTCATCGCCTTGTATGGTCAGTGACAATGCGCATCAAGTACAGTGGCAGCCAGTTAAGCGTGAAACCGCCGCGGACTTTACCAATGTTGAGAAGGGAATATCGCTGCGTTTACACAGTGATATAAAAGATTTTTATAATGGCTTCTATTGCGCCGATTTACCGGTTCGGTTTGCGGGGGAGTCGATCTGTTTGGTGCAAGTTTGGAGCGATGACGATCTCGCACGCTTACAAGAAAATATTTTGGGGCATTTAATGATGCAACGTCAGCGTAAATTGACCCCGACTGTTTTCATTGCCACCACGGATGACGAAATGACGATCATTTCAATTGATAATATGAGCGGCGAAGTGGTGAAAGAAGGATTGAATACTGGCACTCGCGACGTGATAGCCAAAGATGCCGAAGCGTTTGTGACGGCGTTGGAGGTTGATGCTATATGATCCTGACAGAGCTGACGTTTGAGTGTTTCGATAACACCACAGTAGATGCCGTCGATCGTAAGCTTAATGGTTTAATGGACGCGCTGCGATATAACGGTCAGGTGCTTGGACGCGAATTTCCTATTCTCATGCAAGACGGGCAATTTCAGCTCCGTGTGGTGTGTCCAGATGAAGATGCGTTACAACCTAAGTATCATAGTCCTCAAGTCAAACGCGCGTTGCAACAATTGGCTGATGCGTGTTTGACCCAGCCAAAAGTACGCCTTTTGGGGCGCGATCTCAATTCGGAGCAAGCGGCGCCTAATGCGTCACCAAGTTGGCAAGTGTTGTACACAACCTTTGTGCACACGTGCTCACCGCTGCGCTGCGGGGATACGTTGCTACCTATCCCTTTATACCGTTTACCAGCCACCTTTAATGGTGACCATAAGTCGGTCGTCAAATGGCAAACGGAATGGCAGGCCTGTGATGAACTACAAATGGCGGGCGCCAGTGATGCCGAATTTGCTGGGCTTAACGAGATACAAAGCCCCCATACTCGGCTATTTCAACGGGGATGGGATTTGCGCGGTCGGATTGAATACCTAACGGGGATCCCGACTTATTACTATCAATATCGCGTCGGTGGCAAAGACAAGGACAGTGAGTTAACACGCCCTTGTCCGAAATGCGGYGCAGCGTGGCGATTAGATACGCCATTGCACGATATTTTCTTATTTAAGTGTGAGGCTTGCCGTTTGGTCTCAAACCTGTCTTGGGACTTTAAACTAACTTGATTGCTTGATTGCTTGATTGCTTGATTGCTTGATTGTTGTATTACTGATTGTCCAACGTTGCTTCTAACCGGGCCAAACGCTCACTTAGCTGTGTAATGTGTTGCTCAAGTTGATCGATCCGCTCAGCATCAGACAGGGTGATCTCGGGGGCTGACATGGCAGGCAGGGACTGATTTTTTTTGGCACTTTTGACGGCCTGAATGATCAGCGGCAATGGGACTTGTGTATCAAGTTGAGCTTTTATCTTTGCCACTGTCGCGCTTTGTCCTTTTGCGGCGAGCGCTTTTAACGCTCGCTCTAATGCTGCTTGATAGCTCATTTCATCTCCTTGGTTTAAAGTCAGCGGCAAGATTAGGGCTTTCTCAGTAATGCATCAAGCATATCAACTTGCTCAGCCCAGTCGGCATCCTCTTTTACGGCTTGCTCAATCAATGCCCGCTGCGCCGCGTTCCAAAAAGGAGCCTCCACCAGCGTTTGTCCGTCCACCAGACAGTGGCTGGATAAGAAGTGCTCAATCGCTGTGTGATCGCTGTCTAACCCGAGTTGCTCAAACAGATGTTGCAAATCATGCTGGAACGTTTCCATTGTCTCTCCTATCCTGTTGGTATGGGTCTATATTGACTATAGCAAGAATAAAAAGCGCAGACCTCTCCCCACCGTTGATGACTCAATCCTACCTTGTCGAGACAATTATCCCTTTTCTGTGTGCGATATCTCTTACACGCGCGTGGGATAAAAGCAGAATCGTATCAAGACAAACGACCTGACGATAGTTTATTTTTAATTTAAAACAGTGACTTACTGGATTGTAACTAGTTCGGACTAAAAAATGAGAGATTAAGCACGTGACAGTGACTTGTACCAAGCGTCTATTCGCGTAATCTTATGGGTGTCGGAAGGGAACTGACACAGGGAACAGGAATCACCAAGGACTTGGTACCTCAGGATGAGGCAGTACTTCAGGAAGAAGCGCTGGCAAGGATTGCAAAAAGGACAACGGACGGAGCCGTTCGCTGCAAGCAGGAAGCTTGTGCGTCAGGAAGACTTAGGACAACCCAGGATGGGGGCTTAAGGATCACTTCAGGACGAAGTCATGGACACCTCCAGGATGGAGAGCTTATCGAAAATCGGAATTTCGGTTTGTCAGGATGACGAAAGGACACCTCCAAGACGGAGAGACATGGAACGACGCTGAAGGAATCGGCGACTGATCAAGGAATGATGCAGGGAGCACCTTTTCGTAGCAGGATAGCTGCAAGTAAAACTTTAGGGCGCGGCGCAAGCTGCGCCCTTTCCTTTTTGAGTGCTTTGGCCGACACTCGGTGGCCGACACTCGGTGACTCCCTGTCACGCATTAGCAAAAACACCCTCAGCGTGCGCATCATATTTATAATCTAGTACAGCTTATCACGAGGCGCGACCATGTTTGTGCACCCAGGTCTCTGTACTCAGGTCTTTGCCCTAAGGTCTTTATACTAGGGAAGGCCTTTGCATTGACGATCTTCTCATCGATCAATCGGATTGCCCCGGCATCGTATGAACAGGCGTATCAATCGCTTTCAGCCTTAGTCCATAAAGCTGTGCTTGACCGGTGTAGTGATCATTACCCGTCGCTGAAAACTCAAACCAATAGTACGTTACCCATCGCCAACCAGCCTTCGTTTTGACCATGGTGTGGCGACCGCGCGCGATTGAGAGTAATTGTAACTCCATTCGTTGACAGTATTGACGAATATGCTGGTGAGCTTGCTCAGATTGCCGCCGCTGTTGCCAAAATAGCAAGGCAATGACGACAACCAGCAAGATGGTCAATAGATCAGTGATCATGTGATGTTTGTGTCACGGCCTGTTGCATCCGAGCCATGGCCTGAGCCAGGGCGGGTGATGTATGACCGTGGAGCCGCGTCAGTAGTGCACCGCGTAACGGTGGTAACATGACCAAATCCGTATAGATTTGCTGAAATAATGCTGCATCTTGGTGGTCTGCCAAGGCAATCAAAAAGTAGTCAAGCACGGATTCATTGGCTAAGCTACGCCAGCAGCGACCGGCAATAGCGACAAAAATTTCTCGGTGGTGGAGCTCTGGCCTTGCAAGCACCGCTTCTATCAGTTGGTGCTCGGTGTCTGAAGGCGCCCCAGCATGAGCACGAAGTAATGCACTGACCAAAAACAAGTCGACATCTTGGTTTTGGCACATTTGAGTAAACATCTCGCGTAAACTTTCCGCTAATTTCGCGTTAATTTCACAATGCTCCAAACAACCTAACAGCGCATATAGGGGTGTGTTAGGTATGTTATTCAGTGCTTTACGAACTCGAGTTGCATTATTTTGCTCCTGCATACGCACGCAGGTATCCGCTAGCCCCTGAAGTCCAACACCTTGCCAATTATCCCAGCCGAGCTCGCCATTGAGGTAATGCTGGGCATGGTCATAGTACTGGCTGGCAGGATGACCCAATTGATAGGTCAGTGAGGCGTGAAACATCGCCATCTTGTCGTCAGTTGGGGTAAAGGTATAAGGATTGTTGGCCAGTTTCTCGCGCTGTGCCTTGTTTGGCGTCGCGGTCAGGCTCTCGCCCATCGCCGCGCTGACATACTGAAGGAAATCCCCCATTGCGGTGTGATTTAATAACCCTCGCTCATCTAAAGGCATTTTTAAAAACCATACCCAAGGCGTGCCACCTTGTGGCCAAAAAGCCACGGCCATATGCGCTTGCTGACGTAATGGGTGAGGGTAAGGTTGTTGGTTGGCCTCGACGGCACGAAAAGATGCCTCTTCCAGGCGGCACACTCGACGGCCTAAATCATAGACACTGAATTGGCAACCTGCTTGATCAAATAGGGCGCTGAGGGCGTGAACCGTTTGCATGATATCCGCTCTTCGTTATCGCTTAATTAGCCGCGAGTATATCAGTTTTTATCCCTGCAATGCTCGCCTTGTTAATGTCGTCTTGAATCGGTTCGTGCTATGCTTCGCGCTTTATCGGTCGAGTAATGATGAGGTTGTCAATGACTCTTCGCCAACAATGTGAACAACTCCTTGATGAATTAGAGCAAGTGCTAAACAATCACGCGCTATGGCAGACGACGCCACCGTCAACTGAGCGGCTAGCCAGCACTGAACCGTTTGCTGTCGATACACTGGCGTGCCACGAATGGTTGCAATGGGTTTTTGTGCCTAAGATGCGAGCGCTTATCAAGACAGAGCAAGCTTTGCCACGTAACTTTGAAATCTCACCGTACGTGGAAGAAGCAATGAAAGAGTATGCAGGCCATAGTGACGTGGTTGCTGTCGTTGTTCGAATTGATAACTTGTTTTCTGATCAATGACCGATACTTTGCTGAACATTTTATACCGTGACGAGCATTTAGTGGTGGTGAATAAACCGTCAGGGATGCTGGTCCACCGCTCTTGGTTAGACAAAGGGGAAACCCGATTTGTGATGCAAACCTTGAGAGATCAAATTGGCCAGCATGTCTA
Organism: Salinivibrio sp. AR647; assembly: GCF_001995415.1. Classification (NCBI taxonomy): domain Bacteria; kingdom Pseudomonadati; phylum Pseudomonadota; class Gammaproteobacteria; order Vibrionales; family Vibrionaceae; genus Salinivibrio; species Salinivibrio sp. AR647. The sequence continues at coordinate 33,304 of NZ_MUFE01000001.1, read as the reverse complement.
TCCATTGCACCGACTGGACAAGCCGACGTCGGGCGTTTTGGTGTTTGCGTTATCCAGTGAAGTGGCCTCTAAGATGATGCCGCAGTTTGCTGAAGGGCAGGTCAAAAAAGCTTACCATGGCATTGTTCGAGGCTGGGTTTCCCATGCTGGCCAGCTGGATTACCCGCTGGTGGAAGAACAAGACAAAATAGCGGATAAACACGCCAGCCAACCGGCGACAGCAAAAGCGGCGGTGACTGACTATCAGCCATTGGCGACAGTTGAGCTGCCGATCGCAACCGGACGCTATGCGACCAGTCGTTATAGCTTGGTAGCGATGCAACCTCATACTGGACGAAAGCATCAATTGCGGCGGCATATGCACCACTTAAGCCATCCGATCATTGGTGACACCACTCATGGAGACGGTCGCCACAATCGTGTGTTTAGAGAGCAATTTAATTGTCATCAGCTGCTATTACACGCCAGTGAGATGACGCTAACGCACCCAGCCAGTGGCAAGACTGTTTTTATCCATGCGCCTTTGGATACAGTCTGGCAGCATGTTATTAAACAGTTGGGCTGGAAAGCGCCGGCGTCATCATACGATAACTAGACCTTGCTATGGGCGGTGTACTCGCATGCCGCCCTTACAGTTTTTCGAGTTCGGCCTCGATTTCTGCAATCTTACTGGCGACCACTTTTTCTAGGTGACGTAGGTCGGTAAGCACTTTTTGCTTCACGTCTTGCTCGGTATGCTCGTGTTGCACGATCTGGTCGAGCTCATCAATGACCAAAGAGAGGCTCCGGTTTATCTCTGTCACTTCTTTTGAGCGACCTGTACCGCTGTCGACGACCACATTTTTACGCTGCCGCGGATATTTAAATTTCATACTCCGCGCAAACAGATCGCCTTTTGGCTTACTAAAATAGATTTTGAGCGTATCGTAGCTTGCTTCTTGACGGAGCGAGTAGCGCTCTATTTTTTCAGGGTGTTCAACACCGATATTCTTTAACTGTTGATACATAGCCACCTCATGGTTAGACATCGTTATGGTTGCGCGTCTTACCCGCGCGATTCCCTGGTATTATTTGGCTTGCGAGAGGGCTTTCTCGAGCGCCGCTTTCAATTGTGCTTGGTGTTCAGAAGTGAGCGCTTGATTGTCGAGATCCGTGACGATAAAAAAGTCCTCTGCGCGCTCACCGATGGTGGTGATTTTAGCCGCGTGAACACTCACATTTTGCCGAGCAAAAACCGCACCGACGCGTGCCAATAGCCCTGGCGTATCGAGCGCGACTAATTCCATGAGTGTACGTCGCCCGTTTTTGGTGGGGAGAAACAACACCTGCGTTTTCACCGAAAAATGTTGTAACTTTTGCGGTGAGCGACGCTTGGGAATAGTGATCTTGCCGGTCTCGTTGAGTGCTTTCCCAACCCCGTCGATAATTCTAGGATGACGATCGATAGAAATCGCATCGTCGTTTTGATCGAGCACCATAAAGGTATCGAGTGCGTGGCCATCTTTGCTGGTCATGACTTGGGCATCATGGACACTGAGGWTTTTCTTATCTAGGGCGGCAACGACGCGTGCGAACAAGCTCGGCCTGTCTTGGCAGTAAACGAATATTTCTGTGCCGCCACGGGTCGCTTTTTTACTGACGAGCACCAGCGGCTTATCATCGGCGTGGTGGAGCAGATGTTCACTATGCCAAGCTATTTGCTTGTGGGTATGGCGAAGAAAATAATCCGCTTTAAAACGTTGCCATAATACTTCAATTTCTCGTGGACTGTGCCCCTGCTTGCGTAACATGGCAGCAGCGAGATGTTTGTTGTGCCGGATCCGTTCTCGGACATCCGGTGGGTTTTCTAGCCCACGTCGTAAGGCTTTTTGAGTGGAATAATAAAGCTCAGCAATTAAGGTACGCTTCCAACTATTCCACAAGTCTGGGTTAGTGGCATTAATGTCTGCCACGGTCAGGCAGAGAAGCAAATCGAGCCGCTCCTCGTCGCGGACCTCTTTGGCAAAGTCGGTGATGACATCGGGATCGTAAATATCGCGACGCTGGGCGGTGACAGACATCAGTAAGTGGTTACGTACCAGCCAACTGACAATGTTGGCTTCTGGCTTTGATAAACCGTGGTCAAGACAAAAATCATGGGATTCAATCGCGCCAATTTCACTGTGATCGCCTCCACGGCCTTTGCCTATATCATGAAAAATAGCCGCAACCAGCAACAGCTCTCTTCGTGCAAGACGCGGAAATACATCGCAACAAATGGGGTGGCGCTCACGATTAGCTTCATCGTCAAACAAACGCATATGTTTGAGCAAACGAATCGTGTGTTCATCAACCGTATAGACATGAAACAAATCAAACTGCATTTGTCCGACAATTTGACTCCACTGTGGGAGGTACGCAGACATGACACCGTGGCGGTGCATTAGTCCAAACGCTTTATGCAGAGCGTTTGGGTGGCGTATGAGTGCCATGAATTTTTCTCTTGCATCGTCTTGCTGACACAAAAAGTGGTTAAGTCGACGTCGAGCGGTACGCAGTTGACGTAAAGTGGGGGCGGCGATGGCCTCGATCGAGGTGTCGTCGGCGATATGCAGCATCATATCCAAGATAGTCTCAGGGCGTGCTTGAAATAAAGCAGGTTTGCGTGCCTCAATAGTCCGTCCGCAGCGTTGGAAGTCATCACTTAATACGTCGACTTCTCCAGACCGACCATTATCGATGATCACCTGATCAAAGATTTGCAGCAGCATCTTGTTGAGCTCCCCCACGCGTCCGAGGGTGCGAAAGAAATCTTTCATCATGGTCTCGACCGCACGATTACCGTCGCCCCGGTAGCCGAGGAGTTCAGCCACTGAGGTTTGGTGGGCGAAGGTCAGTCGGTTGTCGTAGCGGCGCAGCTCAAGATGAAGGGCAAAACGGATCCGCCACAGCACGTTTTGGCATTCGTTAAGTTCACGATACTCAGCATCAGTCAAAAAGCCAAAATCGCTCATTTCTCTTAAGCTGGTGGCACCAAAATGACGGCGCGCAATCCAAGATAGGGTATGAATATCGCGTAAGCTGCCAGGGCTGAGTTTTAAATCTGGCTCGAGTTTATAAGCGGTATCATGATAGCGGCGATGTCGGGCTTTTTGCTCGTCGACTTTCGCTTGATAAAAGCGTTCACTGGGCCAAAAGCTATCATGGTGCACACGGGCCTCGAGCGCCTCGAACAACTGTGAATCGCCACATAAAAGGCGCGACTCTTGTAAATTAGTCGCCACGGTAAGATCATCCAGCCCAACGTCAATACACTCTTCGACAGTCCGGACACTGTGGCCGACTTCCAATTTCAAGTCCCACAACAAGGTGAGTAGATCACTGAGGCTTTGCTGCTGATAAGCATTTAGCGGTGCTTGGCAAAGTAGGAGTAAATCAATATCAGACAGAGGGTGTAATTCACGCCGGCCATAGCCGCCCACCGCGACCAGCGCAAGAGGGCTTTGATCAAAACCAAAGTGATGCCATAACCTAGCCAGAAGGGCATCCATATAATCGGTACGCTGATAAACCAACTCGGCAACGGGAACATTGGCAAGGAAATCTTGCTTTTGCTGTTCAAGTAGCTGTTGGAACTGTGCCTTTAGCGTGATGGGGTCGAGTTGATCATCCCCCAAATGTTGTGGCGTAATTACCGTGTCTGTCATGGCGATCCTTTGCGCAAAAAAAAGCCGGAACGAAACCGGCTCTTATTTCTAGATTAGTGGTTGATGTAACGTGGGAGACTTTCTTCCTCTCGTAACGTTAATACCTCAACCCCTGTGTCGGTCACCAGCAGCGTGTGCTCCCATTGCGCCGACTTTTTACCATCGATGGTATAGACCGTCCAATCATCGTCCTCATCCAGTACGGTCCCATACTTCCCTGCGTTAATCATAGGCTCAATAGTAAAACACATGCCAGGTTTAAGAATGGTACGGTCGTTGTTTTTGTAGTGCACCACTTGTGGATCTTCATGGAAGCTCGCGCCAATACCATGCCCACAGTACTCTTTGACGATTGAGTAGCGCGTGTTGCTGCTCTTGATGAACTTTTGGATCGCTGTTCCTAAATCACCAACAGTCGCACCTGGTTTTACCTTTTTGATCGCGTGATACAGGCTTTCTTGCGTGACACGGCAAAGACGTTTGTCTTCGAGAGACACTTCCCCGACTAAAAACATCTTTGAGGTATCGCCATGGTAGCCATCTTTGATCACGGTGACATCAATATTGACGATGTCGCCTTCTTGGAGCACGTCTTCATCACAAGGTATACCATGACAAACGACATGATTGATTGATGTGCACATGGATTTAGGAAAACCGTGATAGTCCAATGTGGCAGGAATGGTGCCTTGTACGTCAGTCATATACTGGTGAGCGATGTCGTCTAGCTCACGGGTGGTGACCCCAGGCTTAACATGCTCGCCAAGCATCACGAGCACGTCAGCAGCGAGCCGACCGGCTACGCGCATTTTTTCAATTTCTTCTTCTGTTTTAATCGGGATTGTCATTTTGCTTTCTCTCTTTATTCGGGATGCTCAATGATAATGTTAAAACGAGAGCATGATTCAAGTCACGTTTTGTATCATTAAGCACAGCCACTGACGCCCTGCTACGCTTGTCTCAGCGGTGCAGGATTAGCAACTGTCTAATAGTGACTATATGGTACCAAGCCATGTCCATGGAAGAAACAGAAAGAGAAGCATTCCGCGCGGTCATCGTATAGGTTTAGGCGGATTGCGCGCGCAATTTAACTGGATTTTACCCACGTGTTTGTGATATAAAGCGCGCCGAAAACCGTCATTATGATCAATCTAGCCATGCTAGGTCTAGCCGAGCTAGGTTTCAGTTTGATGGGGTTCAATTATCATTTTTAATCTTAAATCACACACATATCGACACATTGACCGGGGTGCCCACTAACGGGTCGGTAAATGGGATATGTGGAGGCCTAACCCCGAGAGGAATTTATCATGGCTACTGTTTCAATGCGCGACATGCTCAAGGCGGGTGTACACTTCGGTCACCAAACTCGTTTCTGGAACCCAAAAATGAAGCCGTTCATTTTTGGTTCACGTAACAAAGTGCACATCATCAACCTTGAAAAAACCGTACCAATGTTCAACGAGTCACTGGCTGAACTGTCAAAAATCGGTGAGCGTAAAGGTAAAGTTCTGTTTGTTGGTACTAAGCGCGCAGCAAGCGAAGCGGTAAAAACGGCAGCAGAAAACTGCGAGCAGTTTTATGTAAGTAACCGTTGGTTGGGCGGCATGCTGACCAACTGGAAAACCGTTCGCACATCTATCAAACGTCTAAAAGATCTGGAAACTCAAGCGAGTGACGGTACGTTTGAAAAGCTGACCAAAAAAGAAGCGCTGATGTACACCCGTGAAATGGAAAAACTCGACAAATCACTGGGTGGTATTAAGAACATGAACGGCCTACCTGATGCAATGTTCGTTATCGATGCGGATCACGAGCACATTGCCATCAAAGAAGCGAATAATCTGGGCATCCCAGTCTTTGCAGTGGTAGATACCAACTCTAACCCTGACGGCGTTGATCACGTAATCCCAGGTAACGATGACGCAATTCGCGCTATCCAACTATACCTGAACGCAGCGTCTGACGCTTACAAAGAAGGCCGTAGCCAAGATATCGTCACGCAAGCAGAAGACGAGCTGGTTGAAGTCGCTGAGTAAGACGACAGCTCCTTGTGAGCGTTCTTAGCCATCAGCGTGTCATCTTTCATGCTGTAAGCTAAGTATGGTTAGCAGGGGCCGATATCGGGCCCCTGTTTTTTACCCAAAATAGTTTCGAATCGAGGATTGAACAATGGCAACTGTTACCGCTGCCCTGGTTAAAGAACTGCGCGAGCGCACTGGCGCTGGCATGATGGAATGTAAAAAAGCACTGGTTGAAGCGAACGCTGACATCGAAGTTGCAATCGAAAACATGCGTAAGAGCGGCGCGGCAAAAGCAGCGAAGAAAGCTGGCCGTGTTGCTGCTGAAGGTGTCATCCTAGTTAAAGAAAACGACGGCAAAGCTGCGATCGTTGAAATTAACTGTGAAACTGACTTTGTTGCTAAAGACGCGAATTTCGCTGCATTTGCTAACCAAGTGGCAGAAACAGCACTGGCTGAAGGCCTAGCAATCGACGCGCTGAAAGAAAAATTCGAACAGCAGCGTGCTGAGCTTGTTGCAAAAATCGGTGAAAACATGGATATCCGCCGTGTTTCATTCATCGAAGGCGAGAAAGTCGGTTCTTACCGTCACGGCGATCGCATCGGTGTGGTTGTTGCTGCGAAAGCTGACGAAGAAACCATCAAGCACGTTGCTATGCACATTGCCGCGTCTAAGCCTGACTACGTGAACCCTGAAGATGTGCCTGCTGACGTTGTTGAAAAAGAGAAGAAAATTCAAGTTGATATCGCAATGGAATCAGGCAAGCCAGCTGATATCGCAGAGAAAATGGTTGTTGGCCGTATGAAGAAATTCACCGGTGAAATTTCTCTGACAGGTCAAGCATTCGTGATGGATCCAGCACAAACTGTGGGTCAAATGCTGAAAGAAAAAGGTGCCGAAGTGACTAACTTCATCCGTTTTGAAGTGGGTGAAGGCATCGAGAAAGAAGAAGTAGACTTTGCTGCAGAAGTTGCTGCTGTACAACAAAGCTAATTCTTGCTGACTCAGACCGCGGTGCTCGCCGCGGTCTTCCATAACCTTCTTCCCTAATTAGTGCCTAATAGAAAGGTAGTGAAATGACTACAAATCCTAAGCCTGCATATCAACGAATTTTACTTAAACTGAGCGGTGAAGCCCTGCAGGGCAAAGATGGATTCGGTATCGATCCCACCGTGCTTGATCGTATGGCGCAAGAAATAAAAGAACTGGTCGAGCTGGGTGTTCAGGTAGGATTGGTCATCGGTGGCGGGAATTTATTCCGTGGTGCGGGTCTTGCTGAGGCGGGAATGAACCGTGTTGTGGGCGATCACATGGGTATGTTAGCCACCGTGATGAACGGGTTGGCGATGCGTGACGCACTTCATCGTGCCTATGTGAACGCACGAGTGATGTCAGCGATTCCTCTAAACGGTGTATGTGACAGCTATAACTGGGCGGAAGCCATCAGCCAACTTCGTAATGGTCGGGTGGTGATTTTCTCTGCTGGGACCGGTAACCCTTTCTTTACTACCGACTCGGCTGCCTGTTTACGCGGTATTGAAATTGAATCCGATGTGGTGATTAAAGCGACCAAAGTCGACGGTGTATACAGTGATGATCCAACCAAAAACCCAGATGCAACACTTTATGACTCGCTGACATATCAAGATGTGTTAGAAAAAGAGTTGAAAGTGATGGATTTGGCCGCATTTACACTTGCACGCGACCATAAACTGCCTCTTCGTGTATTTAACATGAATAAGCCAGGTGCGTTACGCCGTGTCGTGATGGGTGAAGCAGAAGGCACCTTGATCACTAACAGCTAAGCCAATATTGGTGGCATAATCTTACAAATTAATTCAATCGCAAGGATATTCCCGTGATTAATGACATAAAAGACGACGCCAAAGCGCGTATGGAAAAAAGTGTAGAAGCGCTTAAGCACACATTAGGTAAACTGCGCACTGGGCGTGCACATCCAAGCTTACTAGAAGGCCTTACCGTTGAGTATTACGGCGCGCAAACGCCTTTAAACCAACTTGCGTCTATTGTTGCTGAAGATTCGCGTACCTTGGCGATTAGCGTGTATGACAAGCAAGTAACCCAAGCGGTTGAAAAGGCGATCATGACCTCTGACCTAGGCTTGAACCCAGCCTCAGCAGGTACCGTGATCCGTGTGCCTTTGCCACCACTGACCGAAGATCGCCGTAAAGACATGGTGAAAGTTGTTCGTTCTGAAGGTGAAAATGCGCGTGTTGCAGTACGTAATATCCGTCGTGATGCCAATAGTGATCTCAAAGCACTATTAAAAGACAAAGAAATTTCAGAAGACGACGAGCACCGTGCGCAAGATGACATTCAAAAGTTGACTGATGAAGCGGTTAAGAATGTTGATGCACTTCTTGATGCAAAAGAAAAAGAGTTGATGGAAGTCTAAATCTCATTAGACTTTACCGCCAATGCTAAAGCGCTGTGCGTGCAGTACAGCGCTTTTTATTTGCCAAGGAGAAACATGAGTTCCCAGTCTCTTGATGCGCAGCTCGAATCTGCCGCTTTACCGCAACACATCGCCATTATCATGGATGGCAATGGACGCTGGGCCAAGGCTCGCGGAAAAGCCCGTGTGTTCGGGCATAAAGCGGGCGTCAAAGCGGTACGTAAGACCGTCAAGGCGGCGTCTGAGCTTGGTGTGAAAGCGCTAACTTTATTTGCGTTTAGTAGTGAAAACTGGCGTCGTCCAGAAGACGAAGTCAGCGTATTGATGGAGCTATTTATCAATGTGCTATCGCGTGAAGCTAAACGGCTCGACAGCCATGGTGTGCAATTACGCATTATTGGTGACACCTCTCGATTCAGCCCTTCTTTGCAAACGAAAATTGCCGAAGCTCAAGCGTTAACGGCAAATAATGACCGTTTGGTACTCAATATTGCGGCGAATTACGGTGGGCAATGGGATATTACCCAGGCAACACGTCGTGTCGCTGAACAGGTTGTCGCCGGTCACTTACAACCCAATGATATTGGGGAACAGGATATTGCGCGTCATTTAATGTTGGCAGATTTACCGGATGTCGATTTAATGATCCGCACCAGCGGCGAATGCCGCATCAGTAACTTTATTTTATGGCAAGCTGCCTATGCAGAGTTATGTTTTACCGAGCAATATTGGCCTGATTTCAACGAACAAAGTTTGTATGATGCCGTGGCTTGGTATGTCAATCGTGAACGACGTTTTGGCTGCACCGGCGAGCAAATTAAAGCCATGATAACAACGGATAAGTAACCACGAGGAATCAGTTTGCTCAAACAACGTGTTTTAACCGCGGCCTTGTTAGTCCCGTTAGTGGTCGCTGGAGTCTTTTACTTACCGTTTCCTGCATTTGTTGCAGCGATAGCGGCTGTCACTTTAATTGGACTTTGGGAATGGACGCAGTTTGTCTCGGCGTCTTCGCGTCTTTTTACCTTTATTATCCCTGCTGCAGCGCTGGCGCTTTCGCTCTTTAGTATTCCTTTTAGTGCCATGGCGCTTGGGCATGTCACACTGCCACCTTTCGCACTGGCGGCAACCGGCGCGGCTTGGTGGCTATTCGCAACCGTGTTAGTGCTCTCATACCCTCGCTCAGGGGCATATTGGACCCACAGCAAGTTACTACGCCTACTCTTTGGTCTCGTTACCCTGTTACCGTTTATGTGGAGTGTCTTGCTGTTGCGTGCAACAGACTACCAGTTCTCCTCTTTTTATGGCGCCAAGTTAGTGCTGCTGGTTTTTGTCCTTGTATGGTGCGCAGATAGTGGTGCCTATTTTGCCGGGAAAAAATTCGGTAAACATAAAATGGCCCCTGCGGTCAGCCCGAATAAAACCCTCGAAGGATTACTGGGTGGGCTCACTGCGGCAGTGGCAGTGACCTGGTTAGGGACGCATCTGTTAAACATCCATTTCGCCAATGTTGGCGTGTTCTTGGCTGTCACTGTGGTGACCGCCTTGGCGTCCGTGTTGGGTGACTTAGCGGAGAGTATGTTTAAACGCGTCGCTGGGGTGAAAGACAGTGGTAATTTGCTTCCAGGTCATGGGGGCATTCTTGATCGCATTGATAGCTTAACGGCAGCGTTCCCAGTGTTTACCGTGTTGTACTTCGCATTTGCGAATTAAGTGAAACGAGTCTTCGACATGCAAAGAATCACCGTATTAGGCGCCACAGGTTCTATTGGCTCCAGTACCCTAAAAGTGGTTGCAGCCAACCCTGAAAAGTTTGAAGTCACGGCATTGGCTGCACATACCAATGTCGAGAAAATGATTGCGTTATGTGTCGATTGGCAACCTGCTTACGCCGCGATGGCCAATCGCGCGTCAGCGCAACAGTTGCGTCATGCGTTGCTTGAAAGAGGGATCGGCACCGAAGTACTCGCTGGCGAGGACAGTTTATGTCACCTTGCGGCATTACCTGAAGTGGATATGGTGATGGCGGCAGTTGTTGGCGCGGCCGGGCTGTCTTCAACAATGGCGGCGGTTAAAGCGGGCAAACGGGTGCTGCTTGCCAATAAAGAAGCCTTGGTAATGTCTGGGCAGTTTTTTATTGATGCTGTTTATCAATACGGCGCTGAGCTGCTGCCCATCGATAGTGAACACAATGCGATCTTTCAATGCTTGCCGCAATCCGTGCAGCAACAGCCCGGACGCTGTGATTTGCAAGCGGCCGGCGTCAATAAAATTTTGCTAACAGGCTCGGGTGGACCATTTCGCTATCGTGACCCACAAAGCTTAGCGACCGTCAGTGTTGAAGAGGCCATCGCACATCCTAATTGGTCGATGGGGCCAAAAATCTCGGTCGATTCAGCAACCATGATGAATAAAGGTTTGGAATACATTGAGGCGCGATGGTTATTCAACGCCCAGCCTCATCAACTGGAAGTAGTGATCCACCCGCAGTCAGTGATCCACTCCATGGTACAGATGTGTGATGGCTCGGTGCTCGCGCAATTGGGTACGCCCGATATGTGTACGCCGATTGCTCATGCAATGGGATATCCTGATCGCGTTCAAGCGTCGGTAGCGCCTCTTGATTTCACTCAAATTGGCGAATTTACTTTTATGGCACCGGATGCGTGTCGTTATCCTTGTCTTTCGCTCGCGATCGCAGCCTGTGAGCAGGGGCAAGCAGCAACTACCACGCTCAATGCCGCCAATGAGCAAGCTGTCGCCGCGTTTCTTGCCGGAAAGATCAGCTTTATGGATATTGCTCGCATCAATGAGCAGGTATTGACCCAATCATCGCTTCCCACGCCAACAAGCTTGGATTGCTTATTTGAGCTGGATAGAATAGCTCGCATGGCTGCCAATGAGCAGATTACTAAGGTGACAAAATGAGCGATTTTCTTTGGAACGCGGCGGCGTTTATTGTCGCGCTTGGCATACTGGTTGCAATTCACGAATACGGTCACTTTTGGGTCGCTCGTCGCTGTGGTGTAAAGGTTGAGCGTTTTTCAATTGGCTTTGGTCGCGCATTATGGCGCTGGTATGGCAAAGACAATACCGAATACGTGATTGCTGCGATCCCGCTCGGTGGCTACGTCAAAATGTTGGATGAGCGTATTGAGGCTGTTCCTGACGCAGACAAACACCGCGCATTTAACAACCAACCCCTATGGCAACGTAGCGCCATTGTCGCCGCCGGCCCTATCGCTAACTTTATCTTTGCCGCCTTTGCGTATTGGCTGGTGATGATGATCGGTGTTCCTGCTGTCAAACCTGTGATCGGCGAAATATCCCCCAACTCGATTGCTGCTGAAGCCGGAATCGAATCAGGAATGGAACTAACCCAAGTTTCCGGCGTCGAAACCGCTGATTGGCAAGCGGTTAATTTTGCGTTGATCGGGCATATTGGTGATGAGAGCATGACCCTCACTGCGAAACAGAGTCCAGCGCAAACTTATCAACGCGATTACACCCTAGATCTCACGCAATGGCAGTTTGATCCAGAAAAACAATCGCCTTTGGCGACGCTTGGCATCACGCCTTATCGACCCGCGATCACATTGTCGGTCGCACAAGTGGTTGAACAGAGCGCGGCAGCGCAAGCTGGACTCGAACAAGGTGATAAGATCGTTGCCGTGGATGACACTGAGTTGGCATCATGGCAAGCGCTCGTTGCGGTGATCAAACGAAGTCCCAATCAAAGCTTGTCGCTGACAATCGTCCGCGATGGGGAAACGCAAAATTTGACACTCACCCCGGATGCGCGTGACGTTGAAGGTCAAATGACAGGGTATGCGGGGATTGCTCCTCAAATGGCAGCATGGCCTGAATCATACCGTTTCACGCAACAATATGGGCCGTTAGCGGCGATACCAGAAGCGGTCAATAAAACGGGCCAAGTGATCAGCATGACCGTCAATATGATAAAAAAACTGATCACCGGTGATGTGGGTGTGAACAACTTAAGTGGTCCTATATCGATCGCGAAAGGCGCGGGCATGACAGCAGAGATCGGATTGATCTCATTTTTAGGGTTCATGGCACTGATCAGTGTGAACCTAGGCATTATCAATTTACTTCCTCTGCCCGTATTAGATGGCGGCCATTTGCTGTTCTTTGGGATTGAGGCTGTGACACGAAAACCGGTTTCCGAGCGTGTACAGGACTTTGGGTATCGTATCGGCGCTGCCGTGTTGATGATGGTGATGGCAGTGGCATTGTTTAACGACTTCGCCCGACTTTAAACGGTTAGTATTCAAGGATAAGTCAGATAGCACATGGCGATGAAAAAACTATTAATAGCGTCTCTTTTAGTAAGCAGCAGTATGGCGCATGCTGACACATTCGAGGTAAGCGATATCCGCTTTGAAGGCCTACAGCGGGTCAGCTTAGGGGCTGCATTGCTATCGATGCCGGTCCGTGTGGGTGACAACGTCGACGACGAGGATGTGGCAGATGTGATAAATGCACTGTTTGCCTCGGGTAATTTCGAGGATGTGCGCGTCTATCGCGATGATGAAACCTTGCTGGTTAAAGTCGTGGAGCGTCCTACTATTGCGAGCATTTCGTTCTCAGGCAACAAAGCAATTAAAAAAGAGCAGCTACAAGAAAACCTCACGTCTTCCGGGCTGCGTGTCGGTGAGGCGCTTGATCGGACAAAGCTTAGTAATATTGAGAAAGGCTTAGAAGACTTTTATTACAGTGTGGGTAAATACAGTGCGTCGGTAAAAGCCGTTGTTACGCCTTTGCCGCGAAATCGCGCGGATTTGAAGTTTGTATTTACTGAGGGCGTCTCGGCTAAGATTGAGCAGATCAATTTCGTGGGGAACGACGTCTTCAGTGATGACGCATTACGCGATAGCTTCGATTTGCGTGCCGATGTGCCGTGGTGGAATTTCTTAGCCAACGAAAAGTATCAAAAGCAGGTGCTTGCTGGCGATCTGGAAAAACTGCGTAATTTTTATCTCAATCGTGGGTATTTAAAGTTTCGCGTTGAATCGACCCAGGTGGCTATTTCGCCAGATAAAAAGGGTGTTTACATCACTCTGAATGTGAACGAAGGCAAGCCGTATGAGATTGCTGATGTCAACTTTCGTGGCGATCCGCAAAACGAAGACACTTACCGTTCATTGGTTAGCTTTACCCGTGGTGATACCTACAATGGCGATAAGGTGACTGCACTCGAAGAGGCCATTAAGCGCCATCTTGGTGAAACCGGCTTTGCCTACCCCAAAGTCAATACCATGCCGACTTTTGACGATGACAACCAACAAGTCTCACTGACCGTGAATGTCGAGCCGGGTAAGCGTATCTACGTGCGCAATATCCGCTTTTCCGGGAATACCACGTCTAAAGATGAAGTGTTACGCCGCGAAATGCGACAGCTGGAAGGAACCTGGCTAAACTCCAAAGCGGTCACTCGGGGGAAAGAGCGGTTGAGTCGTACCGGCTTTTTCCAAAACGTGGAAGTGGATACACAACGCGTGCCGGGAACGGACGATCAAGTCGATGTTAACTATAAAGTCAAAGAAGCCAACTCCGGTAGCATTAACTTTGGTGTCGGTTACGGTACCGAGTCTGGCGCCAGTTTACAGCTCGGTTTGCAGCAAGATAACTTTGCCGGTACCGGTAATCGCTTTGGCATTAATGCCATGGTCAATGATTACCGTAAAAACCTAACGTTGGAGTACCGAGACCCTTACTTTACCCTCGATGGTGTCAGTCTGGGTGGTAAGGTATTTTACAACGAGTTTGAAGCGCGTGATGCCAATATTGTTGAGTATACCAACGAGAGTTACGGGACAAGCCTGACGTGGGGTTTTTGGACCGATGAGTTGAATTCAGTCGATTTCTCGCTAGGGTATACCCACAACAAAATTGAAAATATTGGTAAATACTACCAAATCGATAAGTTTCTTGAACGCCATAATGATCACTTAACGAGCAATGGTGGACTCGAAGTTGATGATTTTGATATGTCCGTCTCATGGACGCGCAATAATCTCAACCGTGGCTACTTTCCAACCGCCGGTAATTATCAGCGAGCCTCTTATCGCATGACAGTGCCGGGGTCCGACGTTCAGTATTTTAAAATGCAGTACGATATTCGCCAGTATATGCCGCTGACACAAGAGCATGAATTTACGCTCTTAACGCGTGGTCGTCTCGCGTATGGTAACGGCTATGGTCAAACCAACGGCCAAGACCATATGCTGCCGTTTTATGAAAACTATTATGCTGGTGGCTTCTCATCTCTGCGTGGCTTCCGCTCGAACTCGGTAGGCCCTAAAGCTATTTATGAAGCAGATGGCTCTGAGCAGCCGGACGGGGACATTGAACAATCCGAAGGGTCTTACGGTTCAAGTGATGCGGTTGGTGGTAACGCCATGGCGCTTGCCAGTGTTGAGCTGATTGTACCGACGCCATTTGCTTCAGATGAAGCACGCGAGCAAATCCGTACCAGCGTCTTTATTGATGCCGCCTCTGTGTGGGACACTGAGTTTGATCGCCAAGAACTGGTCGATATGGGCTATCCCCCAGGTACAAAAGACTACTCAGATCCATCCAATGTCAGTGCCGCTTACGGTGTGGCACTGCAGTGGATGTCACCGATGGCACCTTTGGTGTTTTCCATCGCAAAACCTATAACTAGCCAGCCTGGCGACGATGAAGAGTTCTTTACCTTCACGATCGGGCGCACATTCTGATGATCAGAAAGGAGACTATTGTGAAATCATTTTTGAAAGCAGCGGGACTGAGTGTCGCGGTATTGACCACGTCCATGTACGCATCAGCGGCTGATGCTGCACAGAAAGTGGGCTACGTATCAACCGGCGCTGTGATGTCGCAGCTGGCGCAAAAAAATAACCTCAATGAAAAATTGCGTGGTGAATTTAAAGATCGCGTCGCAGAGATTGAACGTTTGAAAGAAAAGCTCTCAAAAGGCGTAGAAAAACTTAAACGTAATGGTGAGTTGATGAGCGAAGACGAGCGCGTGAAGCTACAACGCGAGCTTCAGTCGATGGAGTCTGACTATAAACTCAAAGTAAAAGCCTTGCAGGAAGATCAGCGCAAGCGCGGCGGCCAAGAAGAATCTAAGCTGGTGCAAAAGCTGAAAAAAGCCGTCGATAAAGTGGCAGAGCAAGAGGGCTATGACATCGTGATTGATGCCAATGCCGTTTTGTATGCGAACCCAAGTGATGATTTGTCTGAAAAAGTGATTAACGCAGTTAACTAACCGTCGAGGAGCCCATGGTTTCAATTACTCTCGCTGAATTAGCGGAAAAACTGGATGCACAGCTCCACGGAGACGGCGCTGTAACGATAACCTCGCTTGCAGGGATGAATTCAGCGGGAGAAGGGCAAATCACCTTCTTATCGAGTCCGAAATATCGGAAGGGTCTTGCACTGTGTCGTGCTAGCGCGGTGATGCTTAAAGAAGGCGATCTTGCCTATTGCCATGGCAATGCCTTGGTGGTGGCAGACCCCTATTTAGCCTACGCGAAGGTCGCACAAATTTTAGATACGACCCCTGCCTGCGCCACCGATATCGCGTCGTCAGCGGTCGTTGCAAATGATGCCATCCTAGGTGAAGGCGTCGCCATTGGTCCTAATGCGGTGATTGAATCTGGGGCGTTAATTGGTGACAACGTTCAAATTGGCGCAGGTTGCTTTATTGGTAAGGGCGCAAAACTCGGCGCGCGGACAAAACTGTGGGCCAATGTTAGCGTCTATCATCATGTCGTTATCGGTCAAGATTGTTTGGTTCAAGCAGGAACAGTGATCGGCGCAGATGGGTTTGGCTACGCCAATGACAAAGGCAAATGGATTAAAATCCCTCAGCTTGGCCGGGTTGTGATTGGTAACCGAGTCGAAATAGGTGCCTGTACCACTATCGACCGTGGGGCGTTGGATGATACCGAGATTGCTGATGGCGTGATTATCGACAATCAGTGCCAGATTGCGCATAATGTCTCGATTGGTGAGAACACGGCAATCGCGGGTGCAACGGTAATGGCAGGCAGCCTCAAAGTAGGTAAACACTGCATTATCGGTGGCGCCAGCGTGTTTAATGGCCATATGGAAATCACAGATAACGTGACCATCACAGGAATGGCGATGGTAATGCGGCCAATCACTGAGCCGGGCATGTATTCGTCCGGTATTCCGTTACAGCCCAACCGCGAGTGGCGGAAAACAGCCGCGCGTGTGCTCAAAATTGACGAGATGCACAAGCGACTTAAAGAGCTGGAACATCAGCTCGACAAACAAGATTAACGCCGAGAATAGCAGGCCCGCCTTAGTAACGCGGGCCGTTTTGCGTTAATGAAGTCAGTATTGGATTTGAACGGGAATACTACCTTGACTCGCGAAAAAAAAGTTCTATATATCAATGAAATCAAAGAGCTGCTACCACACCGCTATCCTTTTTTGTTGATTGATCGTGTTACCGATTTTGAAGAAGGGCAGTACCTTCACGCGATTAAAAATATTACGGTTAATGAGCCGCAGTTCACTGGGCATTTTCCGCAGTTGCCGGTGTTCCCAGGCGTACTGATCCTAGAGGCGATGGCGCAAGCGACAGGCTTGCTCGCATTTAAGACCTTCGGTAAGCCGAAAGACAACGAGCTATACTATTTTGCAAGCATTGATAATGCTAAATTCCGCCGCCCAGTCTCGCCAGGCGACCAACTGGTTCTCGAGGTAGAATTTATTAAAGAGCGCCGAGGTATTGCGGCCTTTACTGGCGTCGCAAAAGTCGATGGTGATGTTGTCTGCTCGGCTCAATTAAAGTGCGCAAGAAGAGAGATCTAATTGTGATCCACGAAACTGCCTATATCCATCCCGCTGCCGTTGTCGAAGACGGTGTAGTCTTGGGGGAAAACGTAAAAATTGGCGCCTTTTCTTATGTGGGGAAGGGTGTAGAGATCGGTGCAGGGACCGAAGTGATGACCCATGTGGTGATCAAAGGGCCTACGCGTATTGGTTGTGATAATAGAATCTATCAGTTCGCCTCCATTGGTGAAGCATGCCAAGATCTTAAATATGCTGGTGAGCTAACAACATTGGAAATTGGTGATCGCAATACCATTCGGGAAAGCGTGACCATGCACCGCGGCACGGTGCAAGATAAAGGCGAAACCAAAGTTGGCAGCGACAACCTGTTTATGATTAATGCCCACGTCGCCCATGATTGTGTGGTGGGGAATCATTGTATTTTTGCCAACAATGCGACCTTGGCAGGACACGTCCATGTCGATGACTATGCGATAGTGGGCGGGATGTCAGCTATTCACCAGTTCTGCGTCATTGGTAGTCATGCCATGCTCGGTGGCGGATCCATTGTGGTTCAAGACGTGCCACCGTATGTGATGGCTCAAGGCAATCACTGCGCACCGTTTGGGATCAATGTGGAGGGTCTCAAACGCCGTGGCTTCGACAAGTCCGCCATTCGGGCCATTCGTGCGGTGTATAAAAACATGTATCGCGCCGGTAAAACGTTAGAAGAAGTGAAAAAAGAGCTCGCGGCGCAAGCAGAAGACGAACCTGCATTGGCGTTGTTTGTTGACTTTTTTGCACGCTCAACGCGAGGCGTTATTCGTTAATGTTACCGAGTGAGCGTCCATTACGGGTTGGAATCGTCGCCGGAGAAATCTCCGGCGATGTTTTAGGTGAAGGCCTCATCAAGGCACTGCGCGCCCAGCACCCGAATATTGAATTTGTCGGCATTGGCGGCCCACGAATGATAGCGCAAGGCTGCCAGAGCCTGTTTGATATGGAAGAGCTGTCCGTGATGGGGCTGGTTGAGGTCTTGGGTCGACTGCCGCGTTTATTGAATGTGAAGGCCGCGCTGGTGAAGCACTTTACTGCTCATCCGCCTGATGTCTTTATTGGTATTGATGCGCCGGACTTTAACTTACGTCTTGAAGCATCATTAAAAAAAACCGGAATAAAAACCGTCCATTACGTCAGCCCTTCAGTGTGGGCGTGGCGGCAAAAGCGGATCTTTAAAATTGCGGCCGCCACGGATCTTGTCTTAGCGTTTCTGCCCTTTGAAAAAGCGTTTTACGACAAGTTCGACGTGCCGTGTGCCTTTGTCGGTCACACCATGGCGGATAGCATTCCGATGCAAGTGGATAAAACGGCGGCACAGCAAACCCTGGGGCTTGACCCCAATAAACGTTGGTTAGCGGTCCTTCCGGGAAGTCGCGGCAGTGAGATGGCGATGTTAGCCCCGCCGTTCATACAAGCCTGCCAACAGCTTGCGGCACGTTATCCGGAACTTGGCTTTGTGGTTGCTTTGGTTAACTCGGCACGTCGCGAACAGTTTGAGCAAGCTTGGCAGGCCATTGCCCCAGAGCTTTCGTTTACCTTGATTGACGATACAGCGCGCCAGGTTATTAGTGCGGCCGATTCTGTGTTGCTGGCCTCGGGAACCGTCGCGCTTGAATGCATGTTACTCAAGCGTCCTATGGTGGTGGGCTACCGCGTGAAACCACTGACAGCATGGCTGGCAAAGCGTTTGCTTAAGACCCAGTATGTCTCGTTGCCGAATATTTTAGCAGACGCGCCACTGGTGCCTGAACTGCTACAGGAAGACTGTCAGCCAGAGGCGTTAGCGAAGGCCGTTAGTGATCAGCTTGATAGCGATAATCAAGCACTGTTGTCCACCTTTACTGCGTTGCATCAAACCATTCGTCAAAATGCGGATGCCTCCGCCGCCAAGGCAGTATTAACACTATTGGGTCACCATGACTGAACAACCTTTTGTATACCCGGACGCCAACGTGATTGCTGGTGTTGATGAGGTCGGGCGAGGCCCGCTTGTCGGCGCGGTGGTGACAGCGGCGGTGATTTTAGATCCCAATCAGCCGATTGTTGGATTAACCGATTCAAAGAAATTGAGCGAGAAAAAGCGGCTTGCGCTGTATGATCAGATCAAGCAAAAAGCGCTTTCATGGTCTGTTGGACGTGCTGAGCCTGATGAAATTGATGCACTCAATATATTACACGCCACGATGCTAGCGATGCAGCGTGCGGTGAATGGGCTGTCGGTTACTCCGGATTATGCGCTGATTGACGGTAATCGCGTGCCTGACTTACCGATGCCGGCGCAAGCCGTTGTGAAAGGTGACTTACGCGTGGCGGAAATCAGTGCCGCCTCAATTTTAGCCAAGGTCGATCGCGATCATGAAATGGCGTTACTGGATGCCGCGTATCCAGGCTACGGATTTGCCCAACATAAAGGGTATCCGACCAAAGTTCATATGGCCGCTTTAGCTGAGCACGGTGCCTTACCGATGCATCGTAAGAGCTTTAAGCCGGTTAAACGCGCGCTCGGTATCGACTAGTGCGCGCTATTTATCTCAGCCAATCATAGTGAAGTAGCGAGTTTTATGTCTGAGCCACGTTTCGTCCACTTACGCATTCATAGTGATTACTCCATGGTTGATGGAGTGTCCAAAGTGCCGCCATTGGTAAAAAAAGTGGCGGAAATGGGCATGCCTGCGATGGCACTCACCGATTTCAGTAATTTATGTGGGTTGGTTAAGTTCTATAACACTGCGAACAATGTGGGTGTTAAGCCCATTATCGGGGCAGATTTTAATGTTCAGTCTGATGCGTTTGGCGATGAGTTATGTCAGCTAACCCTGCTTGCCACCAATAAAGTTGGGTACAAAAACCTGACATTACTGATCTCCAAAGCGTATTTGCGCGGCCATGTGCAGCATCGTCCTGTGATTGATCAACAATGGCTCGTTGACCATGCCGAAGGCCTAATTGTGCTATCTGGCGGCTGTCGTGGTGATTTGGGTCGTGCTTTACTGAAAGGCAACCAAGCGCTCGCCGAACAGTGCGCACACTTCTATCAGCGGTACTTTCCTAACGCTTACTATATGGAGTTGGTGCGGACCGGACGCCAAGATGAAGAGAGCTACCTCCATTTTGCGGTCGACTTTGCTGCCGAGCATGATTTACCTGTCGTGGCGACCAATGAAGTCTGTTTTCTCTCGCCCGATGAATTTGATGCTCACGAAATTCGCGTCGCGATTCATGATGGCTTTACGCTCGATGATCCGCGTCGGCCTAAACACTACAGTGCAGAGCAGTATTTACGCACTGAGCAAGAAATGTGTGAGCTGTTTGCGGATATTCCCGAAGCACTCACCAACAGTGTTGAAATAGCCAAACGCTGTAATGTGCCTGTTCGGCTAAACGAATACTTCTTACCGAACTTCCCGACCGAGGGAATGGACATTGATCAGTACCTGGTTAAACGCTCGCAAGAGGGGTTGGAAGAACGTCTCGCCTTTTTGTTTCCTGATGAAGCAGAAAGAGCACGTCGACGACCCGACTATGACGCACGCTTAGAGCGTGAGCTTGGCGTGATTAACCAAATGGGATTTCCCGGGTACTTTTTGATCGTCATGGAGTTTATCCAATGGTCAAAAGATAACGATATCCCCGTTGGTCCAGGGCGCGGTTCGGGCGCTGGCTCATTGGTTGCGTATGCCCTCAAAATCACCGACCTGGATCCGCTGCAATTTGATCTGCTTTTCGAGCGCTTCTTGAATCCCGAGCGTGTCTCGATGCCGGATTTCGATGTCGATTTCTGTATGGATAAACGCGATCTGGTGATCGACCATGTCGCCGAAATGTACGGACGTGATGCGGTATCTCAGATCATTACCTTTGGTACCATGGCGGCCAAGGCGGTTATTCGCGATGTAGGTCGGGTGTTGGGACACCCTTACGGCTTTGTTGATCGCATTTCTAAACTTGTGCCTCCTGATCCAGGGATGACCCTTGAGAAAGCCTTTGACGCAGAGCCCCAGCTGGTCGAAGTCTATAACAATGATGAAGAAGTCAAAGCGCTGATCGACATGGCGCGGAAGCTGGAAGGGGTCACACGTAACGCGGGTAAGCATGCGGGCGGGGTAGTGATTTCGCCCACGACGATTACCGATTTCTCGCCACTCTATTGTGATAGCGAGGGACACCACCCTGTTACCCAGTTCGATAAAAATGATGTTGAAACCGCAGGCTTGGTGAAGTTTGATTTCCTGGGCCTGCGAACCCTGACGATCATCGACTGGGCGTTGGGCATGATCAATCCTCGCTTGAAAGCCAAAGGGCTGGATCCGATTGATATTACCGCGATCCCGATGACCGATCAGGCATCCTTTGCGATGTTGCGTAAAGCCGAGACGACCGCGGTTTTCCAGCTGGAATCGCGTGGCATGAAAGAGCTGATCAAGCGTCTTCAGCCCGATAGTTTTGAGGACATGATCGCTTTGGTGGCGTTGTTCCGGCCGGGCCCGTTGCAATCAGGGATGGTCGATAACTTTATTGACCGTAAGCATGGCCGAGAGCAGGTTTCTTATCCCGATGAGAAGTGGCAACATCCGTCACTGCAAGAAACGCTTGAGCCGACTTATGGCATCATTCTCTATCAAGAGCAGGTGATGCAGATTGCGCAAACGCTAGCGGGGTATACTCTCGGCGGTGCAGACTTGCTGCGTCGTGCCATGGGTAAGAAAAAGCCCGAAGAAATGGCCAAGCAGCGTGCAATCTTTGAGAAAGGGGCGATCGCCAACGGCATTGATGGCGAGCTGGCGATGCGCATCTTCGACTTAGTAGAAAAGTTCGCCGGTTACGGCTTTAACAAATCGCATTCAGCGGCATATGCGCTAGTTTCTTATCAAACGCTGTGGCTAAAAGCGCACTATCCCGCTGAGTTTATGGCGGCGGTGATGACTGCTGATATGGATAACACCGATAAAGTCGTGGGGCTGGTTGAAGAGTGTCGCCGCATGAAGCTGACGGTGTTACCGCCCGATGTGAATGCGGGTCTGCATCATTTTACCGTGAATGACCAAGGTGAGATTGTCTACGGTATTGGGGCGATTAAAGGGGTTGGCGAAGGCCCTATTGATACAATTGTCGCCGCTCGCGAGCAAGACGGTTATTTCCGAGACTTGTTTGATTTTTGTGCTCGAATTGATACTAAAAAAGTCAACAAACGTGTGATTGAACGGCTGATCCGCGCCGGTGCTATGGATAAACTGGGGCCACATCGTGCTGCGATGATGGCGTCTGTCGATGAAGCTATTCGCGCCGCGAGCCAACACCATCAAGCTGAAGCATATGGGCAAACCGATATGTTCGGGGTATTAACTGATGCCCCTGAAGAAGTTGAGCACGCCTACGCGCATGCGGCCCCTTGGCCAGATAAAGTATGGCTAGAGGGAGAGAGAGAAACGCTAGGGTTGTATTTAACCGGTCATCCCATTAATAGTTACCGCAAAGAGCTGAAAAATTATGTGACCTGGCGGCTGGAAGATGCGCACGCAACTAAACGCGATGTGATCTCGACCGTTTCAGGGTTGGTGATTGCTGCGCGAGTCATGACCACCAAACGCGGCTCTCGGCTGGGGATACTGACCCTGGATGATCGTTCGGGCCGGATGGAAGTGATGCTTTTTTCTGACGTGCTCGACAAATATCTTGATCTAGTGGAGAAAGATCGCATTCTGGTGGTCTCAGGACAGGTCAGCTTTGATGACTTCAACGGGGGGCTTAAAATGACCGCCCGTGAATTGATGGACATTAGCCAAGCGCGGGAAAAATACGCGCGTTGTTTGGGCATATCGATGTCATCTAAGCAAATAGAGGCCCCCTTTTTTGAACGATTTCATGATGCACTGGCGCCGTATCGTTCGGGTACGGTGCCGGTGAATATCTATTATCAGCGTGATGATGCGCGTGCTCGGTTGCGTTTAGGCGCGGAATGGCGTGTGACGCCAACCGATGAATTAATCGACACCTTGAAAGGCTTGCTCGGTAATGATCAAGTCGAATTAGAGTTTAACTAAGCCAGGCTGGTGACGTATCGCGTACACTGGCGGTGACCAATAGGATTCTCTTGGTATGAGTCTTAATTTTTTAGAGTTCGAAAAACCGATCGCAGAATTAGAAGCCAAAATTGAGGCCCTTCGTGCGGTGTCCAAGCGTGGCGGAGAAGACGCGGTTAACTTAGATAAAGAAATCGAGCAGCTGGAAACCAAAAGCGTTGAGCTTACTCGAAAGATTTTTGCTGATTTAGGTGCTTGGCAAGTCGCGCAGTTGGCGCGTCATCCACAACGCCCTTACACCTACGATTATCTGAACCGGATTTTTCACGAATTTGATGAGCTGGCCGGCGATCGTGCGTATGCCGACGACAAAGCATTAGTCGGTGGATTGGCGCGTCTTGAGGGACGTCCAGTGATGGTGATCGGTCACCAAAAAGGGCGTGATACTAACGAAAAGGTAAAACGTAACTTTGGAATGCCAAAACCAGAAGGGTACCGTAAAGCATTACGCCTGATGAAGATGGCGGAACGGTTTAATATTCCTGTGATCACCTTTATTGATACCGCCGGCGCGTATCCTGGTGTGGGCGCGGAAGAGCGCGGCCAGTCGGAAGCGATTGCTCGAAACCTTAAAGAAATGGCTGGGTTAACTGTCCCCATTATTTGTAATGTGGTCGGTGAAGGAGGCTCTGGAGGAGCGTTAGCGATAGGCGTAGGCGATTACGTCAACATGCTGCAATACTCAACCTATTCGG
The DNA here is from genome assembly GCF_001995415.1 of Salinivibrio sp. AR647. NCBI lineage: Bacteria > Pseudomonadati > Pseudomonadota > Gammaproteobacteria > Vibrionales > Vibrionaceae > Salinivibrio > Salinivibrio sp. AR647. Next base: position 9,534 of record NZ_MUFE01000001.1, on the reverse strand, counting down.
TGATTTCGCCTGAGGGATGTGCGTCGATTCTTTGGCGTGATTCAGCAAAAGCCCCTCAAGCGGCGGATGCAATGGGGATCACAGCGCCACGGCTTAAAGAGCTGGGTTTAATTGATACTGTGATTAGCGAACCACTTGGGGGCGCCCATCGCGATTTAACCGCGATGGCAGAGCGTATTAAAGACACCTTGTTGGCCCAGCTGGCTGATTTGGAAGGCTTGGATACGGAAAGCCTGCGCGATCGTCGTTACCAGCGTTTATTGAACTACGGTTATTGCTAAGCCGTTATGGTATTTATAGGGATAAAAGGGCCTTCGGGCCCTTTTCTTTTTACCAGCGGCCAGCAACAATGGCGGATTATATCAACAGTGAATGCCTATGCTTTACCAACAACTTTGTGATTGTTTGGCACCGTTAACCACGACGCCACGGCAGATCATTCTCGCATTAAGCGGTGGTCTGGACTCTCGGGTGCTGCTTGCACTGTTGGCTCAGTATCGTGATCAGCATCCTCAGCATTGTTATCGGGTGGTCCACGTTAATCATGGTTTGCAACTGCAGGCTGAACAATGGGCGAGACAATGCCAACACTGGGCTGCACAAGCGGGCTTTGACTGTCGAGTTGAGCATGTTGAACTCGACAGTGCGCTCAGTCTTGAACACGCCGCGCGTGAAGCAAGGTATCAGGCTTTGCAACAACATCTAGAGCCGGAAGGTTTAGTGTTGACGGCGCAGCATAGTGACGATCAGGTCGAAACATTTTTTCTCGCGCTAAAGCGTGGCAGTGGCCTCGACGGATTAGCAGGGATGCCCGAGGTGCGTCCATTAGGACAGGGCTGGCTCGTGCGGCCTCTCTTAGCCCAATCACGTGCTGCCCTTGCAAGCTATGCCAGCAGCCATGGGCTGAGTTGGATTGATGACCCTAGCAATCAGCAAACTCGCTTTGATCGCAACTTCTTACGTCAGCACTGGTTACCGCAAGCCGATGCGCGCTGGCCTGGCTTTCGACAAGCCGTTCAACGCACACAGCGCCTATGTGCAGAGCAATCCTCACTGCTGACGCGTTTTATCGCGCCGATAGTGGAAAATGCACTTAGTGATTCAGGCGCGTTACCGATCGCGGTACTCCCCCAAGCGGATCCTGCCATGGCGCATGCGCTGCTCCGTCATTGGCTAAAGCGATATAAGTTGGTGCTCACTTATGCGCAGTTACAGGTGCTTATCCGTGACGTGATCCACGCCAAACAAGACGCTAACCCGTGTTTGACGATCGCAGATGTCAGTATTCGTCGCTATCAGCAACAGCTTTATGTCGTCACACCTTGTGCCGACTTATCGCAGTGGCAAGGAGAGTTAACACTGGAGCAGCCCCTGACGTTACCCGATGGGCTTGGACAATTGCACTTGTCGCCCTTTGAGGCGACAGCGCCAGGTTTAGCGCTCGGACCATTAACCTCAACGCTCAAGGTCCACTTTAATCCGAGTGGCTTAGCAATGCATCCTGTTGGGCGGCAAGGGCGGCGAAAATTGAAGAAGCTCTATCAAGAGGCGGCGATCCCAAGTTGGTTACGTCGTCGGCAACCTATTGTCTGTGACGATCAGGGCGTGGTAGCGGTGGCTGACCATTTTGTTCGTCTAGGGGCGAGTGGTCAGCAATGGCGACTCGTTTGGCAACGTTAGCGTTAGTCTTTGCAAACGGATGTTTACCTATTTTTACTCCGTTAAACCGAGGACAAAAGAAACATCGCGCATCATGGCGGCATAATAGCATGCCCGTCTAGTGATGATTAATTGAGCAGTTAAGCGCCCCGGGCTTGCTTAATTTTCCCGAATTACTTAATGTACTAGTCTAATGATACATGAGGTAAGTGGTAATGGCATCAAGTCGCGAGTTATTCGGTACTAGAATTGGCTTCGTTCTCGCTGCAGCAGGGGCTGCGGTTGGGCTCGGTAATATTTGGGGTTTTCCGACGCAAGCGGCCAGTAATGGCGGGGGCGCTTTTTTGCTCGTCTATCTTCTGATGATTCTGCTGGTCGCGTTTCCGATGCTGGTGGTCGAGATGGCGATAGGCCGTCATGGTCGAGCTAACCCGCTAGATAGTATGCGTGCATTAAGTGACAACCCACTAATGAAGCGCTTAGGCAGTGGTGTAGGTCTTATTGGCCTGGCGGTGCCTTGTATGGTGTTAGCGTTTTATAGCATCGTTGGTGGTTGGTTAGTGTCATTTTTGCTCGCCGCGGTCGCAGAGATCCTGCAATTTACCGATACAGCGGCTTGGTTAAAAGGCTTTTCGGCGTCGCGTAACCTGTTTGGTGCTATCCTTTTTTATGTTTTGACTATTTTTATCGTCCAAGCCGGGGTCAAGCAAGGGATCGAACGCTGGTCAACGCGTTTGATGCCTGCGCTATTTGTCTTATTTGCCGCCATGTTCATCTACATCATGACATTGCCAGGCGCGACAGAAGGACTAAAGCACTATCTCATCCCAGACTTTAGCAAGATCATGGACAAAGACTTGTTGCTAGCCGCGATGGGGCAAGGGTTCTTTTCGCTGACGATTGGTGGGTGCTCGATGTTGATTTATGGCTCTTACCTTAGCCAGAAAGAGAATTTGCCGAAGATGGCCTTGAGTGTGACCTTGGTGGATACTGCTGTGGCGGTGGTTGCGGGGTTAGTGGTATTGCCAGCGATGTTTGTGGCGATGCATCAGGGCGTCGAAATCTATGCTCAGGATGGCAGCTTACTTAGCGCCGATACCTTAGTATTCACCGTGTTACCCTTGCTGTTTGAAAGCTTAGGTGCTGCTGGCCCTTATGTGTCTTTGGTCTTCTTTTTATTAATGACGATTGCCGCACTGACGTCTTCTATTTCTATGCTCGAGTGTCCGGTTGCACTGGCTAGCGAGCGGTTAGGATCAAATCGTAAATTGACAAGCTGGGTGCTTGGCGGCTTGATTGCGGCGTTGAGTGCGGTGATTGTTTTCCACTTTGGTACTTTGTTCGGGTTAGTGGCAAAAGTGGCGACGCAATACTTCCAGCCTTTTACTGCTTTACTGTTTTGCTTATTTGGTGGCTGGATCTGGGCGCGTGACCGTAAGTTGTCTGCCTTACGTGAGGGCTATGAAGAGATTGAACAGAGCCTTTTTTGGAAAATTTGGCCCGCCTATGTGAAGTTCGTGTGTCCTATTTTGGTGGCAACCGTGTTATGGGTGTCACTGGGTTAAGCGAACACGCTCACAGGGTGAATTGAGATAAAAAGCGGACACCATGTCCGCTTTTCTCGTTTTAATCCTGATTACCGAAATTGCTTCGTTGCTTCCAGGTAGTCAAAGCCCGCGTCTTTAAGTCGAGCACAGAGAGCGACTTTATCTATCTCGTAATAGCGAACCAAATCGTCCAAGCCATCGAATTCATCACGCAGCTTCATGTTGATGATGCTCATCAGCATCACAGGATCCATGGTCGCGTAATTGTTTAAATCCATCTTAATCCTCGTGATCGCTAATCAATAAATTGGCGGCTGCAAATGCAGCTTGGTCGCGACGTGACTGAGGAATCGACGGATCTTGTGCAACGTCGTTTAGGGTGTTGATCGCGCAGTGGATCGCCGCAGGAATATAGCCTTGCTCACCACTGCCTATTTCGGCATAGCGTTGGCGAATAAGATCACAGCAGTCTGCAACTTTCATGATTGTCTCCTCAAGTGATGATAAGGAGCACTATACCCAATCTCACCGGCAGGAGGAAAGTATTAACGTGCGCGCTTTTGGCGGTACATGCTCTGGTCAGCACGCTCGTAAAGAGAGAGATTATTGTCGCCTTGTCGATACTCAGAAAATCCGACCGAGGCGCTGATCTGATGGCTGGATAGCAGGTGGTCTTGGCCAACGAGTTGTTTAACGCGTGTTGTGACTCGCTTGACTGACGTTTGGCTGGCGGGCTGTAAGATGACGGCAAACTCATCGCCGCCCAGTCGATAGCAGCGATCACTTCCTCTTACCGCTTCCCTAACCAGCAATGAAAAGCGGCGTAACACTTTATCGCCGTCCAAATGACCATAGGTGTCATTGACTTGTTTAAAGTTGTCCATATCGAACATCACCATCACAAGGCCGATATTTTCTCGCTCGCATACAGCAACCGCATGCTGAAGATCCTGCTCAAAGCTCGTACGGTTGTGTAAGCCTGTTAAACCATCAAGTAACGCCATATTTTTCACACGCGTATACTCAACGGCATTATTAAGTGGCCCGGCTAATAACTTGTGATAGGTGTGTAACAAGCTAATTTCGTCTCGGTCGAGCTTATAAGGTGTCGAATATTGAAGGACACCAAGCGGCTGTTTATTGAACTTGATTGAAAACGTTTGACGAAAGGTATGTTGCTCACCACGGCGAATGATATTGGAGATGTCATCGTGCTCCCAAATAATCCGACCGATATCGATATGTTTTTCTAATTGGCGCGCATAGACCTCGAACAGGACCTTTATATCAAGGTGGCCTTGCAGTTTTTGCAGCAACAACAAGCGCTGATCGGCGCCCAACGGAATAATCCGCGGGGGGGAATCAGCCTTTGTATACTGCTTTATGTGCGAGGCATTCATTAAAGGATAACAACTCTACAATCGTGTGTGTTTGTAATGGTAAAGCAGAAATCATGCCAGCCTTTAATATTCATCCTAATCATGGTGAGGAGAGGCTAATAAGCATGTTGTTTTTTAGATAATTAATCGGTCAGTAGAGAGAGAATATCAGACTGATGATTGTGTGCATCGCGATAACCAATGTCAATCAACTGGCGAAGGTATGCCGGCTCAAATAACAAATAACTCGCTAGGGTCGCATCTTGACCGGCATTGATGCCTAATAATTTGAGTAAACTCCGCAAGGCTATCGGCATATGTGGGTAAAAACGCTTGGCTAGGGGCTCAAAAGGCTCAGAAGGACGCAGATGTAAGGCATCAATATGGCGTAATCCCAACTGTTGCTGCTGTGATGGTGTCAGCGCACTAGCCACTTGATTAAGTCGTTGAAGGTGCTCCAAATCTGCAGACAGTGTATCGGCGAAAATGGCATTCATCAGGTGGCCGCCGAGCATTGCTAGCCCAGGAGCTGCATGATTTATTTGAGCAGATTGCCGGATCCCAGTGGTCAAATCTAAAATGAGGATACGCTCTGCATCCATTTTTACCGCTGGCCGCAAAGGTGCGATCTGGTGGATGGCACCGTCACCGTAAAACTCATGGCCAATTCTAGATGCTGGAAACATGAACGGAATAGCGGAAGATGCGAGTAAGTGTTCTGTTGATATTTGACTGCGGCGGCCCACCGCCCGGGCACGTACCCAAGGCGGAATATCCGGATCTCCTTGGAAAAAGCTGACTGACTGGCCGGTTTGATAGTTAGAGGCGGTGACGGATAGCCCGTGTAAGTGCCCAGCTAAGACCTGATAATTAAGTTTATTAAAGTTAATGGTTTGATTAAGCAGATAGCGTAAAGGTCGGTTATTTAGTAAGCCAAAGGGAATGGGAGGTTGATAGTGAGACTGAAAACGTTGCCCGGTTTGTGACAACAGGTGGCCAATCAATGCGCTGGGGTGACTCGCAATGACACGAGACGTACTCAATCGGCGCCATAGCCACGACAGTTTTTTGACGCCTAGTCGAAAACATGACGCATGGCTCGCAAGGGAGACGGCATTAATCGCACCGGCTGATGTGCCACAATAAATAGTAAACGGGCTAGTATGCACGCGCGGATACCACTGCGCGATCGCCGATAACACACCAACTTGGTAAGCGGCTCGGGCCCCACCGCCAGTCAGCACCAAAGCTGTCTTAGGTTTGCTTTTGGCCATACATATCTCATCCTCGCGCTAACAGTTTGATTATAGACAGCCTGTGTGCGCCGATGCATGGTCATTGTCACACTCTTTCCAACATTCAATCTTTTAAACATTGCGGATGGTGACTGCGTTAAATAGAGGGCTTTGTAATCAGTGAGGCCGGTTGGCAACAAATCAGCAAAAAAATACCCCGCTAAAACGGGGTATTGAATGCAACCATCACGCGCTATTTAAGCGAGTTTTGATTGAATGAAAGTCAGTGCATCGTCAATCGCAAAAGGCACTTTCTCGCCATCACGACGGTGTTTGTACTCGAACACTCCGTTATCCATGCTGCGCTCTCCGATAACAATCGTGTGAGGAACACCGACAAGTTCAATGTCGGAGAACATTACGCCTGGGCGCTCTTTACGATCATCGAATAATACATCGATACCAGCGTGAGTCAGATCAGCATAGAGTGCTTCTGCTGCTTCGCGTACGCGCTCAGACTTATGCATATTCATCGGTACAATGGCAACTTTAAATGGCGCAAGGGCATCGGGCCAGATAATGCCATTTTGGTCATGGTTCTGTTCGATGGCGGCAGCAATCACACGCGTAATGCCGATACCGTAACAGCCCATTTCTAGCATCGCGTTCTTGCCATCCTGTCCAAGCACGCCGGCATTCATTTTTTGCGAGTAGTTATTACCAAGCTGGAAAATATGACCGACTTCAATACCGCGTTTAAACATCAGCGTTCCTTTGCCACACGGGCTAGGGTCGCCTTCGACAACGTTACGTAGGTCCTCAACTTGGTCAAGCGTCGCATCGCGTCCCCAGTTGATCCCGAAGTAGTGCTTATCGTCGATATTGGCACCTGCGCCAAAATCGTTCATGACTGCCACACTGCGGTCAACGATGAAAGGAGACGGTAAGTTGACAGGCCCTAAAGAGCCAGGACCCGCTCCAACCAGTGCGCGGATTTCTTCTTCAGTCGCAAAGGTAAGTGGTGCAGCAACCTGTGGTAGGTTCTCTGCTTTCACTTCATTCAACTCGTGGTCGCCACGGATGATTAGGGCGATAAGATCAGACTCTACCTCGTCAGAGGCTTTGACAAATAAAGTTTTTACCGTCTTTTCAATCGGAAGCTCAAACTGCGCAACCAACTCAGCGATGGTTTTCGCATCAGGAGTATCGACGAGCGTCATTTCTTGGGTCGGTGCATCAGCCTGCGTTTTAGGTGCCAAAGCTTCGGCTTTTTCAATATTTGCCGCGTAGTCGGACTCGGTTGAAAATGCAATCAGATCTTCACCACTGTCGGCCAGGACATGGAACTCGTGTGATGCTGACCCACCAATCGCACCGGTATCTGCTAACACAGCACGATAATCCAGCCCCATACGATCAAGAATGGCACAGTAGGCCGCACGCATTTTCTCGTAGCTTTGTTCCATGCCTGCTTTATCAATATCAAAACTGTACGCGTCTTTCATTGTGAATTCACGTGAGCGCATAACACCAAATCTTGGACGTACTTCATCACGGAACTTGGTTTGGATTTGATAAAGATTGAGCGGCAGTTGCTTGTATGAATTAATTTCATTACGTGCCAAGTGCGTAATCACTTCTTCATGCGTAGGGCCTAAGACAAAATCACGCTGATGGCGGTCAGCAATACGAAGTAGCTCAGGACCAAACTTCTCCCAGCGCCCCGTCTCTAACCAAAGATCAGCAGGTTGGACAACGGGCATCATGGTCTCAACGGCACCGGCTCGATTCATTTCTTCGCGCACAATGCGTTCAACATGGTGAAGTACGCGGACACCCGAAGGCAACCAAGTATAAAGGCCAGAGGCAAGTTTTCGAATCATGCCCGCGCGCAGCATCAGCTGGTGGCTGACAATCTCTGCGTCGCTAGGGGTTTCTTTCAAGGTAGAAAGCAGATATTGACTGGTACGCATTTAAAGTTATCCGTTGAAATTGGCGTTCAATAAGTCCAAACATATTAACAGTGTGGGGGAGTTTCGACAAAAGCTTCTACCGCCACGACCAGGATTTGCGTAGGTTGTACATAAAACCGCACGTTAAAATCAAAAAGGTGTACGGCGTAACATTTATCATCCTTTTTACCCTGTTTATAAGCAGGACGAGGATCCTGGGCTAATACTTCGCTAATCACGCGTTGATGGTAGGCTTGATAAGGAGATTGAGATAAAGCCTGTAATGCGTTGTCAGAAAAACGGACGTCCATTGGGGTCGGTTTGGTTTGAGCAAATCCGCCTTGAGCGTCGGCTATGCTATCTGAATAGGGAATGTATGGTTTTATATCGATAATAGGTGTCTGGTCGACGAGATCGCATCCGCGCAGTGTTAAGGTGACCTGCCCGTTATCCTGTGACACATCAACTAACTCGACGGCTGACATGCCAATACCGTTAGGGCGAAACGTCGCTCGGCTAGCAAAGACGCCAATACGTTCATTCCCACCTAAACGAGGGGGACGCACTGTCGGTCGCCATCCTTTCTCTAAGTTTTGGTCAAAGATAAAGAGCAACCATAGATGGGAATATTGTTCGATGCCTCGGACAGCCTCAATCTGATTCGCGTCATCGTGTAATTTAAGGTGGGCAAGCGCACTCGGTGCCAGCCCCGGTTGGCGAGGAACAGCAAACTTTTCTTTAAACGGTGATTGGAGCGTGCCGATCGGCGTGATAGAAAATGGGGAGCGCATAAACGAATAAACCCGACAATAAAGCCGCTATACTAGCATGCGAAAGAGACGGGGAGTATGGATGCAAGTCAGTCTTGAGCGTGACATAATCTGGTGACTATTGATGAAGAGGAAAAATGCGTGAGGCTACCAGCAATTTTTATCGATCGTGATGGCGTGGTGAATGTTGACCACGGTTATGTGGCCAGTATCGATAACTTTGAATACATTGACGGTGTGTTTGAGGCGTGCCGCGCGTTAAAAGAAAAAGGATATCTTTTAGTGTTAGTCACTAATCAAGCGGGCATTGCTCGGGGTTACTACAGCGAAGAAGATTTCTTACAATTGACAGAATGGATGGATTGGAACTTTGCCGATAAAGGTGTCGATTTCGATGGCATCTACTATTGCCCGCATCATGCATTAGACGGCATCGGTGAATATCAACTTGATTGTGACTGCCGAAAACCTAAACCAGGCATGCTCTTAGAGGCAGCGGAAGAGCTTGATATTGATTTATCTCGCTCTGTGATGGTGGGTGATAAAGCAGATGACATGAAAGCCGCTCAAGCAGCAGGTATCGAAACGCGATTTCTGGTTCGTTCAGGGAAGCCTATTACCGAAGAAGGGATGGCGTTAGCGACCGCGGTCCTCGTATCGATTGCCGATGTGCCGGATGCATTGAAAGATACCCAAGCGTAAACGTATATTTAACGATGCGGCGAAAAGTTGTGCGATTAGATTTTTTTGAACAAAAACACTTGCATCAAAAAAACAACTCTCTATAATTCGCTTCTCGTTGGCACGGCAAGCCGAGCTAACAACGGCAATACAGACAAGCAAAACAAAATGCTTGACTCAATGCCAAAGTGGCGTATTATGCCACTCCCGCTCAACGATGAGCGGCGCTCTTTAACAATTTGACCTATGCAATCTGTGTGGGCACTCGTTGAGAATAGACAAAAAGATTTATTCGATGAACTGAGTGACCA